>NZ_SSXC01000032.1 GCF_021699055.1 Blastococcus sp. MG754426 | reverse complement strand
GGGCACGACGGGGTAGGGCGCGACGGGGTTGGACGAACCCCGCCCGGCCGCACCGACGCCCCTGGAGGAACCGTGCACTCGATGACCGAGCGCTTCACCGCCGCGCTGCACACGCTCGACAGCGACCGCGACGTCGGGCCGATGCTCGAGATCACCGGTGAGGACGCCCGGCTGGTCAAGCTCGACGAGCACCACGAGACGTCCGGCAGGGACGGCGCCCGGGTCTTCTGGGAGGACTACCGGAACGTCTTCGGCGACCTGGAGACGACGTTCACCCACTCCGTGATCGGGAGAGCAGCGCGGCGCTCGAGTGGACGTCGACCGGCACGCTGCGCAGCGGGAAGCCGTTCACCTACCGGGGCGTCACGGTCATCGAGGGCGACGAGGAGCGGCTCACCGGCGTCCGCACCTACTACGACTCCGCCGCCTTCGTGCAGGGGACGAGCGGCTCGGCCTGACCCCCCGTGAGGGCGAGGCACCGTGATGGCCCGTCGTCCCGCGCGGGGCCACCGGACCCTTGCGGGGGAGGCGGGCGCATCCGGGGCCTCAAGCCGGGACGCGATCGGTCGATACCCGCTGCGAAGGGCTGAGCTCCCGGGCCGGCTCCGGCACCGGGCCGGACGGGACGGGGGGGACCGTGGGCGGGACGAAGGCACTGGCGGGGACCTCCACGGTGACCACGCGGCTGCTGCTGCGGGTGGTCGCCGCGCGGGGTGGCGAGAGGGCCGTCGAGCGCGTGCTCGACCGCGCGGGTCTGGCGGACCGGCGGACACCGCTGCAGAGCCTCCGCGGCCGGGTGACGTACCCGGAGAAGCTGCGGCTGTTCGACGCGGCCGCCGAGGAGCTCGGTGACCCGCGGGTCGGGCTCGCACTCGGCGAGGCCGCCATGTCCGACCCCGCGGTGAGGGCGCTGCGGCGGGTGCTGACCACGTTCGGCTCCCCCGCCGGGCTGCTCCGCCAGGTCTCGCGGATCTCCACCCGCCTGGACACCGCCGCGGTGTTCCGCTGCGAGTCGGCAACGGACGGGAAGGCACGGCTGAGCTGGCGGGTGCTGCCGCCGCACCACCCGGGTCGCGTGGACTGCGACTACAACATCGGGATGCTCCGCAAGGCGCCGGTGCTGTTCGGTCTCGAGCCGGCGGTGGTCGAGCACTGGGCGTGCCAGGCCGACGGGGCCCCGCAGTGCGAGTACACCGTCACCTGGCAGGAGCAGCAGGCACGCTCCCGCTGGCGCGGCCGCGGCCGGTACCGCCGGGTGTCCCTCGGCGCGGTCCACGCGCCGGTCGCGGACGCGGAGGAGCGGCTGCGCGACCTCCAGGAGGCCGCCACCGACCTCTTCAGCGGGGATTCGCTCGCGGACACCCTCGACCGCGTCGCCGAGCGTGCGGACCGCGCGGTGCACGCCCCGGGCTACGTGCTCGACGTCCGCCTCCCCCATGGGCAGCGGCACGTGCGCTCCCGCGGCCTGGGCTCCTCCGCGCTGGCCGCGCTGGGCGACCAACGGCTCGAGGTCGGCTGCCGGGAGGTCGGCGGCACCTCCGTCCTCGCCGTGCCGGTGACCTCCGGGACGAGGGACTACGGCGTCCTCGCCGTCGTCGCCTGGCCCGGTCAGGCGACCTTCCCCGGTGACGTCCAGCTGCTCACCGCCTACGCCCGGCACGCGGCGGCCGCCATCGAGATGGCGGCCACCCTCGCCGAGGCGCGCGAGCAGGAGGAGACCGCCCGCCTGCTGCTCACCGTCGCGCGGTCGCTCGCCGGACGCCGCGAGGCTCGCCAGATCGCCCGGACCATCGCCGACGCCGTGCCCAGCCTCTGCGGTGCCGACCGCGCCGCCGTCGCGCTGTGGGACGCCGGGACCCAGTCCGTCCGGATCGCCGGCCTCAGCGGCTGGCCACCGGAACTGGCCGAGCGGGCCGCCGGCTTCGTGACGAGCACGGAGGACAGCCGAGAGCTGTGCGAGCTGATCGCCGTGGGCGCCCCGATGCTCGTCGACCGGTCGAGCTCACCGTGGGCCGACGCGGTGCTGGGCGACTTCGGCGTCACCGCCATGGGCGGGGTGCCGATCAAGGTCGACGAGCGACTCGTCGGGATCGTTCTCGCCTACTGGGCGCACCGCGCAGCACCGACCACGCTCGACGACGGGACCACCGAGCGGATGTGGGGGCTGGCCGGCCTGGCCGGCGTGGCGCTGGACAACACCCAGCTGCTCGACGACATCCGGCACCAGGCCGCACACGACCCGCTCACCGGCCTGCCGAACCGCGCCTTCCTCCTCTCCGAGATGCAGACCGCGCTGAGCCAGCCGGCCGGCCACATCGCCCTGCTCTTCTGCGACGTCCGCCGGCTCAAGCGCGTCAACGACAGCCTCGGGCACGGCGCTGGTGACGAGGTGCTCGCAGAGGTCGCGCGGCGACTGCGCTCGGCGGTCCGCGACCAGGACACCGTCGCCCGGTTCAGCGGGGACGAGTTCGCCGTCCTGCTGTCCGGCACGTCGGGGCCCGGCGCCCGGGAGGTGGCCGACCGGATCCACCGGTCCCTGGCGGCCCCGGTACGGACGGGGGACGACGAGGTCTTCGTCGACCTGGCCATCGGCCTCGCCGTGGCCGAGTCGTCCGGGGGGCTGCCCGACGCCGCCGGGGACCTCGCGCACGACCTGCTGGAGCGCGCCGAGGAGGATCTGCACCGCAGCAAGTCCGGGTCCCCGGGGCTGCCGGAGCAGCGGGTACGGGAGCACCTGCGCCTGGAGACCGACCTGCACGGCGCGGTGGAGCGCGGGGAGGTCGTCGTGCACCTGCAGCCGCAGGTCGACCTCGCCACCGGACGGGTCGTCGCCGTCGAGGCTCTCGCGCGCTGGCAGCACCCAGCGCTCGGGCCCGTACCGCCGGATTGCTTCGTGCCCATCGCCGAGGCCAGCGGTCGCATCCGCGAGATCGGCGACCACGTGCTCCGCGAAGCCTGCCGGACCGTCGCGGACTGGCGGTCGGACGGGCTGGAGCTGGAGGTGGCCGTCAACGTCTCCGCCGTCCAGCTCACCGATCCGGACTTCGCCGCATCGGTGCAGCGCGTCCTGGCCGAGACGGGGTTGCCGGCCCGGTCGCTGACGCTGGAGGTGACCGAGAGCCAGGTGCTCACCGAGGTCGCCACCAGCCACGGCCACCTGGAACACCTCCGCGCACTCGGCGTCGGGATCTCCGTGGACGACTTCGGGACCGGGTACTCCTCGCTGGCCCAGCTCCAGCGGCTGCCGGTGAGCGAGCTGAAGATCGACCGGTCCTTCACCTCCCAGCTGACCGGGTCTGCGCCCTCCTCCCCGCTGGTCGCCGGGATCGTCGGCCTCGCCCACGGCCTCGGCCTCCGCGTCGTCGCCGAGGGCGTGGAGACGTGCAGCCAGGCCGAGGCGCTGCAGGGCATGGCGTGCAGCCGGGGCCAGGGCTACCTGTTCGGCCGTCCTGCCGAGCCCGCCGCCGTCCGCGGGCTCCTCCTCGAGCGCGCGGGCAGCGCCCCGGCGCCGCGCTGAGCAGGTGACCGCCCGGACACGACAGCGGCCCCCGGGAGATCCCGGGGGCCGCTGTCTGCCTGGTGGGCAAGGGGGGAGTTGAACCCCCACGTCCTTTCGGACACACGGACCTGAACCGTGCGCGTCTGCCATTCCGCCACTTGCCCTGGCGAGGGAGAACAGTAGCAGCCGCGCGGCGGTCCGCCGCCGAGGGGTGCCGCCGCGGCGCACGCGGACACGACGTGTCGGGCGTCGCGGCTTCCTGGGCGGTCAGCCGCGCCCGGCCCGGCTACGATCACGGATGGCAGAGCGGGACGTCCGGCGAGCGCAGAGGAGCGACTGTGGGTGTGCTGCAGCGCTTCGAGCGCCGGCTCGAAGGGATGGTCGGCCTGGCCTTCGCCCGCCTCTTCAAGGGCAAGGTCCACCCCGCCGAGATCGCCAAGGCCCTCCAGCGCGAGGCCGACGAGCAGCGCTCGATCCTCGGTGAGGGCCGGGTCCTGGCGCCCAACGTCTACGTGGTCCGCCTCGGCGAGACCGACTACGAGCACCTGGGCCAGTGGTCCGACCAGCTGGCCGGCGAGCTCGCCGACATGGTCACCGAGCACATCGAGGACGAGGGCTACCAGGTCTTCGACAAGGTCACCGTCGCGCTCGAGCGGGACGACGAGCTGACCACCGGCGTCTTCGAGGTCAGCTCCCAGGTCGCCGACCCGGCCCGGCCGCACGTGCGCGCCGACGCGCCCCCGCTGGCCTCCGTCCCGGTGCCCGGCCACCCGCCGCTGCCCCCGCTCCCACCGCTGCGCGGGCGGATGGCCACCGACACCGGCAAGCAGAACCCCTCCGTCGTCGGGCGCGCGGGCTCGCGGACGACGGTGACGCACGTGCTGGTCGTCGACGGCCCGGGCACCCGGCACGAGCTCTCCACGGGCCGCAACGTCATCGGCCGCGGCACCGAGGCCGACATCCGCATCCCCGACACCGGCGTCAGCCGCAAGCACGTCGACGTCGTCCTGGACGGCGACGTCGCCACCGTGGAGGACCTGGGCTCCACCAACGGCACGCTGGTCAACGGCCGGCGGATCAACCGGCAGCCGCTCAGCGACGGCGACGTGATCCGCATCGGCCACTCGGTGCTCGTCTACCGGCAGGACGGGGCGTGACCGGGCCCGTGCGGTGGCCGCCGGGCCGGATCCGGGAGCAGCCGCTCCGCCGCGGTGCCGGGCAGGTGCAGGGCGGGGTGCGCCCGTGACCGAGCTCGTCGTCCAGATCTTCCGCTTCGGCTTCCTGCTGCTGCTGTGGCTGTTCATCTTCGCCGCGTTCCGCGTGGTGCGGGCCGACCTGTTCGGCGGCCGCCCCGGTCGCGTCGCCACCGTCCCGCCGCGTGCCGCCACCCCGAAGAAGCGCGGGCACCGCGGCCCCAAGTCGCTGGTGGTCACCGCCGGACCGCTGACCGGGACCAAGATCACCCTCGGTGACCAGCCGATCCTCATCGGCCGCGCCGACGACTCGACGCTGGTCCTCACCGACGACTTCGCCAGCTCCCGGCACGCCCG
This sequence comes from Blastococcus sp. MG754426, assembly GCF_021699055.1. Taxonomy (GTDB): domain Bacteria; phylum Actinomycetota; class Actinomycetes; order Mycobacteriales; family Geodermatophilaceae; genus Blastococcus. The sequence continues at coordinate 35,046 of NZ_SSXC01000032.1, read as the reverse complement.
CCTGACCAACCGGGGCGGTCAGTGGTACGTCGAGGACCTCGGCTCCACCAACGGCACCTACCTGGACCAGCAGCGCGTGCAGGGCCCGCTGCAGGTCGCCCCCGGCCAGCCGATCCGCATCGGCCAGACCGCACTGGAGCTGCGTTCGTGACGTTGGTCCTCCGCTACGCCGCGCGCTCGGACCGCGGCCTCATCCGCGGCAACAACCAGGACTCGGTCTACGCCGGGCCCCGGTTGCTGGCCGTGGCCGACGGCATGGGCGGCCACGCCGCCGGAGACATCGCGAGCAAGGTGGTGATCGCCGCCCTCGAGCACCTCGACGACGACACCCCCACCGGCGACATGCTGCAGTCGCTGCGCTCCGCCGTCCACGAGGGCAGCGAGCACCTGCGCGAGGTGATCCGGGAGTCCCCGCAGCTCGAGGGCATGGGCACCACGCTCACCGCGATCCTGTTCGCGGGCGGTCGGCTGGCGCTCTGCCACGTCGGCGACTCGCGCGCCTACCTGCTGCGCGACGGCCAGTTCACCCAGATCACCCACGACGACACCTTCGTGCAGACGCTGATCGACGACGGCCGGATCACGCCGGAGGAGGCCAACCACCACCCGCAGCGCTCCCTGCTGCTGCGCGCCCTCAACGGGCAGGAGGTGGAACCCGACCTCTCCATGCGCGAGGCGCGCGCCGGCGACCGCTACCTGCTGTGCTCCGACGGCCTCTCGGGCGTCGTCAGCGAGGAGACCCTCGCCGAGGCGCTGCAGAACCCCGACCCGGAGGCGACCGCCGACCGGCTCGTCGAGCTGGCGCTGCGCAGCGGCGGGCCGGACAACATCACCGTGATCGTCGCCGACGTCCTCGAGGACACCGGCAGCAACGGCCGCTTCGACCCGGTCGTCGACGGCGCCGCGGGCGACAACGTCGGGCAGCGCGAGGTGGATCCGCGGTCGGCCGCCGGCCGGGCGGCCCTCGCCGACCAGGCCGCCGCTCCGCCGCCGACACCCACGCTGCCGACGGGCGGCGGCCCCTCCGCCCGCCGCCGCCCGGTGCGCATCCTCCTGGTGGCGGGGGCCCTTCTCACCGTGCTGGTGGCAGGGGCGATCGGCATGTACTTCTGGGCGCTCAACAACTGGTTCGTGGGGGTGAACGGCTCCGGCGACGACCGGCAGGTGGCCGTCTTCCGCGGCCTCGACGTCTCCTTCCTGGGGATGGACCTGCACCGCCTCGACCGGGGCACCGACCTCGCGCTCGCCGACCTGACGCCGGCCGCGCGCAACCGGGTGCTCGGGAGCATCACCGCGGACGACTCCGCCGACGCCGAGCGGATCGTCTCCGCGCTGGCCGACCAGCGGCTGCCGATCTGCCGGACGACCACCGGTGCCACCGGCGCCACCACGCCCACCGGCACGCCGACGCCCCCGGCGGCGAGCCCGACGACCGCCCAGGAGCCCGCCCCCGGCGACGCCGCCCTGCCCGAGGCCCCGGCGCTCGAGGACGAGGTGGCCGCCCCGACGTCGGCACGGACCACCTCGGCCCCCGTGCCGGGGGTGGACTGCCGGGAGGTCGACTGATGGCCGGACCCGTCACCGACCCCCGCGCCGCTGCCGCCGCGACACCCACCCGGCGGGGCACCGAGGCGCTGCTGCTCGCCTTCGCCGTGCTGATCACGGTGGTCGCGCAGATCATCGTCGACCTCACCGTCACCGGGGAGCTGCGCCCGCAGATGGCCGGCTTCAGCGCGTGGATCACCGCGCTGTGGGTCGTCGCGCACCTCGTCGTCCGCCGGTGGGCCTCCTACGCCGACCCGCTGCTGCTGCCGTCGGTCGCGCTGCTCGTCGGCCTGGGGCTGGCGGTGATCCACCGGCTCGACCTCGCCGCCGGGCAGGTGGGCAGCACCGTCACCCGGGAGGACGCCCCGGTGCAGCTGGTGTGGGCCACCCTCGGGGTCGCCCTCTTCGTCGCGGTGCTCGTCGTCGTCCGCGACCACCGGACCCTCTCCCGGTTCGCCTACACCCTGGCGCTCATCGGGCTGGTGCTGCTGGCCATCCCGGCCGTCCTGCCGGCGTCGATCTCCGAGGTCAACGGGGCCAAGATCTGGATCCGCGTCGCCGGCTTCTCCATCCAGCCGGGCGAGTTCGCGAAGATCTGCCTCGTCGTCTTCTTCGCCGCCTACCTCGTGGACAAGCGCGACGTGCTGGCGCTCGCGAGCAAGAAGGTGGCCGGCATCGAGCTGCCGCGCGGCCGCGACCTGGGCCCGGTGCTGCTGGCGTGGATCGTCTCCATCCTGGTGCTCGTCTTCGAGCGCGACCTGGGCAGCTCGCTGCTGCTGTTCGGCATATTCGTGGTGATGCTCTACGTGGCCACCGAGCGCGCCAGCTGGCTGTTCATCGGCCTGGCGCTCTTCGCCGGCGGGGCGTTCATCGCCTACCAGATCTTCGCCCACGTGCAGGCGCGGGTGAACACCTGGCTGGACCCGTCGGCGTACTACGACGGCGCCGGCTACCAGCTGATGCAGTCGCTGTTCGGCCTGGGCACCGGCGGGCTCTTCGGTGCGGGCCTCGGCGGCGGCCGCCCCGACCAGGTGCCGGTGGCCAAGAGCGACTTCATCGCCGCCGCCGTCGGCGAGGAGCTCGGGCTGTTCGGGCTGGTCGCGGTGATCGTCGTCTACCTGATCCTGGTCGAGCGCGGGCTGCGCACCTCGCTCGTCGTCCGCGACGCCTTCGGCAAGCTGCTGGCCACCGGCCTCGCGTTCGCCGTCGCCTGGCAGGTGTTCGTCGTCCTCGGCGGCGTCACCGGGCTGCTCCCGCTGACCGGCCTCACCACGCCGTTCCTGGCCTACGGCGGGTCGTCGCTGGTGGCCAACTTCGTGCTGGTCGCCCTGCTGGTGCGGATCAGCGACGCCGCCCGCCGCCCGGCGGCGCCGCACGCCACGCCCGTGCGCCTGGGTGATGCCCCGACCGAGGTGGTGACGCCGTGAACGCCCCGCTGCGGCGGGTGGCGATCAGCGTGCTGGTGCTGTTCACGCTGCTGATCGTCAACGTCAACGTCATCCAGGTCGTCCGCTCCGACGACCTGCGCACGGACACCCGCAACACCCGCGTGATCGCCGAGTCCTACGACCGCGAGCGCGGCTCGATCATCGTCGAGGGCACCGAGGTCGCCCTCTCCGTCCCCACCGACGGTCGCCTGGAGTACCTGCGCACCTACCCGCAGGGGCCGTTGTACGCGCCGGTCACCGGGTACCACTCGCTGGTGTACGGCAACCGGTACCTCGAGGACGTCATGAACGACGTGCTCTCCGGGGACGACGACCGGCTCTTCGTCCGCCGCATCGCCGACCTGTTCACCGGGCGCGACCCCGCCGGCGGGGACGTCGTCCTCACGCTGGACCCGGACGTGCAGGCGGCCGCGATGGCCGGCCTGGACGGCGTGACCGGTGGCGTCGTGGCGCTCGACCCGGAGACGGGGGCGATCCTCGGGATGGCCAGCACGCCGACCTACGACCCGGGCCTGGTCTCCGGCCACGACCCCTCGGTCATCCGCGAGAACATGGAGCAGCTCACCGGGGCGGACCCCGACCCGCGGGTGAACCGCACGATCGGGGACAACTTCCCGCCCGGGTCGCTGTTCAAGGTGATCGTGGCGGCCGCCGCGCTGGAGGACGGGCTGACCCCCGAGTCCGTCGTCCCTGCGCCCCGGGAGCTGCCGCTGCCCAACAGCAGCCGGGTCATCCCCAACTTCGGCGGCTCGGCCTGCAGCCCCAGCGGCGAGCAGTCGCTCACCGACGCGCTCACCATCTCGTGCAACACCGCCTTCGCCCAGCTCGGCCTGGACCTCGGTGAGGACCAGGTGCGCGAGATGGCCGAGGCGTTCGGGCTCGACGAGGGCGGCCTGGAGATCCCGCTGCAGGTCGCGCCGAGCACCGTGGGCGACATCGTCGACGACGCCGCCCTGGCCCAGACCTCCATCGGCCAGCGCGACGTCCGGATGACGGTGCTCCAGGCGGCGATGGTCGCCTCCGCGGTGGCCAACGACGGCGTGCAGATGAAGCCCTACCTCGTCGAGGAGCTGCGCGCTCCGGACCTGACGGTGATCGACTCGGCCGACCCGGAGGTGCTCAACGAGCCGGTCTCGGCCCAGGTGGCCGACCAGCTCACCGAGATGATGGTCAGCGTCGTCGCCCGCGGCTCGGGGCGCGCCGCGCGCCTGCCCGGCATCGACGTGGCCGGCAAGACCGGTACCGCGCAGGTGCGCGAGGGCGTGCCCGACCACAACTGGTTCATGGGCTTCGCGCCGGCCGACGACCCGCAGATCGCCGTCGCCGTGTTCGTGGCCAACGGGGGCGGCACCGGCGGCGACGTCTCGGCCCCGATCGCACGGGACGTCCTGGCGGCCTGGTTCGACGGGCAGGGCGGCTGATGGCACTGGGGATCGGCAGCCTGCTGGCCGGGCGCTACGAGATCACGGCTCCCATCGCCACCGGCGGCATGGGCGAGGTGTGGAAGGCGCGCGACCGGGTGCTGGACCGGATCGTCGCGGCGAAGGTGCTCAAGACCGAGTACACCAACGACCCGAGCTTCCTGGCCCGGTTCCGCAACGAGGCGCGGCACACCGCGGCGCTGTCGCACCCCAACATCGCCTCGGTCTACGACTACGGCGAGACCACCGACGACAGCGGCGTCCAGACCCTGGCGTTCCTGGTCATGGAGTTCGTCGAGGGCCAGCCGCTGGTGACGATCCTGCACGAGGAGGGGCGGCTGCCGGTCGACTGGACGCTGCACGTCCTCGGCCAGGCCGCCGACGGACTCTCCGCCGCGCACCGGGCCGGCGTGGTCCACCGCGACATCAAGCCGGGCAACCTGATCGTCCGCCCCGACGGCGTGGTCAAGCTGACCGACTTCGGCATCGCCCAGGCCCGCGACGCCGCCCCGCTGACCCGCACCGGGATGGTGGTGGGCACCGCCCAGTACCTCTCCCCCGAGCAGGCCCAGGGCATGGAGGTCACCGCCGCCTCCGACGTCTACTCCCTCGGCGTGGTCGGCTTCGAGTGCCTGGCCGGCGTCCGTCCCTTCGACGGCGCCTCGCAGGTGGCCATCGCGCTGGCCCACATCAACCGGCCGCCGCCCCCGCTCCCCGGTGACGTCCCCCCGGCGGTCCGGCTCCTCGTCGAGCGCGCCCTGGCCAAGGACCCCGCCGACCGGTTCACCGACGGCGGCGCGTTCGCCGACGCCGTCCGCCGGGTCGGCGCCGGCGACACCCTGGCCGGGGCCGGCCCCGTGGTCGCACCGGCCACGACCCCCACCGAGATCGTGGACGTCGGGGGCGACCGCACCCAGGTCTTCGCCACCCCGGCCGCCGGGATGCCCGCGGTGGCGCCCGCCACCGGTGGCCGTCCCATGCCGCCGCTCCAGGCACCGCCGGACGACGACGACTGGGCCGACGGCGACGAGCCACCGGCGCGCCGCACCCCTCGCTGGCTCTGGCCGGCGGCGGCCCTGGTGCTCGTCCTCCTGGTCGCCGGCACCACCTGGCTGCTGCTGCGGGACTCCGCCGACTCCACCGGGCAGGACGCGTCCCCCACCACCGGCGCGGCCACCACCAGCGCCGAGGCCGACGGGATCCTCCTCGATCCGGCGCGGTACATCGGGCGCGACGCCGACGAGGTGGAGGAGGAGCTGCGCGAGGCCGGCTTCACCACGGTCACGCAGGAGGAGGCCAGCGCGGGGCTGCTGACCGCCCTGGGCCAGACCCTGGACCAGAACGACGTCGCCGGCATCGACCCCTCGGGGGTCGAGGCGACCCCGGACACCCCGATCACGCTCTTCTACGCGCCCGACGACTACGACCCCGCTCCCGTGGAGGACGACGAGGGGGGCGACGAGGGCGAGACGTCGGCGCCGACCACCACCACGGCGCCGACGACGACCACGGCCCCCACCGGGACCACCGAGCCCACCGGGCCCACCGAGCCGACGGGCACGACGGGCGCGACGACCTCGTCGTCCACCACCGCCGGGGGGACTCCGGCGCCCACCACGACCACCGCACCGCCACCGCCGGACGAGCCGGACGACCCGGAGACCGACCCCGATGCCAATGCGGCGACGACCGTGGGTAATCAGCCATGAGCACTCCGACATGGCGATCCCGGGTTGCGGGCCGTTCTGCGGTTAGGCTCGCCGGCGGCCAGCAGTCCGCGGCACCGACCGTCGCGGGCAGCCCCCGCACCACCGGGCCGCGGAGGCTGCACGGAACAGCCCGAGAGGACCGTCGATGACCACGCCGCAGGTGCTCGGTGAGCGCTACGAGATCGGCGGAGTCCTGGGCCGCGGCGGCATGGCCGAGGTCCACCACGGACGCGATCTGCGCCTCGGCCGCGAGGTGGCGGTCAAGGTGCTGCGCCACGACCTGGCCCGCGACCCCTCCTTCCAGGTCCGCTTCCGCCGCGAGGCGCAGGCCTCGGCGTCGCTGAACCACCCGGCGATCGTCGCCGTCTACGACACCGGTGAGGACCGCACGCCCAGCGGCGCGACCCCGTACATCGTCATGGAGTACGTCGAGGGCGAGACGCTGCGCGACGTGCTCCGGCGCGAGGGCCGGCTGCCGGTCGAGCGGGCCATGAGCCTGGCCGCCGACATCTGCGGCGCCCTCGACTTCAGCCACCGCAACGGCATCGTGCACCGGGACGTGAAGCCCGGGAACGTCATGATCACCCCGCAGGGCTCGGTCAAGGTGATGGACTTCGGGATCGCCCGCGCGGTCTCGGACTCCGCGGCCACGATGACCTCCACCGCAGCGGTGATAGGGACCGCCCAGTACCTCTCCCCCGAGCAGGCCCGCGGCGAGGGTGTGGACGCCCGGTCCGACGTCTACTCGCTGGGCTGCCTGCTCTACGAGCTCGTCACCGGGGCCCCGCCGTTCACCGGCGACTCCCCGGTGTCGGTGGCCTACCAGCACGTCCGCGAGGACCCCCGGCTGCCGTCGTCGATCAACCCGGACGTGCCGCCGGAGCTGGACGCGATCCTGCTCAAGGCGATGAGCAAGAACCCCGCCAACCGGTACCAGTCGGCCGCCGAGATGCGCAACGACCTGCTCCGGGCGCTGGCCGGGCAGCGGGTCGAGGCGACGCCGGTCATGGGCGACGCCGAGAAGACCGCGATCATCGGCGCCCCGGTCGGCGGCTACGCCAGCGGGTACGGCGACGACGACTGGGACGACGACGGCGACCGGCGGCGGAAGCGGCGGATCATCGCGATCGTCGCGGTCCTCGGCGTGCTGCTGCTGGGCGGCGCGATCGCCGCCGCGGTGGCGCTGACCCGCGGCGAGGAGACCCCCGCCGTCGCCCAGGTCACGGTGCCGCCGCTGCTCAACCTGGACCAGGCGGCCGCGGAGCAGGCCATCACCGGGGCCGGTCTGGTCGTCGGCGAGGTGACGCAGGAGGCCAGCGGCACCGTGCCCGAGGGCCAGGTGCTGGGCAGCACGCCGCCGAGCGGGAGCCGGGTGGAGGAGGGCAGCGAGGTCGACCTGGTGGTCAGCGCCGGCCCCGACACCGTCCAGGTGCCCAACGTCGTCGGCCTCACCGAGGACCAGGCGCGCGCCAACCTCGAGCAGGCCGGGTTCACGAACATCTCCAGCCGGCAGGTCGACTCCATCGAGTTCGACGAGGGCCGGGTGGCCGCCGTGAGCCCCGCCGAGTCGAGCCAGGCGGACCTGGAGACCCCGATCACGCTGAGCGTCTCCACGGGCACCGTCGAGATGCCCGACGTGGTCAACCAGCCCGAGGCCCAGGCGCGCGCGGCCCTGCAGGACGCCGGCTTCGGCGCCGGGCAGATCACCCGCCAGGACGTCGAGCGCGACGACGTGGCGCCGGGCACCGTCGTCGAGACCGACCCGTCGGCCGGGGACGACGTCGGTTCCGGCGAGACGATCACCCTCCTCGTCGCCATCCCGGTCCCGGCGGAGGAGCCGGCGACCCCGACCACCTCGAGCCCGCCCGTCCCCACGGAGCCGGTCACGCCGCCCACCGAGGACGGCGTCGGGGACTGAGTCCTCCCGGGGACATGCAGCAGGGCCCCTCCCGTCCGGGAGGGGCCCTGCTGCGTTGCCGGGCTCAGGCGATGGCGGAGGAGAGCCGCTGCGCGCTCGCGGTGGCGGCGGCCACCAGCTCCTCGTCGGGCGCGAGGCCGCACGCGGCCAGCCAGGTCGCCAGCATCCGGTGGCCGCCCTCGGTGAGCACCGACTCGGGGTGGAACTGGACGCCCTCGATGGGCAGCTCGCGGTGCCGCAGCGCCATCACCAGGCCCGAGGGGGTGCGCCCGGTGACCTCCAGCTCGTCGGGCACCGTCGCGGCGTCCACGGCCAGCGAGTGGTAGCGGGTGGCCGTGAACGGCGACGGGAGGCCGGCGAGGACGCCCTGGCCCTCGTGCACCACCTGGCTGGTCTTGCCGTGCAGCAGTTCGGGGGCGCGCACCACCTCCGCGCCGAACGCCTCCGCGATCGCCTGGTGGCCCAGGCACACCCCGAGGACGGGGATGCCCTGCTCGGCGGCGGCGCGGACCATCGGCACGGTCACGCCGGCGTCCGCCGGCGCACCGGGGCCGGGGGAGAGCAGCACGCCGGCGACGTCGAGGTCGGGGAGCTCGTCCGCGGTGACGGCGTCGTTGCGCCGCACCTCGCACCGGACGCCGAGCTGGCCCAGGTACTGGACCAGGTTGTAGACGAAGCTGTCGAAGTTGTCGACGACGAGGACCGGACGGTCGGCGGCGGTCATCGCGGTCGAGCTCCTAGCGGGTTCAGGGGTGCCGCACGGGCACCCGCGGACGGCCGGACGGTCAGCCGGCGGCCGCGTGCTGCAGGGTGAGGCCGCCATCGTAGGCGGGGACGGTCACCTGGGGCCGCTCGCGCACCTCGAAGGTGAGCCCCCAGGAGGCCACCGCCTGCTCGAAGACGGCCACCTGCGGCGAGGCGTCCAGCGCTGCCTCCACCCGGGACGCGTCCACCACGGCGGTGACGACGAACGGCGGCGAGTAGGTGCGGCCCTGCAGCAGCAGGGTGTTGCCCACGCACCGGACGGCGCTCGTGGAGATGAGCCGCTGGTCCATCACCGCCACCCCCTCGGCGCCGGCCGCCCACACGGCGTTGACGACGGCCTGGACGTCGCTCTGGTGGATGACGAGGTCGTCGGGGCGGGCGCCCCGCGGGAGGCTGCCGTCGGACCGCTGGGGGGCGTCGTCGAGGGTGATGACCACCCCGGCGCCGGTGACCGGCGTCAGGCCGGCCGAGGGGGCCCCGGCCTCGGCGACGGCCTGCTCCTGGGCCACGTCGCCGTCCCGGGTCGCCACCTGGTCGGTGAGCCGCTGCACCTGGGCCTGCAGCTGGACCAGCTGGCGCTCCTGGCGGACCACGGCCGCGTCCCGCTCCTCCACGAGCTGGGAGAGCTGCGTGACCTCACCGGCGCGCAGGTCGCTGCCCTGGGCGGTGCGGCCGGAGGTGGCGAAGAGCAGGCCGGCGGCCAGGGCGACGACCGGGACGAGCGCTCCCCAGGCGGAGGCGGAGCGTCCGGGCAGCGACCAGCGGGCCACCGGGTACCTCCCTCGGAGCGGACGGGGTCGGCGCGTACGGGTGGAGCAGCGCTGCCGACGTCCCCCGGAAGTTTAGTCTGGGGGGCAGTTCCGGCCGGGAGGACGAGTCCGGCCGCCGGGAGGGAGTACGCACGTGCCCAAGTCGAAGGTGCGCAAGAAGTCGGTGTACACGCCGCCGGAGGACGTCGTCCGCTCGCGGGGGGCGCAGGCCAAGGCGCTGCAGCCCAGCCCGCGCTGGTGGGCGCCGGTCATGGTCACCCTCATGCTGCTCGGGCTGCTGTGGATCGTCGTGTTCTACGTCGCCGGCGACCAGATCCCGTTCATGCAGTCGCTGTCGGCGTGGAACTTCGCCGTGGGCTTCGGTGCCATGGTCGCCGGGCTGATCATGTCGATGCGCTGGCGGTAGCCCGCAGCCACCGATCGCCGCGCGAGGCCCTCGCCCCCACCGGGACGGGGGCCTCGCTCGTTCCCGCGGCCGGGGCGGCGGGGCGATCCGCGACTGTGCACAGCGGTCACCGTCGTCCACAGGTCGACATGACGGCCCACCCCCAGGGTTGTCCACCGAGTGTGGAGGGACCGTCCGGGTCCGTTCGCCGCTGACCTGGGCTTTCCCGACCGCTGGGGCGCGTGTGACGAGCCGTCCATCGGCGTAACTACAGCCGTGTGAGTCTGTCCCCAGCTGTGTACCCAGCTGTGGACGAGTCGACATGTGCGCCCGGACGGGACGCTGACCGTGCACCGCCCTACCCGCGTTGACCTGCGGATACACCGGCCGGGCGGGAGCTGTGGACGGACCCGTCCGGGTCACCCGACGCTTCCGCACGTGCACGGAGAGGAAGCGCCGTCCACCGGTGGGCCGCCGGCCCCGGAACGGCACGAGCCCCCGGCCGGGCGGCCGGGGGCTGGTGGGGAGTGCGGCGGGGCGGTCAGGCGTCCAGGAGCTCCAGGATCGTCGCGTTGGCCGTGCCGCCGCCCTCGCACATCGTCTGCAGGCCGTACCGGGTGCCGGTCGCCTGCATGTGGTGGACGAGGGTGGTCATGATCCGCGCGCCCGAGCCGCCCAGCGGGTGCCCCAGCGCGATGGCGCCGCCCAGCGGGTTGAGCCGGGCGGCGTCGCCACCGGTGTCGGCCATCCACGCCATGGGCACCGGCGCGAACGCCTCGTTGACCTCGAAGACGCCGATGTCGTCGATCGACAGCCCCGAACGTGCCAGCACCTTCTGCGTGGCCGGGATGGGCGCGGTCAGCATGATGACCGGGTCGTCGCCGGCCATGACCGTCGTGTGGATGCGCACCATCGGGCGCAGGCCGAGTTCGCGGGCCTTCTCGCTGGTGGTCACCAGCAGGGCGGCCGAACCGTCGGAGATCTGGCTGGCGTTGCCGGCGGTGATCACGCCGTCCTCCTTGAACGGCGTCTTCAGGGAGGCGAGCTTCTCGAGCGTGCCGCCGGGACGGATGCCCTCGTCGGCGCTGACCACCGTGCCGTCGGGCAGGGTGACCGGTGCGATCTCCTCGTCGAAGGCGCCGTCGGCCTGCGCCTTGGCCGCCTTCTCGTGCGAGGAGAGGGCGAACTCGTCGAGCTGGGTGCGGGAGAAGCCCCAGCGCTCGGCGATCATCTCGGCGCCGATGCCCTGGTTGGGGTACACCCCGTCGTAGCGCTCCAGGAAGCGCGGGCCCAGCGGCTTGCCCGCGATGCCGTCGGCCCGGGCGGAGCCCATGGGCACCCGGCTCATCGACTCCACCCCTCCGGCGACGACGACGTCGGCCTGGCCGCTGATGACGGTGGCCGCGGCGAAGGCGACGGCCTGCTGGGAGGACCCGCACTGCCGGTCGATGGTGGTGCCGGGGACCGACTCCGGCCAGCCGGCGGCCAGCGGCGCGTTGCGCCCGATGTTGAAGGTCTGCTCCCCGACCTGGCTCACGCAGCCCCAGAAGACGTCCTCGACGACGGCCGGGTCGATGCCGGAGCGCTCGGCGAGCGCCTGCAGCACGTGGGCGGAGAGGTCGACCGCGTGCACCCCGGAGAGCCCACCCCCTCGCTTGCCCACCGGCGTACGGACGGCGGCACAGATGACGGCATCACGCATGGACCCACTCCTCGGGGACGACGGTCGGGTGCGCCGGCCGGCCACCCTGACCGCGATCGTATGTTCCGCGCCACACCTGGCACGCTGGTGGGCGTGCAGTGGTCTCCCCCGGCAGCCCTGCCGGCCGGTCTCGCCGCGGGCGCCGTGGTGCTCGGCGCGGTCGCCCTGCTGCTGGACCCGGCCGGCCGGATCCTGGTCGGCGGCGCCGCGCTGCTGCTGGTCGCCCTCGCCGTCCGCGAGGCGCTGCTCCGGCCGCGGCTGGCCGCAGGCCCCGACGGGGTCGCGGTGCGGACGCTGACCGGTACCCGGGTGCTGCCCTGGGGGCTGCTGCGGGTGCGCGTCCGCAGTGCCCGGCGCTGGGGGACGACGGTCCGCACCCTGGAGCTCGAGGGGCCCGCCGGGGGTGTGGACGACGGCCTGCTGCTCGTCCTGGGCCGCTGGGACCTGGGCGCCGACCCCGCGACGGTGGCCGGCGAGCTCGCCGAGCTGCGCCCCGGGGGCGGTCCGGCGCGGTGACGCCGCGGCCGCCGGGCCGCCGCCGTCAGACGCCGGTGACGTGCGAGACGCCGAGGGCGAGCACGAGGAGCAGCACCGCCAGCGCGCCGATGCCGGCCACCTGGACGGCGGTGCGGCGGCGGGTGCCGATCAGCAGCGCCGCGACCACCGCGCCGGTGACCAGGCCGCCGAGGTGCCCCAGAAGCGAGATGCCGGGCAGGAAGCTGATGAAGATGTTGATGCCCAGCAGGACCAGGATGCCCCGCACGTCCTGGCGGCGGACCACCATGAGCACGCCGAGGGCGCCCAGGAGGCCGTAGATGGCCGTGGAGGCCCCGGCGACGGGCCGGGCGAAGTCGCCGAACAGCTGGATGGCGGTGGAGCCGCCCAGCGCGGAGACGACGTACAGGGCCAGGAAGCGCGCCCGCCCCAGCTGCCGCTCCAGCTCGGAGCCGAACACCAGCAGCGCCAGCATGTTGAGCACCAGGTGCACGAGGCCGATGTGCAGGAACGCCGCGGTGAGCAGCCGCCACGGCTCGCCCAGCTCGACCAGGAGCGGGTACTGCGCGAGGTCGACGAAGACCGGCGAGCGGTAGTTCTCCAGCGGGGCGTTGCCGGCCAGGCCCGCCGACACCGCCGTCACCAGGAACATGACGACGTTGATCGCGATCAGCGTCACCGTGACGCCGCCCCAGCGGGTGGCGGCTGCCTTCAGGCCGGAGGTGCGCTTGGGCGCGCGCACCGACGCCGTGCCCTCCCGGACGCACGCCGGGCACTGGAATCCGACCGACGCCGGGATCATGCAGTCGGGGCAGATGGGACGGCCGCACCGCGCGCACCGGATGCCCGTGGGCCGCTCCGGGTGGCGGTAGCAGGCCGGTGGCGGGGGCGGCGGCTGGTCGGCCGCGCCCCCGCCGTGCGGTTCCGTGCTCAGCTGCGCTGCACCTCGACGGACTCGATCACCACGTCCTCGACGGGGCGGTCGTTGCGGCCGGTGGAGACGGCGGCGATCCGGTCGACGACGTCCCGGCTCCCCTGGTCGGCCACCTCGCCGAAGATGGTGTGCTTACCGGTCAGCCACGTGGTGGGGGCGACGGTGATGAAGAACTGGGAGCCGTTGGTGCCCGGGCCGGCGTTGGCCATGGCGAGCAGGTAGGGCTTGGTGAAGGCGAGGTCGGGGTGGATCTCGTCGCCGAACTGGTAGCCGGGGCCACCGATGCCCTGCCCGAGCGGGTCGCCGCCCTGGATCATGAAGCCGGAGATGATCCGGTGGAAGATCGTGCCGTCGTAGAGCTTGTCGGTCGTCTTCTCGCGGGTCGCGGGGTGCGTCCACTCGCGGGTGCCCTCGGCGAGATCGGCGAAGTTCGCGACCGTCTTGGGGGCGTGGTCGGGGAACAGGTCCACGGTGATGTCGCCGTGGTTGGTGTGCAGGACCGCGCGGCGGGCGGGAGTCGATTCAGTCACCGCTCCACTCTCCCACCGTCGCGCCGGCGGCGTGTCGCTGGGCCGGGAGCGCGGTGGCACGGGGCGTGGGCCGGCGTCCGCGGCCCCAGGTGTGGAGACGAGGGGAATCGAACCCCTAACCCCCGCCTTGCAAAGGCGGTGCTCTGCCAATTGAGCTACGTCCCCGGGTGGCCCTGCGCGGGCCGGTGGATCAGCGGGTGGGCGTGCTGACGGCGCCCGGGCCGCTCGTGGCCTCGCGCCAGAGATCGGCCTCGGTCCGGTCGGTGGACCGCTTCCGGACGGCGACGAGTGCACCGGCTGCGGCGGCGACGAGCGCCAGCTTCTTCAGCACGCGGAGAACCTCCTCGGGCGCTTCGCTCGCCGCGGAGGCGACGTGCGGGGGGACGCGGAACCGCGAGGCTCCGGTACACGGGTGGGCCTGGGAGGACTTGAACCTCCGGCCTCATCCTTATCAGGGATGCGCTCTAACCGCCTGAGCTACAGGCCCGTGGACCTCGAACAGCATACGTGACCCCCGCACGACGCCCGCAGGGGGTCCGGCACCCTCGGCGAGGTCGCCCCGAGTGGGGCCCGGAGGGTCCCGGGATGGCACGACGGCCACGCTCCGCCCCGCGGGGGACGGCACGTGGCCGCGGTGTCGGGCCGAGTGGGGCCCGGAGGGTCCCGGGATGGCACGACGGCCACGCTCCGCCCCGCGGGGGACGGCACGTGGCCGCGGTGTCGTCCGGAGGACGACGAAGTGCTCAGTCCCGCTCGGAGAGGGTGACCTCGAGCCCGCCGACGAGGTCGGAGCACAAGTTGTAGATGAAGGTGCCGACGGTGCACAGCGCGGTGAGCAGGACGACGTTGATCGCCCCGATGACCGCCGCGCCCCAGAAGACCACGCCCAGCGTCACGACGTCGCCGGTGGACTCCGAACCCGAGGCGCTGCCGATCTGCCCGAACAGGTCGTTCACGGCCTCGAAGACGCCCAGGCCGCCGAGGACCATGTACAGCAGGCCGACCGCCACCATCCAGATGAAGAACAGCGCGATCGACAGCATCAGGGAGATCTTCAGCGCCGACCAGGTGTCGATGTGGCGCACCTGCAGGCGGGCGCGGCGCGGTCCGCGGCCGGCCTTGCCCCGGCCGGTGCGGGCCCCGCCCACGGAGACGCCCCGCGGGGCGCCGTCGTCGTCGGAGCCGCCGGCCGCGGCGTCCGCGTCGGCCACCGGCGCCTGCTGCGCCGTCTCGTCCCCCGCCGCGCCCTGCTGCACCGGACCCTGCTGGGTGGCACCCTGCTGTGCCGGCGTGGCACCGGTCGACGGGTTGAGCGGCTGCGGGACGACCGGTGCCGCTCCCGTGCCGGGTGACTGCGCCCGCTGGCTGCCGGTGGCGGGGATGGACTGCGTGGGCGCCGGCGCCCCGTCCGCGGGGCTGCCCTCCGCCGCGCTCCCGTCCCCTGCCCGGGAGTCGGTGCGCACCGAACCGTGCGTCCGGTCGCTCATGCCAGTCTCCCGTTCCGCAGCGGCGACGCCGCTCCTCCAGTGCCGGGCTCCGCGGCGGTTTCTGGCCGCCGCGGAGCCGCAGTCGCTTGCGTGACTAGCTACTCACCCTAGGCGGCGGGCTCGTCGTTGTCCGTCGTACGCGCGATCGCCACGATCGTCACGTCCTCCGGCAAGTTCATGAGCTTGACGCCCATGGTGGCCCGGTCCTTGTTGTGCCGCACGCCGTTGACCGGCGTCCGGATGACACCGCCACCGGAGGTGATCGCGTACAGCTCGTCGCCGAGGGTCACCGACAGCGCCCCGACGAGCGCCCCCTTGCGGGCCTTCGGGTCGGCCGTGAGCACGCCCTTGCCGCCGCGACCCTGGTTCGGGTAGTTCTCGATCCCGGTGCGCTTGGCGAAGCCGCGCTCGGTGGCGACCAGCACGTCGACGCCCTCCTGGACGACGATCATCGACAGCAGGCGGTCGTCCTCGGACAGCGAGATGCCGCGGACGCCCTCGGTGGCGCGCCCCATGGGTCGGAGTGCGGCGTCGTCGGCCTTGAACCGGATCGACATCGCCTTGCGGGTGACCAGCAGGAGGTCCTGCTCCGGGTCGATCAGCGAGGCGCCGACCAGCTCGTCGCCGTCGCGCAGGTTGATCGCGATGACGCCGCCCTGTCGGGGGGAGTCGAAGTCGGTCAGCCGGGTCTTCTTGACCTGCCCCTTGGCGGTGGCCAGCACCAGGTACGGGGCGACCGTGTAGTCCTTGATCTGCATGACCTGGGCGATCTTCTCGTCGCCCTGGAAGGCCAGGATGTTGGCGACGTGCGCGCCCCGGGCGGTGCGGTTGGCCTCCGGGAGCTCGTAGGCCTTGGCGCGGTAGACCCGGCCCTTGTTCGTGAAGAACAGGATCCAGTCGTGGGTGGACCCCACGAAGAAGTGGTCGACGATGTCGTCCTGCTTGAGCTGGGCGCCCATCACCCCCTTGCCGCCGCGGCGCTGCGACCGGTAGAGGTCGCTCTTGGTCCGCTTGGCGTAGCCGGTGCGGGTGATGGTGACGACGACCTCCTCCTCCGCGATGAGGTCCTCCATCGAGACGTCGCCCTCGTTGGGGACGAACTTCGTCCGGCGGTCGTCGCCGTACTTCTCGACGATCTCGGCGAGCTCGTCCTTGACGATCTGCCGCTGGCGCTCCGGCGAGGCGAGGATCGCCTGCAGGTCGGCGATGCGGGCCTCGATCTCGGCCAGCTCGTCCATGATCCGCTGGCGCTCGAGCGCGGCCAGCCGGCGCAGCTGGAGGTCGAGGATGGCGATGGCCTGGACCTCGTCGATGTCCAGGAGCTCCATCAGGCCGCCGCGCGCCTCCTCGGCCGAGGGGCTGCGCCGGATGAGGGCGATGACCTCGTCGAGCTGGTCGAGGGCCTTGGCGTAGCCGCGCAGGATGTGCGCGCGCTCCTCGGCCTTGCGCAGCCGGTACCGGGTGCGCCGCTGGATGACCTCGATCTGGTGGTTGACCCAGTTGCGCACCAGCTCGTCCAGGCGCAGCGTGCGCGGCACGCCGTCGACGATCGAGAGCATGTTGCAGCCGAAGGAGGTCTGCAGCTGCGTGTGCTTGTAGAGGTTGTTCAGGACGACCTTTGCGACCGCGTCACGGCGCAGCGTGATGACCAGCCGGCGGCCGACGCGGTCGGAGGACTCGTCGGCGATCTCGCTGATGCCCTGGAGCCGCCCCTCCTTGACCAGGTCGGCGATGTTCTCGGCCAGGTTGTCGGGGTTGACCTGGTAGGGCAGCTCGGTGACGACGAGCTGCACGCGACCGCGGGCGTCCTCCTCGACGGTGACGACGGCGCGCATGCGCACCGAGCCGCGGCCGGTGCGGTAGGCGTCCTCGATGCCCTCGCGGCCGACGATGAGGCCGTGGGTCGGGAAGTCGGGGCCCTTGATCCGCTCCATGCAGGCGGTGAGCGCCTCCTCGGCCTCCGCCTCGGGGTGGTCCAGCATCCAGAAGACGGCCTCGGACACCTCGCGCAGGTTGTGCGGCGGCATGTTCGTGGCCATGCCGACCGCGATCCCGGCGGAGCCGTTGATCAGCAGGTTCGGGATGCGCGCGGGCAGGACGACCGGCTCCTGGGTGCGGCCGTCGTAGTTGCCCTGGAAGTCGACGGTCTCCTCGTCGATACCGGCCAGCATCTCCATCGCCAGCGGCGTCAGGCGGCACTCGGTGTACCGCATGGCGGCCGCCGGGTCGTTGCCCGGGGAGCCGAAGTTGCCCTGGCCGTCGATGAGCGGGTAGCGCATCGACCACGGCTGGGCGAGGCGGACGAGGGCGTCGTAGATCGCCGAGTCGCCGTGCGGGTGGTAGTTACCCATGACCTCGGCCACCGGGCGGGCGCACTTCACGTACCCGCGGTCGGGCCGGAAGCCCTGGTCGTACATCGCGAACAGGACGCGGCGGTGCACCGGCTTGAGGCCGTCACGGACCTCGGGCAGCGCGCGCCCGACGATCACGCTCATGGCGTAGTCGATGTAGCTGCGCTGCATCTCCTGCTGGAGGTCGACCGGCTCGACGCGGTCGCGGGGTGGGGTCTCCGTCACGGTTCAGGTCTCCACAGGTCGGTGCACAGGGGTGGACAAAAGGCCAAGTCGACGGCTATGGCCCGGCCCCGCCCTCCCCACCCCGAGCGTGCGAGGCGTGAGGAGGACGGGGTGGTGTCAGACGTCGAGGAAGCGGACGTCCCGGGCGTTGCGGGTGATGAAGCTGCGGCGGGCCTCGACGTCCTCACCCATCAGCACGCTGAAGATCTCGTCCGCCGCGGCCGCGTCCTCCAGGGTCACCTGGCGCAGGATGCGGGTCTCGGGGTTCATCGTGGTCTCCCAGAGCTCGCTGGCGTTCATCTCGCCGAGCCCCTTGAACCGCTGGATCATCTCGTCCTTGATCTTGCGGCCCGCATCGACGCCGGCCTTCACGACGGCGTCCCGCTCCCGGTCGCTGTAGGCGTACTCGTCGCCGACCTTGCCACCCCACTTGATCTTGTACAGCGGGGGCTTGGCCAGGTAGACGTACTGGCCCTCGACCAGCGGGCGCATGAAGCGGAACAGCAGGGTCAGCAGCAGGGTGCTGATGTGCTGGCCGTCGACGTCGGCGTCGGCCATCAGCACGATCTTGTGGTACCGGAGCTTCGAGATGTCGAACTCGTCGTGGATGCCGGTGCCGAACGCGGTGATCATCGACTGGACCTCGGCGTTCTTGAGGACCCGGTCGATGCGCGCCTTCTCGACGTTGATGATCTTGCCGCGGATGGGCAGGATCGCCTGGAACATCGAGTCGCGGCCGGACTTCGCCGAACCGCCGGCGGAGTCACCCTCGACGATGTAGATCTCCGAGGCCCGCGGGTCGGTGGAGCGGCAGTCGGCCAGCTTGCCCGGCAGCGAGTTGTTGCTCAGCAGGCTCTTGCGGGCCAGCTTGCGGGCGTCCTGCGCGGCGCGCCGGGCGCGGGCGGCCGAGGCGGCCTTGGTGATGATCGTCTTGGCCTCGGCGGGGTTGGACTCGAACCAGTGCCCGATCTGCTCGTTGCAGATCTTCTGGACGAAGCCCTTGACCTCGGTGTTGCCGAGCTTGGTCTTGGTCTGGCCCTCGAACTGCGGGTCGCCGATCTTCACCGAGACGATCGCGGCGAGGCCCTCCCGGATGTCGTCGCCGGTGAGCTTCTCGTCCTTCTCCTTGAGCAGCTTCTTCTCGACGGCGTACCGGTTGACGATCGAGGTGAGCGCCGCGCGGAAGCCCTCCTCGTGCGTGCCGCCCTCGTGGGTGTTGATGACGTTGGCGAAGGTGTGCACCGACTCGGAGTAGGCGTCGGACCACTGCATCGCGATGTCCACGGACATGGCCATGTCGTTCTTGCCGGTGCCCTCGGCGGAGAAGCCGATGACCGACTTGTGGATCGGCGTCCGGCGCCGGTTGATGTGGCCGACGAAGTCGACGAGGCCGCCGTCGTACCGGTACGTGACCTCCGTCGGCTCGAACGCCTCGTCCTCGGCCTCGGCCGGGGTGGCCGCCTCGGCCAGCGACTCCTCGCCGACACCCGTCTCCGCCTTGGCGTGACCCGGGCGCTCGTCGCGCAGGACGATGGTCAGCCCGGCGTTCAGGAAGGCCATCTCCTGCAGCCGGCGGTTGATCGTGTCGAACGAGTAGGTCGTCGTCTCGAAGATGCCGCCGTCGGCCCAGAAGGTGATCTGGCTGCCGCGCTTGTCGGTCGGCCCGACCTCCACGAGCGGGCCCGGCTTGGCCTCGGTGTACTCCTGGTGCCACTCCTTGCCGCGGGTCCAGACCCGGACGTCGAGCCTGGTCGAGAGGGCGTTGACGACGGTGACGCCGACGCCGTGCAGACCACCGGAGACGCCGTAGCTCTTGCCGTCGAACTTCCCGCCCGCGTGCAGGACGGTCATGATGACCTCGACCGTCGGCCGCTTCTCGACGGGGTGCATGTCCACCGGGATGCCGCGGCCGTTGTCCTCCACCCGGACGCCGCCGTCGGCGAGCAGGGTGACCTTCACGGTGTCGCAGTAGCCGGCCAGCGCCTCGTCGACGGCGTTGTCCACGACCTCCCACACCATGTGGTGCAGACCGCGCTCACCGGTGGAGCCGATGTACATACCGGGGCGCTTCCGCACCGCCTCGAGGCCCTCGAGGACGGTGATGGAACTGCCGGAGTAGGTGTTGTCGACCTGGGGTGCTGCGACCACGTGGGGCCTTCCTCTCGAGCAACCGGCGCGCCGGGGCCCCGAGCACGCACGGGGAGCCGGAACGGCGCAGGAGGGCGCTCAGCCGGTTGCTGACGGTTTTCGTCTCCCACGATACCGCGAGGTACGACAGGAACCGTGCCGTGCACGCCCTGACGTCGTGTCTGCGCCGCTCCCGCGGGGCTCTCCACCATCCTGCTTGGCCCCCGCTCCGACACGCCGTCAAAGGCGGCGCTGGCCGGTCGGGTGCCGGGCGGGGCCACCACCGGTCGGTCGCGTTCCACGTGGAACACCGGCCTCAGGGGGGTCCCGTCGCGTGCCGAGGCCGTCGTCGCCCGCACCGCGCGGCGTCCTCCCGCACCGTCCACCGCGAGGGAGGACGCGCCGCGACCAGGGACCCTGGTCGTGGCCGGAGTCCGATCAGACCAGGAGCTGGGCGGCCGCGAGCTCGCGGTACAGGGGGCTGCTGCCGACCAGCTCGTCGTGGGTCCCCCGGGCGACCACCCGGCCCTCGTCGAGCACCACGATCTGGTCGCTGTCGAGCACCGTGGACAGCCGGTGGGCGACGACCAGCAGCGACCGCCCGCTCGACGCCGCCGCCAGGGTGCTGCGCAGCAGGTTCTCGTTGCGCGCGTCCAGGCTGGCGGTCGGCTCGTCGAGCAGCAGCAGCTCCGGGCGGGCCAGCAGCGATCGCGCGATGGCCAGCCGCTGCCGCTCGCCCCCGGACAGCAGCACGCCCTCGTCACCGACCAGCACGTCGAGCCCGCGCGGCGAGCGCCGGACGACGTCGGTGAGGCCGACGTCGGCGAGGACCGCCCACAGGTCCGGGTCGGTCGCGTCCGGCCGGGTCAGCAGCAGGTTGTCCCGCACGCTGCCCGCGAGCACGGGGGCCTCCTGCTCGACGTAGCCCAGCCGCGCGCGGAGGGCCGCCCGGGGGAGCTCCCGGACGTCGGTGCCCGCCCACCGGATGGTCCCGCCGGCGTGCGGGTAGAAGCCCTCGACCAGCGCCAGGACCGTCGACTTGCCCGCCCCCGAGGGGCCGACGAGCGCCACCCTGCTGCCGACGGGGACCTGCAGGGACACCCCGTGCAGCACCGGCGTCCCGTCCGGGTAGGCGAACGAGACGTCGTCCAGCTCGAGCAGCGGCGCGCCCGCCACCGGCCCGGCCGGTCGTGACCCGGCCCGCTGCGGACGCTCGTCCTGCTCCGGCGGGAGGGCCAGCACCTCCTGGATGCGGGCGAGCGCCCCCAGGCCGGTCTGCAGCTGGGTCCAGGCGGCGATCGCCTGTCCCAGCGGCATGACCAGCAGGAACAGGTAGAGGATGAACGCCACGAGCGACGCCACGGTGATCGACCCGCTGGCCACCCGGTAGCCACCGACGCCGAGCACGGCCAGGAATGCGCCCTGGACGGCGATCGACCCGGCCGGCGAGATCAGCGCCTCCAGCCGGGCCAGCTGGACCCCGGCCGTGTACGCGCGCCGGGCGCTGCCGCCGACCGCCGCGATCTCCCGCCCCGTCGCCCCGCTGGCCCGGATGGTGCGCACCGCCGACAGCGCCCGTTCGACCGCCGCCGTCATCGCGCCCACCTCCTCCTGCGCCCGCTGGGACAGCCGGCGCACGCCGCGGGAGGCCAGGACGGCGGTGACCGCCCCGACCGCCACGGCCAGCACGGTGACCAGCAGCAGCCAGACGTCGACGACGGCCATCGCCACCAGCGCGCCGGCCCCGACCACCACCGATCCGGCGACGTCGACCACCCCGGAGGTGACCGTGGCGCGCAGCAGCGTGGTGTCCGAGCCGACCCGGGACATCAGGTCACCGGTGCGCCGTCGGTCGTACTCGGCCACCGGCAGCCGGAGCAGCCGGTCGACCAGGGTCAGCCGGGTGGTGAGCACGAACCCCTCGGCGGTGCTCTGCAGCACGAACCCCTGCAGCGCGCCCAGGGCCGAGGCCACCAGCAGGACGACCACCAGCAGGGCGACCGCGGGCAGCAGCGGCTCACCGGCCCCCACCACGTCGATGACCCGGGCCACCAGGGCCGGCTGGGCGAGCGCGGCGGCCGCACCGACCAGCGACAGCCCCGCGGCGAGCAGCAGCCGGCGGCGGTGCGGCCGCAGCAGGGGGAGCAGGTCGCGCAGCCGCGCGGCCGGGGGCGGCTCGGTGCCCCCGGCCGCGCCGGCGCCGTCCGCCGAGGAGGGTGCGCTCACGGGTGCGGGCGCCCTCAGTACCCCGAGGTGAGGGCGGCGGTGATCGCCGTCAGCAGGCGGGCGTGGTGCTCGAGCAGCTGCGGGCGGTGCCCGTCGGGCCGGATCGCCGCTATGTGGTCGCCCGCGCCCGACCAGAACTCGTCACCGTCGTCGCTGCCCAGCAGCAGGGCGTGCACGGCCGGGTCCTGCGCGAGCCGGCGCAGCCGCGGGTCGTCCTCCGCCGCCAGCAGCAGCCAGCGGGCGTCGAAGGCCTGGTCCCCGCTGGGCACCGGCACCAGGCCACCGGTCCGGTGCCGCCAGAAGCGCGCCGGGCTCAGCCGGAAACCCGGCACGCTGCCCAGCATGGGGACGGCGGTGATCGCGTACTCCGGCACCAGGTAGCGCCCCGACGCGTAGACCACGTCGAACGCCACCAGCTCCAGGGTCCCCACCCGGCCGCGCAGGACGTTCCCGGCCCGGTGGTCCTTGGTGGCCCGCACCGGGGCGCTCGCGATCAGGTCGGCCAGGGGCGCGTCCTGCGGAGCGGTGCCGTCGGACACCGTCCAGCCCTGCTGCAGCGCCCACCCCTGGGCGCCCACGAGGTCGCCCTCGTAGCGGAACACCCGCTCCACCGCACCCGGCTTGCGGCGGCGACGGCCGAACAGGCCGCGCGGAGCCGGCTGCTCCGGGGGCGGGAAGCCCTGCGGGGGGTGTTGCTCCTGCGGGTGCTGCTGCGGCGGGTACGGCGCCTGCTCCGAGGGAGGCACCTGCGGCGGCGGGTACTGCGCGGGCGGGGCGTCGTCGCGAGGGGCCGGTCGGTCGGGCTCCGCGGCGGGCAGGTCCCAGCCCGGGGGCTGCCAGGGCTGGTTCGCCGGCGGCTCGTCACGGGGCGTCTTCCGCCGGTCGGCGACGTTGGGGCGGTCCTCGTCGTCGCCGGACCCACCGCCACCGAGGTGCGGCGGCTCCTGCCAGCCGCGGCCGTCGCCGTCGTCGAAGCCGTCCCGGTCACGGTCGCGGGGGGTGCTCATGCCTGCATCGTCCTCCCCGGCGCCGGCCCGCCGGGCGGGCGCCTCATCCGTACGTGTCGCGCGGTCCCCGCCCGCGCACCGAGCGCGGACCCTTCTTCCAGCTGGGAGCCGTCGGTCCGACAACGCGCAACCTCGTCACGACGTCCCCGCCGACCTGCGCCCGCAGCTTCCCGAGGATCGACGGGGCCAGCAGGCGGAGCTGCGTCGCCCAGGCCGTGGACTCGGCCACGACCAGCAGTTCCCCCTCGGTGAGGGTCTGCGGCCGGCAGTGCGACGCGATGTCCGGGCCGACGATCGCGTCCCAGCGGCCGAAGACCGAGCCGACCTTCGTGCGGGCCGACCAGTCCTGCTGGTTCACCAGGGCGTCGACGAGGTTGCCCAGCGGCTGCGGGTCGTCGGCGCCCGGGCGGGGGCCGGTCCAGGTTCGGCGCGGCCCCGCGATCCGGCGCCGGGTGGGCTGCGGCCGGGACGCCGACGCGGCGCGGGCCGCCTCGAGCGCGGCGCGCGCGATGTCGCTGGGTCGTGCCGGCCGGTCGTCGCTCACGGCATGCCTCCCTCGCCCACCGGGACCGCATCCTTCACCACGAGCGCCATGCCGCCACCCACCTCGACGCGGGTCCCCCGGAGCTCGGCCGGCACGTCGTCGACCACGGCCGCGGTGATCAGCGTCTGCTCGGCCGACCGGGCGACGGCGGCCAGCGCGGCCCGCCGCTCGGCGTCCAGGGTGGCGAAGACGTCGTCCAGCACCAGGATCGGGTCCTCGCCCTCGCTGCGCAGCAGCGCGAAGGTCGCCAGCTTCAGGGCGAGTGCCAGCGACCACGACTCGCCGTGGCTGGCGAAACCCTTCGCGGGGGCCGGACCCAGGTGGATCACCAGGTCGTCGCGGTGCGGGCCGACCAGCGTCATGCCGCGGTCGAGCTCGTCGCCCCGGCGCTCGGCGATGCGGGCGCGCATCGACTCGGCCAGCTCCTCCACCGAGGGCAGCGCGGTGCCGGGCACCAGCGCCGCGCCCTCACCGGCCAGCGGCACCGTCGAGCTGTAGCCGAGCCCGGCCGCGGCGGCACCCGCCCCGGCGACGCCGGCGTAGGAGTCGGCGACGTGCGGCGCGAGGTCGGCGACCAGCCGCAGGCGGGCGGCGAGGACCTGCGCGCCGAGGTCGGTGAGGTGGCCGTCCCAGACGTCGAGGGTCTCCACCGCCTTGCCACGGGCCAGCCGGGCGGTCTTCAGCAGGGCGTTGCGCTGCTTGAGCACGCGGTCGTAGTCGCTGCGCACCCCCGCCAGCCGGGGGGTCCGGGTGGCCAGCAGCTCGTCGAGGAACCGACGCCGCTCGGTCGGGTCGCCACGGACGAGCGAGAGGTCCTCCGGGGCGAAGAGCACCGTGCGGACCAGCCCGAGGAGCTCGCGCGGCCGCGGCAGCGCCGCCCGGTTCACCCGCACCCGGTTCGCCCTGCCGGGGTTGATCTCGATCTCGACCAGCAGCTCGCGGTCACCGCGGCGCAGGGCGGCCCGCACCACCGCCTGCCCCGCCCCGTGCCGGACCAGCGGCGCGTCGGCCGACACCCGGTGGCTGCTCATGGTCGAGAGGTAGCCGACCGCCTCGACGAGGTTGGTCTTGCCCTCCCCGTTGCGGCCGACGAACACCGTCGGCCCCGGGCCGAGGGCCAGGTCCACCCGTTCCCAGCTGCGGAAGTCCCCGACCTGCAGGTGCCTCAGGTACATCTCAGCCTTTCAGGCGACGGCCTGGAACGGCCCCCTTCAGGGACCCGCGCCGAGCGGAGCGAGGCGTGGGGGGAAGGGGGGTCCTTTCTCAGGCGGGCCGCTCGGCCTCCTGCGCCTGGACGGCGCGGACCGCGTGACCACCGAACTGGTTGCGCAGCGCGGCGACGGCCTTCATCGTCGGCGAGTCGTCCTGGCGCGAGGAGAAGCGGGCGAACAACGACGCCGCGATCGTCGGCATGGGGACGGCGTTCTCGATCGCCTGCTCCACCGTCCAGCGGCCCTCGCCCGAATCCTCCGCGTAGCCGGAGATGCGCTCCAGCGCGGGGTCCTCCTGGAGCGCCCGGACCAGCAGGTCCAGCAGCCAGGAGCGGATGACGGTGCCCTGCGTCCAGGAGGCGATGACGCCGGGGACGTCCTCGATGAGGTCGACCGCGGCGAGCAGCTCGTACCCCTCGCCGTAGGCCTGCATGAGGGCGTACTCGATGCCGTTGTGGACCATCTTGCTGAAGTGGCCGGCGCCCACGGGGCCGGCGTGCACGTAGCCCGCGCCCGGGATCTCCTGCCCGGACTCGTCCACCGGGGCCGGCGGCTTGAGGGCGTCGAAGATCGGCTGGGCCTTGGCGACGTCCTCCTTCGTGCCACCGACCATGAGCGCGTAGCCGTTCTCCAGGCCCCAGACGCCCCCGGAGACGCCGCAGTCGATGTAGCCGATGCCCTTCTCGCGGCACATGACGTCGTGCACCTGGTCGTCGGTGTACTTGGAGTTGCCGCCGTCGATGATCACGTCGCCGGGGGAGAGGAGACCGGCCAGCTCCTTGACGGTCGCGCGCGTCGGCTCGCCCGAGGGCACCATCACCCACACGACGCGGGGCTCGGCGAGCGCCTCGACCAGTGCGGGCAGGCTCTCGACGTCCCGCTTCCCCGGTGACCGGTCGTAGCCCACGACCTCGTGACCGGCGCGGCGCAGCCGCTCGGCCATGTTGCCGCCCATCTTCCCCAGCCCGATCAGACCCAGCTGCACGACTCGCCCCTCTTCGACCTCGACTGCGTTCCCTGCCATCGTGCTCGCCCGGGCACGCTCCCGCCTGCCCGGGCGACGCCCGGCATCACCCGGGCAGCCGCACCGGCATGATCAGGTACCGGTAGCTGCCCGCGCGCTCGGCGGGCACCGGCGGCGCGTCCCCGTCGGCCGGCGGCTCGTCGACGCCGGAGAGCACGGCCGGCTTGAGCGGGCTGGTGAAGTCCATGCGGGCCCGCCCGGTGTGCACCGCGGCCAGGCCGTCGAGCAGGAACGTCGGGTTGAAGCCGATGGTCAGCGGCTCGCCGTCGAAGTCGACGTCGCAGCGCTCCTCAGCCTGCCCCTCGTCGTCGCTGCCCCCGGCGCGCAGCGTCACCTGACCGGGGCTGAACTCGCAGCGCAGCGGCGTCCCCCGCTCGGCGACCAGCGCCACGCGCTTGGCCGCGTCGGTGAACAGGCCGACCGGCAGCGTGGCGTTGGCGAACGACTCCGACGGCATGATCGCGCGGTACTTCACGAACTCGGCGTCCAGCAGCCGGGTGGTGGTCTGCCGGTCCTTGCCGGACAGACCGAGGATGCCCTCGCCCGAGCTGCCGGAGGACAGCGAGAGGGTGATCTCCGGCCCGCTGGTCAGCGTCTTGGCCGCCTCGGCCAGCGTGCGCGCCGGCACCAGCACGGCCGCGGACAGGCCGGAGGTCTGGGGGCGCCAGGCGAACTCGCGGACGGCGAGGCGGTAGCGGTCGGTGGCGGCCAGGGTGATCTGGTCGTCGTCGATCTCCAGGCGGACACCGGTGAGCATGGGGAGCGTGTCGTCCCGCCCCGCGGCGATGGCGACCTGCGCCACCGCCTCGCTGAAGACCTCGCTGTCGACGATGCCGGCCGCCGACGGCATGGCGGGCAGGGACGGGTAGTCCTCGACCGGCAGCGTGGGCAGGCTGAAGCGGGCGTTGCCGCAGGTGATCGCGAGGCGCGGGCCCTCGGCGGTGATCTCGACCGGGTGCGGCGGGAGCGCACGGGTGATCTCGGCCAGCAGCCGGCCCGGGACCAGCACCCGCCCGCTCTCGCTGGTCTGGACGTCGACCTCCGAGCGCGCCGAGACCTCGTAGTCGAAGCCGGAGACCGACAGCTGGTTCCCGTCGGCCTCGAGCAGGATGCCCGCCAGCACCGGGACCGACGGCCGCGGCGGCAGGCTGCGCGCCGTCCAGGCGACGGCGTCGGCGAGCACCTCACGTGCCACCCGGAACTTCATCTCTCGACCACCCATTGCTCGGTCCGCGCCCGTGCGCCGGCCGGGGAGGTGGCCGGTACGGGTGCGGAGCTCGTCGTCGTCCTGCCGCGGGGCGATGGCTCCGCTGCGGTGCTCATCGTGCCTGTTGCAGCCCTCCGTGGGGAAACCCCCGTCCCTCGATGGGCTGCTGGTGGTGCTGGGGGCGCTGGTGCTCGGGTTCGGGGAGCCGGGAACCCGACCCAGCGGAGCGTCCCCACCCGGACTGTGGTTCGAGAAATCTCCGGGATAACTCCTTCATCCTCGTCATCACTGGTGTGGAAGCTGGGGATCGGAGCCCTTTCCGCAGGTCAGCGATCGATCCGGGGTGTTGGCCGGTTGTGGGTGGTCACCGTCCCCCTGTTGTCGACACGTGGACAGATCGACGGTTGTGCACGGTGACCGCCGGTGGTCCACGTCCTGTCCCCCGCGTCTCCCCGGCTCGTCCCCAGGTGGTGTGCACCGGCTGCGCGGGGCCGGTGGGCACGGGTGCGGGCCGGGTCGTCCCTCAGGGCCATCCGCGCAGGTCAGCCGCGTGCAGACCGGATGCGGCGTGCTGCCGGGCGGCCGACCCGCGAGGCCGGGTCGCGCGGCGGCGGAACGGTGCCGACCGGACTTTCCCCCAGCTGTGCACATCCCTGGGGACAACTTCTCGACGAGTCGACGCCGGCCACCGCCGTCACACGGGTCATCGTGCGCAGAACCAGCGGTTCCGCCATCCCCAGGGATCCACACAGGTGTGGACAACGACTTGTCGACCGCGTCGGGACGGTGGCCGGCAGGTGTCTGCACGGTGACTCCACCGGCTGCGCTGCGTCACCGCCGAAGGCCGCGGAGAGCCCCGCCGAGCGGCCCCGACCAGGGCACCGCCCCGAGCGTGCGAGGGGTGGGGAGGGCGCGGCCGCTCCTACTGCCGGGCGCGGCTCTTGATGCGGGCGGTCAGCTCGGTGACCTGCGTGTACGTCGCCCGCCGCTCGCTCATCAGGTTGGTGATCTTCTTGACGGCGTGCATGACCGTG
Organism: Blastococcus sp. MG754426; assembly: GCF_021699055.1. GTDB lineage: Bacteria > Actinomycetota > Actinomycetes > Mycobacteriales > Geodermatophilaceae > Blastococcus. The sequence goes on along the minus strand of NZ_SSXC01000032.1, from coordinate 6,981 downwards.
GTGTGGTCCTTGCCGCCGAAGGACGCCCCGATGCGCGGCAGCGACAGCTCGGTGAGCTCCCGGCAGAGGTACATCGCGATCTGCCGCGCGTTGACCAGGGTGCGGCTGCGGTTGGTGCCCTGCAGCTCCTCCATCGTCACGGAGAAGTACTCCGCGGTGGCGGCCATGATGATCGCCGCGGTGATCTGCGGGCCCTGCTCGTCGCTGATCAGGTCCTTGAGCACCAGCTCGGCCAGCGGCAGGTCCACCTGCTGCTTGTTCAGCGACGCGAACGCCGTGACGCGGATCAGCGCGCCCTCCAGCTCGCGGATGTTGGTCTGCACCTTCGACGCGATGAACTCCAGCACCTGGTCGGGCACCTGCAGCCGCTCGCCCCACGCCTTCTTGCGGAGGATCGCGATGCGGGTCTCGAGGTCGGGCGCCTGGACGTCGGTGATCAGGCCCCACTCGAAGCGGGTGCGCAGCCGGTCCTCAAGCGTCGTCAGCTTCTTCGGCGGCCGGTCGGAGGTGATGACGATCTGCTTGCTGGCGTTGTGCAGCGTGTTGAAGGTGTGGAAGAACTCCTCCTGCGTCCGCTCGGCGCGCTCCAGGAACTGGATGTCGTCGATGAGCAGGAAGTCGATGTCCCGGTAGCGACGGCGGAAGTCCTCGGCCCGGCCGGAGTGCACCAGGTTGATGAACTCGTTGGTGAACTCCTCGGTGCTGACGTAGCGCACCTTGACGTTGGGGAACATGCGCGCGGCGTAGTGGCCGATCGCGTGCAGCAGGTGGGTCTTCCCCAGGCCGGACTCGCCGTAGATGAACAGCGGGTTGTACGCGCGGGCCGGCGCCTCGGCGACCGCGACCGCCGCGGCGTGGGCGAAGCGGTTGCTGTTGCCGATGACGAAACTGTCGAAGACGTACTTGGGGTTGAGCCCCGGGTCCAGGCCGGCCGGCCGGCCGCCCTCCGGACGGCGGCCGCGGGTCACGGCCCCGGACCGGCGCTGCTCCCCCGCCGCGGCGTCGACGTCGAAGGGCAGCACGTCGGCGGTCGGCGCGGTCCCGGCCCCGCCCCAGTCCCGGTCGTCGGCCGGCGCCGCCGCGCCACCGCCCCAGGTCGTGGTGCTCCAGTCCTCGGGCGCCCCGCGGTCGGCGGGGGGACGCGGCGGGCCGTCGGCGGGGTGCAGCTCCCGGATCTCGGGGAAGTCGTGGCCGATCGGCCGGTCGGCGGACGCGGGCCGGTCCCACGGCGCCGGAGTGCCGACGACGTCGGTGCGGACGCCGAACGCGCTGCGCCCGTCGTCGGCACGGTCCCGGGTCGCCTGGTCCTCCTCGGCGCGCTGCGCCTCGACCGCCGACCAGGGGCGGCGCGTCGGTTCCTCGTCCAGGGGCGCGACCACCGGCGCGGGGGGCGCGTCCTCGAGCTGGACGGCGACGTGGATGTCCCGCCCGAACTGCTCGGACAGGGCCTCGGCCAGCACCCGGCGCATGCGCGACTCGAGCACCGTCTGGGTGAACTCGTTCGGAGCGGCCAGCACCGCGGTGCCCTCGAACAGGCCGACGGGCCGGGTGAGGTTCAGCATCGCGTTCTGCTGCGGGGAGAGGCTGGTCGCCAGCCGCTCGCGGATCTGGTCCCAGACAGTTGGCAGATCCGGCGTGTCGGCCATCCCGCTTCGTCCTCCCATGCAGTCGACCCCACGGCCGGTCCGGTACGCCCGGCGGTCCGCGCCGAGCTCCCCCCGTGATCCGTCCAGCATCCACCCGTGTCCGCGGCTGTGGACGCGCGGGCGCAGGTGTTCCACACGGGTGTCCACAGGCTGTGCACGGCCGGCGAGGTGCTGGGCCGGCGTCGCACGGCGATCCGGCCGGAAGAGCATCGCTGCAGGTCACGGCCGGTGTGCGGCGGTTGGAGGGGAGGTCCGGCGGTCGGTCGACCGACGGGGTCGGCCCACGCGTCGTGACCCTGACGCCCGACGCGGAGCGACGGCGACGCTAACAGCTTCATCCACAGCCGGGCAACGCCGACAGGGCCGACGGACCTGCGTCGCCCCGTGCGGCCTGTCCGTGCTCGGGCGGCCGCACGGGTAGCGGCGGTGACGGGCGGCACCGGCGTGCCGGGCGGCGTGCGCCCCGGGTCCGGCGGCAGGATGGGCGGTCGGCCTGCGACCGGCCGCCGCCCGGCGCCGGTCCTCGGCTATGCTGGCGGGAGTCTGTGGACGGGTGTGCCCGTTCCCGGCCGCCGCAGTGCGCCTGCGCGGCCAGGTCGGGGCGTCGCCGTCCGCAGTGCCAGCTTCTGGGGTGCCGGGTGCGGCGGACGCCGCCACCGTCACCCCGCGCGTCCCCGTCCACCGACGGGGCCGCACCGCCGATGCCGTGTAGTGGGAGTACCTCGTGAGCAAGCGCACCTTCCAGCCGAACAACCGCCGCCGGTCCAAGACCCACGGCTTCCGGCTGCGGATGCGGACCCGCGCCGGCCGGGCGATCCTCGCCACCCGTCGGCGCAAGGGCCGCGAGAAGCTCTCCGCCTGACGTGCTGCCTGCGCAGGCACGCCTGCGCCGGCGCCCGGAGTTCACCGCGGTGGTCCGATCCGGCCGGCGCGCCGGGCGGCCGACCATGGTGCTGCACTACCTCCCCGAACGGCCCGAGCAGCCGGCCGGCGACACCTCGTCGCCGGCGGTTGCGCGGGCCGGTTTCGTGGTGGGCAGGAGCGTGGGCAACTCGGTGGTCCGCCACCGGGTGACCCGCCGGCTGCGTGCCGTCGTCCGCACGGAGCTGGACCGGCTGCCCGCGAGCGCGGACCTCGTCGTCCGCGCCCGCCCCGAGGCCGCGGACGCCGATTCGGCGGCGCTGCACCGCGACCTGACCGCAGGCCTGGACCGGCTGCTCGGCGACCGGGGGCCCCGGCGATGACCGGCCCGGCGGGGCCGGACCCGCGGCGTTCCGCCGCCGCGCGGTTGCTGCTGCGCGCGGTCGGCTTCTACTCCCGCGCCATCAGCCCGGCGTTCCCGCCGCGCTGCCGGTTCCACCCCACGTGCAGCGCCTACGCCGCCGAGGCGGTCGCGCAGCACGGCGCAGGCCGGGGCAGCTGGCTGACGCTGGTCCGGCTGGGCAAGTGCGCACCCTGGCACCCGGGCGGGGTCGACCCCGTCCCGCCGGCCCGTGGAACCGGGACGGGCTCCCGCTCGTCCACCCCAGCGGCACGTCCTCCGGTCGCGCCGTCCGATGACCCCGGCCGCGAGGCCACCCCGCCGGCCGCGTGCCGGACCCCGCAGGAGGAGTCCTCCGTTGCTTGACTGGCTGTACACCGCCATCTCCTGGGTCATGGCCCGGTGGCACTCGCTGTGGAACCTGGTCTTCGGCGACCCGGCGCCTGAGACAGCCCTCGGCGGCCTGAGCTGGGTGCTCGCGATCGTCTTCCTGGTCGTCACGATCCGGCTCATCCTCTTCCCGCTCTTCGTCAAGCAGGTCAAGTCGCAGCGGGCGATGCAGGAGCTCCAGCCGGAGATCGCCAAGCTGCGCAAGCAGTACGGCAGCGACCGCCAGGGCATGGCGGTGGCGATGCAGCAGCTCCAGAAGGAGCGCGGCGTCAACCCGCTGGCCGGCTGCCTGCCGATCCTGCCGCAGATCCCGGTCTTCCTGGCGCTGTTCCACGTCCTGCGCCGGCTCGCGCCGGACAAGCAGGGGCTCTACTCCTGGACCGACGAGCTCACCGACCAGGCCGCCCGCGCGCAGCTCTTCGGTGCGCCGATCTCCGCGTCGTTCAACATGAGCGGCGCCAAGGAGGAGGCGATCCTCGGGATCGCCGGCGTCAACTACACGAACATCCGCATCGTCGCGTTCGCGCTGATCGTGGTCATGTGCTTCACGACGTACTTCACGCAGAAGCAGATCATGGCGCGCTCGGGGCCGGTCGAGGGCCAGGCCGCGATGGTGCAGAAGCTGATGCTCTACGGCGTCCCGATCAGCCTCTTCGTCTCCGGGTTCATCTTCCCGATCGGTGTCCTCATCTACTGGATGACGAACAACCTGTGGACCATGGGCCAGCAGTTCTTCATCCTGCGCAAGATGCCGCCGCCCGGCTCCGACGCCGCCAAGGCCAAGGCCGCGGCGGAGAAGCCGGCGATCGACCCCAAGACGCTGGCTCCCAAGCCCGGCGCCAAGCCGGTCCGCCCCAAGCAGGGTCGCCCGTCGGGCAGCACCGTCGCCCCGTCCAGCACCGTGGACGGCGACGGCGTCGTCGGGCCGGACCCTGCAGCCGGCGGCTCCACCGCGAACGGGTCGACGGGCAACGGGTCCGCCGGGTCGCGCTCCGCCGGCTCGGGTTCGGGCCGCACGTCCCGCCCCGGCGCGGGCCAGGGGCCGGCCAACCGTGGGAAGCGGAAGCGTCGCTGACCTCCGCCGTACCGCTCGACCGCCGGCCCGTCCGGCATCCAGACCACCGGGACGACCCGGCCGCCGCACCGAACTGGGAGGAACACCCGTGAGTGCTCCGCAGCAGCCCGTGACAGACAACCCACCCGCCCTGCCCGACGCGGACCCCGCCAGCGACGACGCCGTCGTGGAGCCCGTCGACGTCGAGGCGGACGGGACCGGCGGGGCCGGTGGGGCCGGTGAGGACCTGCTGGTCCGCGAGGGCGACGTGGCCGGGGACTACCTCGAGCGCCTCCTCGACATCCTCGACGTGGACGGCGACATCGACCTCGACGTCGAGGGCGACCGGGCATCGGTCGCGATCGTCGGGGGCAAGCTGGGCGACCTCATCGGGCCGGACGGTGCGACGCTGGAGGCGCTGCAGGAGCTCACCCGCCTCGCCGTCGCGCAGTCCACCGGCGTGCGCAGCCGGCTCATGCTCGACGTCGGCGGGTACCGGGCCAAGCGACGGGCGGACCTCACCTCGCTGGCCGCGGAGACCGCGCGGCGGGTCGCCGCCAGCGGGCAGCCCGAGCGGCTCAGCCCGATGAACCCGTTCGAGCGCAAGGTCGTGCACGACGTCATCGCCTCGGTCGCGGGGGTGCACAGCGAGTCGGAGGGCGAGGAGCCCCGCCGCCGCGTCGTGGTCCTGCCCGACAGGTGAGCGGGGCAGGTCCCGGAGCCGGCGCCGTGGACGTGCCGCAGGTCCCGGCCGCGCCGGCGCAGGCGGGCGCAGTGTTCGGCGCGGCCCTCCCCGCGGCGCAGCGCTACGTGGCCCGGCTGGCCTCCGACGGGGTGACCCGGGGCCTGATCGGGCCGCGCGAGGTCCCGCGGTTGTGGGAGCGGCACGTGCTCAACAGCGCGGCGGTGGCCGAGGCGGTTCCCCGCGACGCACGGGTGGTCGACGTGGGCAGCGGTGCCGGTCTCCCCGGGATCCCCCTCGGCCTGGCCCGCCCCGACATCGCGCTGACGCTGGTCGAGCCGATGGCCCGCCGGGTGGAGTTCCTGGAGGAGGCGGTCGCCGATCTGGCCGAGCCACCGGCCGCCTGGCGGGTGGTGCGGGGCCGCGCCGAGGACCGATCGGTCGTCGCCGCCGTCGGCCGGGTCGACGTCGTCACGGCCCGGGCCGTCGCACCGCTCCCCCGCCTGGTCGGCTGGTGCCGCGGGTTGCTCCGGCCGGGTGCCCAGCTGGTGGCGCTCGTCGGAGCCCGCGCGCTCGCCGAGCTGCCGGCGCTCCGCCCCGAGCTGCACGCCGCCGGGATGCGCGACATCGAGGCACGGGCCGTCGGTGCATCACTGGGGGACGCTGCCACTACCGTGGTGGTCATGACACGGGGGGACCGGTGACGGCGCCGGCAGGCCCACGCGCGTCCTGTTCCACGTGGAACAGCCAGCGCTACCCGACCCGTTCCACGTGAAACGCCGGCAGAGGAAGGACCTGCGATGACCGACCCGGGCGAGCGGCTGCGCAGCAGCCTCGCCGCTGACCAGTCGGCGACGACGTCCTCGGGTGGGCTCGCGGACTTCGACAGCCCGATCGCCATGGAGGCCCTGCGCGCGACGCGCGTGCTGCACGCCGCCGAGCAGGAGCCGTTCCCGGCTCCCGGGCGCATCCGGGTCATCACCATCGCGAACCAGAAGGGCGGGGTCGGCAAGACCACGTCCACGGTGAACCTGGGGGTGGCGCTCGCCCTGTACGGGCTGCGGACCCTGGTGATCGACCTCGACCCGCAGGGCAACGCGAGCACCGCCCTCGGCGTGGAGCACACCGTGGGCACGCCCTCGATCTACGACGCGCTCGTCGGCGACAGCACGCTCTCCGAGGTGGTGCACCAGACGACGGCCAGCCCCAACCTGCTCTGCGTCCCGGCGACCATCGACCTCGCCGGCGCCGAGATCGAGCTGGTCTCGGTGGTCGCCCGCGAGCACCGGCTGCGCCGGTCGATCGAGGCCTACGTGGCGGCGCTCCCGCGGGAACGCCGCCCGCACTACGTGCTCATCGACTGCCCCCCGTCGCTGGGGCTGCTGACGTTGAACGCGCTGGTGGCCGGCGACGAGGTCCTCATCCCCATCCAGTGCGAGTACTACGCGCTCGAGGGCCTCGGTCAGCTGCTCAACAACATCGACCTGGTCCGCCAGCACCTCAACCCCGGGATCGCCGTCCGGACCATCCTCCTGACGATGTACGACGGGCGGACCAAGCTCGCCGACCAGGTGGCCGACGAGGTGCGCAACCACTTCGGCGAGCTGGTCCTGGACGCGGTCATCCCCCGCAACGTCCGCGTCTCCGAGGCCCCCGGCTACGGGCAGTCGGTGCTCACCTACGACCCGGGCTCGCGTGGTTCGACCAGCTACGTCGAGGCCGCCCGGGAGCTGGCCCAGCGTGGTGTCGCGCTCGAGCGGCTCGACGCGGCTGCGGGTGGCAACGGGGCCACCCCGGTCGGCGCCCTCGCCTTCGGGGAGACGTCGGTGCCGTTCCGCCAGGACCCCCAGTGACCACCCCTGCCAGCGAGGAGCAGCGATGACGAAGCGAGGCGGCCTGGGACGCGGGCTGGCGGCGCTCATCCCCACGGGCCCGGCGCCCACCCCTC
>NZ_SSXC01000031.1 GCF_021699055.1 Blastococcus sp. MG754426 | reverse complement strand
CCTCCCGCCCCCCTGGCCACCCACCCGAGCGGAGCAACTGTGCTGCTGACCGTCGAGAACCTCGATGTCTCGTTCCCGACCGGCGACGGGGTCCTCCACGCCGTGCGCGACGTGTCGTTCGAGCTGGACGCCGGAGAGACCGTCGTCATCGTCGGGGAATCCGGCTCCGGGAAGTCGGTCAGCACGCAGGCCATGGTGGGCCTGGCCAGGGGAGCGGAGGTGAGCGGCCGCGCGGTCTTCGAGGGCCGCGACCTGCTGACCATGTCGCCGGCCGAGCTGCGCGGCGTGCGCGGCGCGCGCATCGGCATGGTCTTCCAGGACCCGCTGTCGAGCCTGCACCCGCAGTACCGCGTCGGCTGGCAGATCGCCGAGGCGTTGAGGGCGCACGGCGTGCCGGCCGGTGAGGCCCGCAAACGCGTCGTCGAGCTGCTCGGCGAGGTGGGCATCCCCGCGCCCGAGCGCCGCGCCGACGACTACCCGCACCAGTTCTCCGGCGGCATGCGCCAGCGCGTGATGATGGCCCTCGCGCTGGCGCTGCGGCCGGCGTTGCTCGTCGCCGACGAGCCGACGACGGCGCTGGACGTGACCGTCCAGGCCCAGCTGCTCCAGCTGCTGGAGGACCTGCAGCGCGAGCACGGCACCGCGATCATCATGATCACCCACGACCTCGGTGTGGTGACCGAGGTGGCCGACCGCGTGCTCACCATGTACGGCGGGCGGATCGTCGAGCGGGGCACCCGCGACGAGCTCTTCGCCCGCCCCCACCACCCCTACACCCGCGGGCTGCTCGCCTCGGTCCCGCGCGGTGGCCAGCGGTCGGCGGCCCTCGTCCCGATCCCCGGCCAGCCGCCGAGCCTGCTGGTCGACCGCCCGGTCTGCTCGTTCGCGCCCCGGTGCGCGCACCCCATGCCCGAGTGCCTGGAGCAGCGCCCCCCGGAGCAGCACGTCGCCGGCACGCAGTCCTCGGCCTGCCTGCTCCCCGCATCGCACGCGGGACCGGTCGTGCTGCCGCCGGCCGTGCACGCCTCCACGACCGAGCCGGCCCGCGGCGCCACCCCGCTCGCCCGCCTCACCGACGTCACGGTGCACTTCCCCGGGCCGCGGAAGGGAATCCTGGGCCGGGTGGCGGACCCGGTCCGCGCGGTCGACGGCGTGAGCCTGGAGGTCCACGAGGGCGAGACGCTCGGCATCGTGGGGGAGTCCGGCTGCGGCAAGTCGACGCTGGCCCGGGTGCTCACCGGGCTGATCCCGCCCACCGGGGGCTCGGTCGAGATCGGCGGCCGGAGCATGGCGGAGCTGTCCGCCGCCGAGCGCCGGGCGATCCGGCAGGACGTGCAGCTGATCTTCCAGGACCCGTACGGAGCACTGAACCCCCAGCGCAGGGTGGGCTCGATCATCGCCGACCCGCTGGTCATCCACGGGCGCAAGGACGGGGTGCGCAGCCGCGTCCAGGAGCTCATGGAGCTCGTCGGCCTGAACCCGGAGCACTACAACCGCTTCCCGGCCGAGTTCTCCGGCGGGCAGCGCCAGCGCATCGGCATCGCCCGCGCGCTGGCGCTCAACCCCAGGCTCGTGGTCTGCGACGAGCCGGTGTCGGCGCTGGACGTCTCCATCCAGGCGCAGATCCTCAACCTGCTCGCGGAGCTGCAGCGCGAGCTCGGCCTGACCTACGTCTTCATCGCCCACGACCTCGCCGTCGTGGAGCACGTCGCCGACCGGCTGGCCGTCATGTACCTGGGCAAGGTCGTGGAGACGGGGCCGACCGAACGGGTGTACGCCGACCCGCGGCACCCCTACACGCGGGCCCTGCTCGACGCCGCCCCGACGCTGGAGCTGGACGAGACGCGCGCCGGTGGCCGCGTCCTGCTGCAGGGCGACGTCCCCTCGCCCATCGCGCCGCCGGCCGGCTGCCGGTTCCACCCGCGCTGCCCCGTGGCGCAGCCGGACTGCAGCGACGAGGTGCCGGCGCTGGTCCCGAAGGCAGGTGACGGTCCGGAGCGGGCGGCCGCGTGCATCCATCCGCTGACCCGTGTGGAGGCCCTCCGGTGACCGCGTCCACGATGAACATGAGCCACGTGACCGACGACGCCCCCGTCACGGCGCGCAGCCCGCTGCAGCTGGCGTTGCGCCGGCTGCGGGCCGACCGGGTGGCGGTCGCCTCGGCGGCGGTGATCGCCCTGGCGGTCGTGGTCGCCCTCGCGGCCCCCCTGGCGACCGTCCTGACCGGCCACGACCCCAACATGCAGTACCGCGAGACGGGGCTGGACTCCTTCGGGACGCCGGTGGGGCCGAACTCGGAGTTCTGGCTCGGCACCGACCAACTCGGTCGCGACCTGTTCGTGCGGCTGGCCTACGGGGCGCGCATCTCCCTGCTGGTGGGGGCGCTGGCCACCGTGTGCAGCCTCGGGATCGGCACCCTCGTCGGGCTGGTCGCCGGCTTCCGCCGGGGCAAGGTCGACGTCGTCCTGAACTGGTTGATGGACACCACGCTCTCCCTGCCCCAGCTGCTCTTCGCCATCTCGCTGGTCTCCCTGGCCGGGCCGGGCCTCGCGGTGACCGTGGCGGTGATCGTGCTGTTCACCTGGGCGCCGATCGCCCGCGTCGTCCGCGGTCAGGTGCTCTCGCTGCGGGAGCGCGAGTTCGTGGAGGCCGCGACGTCGCTCGGGGCGAAGAACCGGCGGATCATGGCCGTCGACATCCTCCCGAACCTCCTCGTGCCCATCGTCATCTACGGCACGCTGCTGGTGCCGCAGGCGATCGTGTTCGAGGCGATGCTGTCCTTCCTCGGGCTCGGCGTGCTGCCGCCCACCGCCACCTGGGGGAACATGCTCGCGGCCGCGTCCGCCGGCAGCCTCTACACGGTCGCCTGGTGGATGGTCGCCTTCCCAGCCGCGGCGCTGCTCGCCCTCACGCTCGCCTTCAACCTGCTCGGCGACTCGGTGCGCGACGCGCTCGACCCGCGGCACTCCTTCCGCACCGAGCGGGCGAAGAAGGCGCGGCGCAAGGCCCTGGCCGCCGACGCGGCCCGCGACGAGAAGGCCGAGGAGATCCGGTCGTGACCCGCTTCCTGCTGCGCCGGATCGCCTCCGGCCTGCTGACGCTGTTCGCCATCAGCGTCCTGATGTTCACCCTGTTCTACGTCGCGCCCAACGACCCGGCACGGACGCTGGCCGGCCCGCAGGCCACCAACGCGCAGGTCGACCAGGTGCGCGAGCGCCTGGGGCTGGACCAGCCGGTCCTCGAGCGCTACGGCCAGTTCGTGGAGGGCCTGCTGCGGGGCGACCTCGGCTACTCGTACTACAACCAGGAGCCGGTGCTCGACACGATCGTCAGCCGGCTGCCGGTGACGGCCTCGGTGGCGTTCGGGGCGATCGCCGTGGCGCTGGTCGTCGGCGTCCTCGTGGGGATCGCCGCGGCGCGGCGCCCGGGTTCCCTGCTCGACCGGGCCAGCACGCTGTTCGTGCTCAGCGGGCTCAGCGTCCCGACGTTCGTGCTCGGGCTCGTGCTGCTCTACCTGCTCTTCTACCAGCTGACGACCAACGGCCTGCCGATCTTCCCGGCGGCCGGGTACGTGCCGTTCACCGAGAACCCGGCGGAGTGGGCGCGCCACCTGGTGCTGCCGTGGATCACCGTCGCCTTCGTCACCGCGGCGACCTACGCCCGGCTGACGCGGGGCCAGCTGCTCGGCGTGCTCGAGGAGGACTACATCCGGACGGCCCGCAGCAAGGGGCTGTCGGAGCGCCGGGTGGTGTACCGGCACGGGCTGCGCAGCTCGGTCACCCCGATCTTCACCCAGTTCGGCCTCGACCTCGGCCTGCTCATGGGCGGCCTGGTGGTGACCGAGCAGATCTTCGGCCTCAACGGCATCGGCCGCGTGGCCGTCGACTCGGTCACCCGCGGCGACCAGCCGGTGATCGTCGGCGTCATGCTGGTGGCGTCCTTCTTCGTCGTCCTCGCGAACATCCTCGTGGACCTGGGCTACGCCCTGCTCGACTCCCGCGTCCGGGTCGCGTGACACCGGTCCCGTCCCCGACCCCGTCGCGCGGCGCGCGACCCGATGCCCTGGAGGCACCACCATGCTGAGCGACGACGTCCGCGAGCTCGCCAAGGGCAAGAACTTCGCGACGTTGACGACCCTGCGTCCCGACGGCCAGCCCGTGGCGCAGGTGATGTGGGTCGACTGCGACGACGACCACGTGCTGATCAACACCGAGGTGCACCGGGCGAAGTTCAAGAACGTGCAGAACGACCCGCGCGTGGTGGTCTGCATCATCGACTCCGCGAACCCCTACCACTACGCCGAGGTGCGGGGCCGGGTCGTCGACGTCGTGCACGGTGATGCGGCGCGCAGCCACGCCGACGACCTCGCGCAGCTCTACTTCGGCCGCCCCTACGACCCGGCGCAGATCACGAGCGCCCGCGCGATCCTGCGCATCGAGCCCCTCTGACCCGCACCCGCCGCCACAGGGGCCGGCGCCTGCCCGGCCCCGCGAACCGAACCTGGGAGAACACCGCTCCATGACCACGGCCGACCTCAGCTCGGCGCTGCGCTGGCGCAGCGTCGGTCCCTCCCGCGGTGGGCGCAGCGTCGCCGTCGCGGGGCACCCCGACCAGCCGGCCGTCGCCTACTTCGGCGCCTGCGCCGGCGGGGTGTGGCGCACCGACGACGGCGGCACCTACTGGCGCAACGTGTCCGACGGCTGGCTGACCAGCTCGGCGATCGGCGCCATCGCGCTGGCGCCGTCGCGCCCGTCCACCGTGTGGGTGGGGACCGGCGAGGCGTGCGTGCGCAACAACGTCGTGCAGGGCGACGGGGTCTACCGGTCGCTGGACGACGGGGCGACGTGGCAGCACCGCGGACTGGCGGAGACCCGGCACATCTCCCGGGTGCGGGTGCACCCCGGGCGCCCGGAGACGGTGGTGGTCGCCGCGCTCGGGGACATCTTCAGCGCCGGTGGCGAGCGGGGCGTCTACCGCACCGACGACGACGGCGAGACCTGGGAGCGCATCCTCCACGTCGACGAGCACACCGGCGCCGCCGACCTGAGCCTCGACCCGAACGACCCCGACGTCATGTTCGCCGCCATGTGGCAGGCGATCCGGCACCCGTGGGACATGCGCAGCGGGGGCCCCGGCAGCGACCTCTTCCGCACCCTGGACGGCGGCCGGACCTGGGAGCCGATGAGCGCCTCACCCGGCTTCCCGACGGGGCTGCTGGGGCGGATCGGGGTGTCGGTCTCGCCGGCACGGCCCGAGCGCGTCTACGCGGTGGTCGAGGCCGAGGGCGAGCAGAGCGGCCTCTACCGGAGCGACGACCGCGGCGGTTCCTGGACCCGGGTGAACGCGGAGTCCGGCCAGACCGGCCGCCCCTGGTACTACAGCCACGTGTTCGCCGACCCGGTGGACGCCGACACCGTCTACACCTGCAACCTCTCGTTCTGGCGGTCGCGCGACGGCGGGGAGACGTTCACGCAGGTGCAGACCCCGCACGGTGACAACCACGACCTGTGGATCGACCCCCGCGACCCCCAGCGCCTGGTGCAGGGGAACGACGGCGGCGCCTGCATCAGCTACAACGGCGGGCAGACCTTCTCCTCGATCTACAACCAGTCGACCGCCCAGATCTACCGGGTCGACATCGGGCGGGAGTTCCCCTTCGACCTCTACGGCACCCAGCAGGACAACTCCGGCATCCGGGTGCCGTCGCGTTCCTGGAAGGGCGCGATCCGCTGGCCCGACTGCCTCGAGCTCGGCGAGGCCGAGGCGGGGGACGTGGCCTGCGACCCGGCCGACCCGCGGTTCGTCGTCGTCGGCGGCGCGGGGTTCGGCCACCCCGGCCCGCTGCTGCGCTTCGACCAGGTGACCGAGCAACCGCAGGACATCGCCGTCTGGGTCGAGCACTTCATGGGTACCGCGCCCTCCACCCACCGGCACCGCTTCGGCTGGACCTACCCGATCGAGTTCTCCCAGCACGACCCCGGCCTGCTCTACGTGGCCGGCGAGCGGGTCTTCCGCTCCGCGGACAAGGGCATGTCCTGGGAGGCGATCAGCCCCGACCTGACCCGCGACGACCCCTCGAAGCAGACCGCGAGCGGGGGCCCCATCACGCCGGACACCACCGGCGCGGAGGTCTACTGCACGATCTACGCCTTCGCGGAGTCGCCGCTGGACCCCGCGGAGCTCTGGGCCGGCAGCGACGACGGGCTGGTGCACGTCACCCGGGACGGCGGCGAGACCTGGCACGACGTCACCCCGCCGGAGCTGCCGCCGTTCACGACGGTCACGCGCATCGAGGTGTCGCGGCACGCCTCCGGCACCGCGTACGTCGCCGCGCACGGCTACCGGATCGGTGACCGTGCCCCCTACCTCTGGCGCACCGAGGACCACGGCCGGTCGTGGGAGTCGCTCGCGGCCGGGCTGCCCGCCGGGGAGTGGCTGCGCTCGGTCCGGGAGGACCCGGCCCGCGCCGGGTTGCTGTACGTGGGCACCGAGCGCGCCGCCCGGTACTCCGCCGACGGCGGCCGCACCTGGGCGCCGCTGGGCTCGGCGCTGCCGCCGGTGCCGGTCTACGACCTCAAGGTGCGCGACCACGAGCTGGTCGCCGCCACGCACGGTCGCGGGTTCTGGGTGCTCGACGACCTGACGCCGGTGCGCGAGGCGGCGGTGGAGGACTCGCTCGTGCTGCACACCCCGCCGCTGGTGTACCGCTACCCGACGCCGACCGGCTTCGACATGCCGGGCGAGGGCACGTGGGTCGGGGGGTTCCCGGGTGTGCCCCTCGGCGGCGCGTCGTTCACCGTGGAGCGGGACGAGGACGGCACCACGCGCAACGTGGTCATCGACGGCGGGGAGAACCCGCCCAACGGCCTGGCGGTCTGGTACCGCGCCGGCGCCGACCTCGCGGACCAGCCGGTGACGCTGCGCATCACGGACAGCGCCGGCGCGGTGCTCCGCACGCTGTCCAGCGAACCGGTCGAGGGCCGGCCGGCGCCGACGCCCGCGGTGCGGCCGGCGCGGACCGGGCTCCAGCGGCTGGTCTGGGACCTGCGCGTGGAACCGGCGGTGAGCGCGCCCGGCGAGGACGGGTCGGTCGAGGCGGTGACCCCCGGGCCGCGGGTCCCACCGGGCAGCTACGGCGTCGAGCTGGTCGTGGGCGACCAGCGGCGGCGCGCAAGGGTGCGGGTGGTGCGCGACCCGCGGATCTTCAGCGACGACGCGGCGCTCCAGGCCCAGTACGAGCTGCTCGTGCGGGTCCGGGACCGGCTCGACGACATCGGGGTGGCCGTCTCCCGGATCCGGAGCGCGCGTGCGGCCGGTGACGGGCTCCCGCCCGAGGTCGACGGCGAGCTCGAGCGGCTCGAGAAGCTGCTGCTCGGCAGTGCCACCAACCACGCGGACGAGCTGAAGCGGCCGCCGGGGCTGGTCGCGAAGCTCAAGCTGCTCCCGGAGATCGTGGTCGAGCTCTCCGACACCGCACCCACGGCGGCCACCCGGGCCGTGCTCGACCAGCTCGACGGGGCCGTGCGCGAGCTGGAGCTGGAGCTGGACGCGGCGCTGGCCGGCGTCGCCGTCCCCTCCGCCTGACGCACCCCGCTCCCGGACCCCGCGCCGCCCGCCCGGTGGCGCGGGGCCGGTGGCGCGTGACCTGCCGGATGTTCGCCCAGCGCACGGAGTGGTCGCTTGACGAACACCCGCGCCATGGGCTCTAGTGATCGCAGCTCATCGGCGGTGGACGGAGGGAGGCGCGGGGTGCGGATCGGCGCGAAGGTGCCCAGCAGCGGGCCGCTCCCCGTCGAGCGGGGGATCGGGGCGATGGCCCGCACCCTCGAGGACGCCGGCTTCGCCTCCCTGTGGGTCAGCGACCACGTGGTGCTGCCCGGGACGATCCGCTCGCACTACCCCTTCACGGCCGACGGCCGGGCCACGTGGGACACGCACACCCCCTACTTCGACGCGCTGGTCGCGCTGACGCTCGCCGCCGCGGCGACGCGGCGCGCCTCGCTCGGCACCGCGGTGCTGGTCCTCCCGCTGCGGGCCCCGTTGGTGCTGGCCAAGCAGGCCGCCTCGCTGGACGTGCTCAGCGGCGGGCGGCTGCGGCTGGGCGTCGGCGCCGGCTGGCTGCGCGAGGAGTTCCACGCGCTCGGCGTGCCGTTCGGGCAGCGCGGTGCACGCCTGGAGGAGTGGATCGCGATCCTGCGCGACTGCTGGACCGGGGCGCCCGCCGCGCGGCGCTACGAGCACTACGAGGTGCCCGAGGACGTGCTGTGCCTGCCGCGGCCCGCGGGACCGGTCCCGCTGCTGGTCGGCGGCCACTCGCCGGTGGCGCTGGGGCGGGCCGGCCGCCTGGCCGAGGGGTGGCTGGCCCAGCAGTCGCTGGACGCCCTGGACGTCGCCGAGCTCGCCGCGGGGCGCGAGGCGGTGCACCACGCGGCCGCCGGAGCGGGCCGGCAACCCGCCGCCACGTCGGTCGTGCTGCGCCTGGTCGACTCCGCCGGTCGCAGCGACGAGGTCGCCCGGCGGCTCCCCGAGCTGGCCGCGGCCGGGGTGGACGAGGTCGTCGTCGACGTCGACTGGGCCGACGACGGCGACCCGGGGCGCGCCGCGGCCCGGCTGCTCGAGGCGGCCGGTCCGTGAGGGCCCCGGCCGGGAGACCACGCGGGTGCGCCGGCACCCGCACGCGGACGAGCAGGGGACGAGGAGCACGGTCGTGGACGACCTGAGTGGCAGGACGGTGCTGCTGACCGGTGCCTCCCGTGGCATCGGCGCGGCGACCGCGCGGATCCTGGGCGAGGCCGGTGCCGACGTCGTCGCGCACTACGGCGGCCACCGGCAGGGCGCCGCCGAGGCGGTCGCGGGCCTCGGTCCGGGGCGGAGCCTGCTGCTGCAGGCCGATCTCGCGCAGCCCGGCTCGGGCCGGGAGCTGTGGCGTCGCGCCGTGGCATGGAAGGGCCGGGTCGACGTGCTCGTCGTCAACGCCGCGGTGATGCCCGAGACCCCCTGGGACGCCACCGACGAGGACTGGGACCACGGGTGGGAGACTGCGATGCGGGTCAACGTGCTCGAGCCCGCGAGCCTCGTCCGGGAGGCGGTGCGGCACTGGCTGGCACAGGGCGGCGGCACGCTGGTGACCCTGTCCAGCTGGGCGGCGCAGCGCGGCTCGGCGATCCCGCAGCTGCCGGCGTACGCCGCCTCGAAGTCGGCGGTCAAGGCGCTCACCCAGACGGTCGCCCGCAACCACGCCGCCGACGGGATCCTCGCCTACGTCGTGGCGCCCGGCATCGTGCGCACCCGGCTCTCGGAGATCTCCGCGGCGACCCGGGGTGGCATCGACGCCGTCAACGCGGGGCTGGCCATGGGGGAGATGGTGCCGGCCGACGAGGTCGGCCGCCTGGTCGCCTGGCTCGCGACCGGCAGCTGCCGGCACCTCACCGGCGCGACGCTGGACGTCAACGGTGCCAGCTACATCCGCTGAACAGCCGGGCGCGGCGGCCGGACCGCACGCCCGGGCAGGAGGGACGGCAGGCGCGGGGATGGACGGAGCCACCGGGCGGTACGACCTCCTGGTCGTGGGCGGCGGGCCCGCCGGGATGGCCGCGGCCACCACGGCGCGGGAGCTCGGCCTCCACGTCGCGCTGGTCGACGAGCGGCCGAGCCTCGGCGGGCAGATCTACAAGCAGCCCGGCGAGGGCTTCGTGGTCCGGGACCACGCCGCGCTCGGCCGCGACCACGTCGCCGGCCGGGTGCTGATCGACGCCACGCAGCGCAGCGGCGCGCACGTCCTGCTGCGCACCTCCGTGCTGACCCTGCGCGACGGCGACGTCGTCCTCCACACCGAGGGCGAGCCGGTGCGCACCGTGCGCGCCGGTCGCGTCCTCCTGGCGCCCGGCGCGCACGACCGGCCGGTCGTCTTCCCCGGCTGGGACCTCCCCGGCGTGCTGACGGCCGGAGGGGCGCAGACGCTGGTCAAGACGCAGCGCGTGGCGCCGGGGGAGCGGGTCCTGTTCGCCGGCAGCGGACCCCTGGCGCTCGCCTTCCCCGCGCAGCTGCACGGCTACGGGGTCAACGTCGTCGCCGCCCTGGAGGCCGGGCCGCCGCCGGCTCCCCGCGACGCGCTCCGGCTGCTCGGCGCGGCGCGGGGGAACCGGCAGCTGCTGCTGGACGGGCTGCGCTACCGCGCGGCACTCCTCCGCGGACGGGTGCCCCTGCGCTACCGCCGGATCGTCGTCCGCGCCGAGGGCGGCGACCGCCTGGCGGCCGTCGTGCACGCCGCCGTGGACAGCGGGTGGCGGGTGCTCCCGGGGACCGAGGAGCGGATCGAGGTCGACACGCTCTGCCTGGGCTACGGCTTCTTCCCCTCCGTCGAGCTGATGCGGGTCGCCGGCTGCGCGCTGCGGTACGACGAGGACCTCGGCGGGCCGGTGGTCGAGCTCGACGAGTGGATGCGCACCTCGGTCCCCGGCGTGCTCGCCGCCGGCGACGGCACGGGCGTCGCCGGGGCGCTGGTGGCGGTCGACGAGGGCAGGCTCGCCGCGATCGGCGCGGCGCTGGACCTCGGCCGCCTGCCGCTGCCCGCCGCACGGGAGAGGGCGCGGCCGCTGCGTGCGCGACTGGACCGCAAGCGCGTCTTCCGGGAGGCGCTCGGCCGGCTCTACCGCGTGGGCCCCGGCGTCTACGACCTGGCCACCGCCGACACGGTGGTCTGCCGCTGCGAGGAGGTCACCTGCGCGGCCGTGGACCGCGCCGCGGAGACGACCGCCGACGTCAACGTCGTGAAGGGCTACACCCGCGCCGGCATGGGCCTGTGCCAGGGGCGCAGCTGCCAGCGGCAGGTCGCCGCACGGGTCGCCCGGCGTCACGGCCTGCGCCTGGCGGAGGTCCCCACCGGCACGCCGCGCTCCCCGGTGCGGCCGGTGCCGGCGTCGGCGGTCGCCGACGAGCAGCTGCAGGACGGAGGGTTCTTCACCCGTGACGCGTGATCCGGCACCCGGTGACGGGGCGGTGCTCTCCCCGTCGGCCGCCCACCTGCGGCAGGAGCTGCCCGCCGACACCGACGTGCTCGTGCTCGGCGGCGGTCTCGCCGGGTCCGCCGTGGCCTACTACCTCGCCCGCGAGGGGGTGGACGTCGTCCTCGTGGAGCGCGAGGAGCTGAACCGCCAGGCCTCGGGCACGAACGCGGGCAGCTTCCACTTCCAGATCGCGCTGCACCAGCTGACGGCGTGGGGCACCGACAACGTGCGCGACCGGCTGCTCGCCGAGGTGCGGCTGCACGCCCAGGCGGCGCGGATGTGGACCGAGCTGGAGCAGGAGCTCGACGCGCCGATGGGGGTGCACACCACCGGCGGGCTCATGGTGGCCGAGACCGACGCCGAGCTCCGGTTGCTCGTCGACAAGAACCGGATCGAGGCGGAGGCCGGGCTGGAGACGCAGGTGCTGCTCGCCGGCGAGCTGCGGGCCTTCGCGCCCTACCTGGCCGACGACCTCACCGGGGCGTCGTACTGCGCGACGGAGGGGCACGCCAACCCGCTCGTGTCGGCCCCGCTGTTCGCGCTGCGCGCCCAGCAGGCCGGCGCGGAGATCCGCACGCACGCCCGGGTGCGGGAGGTCGTCGCGCGCACGCCGGCGGGCACGGGTTTCACCGTCCGCACCGACGCGGGCACCATCCGGGCCCGGCGCGTGGTCAACGCGGCCGGCGCGTGGGCCGGCGAGGTCGCCCGCCTCAGCGGGCTGACCCTCCCGCTGCGGGCCGAGGGCCTGCACGTCAACGTGACCGAGCCGCGCGAGCACGTCCTGGACCCGCTGGTGCAGCACATCGGCCGTCGGCTCTCGCTCAAGCAGTCCGGCAACGGGACGTTCATCATCGGCGGCGGCTGGCCCTCCGCCCCCGCGCCCCACCCCTCCCGGCACACCACGCGGTGGGACAGCGCCGCCGGCAACATGGGCGTCGCCGTCCGGGTCATGCCCGGCCTCGCCGACGTCCGGGTCGTCCGCATGTGGACCGGCGTCATGGCGTTCACCGACGACCTCTCGCCGATCGTCGGGGAGTCCGGCGCCGTGCCGGGCTACTTCACCTGCATCGCGACGACGGGCTTCACGCTGAGCCCGCTGATGGCCCGGCTGCTCGCCGAGCACATGGCCCGCCCGTCGAGCCGCCCGCTGCCCCCGGAGTACTCGCCGGACCGCAACCCGGCCGGCCGCCCGGCCGCCTGACCGAGGAGAGACATGGATCGCACCGACGTGACCTGGCGCGGCTACTGGGCCGCCTGCCCGACCCCCTTCCGCGAGGACGGGGCGCTGGACCTGGACACCTTCCGGGATCTGCTGGACTTCTACGCCGGCGAGGGGCTGCACGGCGTGCTGGTGAACGGGACGAGCGGCGAGTGGTTCGCCCAGACCGACGCCGAGCGCCGCGCGGTGGCCGAGGCCGCCGTCGAGCACGTCGCGGGGCGGATGACCGTCGTGATCGGCTGCACCGACTACACGGCCGACCGGGTCGCCGGCCTCGCCCGGCACGCGATGGCCGCGGGCGCCGACGGCGTCGCCTCGACCCCGCCGCCGTACGCCAAGCCGTTCCCCGACGAGATCGTCGAGTTCTACCGCGACATCTCGCGGGCCACCGACGCCCCGCTCATGGTCTACAACTGGCCGCACGGCACCAGCGTCGACATCGGCACCGCGCTCGCCGAGCGGATCGCCGAGGTCGACACCGTCGTGGCCCTGAAGGACAGCACCCCCGACGTCGCGCAGTTCCACGCGACCGCCCGGGCACTCGCCGGCCGGGTCCGCGTCTTCGGCCAGTTCATGTCCACCGAGGGCTTCGAGGTGCTGCTGGGTGGCGCCGGCGACGGGACGATCGGCGGGGGGACCCTGTTCGGCGCGCCCGACCCGCAGTTCTGGGAGGCCTTCTGGCGGGGGGACCACGAGGTCTGCCGGGTCCACGCCAAGCGCATCGACGAGCTGTTCCCCCGGCTGTGGCTGCCCGGCGGGTGGGCCGGGCACTGGGGCGCCTACCAGAGCCAGCTCAAGGCGATCATGGCGATGCTCGGCCAGCCCGGTGGCGTGCCGCGGCGGCCCCGGCTGCCGGTGACCGACCCCGCGAGCCTGCAGGCGATCCGCGAGGTGCTCGTCCAGGGCGGCCTGCTGTGACCCCGGCCCCGCGCGTGCCGCTGCCCGGGGACGGCCCGGGTGCGGCGGGGGCGAGCGTCTTCCGCGGCGTCGACCACGTCGGCATCGGGGTCGGCGACATGGAGCGGGCGCTGGAGTTCTACGGGCGGCGGCTCGGCTTCACCGAGGTCGTCTTCGACCACTCCGGCGAGCTGCCGGGCCTGGAGGAGCTGACCCACCGGCAGCGGCGCGCCGCCCGCACGGTCATGCTGCGGCACGGGAACACCACCCGGCTGGGGCCGGGCCGCGTCAAGCTGGTCCAGGTGCTCGACGGCGACGGCTCGCCGCCCGCGCCCGCCGGTCAGCAGTACGGCGAGGTGGGCATCTGCGAGGTGTGCCTGCACGTGCACGACGTCGAGGCGGTGCACCGGCGGCTGGTCGACGAGCTGGGCTGCGAGCCGCTCATGGAACCCCTCAGCGCCGTGCTCGCACCGGACGACGTCCCTGCCGATCTCTCCTACATCGGTGACCCCTGGCGGGGGAAGATCGAGCTGATCGAGTGGACCGGCCTGCAGGAGACGCCGCCGGCGCAGCCGCGGGTGGAGGGCGTCAACCACGTCGCCTTCGGGGTGAGCGACATGGACGCCACCCGGGAGTTCTACGCCCGGCTGGGGTTCACCGAGCTCCTGTTCGAGTCGCACGGCTTCTTCGACGCCATGGCGCCCTGGTACAGCACCCGGCCGCTGCCCGACCAGCACTTCGTGCTGGCGCACGCCGCAGGGGGCGGAGCCGGCATCGAGCCCGTCCGGCTCTCGCCCCCGGGTCCGGACTGCCGCGGCGAGTGGGGGCACCTCGGCCCCATGGAGTTCGCCGTGGGGGTGACCGACCTCGACGCGGCCGTGAGCGAGCTGCGCGCGACCGGGGTGCGCTTCCGCAGCGACGTGCAGGCGGTCGACGTCGGCGCGGGGGAGTGGCGGTACGCCTACCTCGAGGACCCCGACGGGCTCTACGTCTCGCTGGTCGAAGAGCCCAGCTGACCGGTCCCGTCGCCGACGGCGCGCCAGCCCTGCTGCCGGGCGACCCGCATGCCGTCGGCGACGGGGGTCGTGCAGGCACGGGTGTTGGGGACGTCGTCCACCACCACGAGGCAGTCGAAGCAGACCCCCATGCCGCAGAAGACCCCGCGGGGCGCCCCGGACGGCGTCTCGCGGGTCGCGGCGTGCCCCTCCACCAGCAGCAGCGCCGCCACGCTCTCGCCGGCGTGCGCGGGAACGGGCCGGCCCTCGAGGAGCACGGTGACGGGGCGGCCGCGCTCCAGCGCGGGGCCCGTGGGCAGGCGGGAGGCGGAGGAGGGCACACCGCATGCTCGCAGGCCGGCGCAGCGGCGGGCAAGCGTGGACACGGCACGTTTCGCCCCCTATGTTCGGACAGCGGTGTTCATGTGCGTATGACGAACAGACGCGGAAGGGCTGTCGGACGGGGAGGGCGCGTGCTCGGAGTGCTCGTGAACCCGGTCGCCGGCATGGGCGGCCGGGTCGCCCTGCACGGCACGGACGGGGTGTGGGCCGACCGCGCGCGGGAGCGCGGCGCCGTCCCCCGCGCCGCCCGGCGCGCCGGTCAGGTCCTCGCGCAGATCGCCCGCTCGGCGCCCGGCACCACCGTGCTGGCGGCCGCGGGCGAGATGGGCGCGGACCCGGCCCGTGCCGCCGGGTTGACCGTGGAGGAGGTGCCGCGCGCAGGCACCGGGCCCACGACGGCGCGCGACACGCAAGAGGCCGCCCGGTGCATGCGCGACCAGGGGGTCGAGCTGCTCCTGTTCGCCGGTGGGGACGGGACCGCCCGGGACGTCCTGGCGGCGGTCGGCACCGACGTCCCCGTCCTCGGCGTGCCCTGCGGGGTCAAGATGCACTCCGCGGTGTTCGCGACCACCCCCCGCGCCGCCGGTGCGCTCGCCGCCCGCTTCCTCGCCGCACCCGGCCTGCCGGTCGCGGAGCGGGAGGTCGTGGACGTCGACCCGCTCAGCGGCTCCCCGGTGCTCCACGGCAGCGCCCTGGTGCCCCACGCGGCGGACCGGCTGCAGCGGAGCAAGGCCGGGTCGGCGCAGGACGACGACGCCGCACTGGACGCGCTGTGCCGGCAGCTGGCCGGTTCGCTGGAGCCCGACCGGCTCTACCTGGTCGGGCCGGGGACGACCACGGGCCGGCTGCTCCGGGCCCTGGGGCTGGACGGCTCGCTGCGCGGCGTGGACGCCGTGCGGGGCGGGCGCCTGGTGGGCCGGGACCTCACCGAGCGCGAGCTGCTCGGGCTCCTGGCGGCCCGGGGCCCGGCCTCGCTGTTCCTCGGCGTGGTCGGCGGCCAGGGCTTCCTCCTGGGCCGCGGGAACCAGCAGCTGAGCGCCGAGGTGCTGCGGCTCGTGGGCGACGACGTCGTGATCCTGGCCGGCGCGTCGAAGCTGGCCGCCCTGGACCCGCCGGTGCTCCACGTCGACCTCGACGACGACGCCGGCCCCGGCACCCCGCTCGCCGGCTACCGCCGCGTCCTGACCGCACCCGGCACGAGCACCGTCCTGCGGGTGGCCGGCTGAGCCGCCCGTCCGCCCCGTCCCCGCACCGATCCGGAGGTCCCATGCAGTCCCCGCAGAAGTCCCGAGCGCACCCGTACATGGCCAGCTCGACCGACGACGCCCGCGCCCAGATGCTGGCCGCCGTCGGCGCCCGGGAGGTCGAGGAGCTCTTCGAGCAGATCCCCGGTGACCACCGGGTCTCCCGGGGGATCTCGCTGCCGCCGCAGCTGGTGGCCGAGGCCGACCTGCGCCGCCACCTGACGGAGGTGCTGGGGCGCACCCGCTCCTGCGAGGAGAACCTCAGCTTCCTCGGCGCCGGGTGCTGGCAGCACCACGTGCCCGCCGTCTGCGACGAGATCGGCCGGCGCGCCGAGTTCCTGACGCCGGTGTGGGGCACGCCCTCGTCGGACCAGGGCCGGATGCAGGCGTGGTTCGAGTTCACCAGCCAGCTCGGCGAGCTGCTCGCGCTCGACTTCGTCGGCCTGCCCGTCTACAGCTGGGGTTGCGCCGCGGGCCACGCGCTCCGCATGGCCGCCCGGCTCACCGGCCGCGAGGAGGTGCTCGTGCCGCGGGGGATGGACCCCGAGCGGCTGGCGGTGGTCCGCAGCTACTGCGGCAGCCCGGAGCTGGAGCGCCACCTGCGGCTGGTGCCGGTCGAGCACGACCCCGCCACCGGCCGGCTGGACCTCGCCGACCTCCGCGGGAAGCTCGGTGGGCGCACGGCCGCGGTGTACGTGGAGACGCCCACGTACCTCGGCGTCGTCGAGTCCGACATGGCCGAGATCGCGGCGCTGGCCCGCGCCGCCGGCGCCGAGACGATCATGGGCGTGGACCCGATCTCGCTGGGCGTCCTCGCCCCGCCCGGTGAGCTCGGCGCCGACATCGCCGTCGGCACGACGCAGACGCTGGGCGTGCACATGAACGCCGGCGGCGGGGTGGGCGGCTTCATCGCCAGCCGCGACGAGGAGCGGTACGCGCGCGAGTTCCCCACGCTCAACGTCAGCATCTGCGACACCGTCGTGCCCGGTCAGCGGGGCTTCGGCATGACGCTGTTCGAGCAGTCCTCCTACGGCGCCCGGGAGGGCGGAAAGGACTGGACGGGCAACTCGGTCTACCTCTGGGCCGTGGTGAACGCGGTCTACATGTCGCTCATGGGGCCGCAGGGCTTCGTCGAGCTGGGCGAGACGGTGCTGCAGCGCAGCCACTACGCCGCCCGGCGCATCACCGAGCTCCCCGGGGTGGAGGTGCGCTGGCCGCAGGGCTTCTTCCGGGAGTTCGTCGTCGACTTCAGCGGCACCGGCCGCCGGGTGGCGGAGATCGACGCCGCCCTGCGCGACCGCGGCATCTTCGGCGGCAAGGATCTCAGCCAGGACTTCCCCGAGCTCGGTGAGGCGGCGCTGTACTGCGTCACCGAGGTCCACACGCAGACCGACGTCGACCGACTGGTCGAGGCCCTCCGAGAGGTGACGGCATGAGCGAGCAGCTGAGGCGCTACCACGCGGCGGTGTGGGACGAGCCGCTGGTGATGGAGATGGGTGCGCCCGGCCGGCGCGGCACCCGGATCCCCGACACCGAGCCGGGGATCGCCCAGACCGTCGGGCCGGCGGAGGACCTGGTGCCCCGGGGGATGCGCCGGGCGGCGCCCCCGGCGCTGCCGGAGCTCACCGAGCCCGAGGTGCAGCGGCACTACCTGCACCTGTCGCAGCAGACGATGGGCATGATGGGCATCAGCCTGTTCGGCACCTGCACCATGAAGTACAACCCGCAGCTGGGCGAGCAGGTGGTGGCCCGCCCCGAGGTCGCGGAGGTCCACCCCCACCAGCACGAGTCCACGATGCAGGGGCTGCTGCAGGTGGTGCACGACTTCGACCTGGTGCTCCGCGAGCTGTCGGGGATGGACCGCTTCGTGTTCCAGGCCGGCGGCGGGGCCGACGCCGCCTACCTGCACGCCTGCCTGACCCGGGCCTACCACGCCTCCCGCGGCGAGCTCGGGCAGCGGACGGAGATCATCACCACCGCGCAGGCGCACCCGTGCAACCCCGCGACGGCGGCGGCGGCCGGCTTCGACGTGATCACCCTGCCGCTGGAGGGGGACGGGTACCCGTCGGTGGCCGCGCTCGAGGCGGCGCTGTCGGACCGCACCGCCGCCCTCATGGTCAACAACCCCGACGACATGGGCATCTACAACCCTCACATCAAGCGGTGGGTGGAGCTCGTGCACGAGGCCGGCGGGCTCTGCTTCTACGACCACGCCAACTTCAACGGCGTCATGACCCGGATCCGGGCGGCCGACCTGGGTTTCGACGCCTGCATGTTCATGCTGCACAAGACCTTCGGCGTGGCCAAGGGCGGCGGCGGGCCGGCCGTCGGGGCCTACGGCTGCACCGCGGAGCTGGAGCGGTTCCTCCCCGGGCCGCTGGTGACCCGGGACGAGGAGGGCTACCACCTGGTCGAGCAGGGTCCGGAGGGCGTCGGCCGGGTGCGCGAGTTCCTGGGCAACGTCCCCCAGGTGGTCCGGGCCTACGCCTGGGCCCGCGCGATGGGTGCTGCCGGCATGCGGGAGGCCGCCGACATCTCCGTGCTGGCGAACAACTACATGGAGCAGCGGCTGCTGCGGATCCCGGGGGTCACCAAGTCCCAGCCGCACCTGACCGAGCGGCGGCTGGAGATGACCCGGTACAGCCTGGGGGAGCTCACCGAGCGCACCGGCGTCACCGCCCACGACGTGCAGAACCGCATGGTCGACTTCGGCATCGACGCCTTCTGGCTCAGCCACGAGCCGTGGATCGTCCCCGAGCCGTTCACCCCGGAGGCCGGGGAGATGTGGTCGAAGGAGGACCTCGACTACTGGATGGACGTGCTCGCCCACGTCTGCGACGAGGCCCACCGCGACCCCGACCTGGTGCGCACCGCGCCGCACCGGCAGGTCATCGGCCAGCTCGACGGCAGCGCCCTCGACGACCCGGAGCGGTGGGCCACCACCTGGCGGGCGCACCGGCGCAAGCGGCCGGCCGCGGGCTGAACGCCGCCCGGCGCACACCCGGCCGGGCCGTCCGGACGAGGAGGCGCCGCACCCGCGAGGGCGCGGCGCCTCCCACCGTCCCGGCGGCCCCGCTCGCGCCCGCCGGTCAGCGGTGCGCGGCCAGGACCCGGCTGATGGAGTCGGCGGTGGCGAGGAGCTCGGGCAGGAACTCCTTGCGAAGCTTCGCGGCGCTCACGCGCGAGGCGTGCGCGCTCACGTTGATGGCCGCGACCACCCGTCCCGACGCGTCGCGCACCGGCGCGGCCACCGACCGCACCCCTTCCTCGAGCTCCTGGTCGAGCAGCGCCCAGCCGCGCTTGCGCACGGTGGCCAGGACCTGGCGCAGCTCCTCCTCGTCGGTCACGGTGCGGGGGGTGAGCTTGGGGCGCTCGTAGTTCGCGAGCCTGGCGTCCAGCTCCTCGGGGGGCAGCGCGGCCAGCAGCACCCGGCCCATCGAGGTCGCGAACGCGGGCAGCCGCCGGCCCACGCTCATGCCGATCGTCATGATGCGGTTGGTCGCCGCCTGCGCGGTGTGCACGATGTCCCCGCCGTCCAGGACGCTCATCGAGCACGACTCCTGCAGCCGCGCGCTGAGGTCCTCGAGGTGGGACTGCGCGATCTGCGTGGCGCTGAAGGAGGACAGGTAGGCGTAGGCCAGGTCGAGCACCTTGGGCTTCAGGAAGAAGTGCCGCCCGTTGCTGCCGACGTAGTCGAGCTCCTCCAGCGTCAGGAGGAACCGCCGGGCCGCGGCGCGGGTCAGCCCCGAGTGCTGGGCCACCTCGGACAGGGTCAGCTCGCGGTTCTCCGCGGAGAACGAGCGGATGACGGCGAGCCCCCGGTCCAGCGACTGGACGAACTCGCGGGGTCGGCCGTCGTCGACGGGGCTCTCGCGGTCGTCCGCTGCGGGGTCATTTGTGCGCACAGCGCACAGTAACACGACGGAGGAGTTCCGGCCCACCGTCGCGCCCCCTCCCGAGGGGGGCGACGGCGGGCCGCTGAGCCGGGGTCACGAGAGCACCGACGACACCTCGACGTGGTCGAACCCGTGCGCCTCGGCGACCGGCGCGTACGTCACGTCCCCACCGTGGACGTTCAGCCCCCGGGCGAGCGCGTCGTCGGCCCGCAGCGCCTCCCGCCAGCCGCGCCCGGCCAGCTCCAGGGCGTAGGGCAGGGTCACGTTGGTGAGCGCCCGGGTCGAGGTGTGCGGGACGGCGCCGGGCATGTTGGCCACGCAGTAGAAGACGGTGTCGTGCACGGCGTAGGTGGGTTCGGCGTGCGTGGTCGGCCGCGAGTCCTCGAAGCACCCGCCCTGGTCGATGGAGATGTCGACCAGCACGCTGCCGGGGCGCATGCGCGACACGACGTCGTTGCTCAGCAGGGTCGGGGCCTTGGCGCCCGGGACGAGGACCGCCCCGATGACCAGGTCGGCCCCGAGCGCCGCCTGCTCGACCGCGTAGGCGTTCGAGGCCACGGTCCGGCAGCGGCCCCCGAAGAGCGCGTCGACCTGCCGCAGCCGGGCGACGTCGCGGTCCATGACGGTGACGTCGGCGCGCATGCCCAGGGCGATGGTCGCCGCGCTCTGCCCCGCGACGCCGGCACCCACGACGACCACCTGCGCCGGCGGCACACCGGGGACCCCGCCCATGAGCACGCCGCGCCCGCCGGCAGCGCGCAGCAGCGTGGCGGCGCCGACCTGGGCGGCGAGCCGGCCGGCCACCTCGCTCATCGGCGCGAGGAGGGGGAGGCTGCGGTCGGCCGGCTGGACGGTCTCGTAGGCGATCGCGGTCACCTCGCGGGTGACGAGCTCCTTGGTGAGCTGCTCGTCGGCGGCCAGGTGCAGGAAGGTGAAGAGGACCTGCCCCGCGCGCATCCGCGGGTACTCCTCGGCGACGGGCTCCTTCACCTTGAGGACGAGCTCGCCGGCGGCCCAGACGTCGTCGGCGTCGTCGAGCACGGTGGCGCCTGCGGCGCGGTACTCCTCGTCGGAGATCGACGAGCCGACGCCGGCGCAGGTCTCCACCACGACCTCGTGGCCGTGCCGCACGAGCTCGTGCACCCCCGACGGGGTCAGCGCCACGCGGAACTCGTTGTTCTTGACCTCGCGGGGTACCGCGATCCTCATTGCTCCTCCTGCAGGTGGTTGTCGGTCGGGCGGCTCCGGGGGGCCGGTCGGGCCCCCGCGTACTGCGGCGGCCACGACACGTCCGCGGCGCCGAGCTCGGCGGCCGCGAGCAGCGGCCAGTGCGGCTGGCGGAGCAGCTCCCGCCCGAGCATCACGGCGTCCGCCTGCCCCCGCGCCACGATCTCCTCGGCCTCGCACGGAGCGGTGATGAGGCCGACGGCGGCGCTCGGCATCCCGGCCTCGGCCCGGACCCGCTCGGCGAAGCCCACCTGGTACCGGGGGCCGACCGGCACCGCGACGTCGGGGACCGCGCCACCCGACGAGCAGTCGACGAGGTCGACGCCGTGACCGCCCAGCACCCGGGCGAGGGCCACGGTGTCGTCGCCGTCCCACCCGCCCTCGAGCCAGTCGGTGGCCGACACCCGGACGAGCAGCGGCCGGTCGTCGGGCCACACCTCGCGCACGGCGTCGACCACCTCGAGCAGGAGGCGGGACCGGCCCACGAGCCCGCCGCCGTAGCGGTCGGAGCGGGTGTTCACCAGCGGCGAGAGGAACTGGTGCAGGAGGTAGCCGTGGGCGGCGTGCAGCTCCACCACGTCGAAGCCGACGTCCCGCGCCCGCGCCGCGGCCCGGCGGAAGGAGGCCACCACCGCGGCGATGCCCGCGTCGTCGAGGGCCGTCGGTGCGGGCAGCCGACCGAAGGGGAGCGAGGTGGCGCCGACGGTCGGCCAGCCGCCCTCGTCCGGTGGGACAGGGCGCTGCCCGTCCCACGGCGGTGAGGTGCACGCCTTGCGGCCGGCGTGCACCAGCTGGACCCCGGCCGTGGCCCCCTGCTCCTGGACGAACCGCACGATCGGGGCCCACGCCTCGGCCTGCGCGTCGTCCCAGAGACCGGTGTCCGCGGGGGAGAGCCGGCCTGCCGGGTCCACGGCCGTGGCCTCGGTCATCACCAGACCGGCGCCGCCGACGGCGAAGCCGCCGAGGTGCACCAGGTGCCAGTCGTGCGGGCGTCCGTCCGGGCCGGCCGAGTACTGGCACATGGGTGCCACCCAGGCTCGGTTGCGGACGGTGACCCCGCGCATCGTGAGGGGCCTGAACAGCTCGGAGATGACGCGCTCCCGTTCTGGGCATGGACGACCACTTGTTCGGTAACCGTACGATAGTTCGCATGCCGCATCAAGGAGCTGGGTCGGGCGACGGTGCGTGGCACGCGCGCGCGGAGGAGATCGGGCTGCAGGCCGAGCCGGAGAACGACCTCGTCCTGCGCACGCTGGTCCCCGGCGACCGCACCGGTGGGACGCTCAGCGCGACGTGGGTGCGCCTGGAGGGGCAGCACCGGCGGCTGCGGAACGTCCGCACGCACCGCACCTACTACGTCGTCACCGGCTCGTTCGTCTTCGCCGTCGGCGACGCCCCGCCGGTGCGCATCCCGGCCGGCGACGCGCTGGTCCTCCCGCCCGGGGTCGTCTACGACCTGCGTGGCCGCGGCACCTACCTGGTGCTCAACTCACCCGGCTTCCGGCCCGGGGACGACGAGTACGTGGACGGGCCGCCGGCTCAGCGCACGTAGGAGGCGCCGTTGACGTCCAGGGTGGCGCCGGTGAGGTGCCGGCACCGCCCGGTGGCGAGGAACGCGACCACCTCGGCGACCTCCGCCGGTGGCACCCACTCGTCCATCGCCAGCCCGGCCGTGACCGCCGCCACGCCGCCCTGCTCGGCGGCCGCGCGCACCGACATGTCCGTGGCCACCACGCCGGGTGCCACCAGGTGCGCGAGCACGCCGTCCTTGGCGTGCGCCCGCGCGATCGTCTTGGTCAGCGCGGCCAGCCCGGCCTTCGACGCCGCGTAGGCGCCGAGGGCCGGTACCCCCGAGCCGCGCTGCGCCGCCCAGCTGGAGAGGACGACGAGGCTGCCGCCGCCGCGGGGGACGAAGTGCCGCACCGCCGCCCGCAGCAGTGCGGCCGGCTCGACCAGGTTGACCTGCAGCGCCAGCTGCCACGCCGCGTCCCAGTCCGCGTCGGGCCCGTCGATGGGCGATTCCGGCATCACCGCCGCGTTGCAGACGACGACGTCGACCGCGCCGCGCCACGCCAGGGCCTCCGCCCACAGCCCGGCGGCCGAGCCGGGCTGCCGGAGGTCGGCGCCGACGAGGAGGCGGCGCTCGGCCGGGATCGCCTCGGTCGCCCGTTCGGCGCCGTCCCGGGAGCTCCCGTAGTGCGCGACGACGTGGGCACCCAGCTCGCCGAGCCGGGCCGCCGTCACCTGGCCGATGCCCCGCGAGGCACCCGTCACCAGCACCGTCCGGCCGGTCAGGTCCAGCAAGCCGCCCCCCGGCCCGGTCACCCCTCGATCCCGTCCAGGCACAGGTACTTCCACTCCAGGAACTCGTCGATGCCGTGCCGCGACCCCTCGCGACCGGTCCCGGACTCCTTGACGCCACCGAACGGCGCACCCTCGTAGGAGATCAGACCGGTGTTGACGCCCACCACCCCGAACTCCAGCGCCTCGCCGACCCGCCAGGTGCGGCCCAGGTCGCGGGTGAAGAGGTAGGCGGCCAGGCCGCTGGGCGTGTCGTTGGCCAGGGCCACGGCCTCCTCCTCCGTCTCGAACCGGAAGACGGGCGCGACCGGTCCGAAGGTCTCCTCGCGGGCGACCAGCATGTCGGGGCGCGCGCCGACGAGTACGGTCGGCTCGTAGAAGGTGCCGCCCAGGGCGTGCGGCCGGCCGCCGAGCTCCACGCGGGCGCCGCGCGCGACCGCGTCCTGCACGTGCCGGTCCACCTTGCCGACGGCGGCGTCGTCGATCAGCGGGCCCTGCTGCGAGGCCGGGTCGAAGCCGTTGCCCACCCGCAGCCCGGCGACCGCGGCGGTGAACCGCTCGACGAAGCGGTCGTGGATGCCGGCCTGCACGAGGATCCGGTTGGCGCAGACGCAGGTCTGCCCGGCGTTGCGGAACTTGGAGGCGATGGCCCCCTCGACCGCCCGGTCGAGGTCGGCGTCGTCGAACACCAGCACCGGGGCGTTGCCACCGAGCTCGAGGGCGACCCGCTTGACCGTGTCGGCGCACTGGCGCATCAGCAGCTTGCCGACCTCGGTCGACCCGGTGAAGCTCAGGGCGCGCACCACCGGGCTCGAGGTCAGCACCCCGCCGACGACGACGGCGTCGCCGTGCACGACCTGCAGCACGCCCCGGGGCAGGCCGGCCTGCCGGCCCAGCTCGGCGAGCGCGAGCGCCGAGAGGGGCGTCTCGGAGGCCGGCTTGACGATCATCGGGCAGCCCGCCGCGAGGGCGGGGCCCACCTTCCGGGCGATCATCGCCATCGGGAAGTTCCAGGGCGTGATGGCTGCCGTCACGCCGACCGGCTGGCGGATGGTCAGCAGCCGGCGGCCGTGCGCGTTGGTCGGGATGGTCTCCCCGTAGAGCCGCTTGGCCTCCTCGGCGTACCACTCGATGAAGGTCGCCCCGTAGCGGATCTCGCCCTCCGCCTCGGCCAGCGGCTTGCCCTGCTCCGCGGTGAGGATGCGCGCCAGCTGCCCGGCGTTGTCGAGGACCAGCTGGTGCCAGCGCCTGAGCACCGCGGCCCGCTGCGGGGCCGGGGTGGCGGCCCAGGGGCCGAGCGCCGCCTGGGCGCTCGCGAGGGCGCGCTCCACGTCGGCCGCCGTGGCGCAGGCGACGCGCGCCAGCACCTCTCCCGTCGCCGGGTCGGTCACCGGCAGCACCCCGCCGTCCGACGCGGCCACCCACTCGCCGTCGATCAGCAGGTCCTGGCGCAGCAGGTCGCAGCCTTCGAGGACGTGTTCTCGGGCAAGAGTCACCGGGTCTCCCCTGTTCGACGGGTCGTGGACGCGGCGCGACCTTACGCCTATGTTCGGTCTGCGTTCTATATGTTCGCCCAGCGGTCATCGAGGACCGCCGCGTTCAGCCGACAGGCCGAGAGGACATGGCATGACGAGCACGCCCACGGAGACCATCACCGACGTCGACCGCCGGTTCGTCTTCCACCCCTTCACGGCGCTGAAGGCCCACGAGCACGACGGCGGACGGGTCATGGTCTCCGGGCAGGGGAGCCGGCTGGTGGACAGCGAGGGCCGCAGCTACCTCGACGCCATGGCGGGGCTCTGGTGCGTGAACATCGGCTACTCGCACCCCGCGATGGCCGACGCCCTCGCCGACCAGGCGCGGCGGTTGCCCTACTACCACGCGTTCGCCTCGATGGGGACCGATGCGCCGGCCGTGCTGGCGGAGCGGCTCGTCGGGATGGCGCCGGTCCCCATGTCGAAGGTGTTCTTCGGCAACAGCGGGTCGGATGCGAACGACACGCAGGTGAAGCTCGTCTGGCTGTACAACAACGTGCTCGGGCGACCCGAGAAGAAGAAGATCATCTCGCGCCGGCGCGGGTACCACGGCGTCACGGTGATGTCGGCCAGCCTGACCGGGCTGCAGTCCATGCACACCGCCTTCGACCTGCCGCTGCCCATGGTCCGCCACGTGCGGGCACCGCACCGGTTGTGGGAGGCCGAGCCCGGCATGTCCGACGCCGACTTCGCCGCGGCGCTGGCCCGAGAGCTGGAGGAGCTGATCCTGGCCGAGGGCCCGGACACCGTGGCCGCCTTCATCGCCGAGCCGATCCAGGCGGCCGGCGGCGTCATCGTCCCGCCGGAGGGCTACTTCGCCGCGGTGCAGGAGGTGCTCCGCCGGTACGACGTGCTGCTGATCGCCGACGAGGTGGTCACCGGCTTCGGCCGGCTCGGCGTCCCCTTCGGCACCACCGCGCTCGGGATGGAGCCCGACCTCATCACGGTGGCCAAGGGCATCACCTCGGCCTACGTGCCGCTCTCGGGGTGCATGGTGTCCGAGCGGGTGTGGCGGGTG
Source organism: Blastococcus sp. MG754426 (assembly GCF_021699055.1). Classification (GTDB taxonomy): domain Bacteria; phylum Actinomycetota; class Actinomycetes; order Mycobacteriales; family Geodermatophilaceae; genus Blastococcus. The sequence goes on along the minus strand of NZ_SSXC01000031.1, from coordinate 44,665 downwards.
CTCGCCGACGGGACGGCCGCCTCCGGCGTGGTCGGGCACGGCTACACCTACTCGGCGCACCCGATCGCCGCGGCGGCGGCGCTGGCCAACCTGGACATCATCGAGGAGGAGGGGCTGGTGGTTCGGGCGGCCGAGCGCGGGGCGTACCTCCACCAGCGGCTCCGCGCGGCCTTCGAGGGGCACCCCATGGTCGGCGAGGTGCGCGGCCGCGGCCTGGTCGGGGCCGTGGAGTTCGTCGCCGGCACGGCGCCGGCGCGGGCCTTCGACCCGGCGGCGGGCGTGGGTGCCCAGGTGGCCCGGCGCTGCCTGGAGCTCGGCGTCATCACCCGGGCGCTGCCCATGGCCGACACCATCGCCTTCTCCCCGCCGTTCGTCGTCACCGAGAATGAGCTCGACGAGATGGTGGAGACCGCCCGCCGGGCGGTCGACGATATCGCCGCACGGGTGCTCGCGTGAGCCGCGCCCGCGCCGGGGAGGAGTGACGTGCGGGTCCGCAGCGACGGCATCGAGGACGGCGCGCCGCAGGTGGAGCTGCACCACGAGGGGCGCCCGGTCGCGGCCTCCGGCGCTGACACCGTCGCGTCGGCGCTGACCGACGCCGGCATCCGCGCGTGCCGCACGGCGGTCGACGGCAGCGCGCGCGGGCTCTTCTGCGGCATGGGCGTCTGCGGCGAGTGCGCGGTGGTCGTCGACGACCGGCCGGGTCGCCTGGCCTGCCTCACGCCGGTGCGCGAGGGCATGCGTGTGGCGCCCCAGCCGGCGGCGCGACCGCTCGCGGAGGAGGCGGTCGAGGAGCTGGAGGAGGTCGAGCTCCGTCCCGACGTCCTGGTCCTGGGCGCGGGCCCGGCCGGCCTGGCCGCGGCCGCGACGGCGGCCGAGGCCGGGCTCCGCGTCCTCCTCGTGGAGGAGCGGGCCAAGCTCGGCGGGCAGTACTACAAGCAGCCGGCCACCGCCTTCACCGTCGACGAAGGGTCGCTGGACGGCCAGTACCGCCAGGGGCGAGCGCTCATCCGCCGGGTGCAGCGGGCCGGCGTCGAGGTGCTCACCGGCGTGCGGGTGTGGGGCGCCTTCGCCCCCGACCACCTCCTGGCCGCGGGCGAGGACCGGCGCTGGGTCCTGCGGCCGCGGCGCCTGGTCATCGCCACGGGCGCGTTCGAGCGCGCGGTCCCGTTCCCGGGGTGGACCCTCCCGGGGATCATGACCACCGGCGCCGCGCAGACGCTGGTGCGGGCGCAGCAGGTGGCTCCGGGCACCCGGGTCCTGGTGAGCGGCAACGGGCCGCTGAACCTCCAGGTGGCGGCGGACCTCGTGCGCGCGGGCGTCACCGTGGTGGCGCTCGCCGAGGTGGCCGCCCTGCCGGGGCCGCGCGCGGTGCGCGCCGGGCTGCGGATGCTGCGCTCGGCACCGGACCTGGTGCGCGACGGCATCGGCTACGCCGCCACGCTGGCCCGGGCCCGGGTGCCCGTGCTCACCTCCACGGCGATCGTCCGGGCCGAGGGCGGCGACGAGGTGCGGCGGGCAGTGGTGGCCCGGCTGGACGGGGAGGGCAGGGCCGTCCCCGGGACCGAGCGCACCTTCGAGGTCGATGCGGTGTGCCTCGGGTTCGGCTTCCTGCCGTCCAACGAGATCGCCCGGAGCCTGGGCTGCCGCCACCGGTACGACGCCGGCACCGGGGCGCTGGCCGTCGAGTGCGGCCCGGACGGCCGGTCGAGCGTCGACGGCGTCTGGGTGGTCGGGGACGCGGGCGGCATCGCCGGCGCCCGGGTCGCCGAGGCCCGGGGCGCGCTGGCCGGGGCGGCGGCCGCCGCGGACCTGGGCGCGGCCGTGGGTGGCGGGCTCGCGGAGGCGGTCGGCCAGGCCGAACGGCTCCGGCGGCGCAACGAGGCCTTCCAGTCGGGCCTGGCGACGGTCTTCCGGGCGCCGCTGCTGGTCGACCAGCTCGCCGAGGCGGACACCACGGCGTGCCGGTGCGAGAGCGTCACCCTGGGCGAGATCGCGGCAGGCGTGGCGGGCGGCGCGGGATCCGCCGGCGCCCTGAAGCGCGCGACCCGGGCCGGGATGGGCCGGTGCCAGGGACGCTACTGCACCCCGCTGGTCACCCACCTGGTGGCGAGGAGCACCGGCACAACGGTCGACGAGTACGCCGGCTTCGCGCCGCAGGCGCCGTTCAAGCCGGTGGAGATCGGGGTGGTGGCCGAGCCGGGCGCCCGGTAGCGCTCAGGTGGCGAAGCGGTCCGGGCGGAACGGCGTCAGGTCCCGGCCGGGGTCCCGCTCGAGCAGCAGGTCGGCGACCGCGCGCCCGACGACCGGACCCGCGGTGAGGCCCATGTAGGGGAACATGCCGACGACCAGACCGGGTGCCGACGGCACCCGGCCGATCAGCGGGCTCTGGTCGGGGGTGCCGTTGCCCACCCCCACCCAGGTGCGCAGCAGCTGGGCGCGGGCCACCGCGGGCACGACCGTGACGGCCACCCGCAGGTTGGCCCGCAGCGATGCGGGGTCGAGCACCGGGTTGCCGGCCCGGTCCCGCCGGGCCGGCCAGCCCCCGCCGATGAGGAGCGCGCCGGAGCCGGCCTGCTTGAGCGTCAGCTTCTCGCCGGCGAAGTAGACCAGGTGGGGCACCAGCGGCTCGACCCGCTCGGTGACGCTCACCTGGACCGGTTCCGCCGTCACCGGCAGCCGGACGCCGAGCAGCTCCCCGAACGCCGCGAGATCGGTGCCGGCGGTGAGCGCCAGCTGGGTGCAGTCGACCGTCCCGCGGGAGGTGACCAGCCGGAAGCCCCCCGGCCGGCGCTGCACGTCGAGCACGTCGACGCCGGTCTCGACGACGGCGCCGTGCCGCCGGGCCGCCGCGGCGAACGCGGGCGCGGCGACCAGCGAGTTGACCTTCCCCTCGTCGGGGCAGAGCTCGCCGCCGGCCATCCGGCCGGAGACGTAGGGGGCGACCTCCTGCAGCTCCGCCCGGTCCAGCAGCCGGACGGGCAGCCCCGCGGCACGCTCCACGGCCACCTTGCGCTCGATGTCGCGCAGCTGGTCGCCGGTCTCCGCGACCAGGACCCCGCCGCGGCGGGACACCTCGAGGTCGACGCCGAGCTCCGCACCGAGGCCGTCCCACAGGGGGAGCGCGTCGCGCATCAGCTCCAGCGCCGGGACGAAGCCGCGCGCCCAGGCCTCCCCCTGGTGGAGGAAGGGCTCGTGCTGGATCTGGCCGTGCAGGCTGCCCGCGTTGCGCCCGGAGGCCTGGGTGTTGAGGTCGTGGCGTTCGAGCAGCAGGACGTCGGCGCCCGCCCGGGCGAGGTGGTACGCGGTGACGCAGCCGGTGATCCCGCCGCCGACGACGACGATCTCGCAGCGGCGGCTCGCGAGATCACGGGACACGAGCGAGGAGGTCTGCACGAGGCACAGCGTATGGTACGACTGTTCACACAGCGTACAGAAGTTCGCATGGAGGAAGGCTTGTGTCACTCGAGTTCCGCGGCTGCTACACGGTCGCCGTCACCCCGTTCACCGACGGCGACCAGGCGGTCGACGTGGAGGCGCTGCGGTCGTTCCTCGACTGGCAGCTCGACGTCGGCGTACCCGGCGTCATAGTCCTGGGCACCACCGGTGAGTTCCTGACGCTCACCGACGACGAGCGCGACCTGGTCGTGGACACGACGGTCCAGCACGTCGCGGGCCGCGTCCCGGTCATCGCCGGGACCATGAACGCGCACACCCCGTGGGCGGTCCGCCACAGCCGGCGGGCCGAGAAGCTGGGCGCGGACGGGCTGATGATCCTGCCGCCGTACTACTACACGCCCACCGACGACGAGATCTTCCGGTACTACGGCGCCATCAGCGAGGCCGTCGGCGTGCCGATCATGCTCTACAACAACCCGGTCACCTCCAACGTGGACATGTCGGCCGCCCTCGTGGCCCGGCTGGCGCGGGCGTTCGAGAACGTCCGCTACATCAAGGAGTCCAGCCAGCAGCTGGGCCGGGTCCGCGACGTGATCGACGAGACCGAGGGGACGGTCCACGTCTTCGCCGGCGAGCGCCTCGTCGACTCCTACCTGCTGGGCGCGATCGGCTACGTCAACCCCTACGGCAACTACGTGCCGCGCGCCTCGGCCCGCCTCTTCGACCTGCTGGAGGCCGGCCGCATCGCCGAGGCGCGCCAGGTGCAGCGGCTGCTGGACCGCATCGACCACGTCATCGCCGCCGGTCACCCCACCTACGGTCACCAGTGCTACTCCAAGGCGCTGGCCGCCGCCGTCGGGCACCCGGTCGGCGACGTGCGCCCGCCGCTGACCACCTTCCCGCAGCTGGGCGAGGAGGGGCGGGAACGGCTCGCGCAGGTCTGCGAGCTCATCGGCCAGGCCGAGGCCGTCATCGACCGCGCGGAGCAGGCAGAGCCGGCCGCGTGCTGACCGACGGGCCCGTGGCGGTCGTCGGTGCGGGCAGCATCGGCGTCGCGTGGGCGGTCGTGGTCGCCCGCGCCGGCCGGCCGGTGGTGCTGCACGACCCCGATCCGGCGCGGCTGGCGGCGGTCCCCGGCGAGGTGCGGACCCGGCTGGAGGCCCTGACCGCGCACGGGCTGCTGGGGGAGCCGGTGGCGACCGTCGCCGGGCGGGTGCGGACCGCACCCACCCTCGCGGACGCGCTCGGCGGCGCCGTGCACGTGCAGGAGTGCGCGCCGGAGCAGCTCGGGCTCAAGCAGCAGCTGTTCGCGCAGCTGGACGAGCTGGCGGAGGAGGAGGTCGTGCTGGCGAGCTCGTCCTCCGCGTTGACCTGCTCGACCATCGCCGGCGGGCTGCCGGGGCGGGGGCGCTGCCTGGTCGTCCACCCGGGGAACCCGCCCTACCTCCTCCCCGTGGCCGAGGTCGTGCCCGCGCCCTTCACCTCCGCCGGCACCGTCGCCCGCACGAGGCGGCTGCTCGAGGAGCTCGGGATGACCCCGGTCCACGTTGCCGTCGAGGTGGAGGGCTTCGTCTTCAACCGCCTGCAGGGGGCGCTGCTGCGGGAGGCCTACGCCCTGGTGCGCGACGGCGTGGTCTCGGTGGCCGACGTCGACCGCGTGGTCCGCGACGGTCTGGGACGCCGCTGGTCGGTCATCGGCCCCTTCGCGACCGCGGAGCTCAACACCCGCGGGGGGATCGAGGCGCACGCGGAACGCATGGGCGAGGCGTACGCCCGCATGGGCGCCGAGCGGGGGCAGCGTGACCGCTGGGAACCCGAGCTGGTGCACCGCGTCGCGGACGAGCTCCACGGGTTCCTGCCACCCGAGCGGTGGGAGGAGAACGTCGCCCGGCGCGACGCCGCCCTCATGGCGCTGGAGCGCGCCCGCCGCGCCGTCGACCTGCCCGGCGCTGACCGGACCGGGCCGGCCGGCACCACCGGCGAGTGTTCGCTCTGCGACCAACACGATCGCTTGACGAACACATCGGCGGTGCGCTTGGCTGGCGCCACCGCCGGCGCGACCCGCCGGTCCCCGGTCCCTGATGCAGGAGGAGATCCGTGATCCAGCACGACGAGCGCCGCCGCCGGCTGTCCGCCCGGATGGAGGAAGCAGGCGTCGACCTGGTGTTCCTGCCGCCGTCGGCGGACCTGGAGTACTTCACCGGCATGGAGCGTCGCGTGCCGACCTTCGGGGAGGTCGCCTACACGCACCACTGGGTCGCCGGCGCCTTCTTCGCCCCGGGCCGGGAGCCGGTCTTCGTCCTGCCGCGGATGATCCGGGAGTTCGACCTGCCGAACGGCGTCCCCGGTGAGGTCGTCACGGTGGCCGAGTCCGATGACGCCGACACGCTGTTCCGCAAGGCGGCGGGCCAGTTCGGCCGCGTCGGGCGCGTCGCCGTCGGCAAGCGGACCTGGGCGGAGACGGTGCTCAACCTCGGCGCGGTGTTCCCGGACTCCGAGGTGGTCGACGTCGAGCCGCTGAGCAACGGCCTGCGCCGCATCAAGTCGGCCGAGGAGCTCGAGCTCATGACCCGCGCGTGCGCCATCGTGGACCAGGTCATGGCCGGCGTCGAGCCGAAGGTCCGGCCGGGCGTGACCGAGCTCGAGATCGCGACCGAGGTGGCCTACCAGATGAAGGTCGCCGGCTCCCGGGCCGAGTCCTTCGACACGGCGGTGTGGTCGATGGGGCCGCTGGACGACCGCGACGCGACGGTGCGCATCTCCACCCAGCCGCTGCGGGAGGGCATGGGTGTCTCGTTCGACTTCGGCTCGGTCGTGCAGGGCTACTGCTCCGACTTCGGGCGCACCGTCCACGTCGGGGAGCCGGGGGAGGAGTACCTCCGCGTCCACGAGCTGGTGATGGCCTCGCAGCAGGCCGGGATCGACGCGTCCCGCCCCGGTGCGACCGCCGCCGAGGTGCACGAGGCCACCCGGCAGGTCATCGTCGACGGCGGGTACGGGGAGTGGTTCCGCCACCGCACCGGCCACTGCATCGGCCTGGACGTCCACGAGAAGCCCTACATCTCCGAGGAGGACGACACCCCTCTGGAGGCCGGGATGACCTTCACGATCGAGCCGTCGGTCTTCTGGCCCGGTCGGGTGGGCGTCCGGGTCGAGGACGTCATCGTGGTCGAGCAGGACGGCGCCCGGAAGCTCAACGAGCACCCGACGACGATGGTCGCCAACGCCTGACGGCCGGACCCGGCCGGCCGGTGCTCAGGCGGCGGAGCCGGCCCCGAGCTCGGCGAGCAGCCCGCGGATGCGCCGCTCGATCTCGTCGCGGATCGGCCGCACCGCCTCGACGCCCTGGCCGGCCGGGTCATCCAGCGGCCAGTCCAGGTAGCGCTTGCCGGGGAAGACCGGGCACGCGTCGCCGCAGCCCATGGTGATCACCACGTCGGAGGCCTCGACGGCGTCGGTGGTGAGCACCTTGGGGCGCTGGTCGGAGATGTCGATGCCGACCTCGGCCATCGCCTGGACCGCGGCGGGGTTGACCTGCTCGCCGGGCAGCGAGCCGGCCGAGCGGACCTCGACGGCGTCGCCGCCGAGGTGGCGCAGCCAGCCGGCGGCCATCTGCGAACGGCCGGCGTTGTGCACGCAGACGAACAGGACGCTGGGGCGGTGGCTCACGGGGTTCTCCTCGGACGTGCGGCCGGGTCGGCCGGGGTGGATCGGGTGGTGGGTGCAGGGCGGTGCTCGCGGGTCCACGCCTGGGCTGCCATCTGCACGGCGTCCCAGGGCGAGCCCAGCGGCGGGGTGTAGGTCAGGTCGAGGTCGGCCATGCCCTCGACGGTCATGCCGTGGAACAGCGCGGTGGCGTAGACGTCGGCGCGCTTGGCCACCTCGCTGCCCAGCCGGCCGACGAGCTGGGCGCCGAGCAGCCGCCCCGTGCCGGCGTCCGCGGTGATGCGGATCGTGATCGGCCGAGCGCCCGGGTAGTACGCCTTGTGGTCGTCCACGAGCGTCTCGGTGGTGACCGGGCGGAAGCCGGCGGCGACCGCCTCGTGCGCGAGCAGCCCGGTGCGGGCGGCCACCAGGCCGAAGACCTTCACGACCTGGGTGCCGACGCTGCCGGCGAAGCGCGCGTCCCCGCCGACGGCGTTGGCGCCGGCGACACGGCCCTGCTTGTGGGCGGTGGTGCCCAGCGGCAGGTAGGTGGTGCCGAGCAGGCGGTGGTGGGTGACCACGCAGTCCCCGGCCGCCCGGACGTGCGGCAGGCCGGTGGCCATCGTCTCGTCGACGACCACCGCGCCCCCGGCTCCGGTCCGGGCGCCGGCGTCCACGAGGAGGTCCACGTCGGGACGCACGCCGGAAGCGACGAGCACGAGGTCGAAGGAGCGGTCGAGCCCGCCGCCGCCGGCCGTCGCGGCGATGCGTCCGTCGGCGGTGCGGGTGAGGCCGGTGACGCCGGTGCCGGTGAGCACCTCCACGCCGTGCGCCGCCATCTCGGCGCGGACGAGGGCACCCAGCCCGGGGTCCACGGTGGTGAGCACCTCGGCGGGACGCTGCGCCACGGTGGTGGCGATGCCGCGGGCGACCAACGCCTCGGCCATCTCCACGCCGATGTAGCCGGCGCCCACGACCAGCGCCGAGCGGACCCGGCGTTCCTGGAGGCCGGCCACGAGGGCATGGGTGTCGTCGATCGTGTGCAGCAGGTGCACGCCGTCGGCCGGTCCCAGGTCGGCGAGGCCCGTGATCGCCGGGAGGGCCGGGCGGGCGCCGGTCCCCACGACCAGCTCGTCGTAGGGCAGCAGCTCCGTTCCGCCGTCGGGCCCGGTCACGGCGACGCACCGCCCGGGCACGTCGATGGCGGTGGCCCGTGTGCTCGGCCGGACGGTCAGTCCCGCCGCCTCGAGGTCGGCGGCCGTGCGGTGCGCGAGGGACTGCCAGCGCGGCACGTCCCCGGAGACGTGGTAGGGGATCCCGCAGATGGAGAAGTTGGCGTAGGCGTCGGCCACCACGACGGTGACCTGCGCCGACGGGTCGAGCTCCCGGGCGCGGAGGGCGGCGGAGATGCCGGCGTCGCTGCCACCGATGACCAGCAGGCGACGGGTCATGCCCCGAGCTCGGCGAGCAGCCGCCGCACACGTGTCTCGATGTCTGCGGCGATGGACTCCACCGCGGCCCGGTCCCGGCCTGCCGGGTCGGCGACGTCCCAGTCCAGGTAGCGCTTGCCCGGGTAGACGGGGCAGGCGTCGCCGCAGCCCATGGTGACCACCACGTCGGCGGCCCGGACGACGTCGTCGGTCAACGGCTTGGGGAAGGCGTCGGTCACCGTCATGCCGCGCGCGGTGAGCACCTCGAGGACGACGGGGTCGACCGTGTCGGCGGGCATGGAGCCGGCGGAGCGGACGTGCACCCGCCCCTCCGAGAGGTGGTCGACCATCGCGGCGGCCATCTGGGACCGGCCGGCATTGTGGACGCAGACGAAGAGCACCTCGGGTCCGTCCTTGGCCAGCACCCCCTTGGCCTGGGCGAGCGCGGTCAGCCGCTCGGTGGCGAACCGGCAGGTGAGCACCGGCAGGTGGGCCGTGACCCGGGCGGTGCGCCCGAGGGCGGCGTAGGACTCGAAGACCATCCGCTCGACGGTCTCCGGGCTCACCATCCCGGCGAAGCGGGCGGCGAGGTCCTCGACGTGGCGTCGCAGCAGCACGTCCGGGTCCAGCAGCCCGGGGACCCCGGCGGGGGAGCCGGTCGGCGTCATCGGGTGCTCCTGGCGGTCGTGGGGACGGTCGGGTCGCCGGGGAACCAGCGGCGAGCGGCCCACAGCGAGACGTAGACGAGCGCGACCAGGACCGGTACCTCGATGAGCGGTCCGACGACGCCGGCGAGCGCCTGCCCGCTGGTGACGCCGAACGTGCCGATGGCGACGGCGATGGCGAGCTCGAAGTTGTTGCCGGCCGCGGTGAACGCGAGCGTCGCCGTCTTCGCGTAGCCGAGGCGCAGCCGCATGCCCAGCAGGAACGAACCGCCGAACATGAGGACGAAGTAGGCGAGCAGCGGCAGGGCGATGCGGGCGACGTCCCAGGGCCGGGAGGTGATCGCATCGCCCTGCAGCGCGAACAGCATCACGATCGTGAACAGCAGGCCGTAGAGGGCGACCGGGCCGATGCGCGGCAGGAACCTGCCCTCGTACCAGGCGCGGCCCCTGCGGCGCTCGCCGATCGTGCGGGTGAGGAAGCCGGCCAGCAGCGGGATGCCGAGGAACACCAGCACCGAGAGCACGATCGCCCAGAAGCTGAACTCCGCGGATGTGGTGGCCAGCCCCAGCCAGCCGGGCAGCACCTGCAGGTAGAACCAGCCCAGGAGGGCGAAGGCGAGGATCTGGAACACCGAGTTGATCGCCACCAGGACGGCGCCTGCCTCCCGGTCGCCGCAGGACAGGTCGTTCCAGATCAGCACCATCGCGATGCAGCGGGCCAGGCCCACGATGATCAGCCCGGTCCGGTACTCGGGCAGGTCCGGGAGCAGCAGCCACGCCAGGGCGAACATCAGCGCCGGGCCGAGCAGCCAGTTGAGCACCAGGGAGGCGGCGAGGAGCTTCCGGTCGCCGGTGACCCGGTCCAGCTCGGAGTACCGGACCTTGGCCAGCACCGGGTACATCATCAGGAGCAGGCCGATCGCGATCGGCAGGCTGACGTCGCCCACCTCGACCGCGCTCAGCGCGTCGTCCAGGCCCGGCACCCAGCGGCCCAGCGCGAGCCCGAGCGCCATCGCGGCGATGATCCACACCGGCAGGAACCGGTCGAGGGTGGACAGCTTCTGCAGGACGGGCGCGTCGGCCGGGGCATCGGGGCGGGCGGTCTCCCGGACGGCGTCGCTCACGAGTCCTCCTCGCCGGCGCCCGTCGGCCGCGTTCGCAGCGCTGCTCTGCTCGTGGGTGGGCTCGCGAGCCGGCTCACGCGGGCACCGCCGTCTCGAAGAGGCCGGCGACGGCGCGCAGCGCGGTGGGGCGGACGGCGTAGTACACCCACACCCCGCGCTTCTCCCGGTCGAGCAGCCCGGCCGAGTGCAGCACCTTCAGGTGGTGGCTGATCGTGGCCTGGGTGAGGTCGAAGGCGTCGTTCAGGTCGCAGACGCAGGCGTCACCGCTGGCGCTGGAGGCGATGAGGCTCATCAGCCGCAGGCGGACCGGGTCGGCCAGCGCCTTGAGGAGGGGGGCGACCTGCTCGGCCTGCTCGGCGGACATCGCCGTGCCGGACAACGGGGTGCAGCAGGCCAGGGCCGGATCGCTCATCGGTGCTCCTTCGTGAGGTGTCGACGGCCATCGTAACGATGGACATCGTATTGACAAGCATCGATACAAGGTGTTCATTCTGCGTTCAGACATCGACGTCCGTCTATGTCCTACGTCCCAGGAGGTTCCCGTGTCCCGTGTCCAGCTCGCCCTCCGCGTCGCCGACCTCGACGCCGCCGTCGACTTCTACTCGCGGCTGTTCGACACCGTCCCGGCCAAGCGGCGGCCCGGCTACGCCAACTTCGCCGTCGTCGAGCCGCCGCTGAAGCTGGTGCTGCTCGAGGGCCGGGCGGGGGAACCCACCCGCATGGACCACCTCGGCGTCGAGGTCGCCTCCCCGGAGGAGGTCGGCGCCGCGACCGGCCGGCTGGCCGACGCCGGGCTGGCGACGCGGGTCGAGGACGGCACCACCTGCTGCTACGCCGTCCAGGACAAGGTGTGGGTGACCGGCCCGGGCGGGGAACCGTGGGAGGTCTACACCGTCACGGCCGACGCGCGCCCGGACCTGGAGGGCCGCACCGAGCCCGAGCTCGCCGACGTCGCCGGCGACGGCAGCTGCTGCCGGACGGAGGCCCAGCCGGCCGCCGCCTGCTGCTGACGCCGCCCGCCGCGAGTGCTACGAACTCGTGGTGGTCAGCGCCTGACCACCACGAGTTCGCAGCACGGGGAGGGCCGTGGATCTCGACGAGGTGGCCGACGAGCTGTACGCCGTCCCGCCCGAGGAGTTCGTCGCCCTGCGCACGCAGCGCCAGGACGAGGCGAAGGCCGCAGGCGACAAGGCCCTTGCCAAGGAGATCGGCGCGCTGCCCAAGGCCTCGGCCGCCGCCTGGGCCTGCAACCTGCTCGTCCGCGAGCAGCGCGCCGAGATCGAGGGCCTCGTCGAGCTGGGCGACCTGCTCCGGGAAGCGCAGGAGGGCCTGGCGGGCGACCAGCTCCGGGCGCTCGACGTGCAGCGGCGCCGGCTGCTGACGGCCCTGACCCGTCAGGCACGGGCGCTGGCGCACGCCGCCGGCCACCCGGTCAGCACCTCGGTGGCGACGCAGGTCGAGGAGACGCTGCGGGCGGCGATGTCCGACCCGGACGCCGGCCGGGCGCTGCTCACCGGCCGGCTCACCTCGCCGATGTCGTACAGCGGGCTGGGGACGACGGGCGCCAGGCCCGACCTCCGGCTGGTGCACCCGCCCCGCCCGCAGCGCACCGAGCGCCCCGCCGCCCGCCCGGCCGAGGCCGCCACGACCGGGAAGCGGGCGGGGGAGCCGGCAGCCGACCGGCGGGTGCGCGAGCAGGAGGAGCGCCGCCGGGCCGCCGAGGAGAAGCGGCAGCGGGAGCTGGCCGCGGCCCGGGAGGCGGCCGACCGGGCGGAGGCGGCCGCCCGGGCCGCCGACGAGGTGCTGGAGGAGCACCGCCGCGCCACCCGGGAGCTGGCCAGCCGCGAGCAGGAGCTGCGGGCCCGCGTGGAGGAGCTGGCCGACGAGCTGGCCGAGGCCGAGCGGCAGGCGGGCGACGCGGCGGCGGCGCTGCGGCGGGAGGAGCGCCGCCGGGCCGCGGCGGAGCGGGACGCCACCGAGGCGGCCGAGTCCCGTGACCGCGCCCTCGCCCGGCTCCGGGAGCTCGGCGGGGGCTGACGGCACCTTGCCGGTCCCGGGCTCCGCCGCGACACTGCCCGCACACGCCCGACGTCGCGCGGAGGTTGCCATGACCGATCCAGCAGAGCCGGCCACGGGCGGCACCGCGCCCGACCACGCCCGCAGCGGGGACGACGTCGCCGAGGCGATCCGGGTCGCCGAACACGGCAGCGCCGTCCAGGAGGGGCACGACCGCGGGGCGGGGAACACCACCGGCCAGGCCCCCGTCGAGCAGCGCCGCGGCGACCCGGAGATGACCGAGGGGCAGGTCGTGCTGGGCGACGGCGGACCGGGCCGGCACCGGTCGACCGGCCCGTCGGCCTAGCTCCACAGCTCCACACGCACGGTCGGCCGGGGTCGGTCGCGGCGCTCGGGCCGGGCCAGCAGCGCGCTGGTCGCGTCCGGCGTCGTGAGGAAGCGTTGCAGCGCCCGGGCGGCGGCGACGGCGCGGCCCTCGCCCGGCACGGTCGCCCACCACAGCCCGCTCACCGGGGTGCCCTCGACCGGCAGCCGGACCAGGGCCCCCCGGGCGACCCGCTCGCGGACGGCGTGGGCCAGGGCCAGCAGCACGCCCCGCCCGCGCAGCACCGCCGCCAGCGCGGCGGCCTCGCTCTCGCACCGCTCGACGTCGGGCGGGGACCCCCCGGCGGCGGCCCACCGCTCCTCCTCGCTGCCCGGCTCCAGCCCGGCCGGCCCGGTCAGCCACCGGGCCGCGGCCAGCTCCTCGACCCGGAGCCGGGTGCGGGGGGCGAGCGGGTGCCCCGGCGCGGCGACGACGACCCGCCGGTACCGCAGGAACGGCACCGGCTCGAGCACCTGCCCCGGTGCGGGGGCGGGCCGCACGCCCAGGACGACGTCGGCGTCACCGTCGGCCAGGGCGGTCGCGGCGCAGTCGGTCGACCCGGTGGTGAGCTCGATCCCCGCGCCCGCGACCCGGCGGGTGAAGGCGTCCAGCACGGCGCCGGCGACGTGCTCGGCGCACGAGGGCGTCGCCAGCACGCGGAGGCGGTCGGTCGAGGTCGCCGTCGCCACCTCCCGCCGGGTCCGCTCGGCCAGCCGCACCAGCTCGCGGGCGCGGACCGCCAGCGCGCGCCCGCCCGGGGTCAGGGCGATCCCGGTGCCGGTCCTGCGGAACAGCGGGTCGCCGAGGTCGCTCCGCAGCGCGGACACCGCCGCCGAGACCGCCGGTTCGCTCACGCCGAGCGCCGCGGCGGCGGCCCGCAGCGACCCCAGCTCGGCCACCAGGGCGAAGGCCCGCAACTGCGTGAACGTCATCGGGCGACCCTCGTAAGCGATCGGTTATCTCGATGTTGACAGTGACCTGGATCACCGACAAGGTCCCTCGGCACCAGGCCCCGGCATCGGGGCCCTCGGGAAGGGGGTGGCCCCGTGCAGGTCCCGGCTCCGTTCGACTACGCGCGGGCGACCAGCGTCGCCGAGGCGCTCGAGCTGCTCGAGCGTCACGGGGAGGAGGCCCGGCTCGTCGCCGGCGGCCACAGCCTGCTCCCGATGATGAAGCTGCGGCTGGCCCGCCCCGACTGGGTGGTCGACATCAACGACGTCGCCGAGCTGCGGCACATCACCGAGGAGCCCGGACGCCTCCGCGTCGGCGCGCTCACCCGCCACGCCGAGCTGCTGGGCTCCGAGGTCGTGGGACGGCTGTTCCCGATCGTGCACGACGCCGAGCGGGTGATCGCCGACCCGGTGGTGCGCAACCGCGGCACGATCGGGGGCTCGCTGGCCCAGGCCGACCCGGCCGAGGACCTCACCACCGTCTGCGACGTGCTGCGCGCCGAGGTGGTCATCGCCGGGCGGGACGGCGAGCGGGTCGTCGCGATGCCGGAGTTCCACCGCGGGCCCTACGAGACGGCCTGCGCGCAGGACGAGATCGTCACCGAGGTGCGGTTCCCGGTCCGCGCCGGCCAGGGCAGCGCCTACGAGAAGGTGGAGCGCCGGGTGGGGGACTGGGCGGTCGCCGCCGCCGGCGCCGCGCTGGTGCTCGACGACGGCGGGGCGATCACCGAGGCCGCCGTCGGCCTGACCGCCCTCGGGCTCGAGGGGCTGGCCGTCGAGGCCGCCGCCGTCCTGGTGGGGCAGCGTCCGGACGAGGCGCTCTTCGCCGAGGCGGCACGACTGGCCGCCGCGGCCAGCGCGCCCGTCGAGGACGGCCGCGGGCCGGTCGACTACAAGCGGCACCTCGCCGACGAACTCACCCGCCGGGTCCTCCGCACCGCCGCCGCGCGCGCCGGTGCCCTCACCGCCGTCCAGGGAGGCTGACCGATGCAGGTCACGATGACCGTCAACGGGGCCGAGGTCACCCGCGACGTCGAACCGCGCCAGCTGCTCGTCCACTTCCTGCGCGAGACGCTGGGGCTGACCGGCACCCACTGGGGGTGCGACACGAGCAACTGCGGCACCTGCGTCGTCCTCGTCGACGGCCTGCCGGTGAAGTCCTGCACCCAGCTGGCGGCGATGACCTCGGGGCACGAGGTGCGGACCGTCGAGGGGCTGGCCGGCGGCGCCGGGCTCGACCCGGTGCAGCAGGGCTTCATGGCCGAGCACGGGTTGCAGTGCGGGTTCTGCACCCCCGGGATGATGCTCACCGCCCGGGCGCTGCTCGACCGGGATCCCGACCCCGACGAGGCCACCATCCGCGAGGCGATCTCCGGGCAGATCTGCCGCTGCACCGGCTACGCCACCATCGTCCGCTCGGTCCGGTGGGCCGCCGAGCACCCCGCGGCCGCCGCCACCGACCAGGAGGTGACGGCATGACCGCCGTCCAGGAGCGCTCCCCGATGCCGCAGGAGCGCGAGGCCAACCCCGCGATGGACGCCCCCGACCGGCCGATCGGCTACGGGCGGGTGCAGCGCAAGGAGGACCCGCGGTTCGTCCGCGGCAAGGGCCGCTACCTCGACGACATCGTCCTGCCCGGCATGCTGCACGGCGCGATCCTGCGCTCGCCGATGGCCCACGCGCGGATCGTCTCGATCGACACCACCGAGGCGCTGGCCCACCCCAAGGTGCACGCGGTGGTCACCGGCAAGGACCTCGAGGGGCTGAACCTCGCCTGGGCGCCCACCCTGTCGGCCGACGTCCAGGCCGTGCTGGCCACCGACAAGGTGCGCTTCCAGGGCCAGGAGGTCGCCTTCGTGGTCGCCGAGGACCGGTACTCGGCCCGCGACGCGCTCGAGCTCATCGACGTCGAGTACGAGGACCTGCCGCCGGTGGTCGACGTCCGCCGGGCGCTGGACGCCGACGCCCCGGTCATCCGCGACGACCTCGAGGGCCGCACCGACAACCACATCTTCGACTGGGAGGCCGGCGACGCCGCGGAGACCGAGGTGGTGTTCGC
Organism: Blastococcus sp. MG754426; assembly: GCF_021699055.1. Classification (GTDB taxonomy): domain Bacteria; phylum Actinomycetota; class Actinomycetes; order Mycobacteriales; family Geodermatophilaceae; genus Blastococcus. The sequence goes on along the minus strand of NZ_SSXC01000031.1, from coordinate 29,013 downwards.
CCGCGCCGACGTCGTCGTCAGCGAGGAGGTGGTCTACCCGCGGGTGCACCCGGCGCCCATGGAGACCTGCGGCGCGATCGCCGACTACGAGCCGGTCGAGGGCCGGCTCACCCTGTACGAGACCTCGCAGGCCCCGCACGCGCACCGCACGCTGTTCGCGATGGTGGCCGGCATCCCGGAGCACAAGATCCGGGTGGTCTCGCCGGACATCGGTGGGGGCTTCGGCAACAAGGTCGGCATCTACCCCGGCTACATCCTGGCCGTGGTCGGCTCGATCGTGACCGGCAAGCCGGTGAAGTGGGTCGAGGACCGCTCGGAGAACCTGATGAGCACCTCGTTCGCGCGGGACTACATCATGCGCGGCGAGGTGGCGGCGACCCGCGAGGGCAAGATCCTCGCCGTCCGCACGAAGGTGCTCGCCGACCACGGGGCGTTCAACGCGACCGCGCAGCCGACCAAGTACCCGGCCGGCTTCTTCTCCATCTTCACCGGCAGCTACGACCTCCAGGCCGCGCACTGCTCGGTCACCGGCGTCTACACGAACAAGGCCCCCGGCGGCGTCGCCTACGCCTGCTCGTTCCGGGTGACCGAGGCGGTGTACCTGGTCGAGCGGATGGTCGACGTCCTGGCCGCCGAGCTCGGCATGGACCCGGCCGAGCTGCGGCTGCGGAACTTCATCAAGCCCGAGCAGTTCCCGTACAAGAACAAGACGGGCTGGGAGTACGACTCGGGCGACTACGAGCCCGCGCTGCGGATGGCGATGGAGCAGATCGGCTACGACGAGCTGCGCCGCGAGCAGGCCGAGAAGCGGGGGCGCGGCGAGCTCATGGGCATCGGCGTCTCCTTCTTCACCGAGACCGTGGGCGCCGGGCCGCGCAAGCACATGGACATCGTGGGCCTGGGCATGGCCGACGGCGCCGAGGTGCGCGTGCACCCCACCGGGAAGGCCGTCGTCCGGCTCTCGGTGCAGACCCAGGGGCAGGGCCACGAGACGACGTTCGCGCAGATCCTCGCCGAGGAGCTCGGCATCCCGCCCGAGGACGTCGACGTCGTGCACGGTGACACCGACCAGACGCCGTTCGGCCTGGGCACCTACGGCAGCCGCTCGACGCCGGTGAGCGGGGGAGCCGTGGCCCTGGCCGCGCGCAAGGTGAAGGACAAGGCCCGGCTGATCGCGGCGGCGATGCTCGAGACCCGGCCGGAGGACCTCGAGTGGGAGAAGGGCCGCTGGTCGGTGAAGGGTGACCCGTCCGCCGGGAAGACGATGGCCGAGATCGCCCTGGGCGCGCACGGCACCGTGGAGCTGCCCGAGGGCGTCGACGGCAACCTCGACGCCGAGGTCACCTACGACCCGCCCAACCTCACCTTCCCGTTCGGCGCCTACATCTGCGTCGTGGACGTCGACCCGGGCACCGGCAAGGTGCACGTGCGCCGGTTCGTGGCGGTCGACGACTGCGGCACGCGGATCAACCCGATGATCGTGGAGGGGCAGATCCACGGCGGGCTGGCCGACGGCGTCGGCATGGCGCTCATGGAGTTCATCGGCTTCGACGAGCAGGGCAACTGCCTGGGCGGCTCCTTCATGGACTACCTGATCCCCACGGCGATGGAGGTGCCGGACTGGGAGACCGGCTACACGGTCACCCCGTCGCCGCACCACCCGATCGGGGCCAAGGGGATCGGCGAGTCCGCGACCGTCGGCTCCCCGCCCGCGGTGGTCAACGCGGTGGTCGACGCGCTGGCCCCGTTCGGCATCCGGCACATGGACATGCCCTGCACGCCCGCCCGGGTGTGGGAGGCCATGCAGGGCCGGCCCACCCCGCCCATCTGAGGAAGGACCCGAGGCCCCGCCGCTCGCACGCCGGCGGCGCGTCCCTGCCCGAGAGGTGACCGATGATCGTGGCTGACCTCGCCGCCGAGCTGTCCCGCTCGCGGGAGCCGTTCGTCCAGGCGACCGTCGTCCGCGCGCAGAAGCCGGCGAGCGCGCACGCCGGCGACACCGCTCTCGTGCGCGCCGACGGGCGGATCGACGGCTTCGTCGGCGGCACGTGCGCGGAGAGCTCGGTGCGCGAGTACGGGCTGATGACGCTGGCCACCAACGAGCCGGTGCTGCTGCGGATCGTGCCCGGCGAGCAGCTGCCGCGGTCGACGGAGGAGGGGGCGGTGACCGTCGCCAACCCCTGCCTCTCCGGCGGGTCGGTGGAGATCTTCCTGGAGCCCCGCGTGCCGGCACCGCGGCTGCTGGTCGTCGGCGACAGCCCGATCGCGCAGGCGCTCGCCGCCCTCGGTGGCCCGCTCGGCTTCGACGCCGTCGCCGTGCCCGGCGAGCGTGCGGAGCCGGCCGCCGGGGACGCGGCGCTGGTGGTGGCCTCGCACGGGCGCGGGGAGGAGCCGGCGCTCACCGCTGCGCTGCGGCTGGGGGTGCCCTACGTGGGGCTGATCGCCAGCCGCATCCGCGGCGCGGCGGTGCTGGCCGCGCTCGACGTCCCCGACGAGCTCCGCGCACGGGTGCACAGCCCTGCCGGGCCCGCCCGGCGCCGCCCGCCGGCACCGGCCCGGCCCGGGCCGTCGACCCGGTGTGCGGGATGACCGTGGCCGCCGTCGACGCGACGCCGCGCGCCGAGGTGGACGGGGTGACGACGTGGTTCTGCTGCCCGGGGTGCCGCACCCGCTTCCTCGAGGACCCGGCCCGGTATGCGGCCGCCTCCTAGGACCCGCCGGTGAGCGGCCCGGCCCGGGCCGGCGCCGGGTCGGACGTGGCGGCCCGGGTGCCCGACGTCGCCGCGCTCACCCGGGCGCTCGACGACGTGGGGTACCTGGCCGACCAGGGCCTGGCGACGGCGATGTTCCTGGCCGTGCGGCTGCCCCAGCCGCTGCTGCTGGAGGGCGAACCGGGGGTGGGCAAGACCGAGGCGGCCAAGGCGCTGGCCCGGGTGCTCGACACCCCGCTGCACCGGCTGCAGTGCTTCGAGGGGATCGACGCGGCGGAGGCGCTGTACGAGTGGAACCACCCCCGCCAGCTGCTCGGCATCCGCCTGGCCGAGGCCGCCGGAGCCCCGCTGGCCGAGGACGACCTCTTCGGCGCCGGTTACCTGCTGCGCCGCCCGCTGCTGCAGGCCGTCGAGCACCCGGGCCCCCGGCCGGCGGTGCTGCTGCTCGACGAGATCGACCGTGCCGACGCGGAGTTCGAGGCGTTCACCTTCGAGGTGCTCGCCGAGGCGGCGGTGACCGTGCCGGAGCTCGGTACCATCCGCGCCGCGCACCCGCCGGTCGCCGTCCTCACCTCCAACCGGACCCGCGACCTGCACGACGCCCTGACCCGCCGGTGCCTGTACCACTGGATCGACTACCCGCCGCCGGAGCGGGTCGCCGAGATCGTGCGCCGGCGGGTACCGGGCAGCGACCTGCCGCTGGCCGAGTCCGCGGCCGCGGCGGTGGCCCGGCTGCGCTCGCTGGACATGGTCAAGCCGCCGGGGATCGCCGAGGTGATCGACTGGGTGGCTGCGCTCGGCCTGCTGGGCCTCTCCCGGCTCGACGCCGCCGCCGTCGAGCGGACGTGGGGAGCGGTGCTCAAGAACCGGGACGACCGGGAACTCGTGCACGCCCGCGGGGCGGCCTGGCTGGCCGGTGGGTGACCTGCCGCCGGTCGGCGCGGGCCCGCTGGCGGTGGGCCTGACCACGGCCCTGCACCGCGCCGGGCTGCCGGCGCCGCCCGACCGCGCGGCGGGGCTGGCCCGGGCCCTGCAGCTGGTGCCGCCGGTGGACCGCGCCGCGCTGTACTGGACCTGCCGGGTCGCGCTCGTCACCGACCGCGCGCAGCTGCCGGTGTTCGACGCGGTGTTCTCCGCCCTCTTCGACGGCCGGCTCGACCCCGCCGACAGCCGGGGCGACCCCACCGCCCCGCCGGCGGTCGGCAGCGAGCCGCGCACCCGGCCCAGCCCGCCGGACGACCGCCCGGCCGAGCCCGGCGGCACCGGGAGCGCGGCCACGGGCACCGGCGGGGACGACGGCGCGGAGGCCGAGCGGGAGGTGCTCCTCGCCGCCGCCTCCGCCGAGGAGCGGCTGCGGCACACCTCGTTCGCCGACCTCGACGCCAGGGAGGTCGACGAGGTGCGCCGGCTGGTGCGCCGCCTGGTGCTGGGCACACCGCCGCGCCGCAGCCGGCGCCGGCGGCCCTCGCGGCGGGCGGGGGACACCCTGGACCTCCGCCGCACCGTCCGCGCCGCGCAGCGCACCGGGGGTGACCCGGCCCGACTGGTGCACGTCGTCCGGCGGAGCGTCCCCCGCCCGCTGGTCCTGCTCTGCGACGTCTCGGGCTCGATGGAGCCCTACACCCGCGTCTACCTGACCCTGCTGCAGGGCGCGGTCGCCGGCGCGCGGGCCGAGGCGTTCGTCTTCTCCACGCGGCTGACCCGGCTCACCCGCCAGCTCGCGGTCCGCGATCCGGACCAGGCGCTGGCCCGGGCCGCGGCGGCGGCACCGGACTGGGCCGGCGGCACCCGGCTGGCCGAGGCGGTCCGCCGGTTCGTCGCCGACCACGGCCGCCGCGGGCCGGCCCGGGGCGCCGTCGTGCTGCTGCTGTCCGACGGGTGGGCGCAGGACGACCCCGAGGAGGTGGCGGACGCGATGCGACGCCTGCGCCGGCTGGCCCACCGCATCGTGTGGGTCAACCCGCGCCGGGCCGCCCCGGGGTACGCGCCGCTGGCCGGCGGCATGGCGGCCGCGCTGCCGTTCTGCGACGCCTTCGTCAGCGGGCACAGCCTGGCGGCGCTGGAGGAGGTGGTCGCCGCCGTCGGCGGGCCGGGGGGCTGAGCGGCTCACCCCATCGTCTTCTGCCCGTCCAGCGACTCCCGCAGGATGTCGGCGTGGCCCGCGTGCTGGGCGGTCTCGGCGACGATGTGCAGGAACACCCGCCGGGCCGAGCGCGTGGCGCCGGGCGGGAACCACGGCGCCTCCGGCAGCGGGTGCGCGACGTCGAGGTCGGGCAGGGTGCGCACGAGGTCGTCGGTGCGCCGGGCGACCTCCGCGTACTCCGCGAGCACGCCGGCCAGCGTCTCGCCCGGGAGCAACCGGAAGCCGTCGGTCCACGCACCCGCGCCGGCGGCGTCGCTCGGCGGCGCCATCGCCGCGGTGCCCTCGACGACGAAGCGGGCCCAGCGCGCCTCGGTGGCCGCCACGTGCTTGACCAGCCCGCCGAGGGTCAGCGCGCTCGCGGTGGTCCGCTGCCGGGCCTGCTCGTCGGTGAGGCCGCGCACCGTGCAGCGCAGGAACTCGCGGTGCGCGGCGAGCGTCTCGAGCAGATCGGCGCGCTCGCCGTCCGGGGTGCCGCTGGGGACGGGGGTGTCGGTGGTCATGGCTGCCGCCTTCCGCCGGGCCGGGTGTCACCCGGGACGCTAGGCGCGGGGTACGACGGTTCCCGCGGCCCCGGTCGCCCGGCGCCGGGCGTGCACCCGGCGGGCCAGCACGCGGTAGCCGGCGATCAACGCGGCGTTCCCCAGCAGCAGCCACAGGCCCAGCAGCACCGCGGTGGCCAGCGCCGTCGGCCCGTAGCGGGCGGTGAAGTCGGCGTGCTCGAGGTAGACGAGGTACCCGCCGGTGGTGACGGCCACCAGCCCGGTCGCGGTCGCCGCGCCGATGACGACGTCGCCGACCCGCGTCTCCCAGAGCCGGAACAGCGTGTAGACCAGGCCGATGCCCAGACAGAGCAGGAGCAGCGCGCCCAGCCCCATCGCCAGCCGCAGCGCGAGCCCCGACCCGAGCAGCCGGGGCACGAGGTAGAGCGCCGCGAGTGCCGAGAACACCGCCAGGGGAAGGACGGCGATGATCGCCAGTGCGAGCAGCCGCCCCGTCCAGCCGCGGATCCGCCGCTCGGTCTCCGGCGCCACGGCGCTGAACGCCCGGGCCAGGGCCGCGCCGTAGGTGGTCGCCGGCCAGACCGCCGCGACCGCCGCGACCGGCCCCGTCTGCGCGGCCACGTCGATCAGCGCGCGCAGCACGTCGGCGACGGGGAGCTGGTCGGGCGCCTGGTCGTCCACCTGCGTGCCGAGGTCCTGCAGCGCGGAGTCGTCGACGACCAGGCCCGCGACCCAGAAGCCCAGCAGCACCATGGGCGGCAGGGAGACCATCGCGTAGAACGCGAGGCTGGCGCTCGTGGTCAGGAACTCCGGGCTGCGCAGCCACGCGAGGAACCGCCGGACGGGCTCGGGCACCCTCCGGTAGCCCTCGCCCAGCCGGCGCCGGAGCCGCCGGAGGCGCTCCCGAGCCTCAACCACAGGCGGGCCCGTCCTCCTCCGGCCGGGCGATCGGCTCCTGGGGCGGCGTCTCCTGGCTGACCTCGGGGCGGTCGGCGCCCGCCGTGCGGCCGAACTCCTGGGTCGCCCACACCGAGCCGTCCGGGGCGCAGAAGAAACCGATGCCGATGCGGTTCCAGCCCGGGTTGAGCACGTTGACCCGGTGGTCGTCCGAGCGCATCCAGCCCGCGTGCGCCGCTCCGGCCGGTACCGACCCGGACGAGGTGAAGATGTTCTCCCCGATGCCGGCGAAGCCGCTCAGCTCCTCCCGGTCGAGGAGGGCGCGGACGTCCTGGTGCTGCAGCCGGCCCTCGCCGGCCATCTGCTCGCTCCAGTCGCGGGCCACGCCCGCCAGCGACTCGTCCCACTCCAGCGGGGCCAGGTCGCGCGCCGCCCGCTCGTCGTTCACCCGCTCGAAGACGGCGCGGGCCATCCGCTCGGCGGCGTCACCGTCCTCGGCCGACGGCGGCTCGCCGGGCGCGGGCGTGGAGACCGACCCGGCGCCGGTCCCGGGGGACGAGGTCTCGACGACGACGCACCCGGTGGCGGGCAGCAGGAGGACGGCGGGCACGAGCAGGAGCCGGGCGAGCAGCGGCCGGGTGGCGGTCATGCCACTCCTCTACCCGGCGGCGCCACGGCAGCCGTCGCGGTGCGCGGCTGTCACGGGATCGTTAGCGTCGCAGGCATGGCGGGAGGCAGCGGGCGGGTCGCCCTGGTCACGGGGTCGGAGTCGGGCATCGGGCGGGCGGTCGCGCTGGCCCTGGCCGAGCAGGGCTGCGACGTGGGGATCACCTGGTACCGCGACCGGGATGCCGGCGAGGCGACCGCCGAGCAGGTGCGGGCGCTGGGCCGGCGGGCGGAGGTCCGCCACCTCGACCTGACCCGGCTGCCCGCCGCGGCCGACGTCGTCGACGAGCTGGCCGACGCCCTCGGCGGCGTCGACGTCCTGGTGAACGACGCGGGCACCGGCCACTCCACGCCGCTGCTGGACCTGGACTTCGCCACCTGGCGCGAGGTGCTGGCCACCGACCTCGATGGCGCCTTCCTGTGCCTGCAGCGGGCCGCGCGGCGGATGGTCGCCGCCGGGAACGGCGGGCGGATCGTGAACATCACCAGCGTCCACGAGCACGCGCCGCGCGTCGGCGCGGCCGGCTACTGCGCCGCCAAGGGCGGGCTGGGCCTGCTCACCAAGGTCGCCGCCCTGGAGCTGGCCGAGCACGGGATCACCGTCAACTCCGTCGCCCCGGGGGAGATCGCCACCCCGATGACCGGCCAGGAGGACGAGGACCCGACCGCGCCCGGCCACGAGCGCCCCGGCGTCCCGCTGCGCCGGCCGGGCGACGCCCGCGAGGTCGCCGCCGTCGTCGCCTTCCTCGCCTCGCCCGGCGCCGGGTACGTCACCGGTGCCTCGTGGGCGGTGGACGGCGGGATGCTGCAGATGGGCCCGATGGCCGGCTCGCACCTGGCGGCCGACGACTGGCGCCGCGGCTGAAGCCGGCCGCGGCTCAGGCCAGCCGGTTGCGCTTGCGCCGGTAGAGCTGCGCGTCGGCGCGGGCGAGCACGGTGGCGAGCTCGTCCCCGGGCGCGGCCGCGGCGACCCCGGCGGTCCAGGTGAAGGGGTGGGTCTCCGCCAGCGCCGCCATGAGCTGCCAGGCGGCGTCCTCGTCGGTCGCCGGCAGGCACAGCACGAACTCGTCGCCGCCGTACCGGCCCAGCACGTCGGCCCGCCGCAGCCGGCGCCGCCAGCTCGCGGTCAGCTCGCGGAGGAGGTCGTCGCCCGCGCCGTGCCCGTCCCGGTCGTTGACCTCCTTGAAGTCGTCGAGGTCGAGGATCGCGAAGGTCAGGGGCTCGCCGGTGCGCGCCGCTCGTGACAGGTGCCCGGCCGCCTGCTCCTCCCAGGCGCGGCGGTTGGCCACCCCGGTGAGCGGGTCGGTCGCCGCCGCTCGGCACAGCTGCCGGGCCAGCCGCCCCTGCACCTCGGTCAGCACGACCACCGACACGACGACGGCGATCCACGGCGACACGAAGTCCGACGGCGCGGCGGCCCACGCACCGGCGCTGCCGGAGACCAGGGCGAGGGCGGCGTGCGCCCGGGCGACCCGAAGCGGGAAGAAGTGCGCGGCGTACAGGCTCACCGCGATCAGCGCGGGCCCCAGGCCCACGACGCCCACGGCGGTCGCCGCGCGCCAGGCGACCACGCCGACCAGCACGGAGAGCAGGGCGACGCCGGCGTGCAGCACCCAGGAGGGCAGCCGCCCGGCGGCCGACCGCAGCGCCGCGCCGGCCGCCAGGCCGATCCCCCCGAGCGCCCACAGCAGGCCGACGGGTGTGGCGTCGTCCATCGGCGCCGCGGCGCTGAACCAGCAGAGGAGCCCGCTGACGCCGTAGACCACCGCCAGCATGGTCGCGGCCGTGCGTGGTCCGGTCTGCACCCAGTTCCTCCTCGTCCTCCCCCCGAGGTCGATGCCCTCCATCCTGCGGGTCGGGGGTGACGACGCGCCGCCCAGGGAGGCGGGACGCCCCCCGTCCGGGTGGTGTCCGCCGCCCTGGCCGGCGGGGGTGCGTGCCCGCGCCGGGACCCGTACGGTGCGCGCAGGGAGCTGCCCGGGACAGGAGGGCGCGTGCAGTCCACCGCCGGTCGTCCGGGTGCCACGGGCGCCACCGTCGGGGTGGAGGAGGAGTTCCACCTCGTCGACCCCGGGACCTTCGCGCTCGCCCCCAGCCCCGACCTGGTCGCCGCCGCGGCGCGGCACGAGCTGGGCGAGCGGGTGCACGCCGAGATCACCACGACGCAGCTGGAGACGGCCACCGGCATCTGCCGGACCCTCGGCGAGGTCCGGACGGCGCTGGCGGGCACCCGGGCGGAGGCGCGCGCCGCGGCGGAGAGCGCCGGGGTGGCGCTCCTGATGGCCTCGACCCACCCCTCGGCCGGCTGGCGCGAGCAGGTCATCACCCCCGAGCCGCGGTACGAGGCCATGGTGCGGCGCTGGGCCGGCCTCGCCCGGCGCCAGGACATCTGCGGCTGCCACGTGCACGTCGGCGTGCCCGACCTGGACACGGCGGTCGCGGTGATCGACCGGGCCCGCGTCCACCTGCCGGTGCTGCTGGCGCTCACCGGCAGCTCGCCGTTCCACGACGGCGCGGACACCGGCTACGAGAGCTACCGGACGCTGTGGTGGGGGCGCTGGCCGCACACCGGCATCCCCGAGCCGCTGGGATCCGCGGACCGGTACCGCGCGGTCGTCGACGGCCTGGTCGCCGCCGGGGTCATCGCGGACGCCTCGCACCTGTACTGGGACCTGCGGCCCTCCTCGCACCTGCCGACCGTCGAGTTCCGGCTGGCCGACGTCTGCACCGACCTCGACGACGCCGTCCTGCACGCCGCCCTCGCGGCGTCCCTGGTCCGCGTCCTCGCCGCGCGCGCGGAGCGCGACGAGCCCTTCGAGCAGCCCCGGACCGAGCTGCTGCGGGCGGCACGCTGGCGGGCGGCGCGCGACGGCGTCTCCGGGTCGCTGTTCGACCCGGTCGCCGGCGTGCTCGTCGACGCCCGGACGGCGGTGGGTGCCCTGCTGGCCGAGCTCGCCGACGACCTGGCCGACCGCGGGGAGCTCGACGAGGTGCGGGAGCTGGTGCAGCGGCTGCTCGCCCGGGGTACCTCCGCGGTGCGCCAGCGGGCGGTGTGGCGGCGCACCGGCGACCTGCGCGAGGTCGCCGCCTCGATCGTGCGGGAGGGACGTGGACGTGGCTGATCCGGTGCTCGAGCAGATCCGCGCCCTGGCCCGGCCGCTGCGCACGCCGGCGGACCTCGACCCGCTCCTGGAGCGGATCGGGGACGCCCGGGTCGTGGCCGTCGGCGAGGCCAGCCACGGCACGCACGAGTACTACGCCTGGCGGGCGGCGCTGACCCGGCGGCTGGTCGAGGAGCGGGGGTTCGACCTGGTGGCCGTCGAGGGCGACTGGCCCGACTGCTACCGCGTCGACCGCAGCGTGCGGCTGCGGCCGGGCGCCCACGAGGACCCGCGCGACGCGCTCGACGCCTTCGCCCGCTGGCCGACGTGGATGTGGGCCAACGACGACGTCGTCGACTTCTGCCGCTGGCTGCGCGACCGCAACGCCGGGCTGCCCGAGGCGCAGCGCGTCGGCTTCTACGGCATCGACGTGTACAGCCTCTGGGACTCGATGCACGAGCTGGTCGACTGGCTCGCCGAGCACGAGCCCGGCCACGTCGAGCAGGCCAAGCGGGCGCTCGCCTGCTTCGAGCCCTTCGGCGAGGACGGCGCCGAGTACGCGTTCGCGAGCCGGTTCGCGCCCACCTCCTGCGAGCAGGCGGCCGTCGACCTCCTGCGGTCGCTCTGCGAGCGGCGCGGGGAGGCCGAGGCCGCCGCGGGGGCCGACGCCCGGTTCGCCGTCGAGCAGAACGCCGCCGTGGTGGTCGGTGCCGAGCGCTACTACCGGGCCATGGTGCACGGGTCCGCGGAGTCGTGGAACGTCCGCGACGTGCACATGGCCGACACCCTCGACCGGCTGCTGGAGCACGCCGGACCCAGGGCCGTCGTCTGGGAGCACAACACGCACATCGGCGACGCCCGGGCCACCGACATGGCCGACGCCGGGATGACCAACGTCGGGCAGCTGCTGCGGGAGCGGCACGGTGCCGAGGACGTCGTCCTCGTCGGGTTCGGCGGCTACCGCGGCGGGGTGGTCGCCGGGCGGGAGTGGGGTGCGCAGACGGAGCGGATGACCGTGCCGCCCGCGCGGTCGGGGAGCCTGGAGGCGCTGCTGCACGACGCCGTGGGCGAGGACGCCCTCTTCGTCCACCCGCGCGGGGAACGGCCCGGCTGGCTGCACCGGCGGCTGGACCACCGGGCGATCGGCGTGGTGTACCGGCCCGAGCGGGAGCGGTGGGGGAACTACGTGCCCACGGTGCTCGGCGAGCGCTACGACGCCTTCCTCTACCTGGACGACACCACGCCCCTGCAGCCGCTGCACCTGGAGCGGGCCGACGAGCACGTGCCCGTCGCCGCCTTCGACGCGTGACCGGGCCGGGGCACGCGTCGGGCCGCCTCGGCAGCCGGCCGGTCGGGGCCGCGCCCGGGGAGGCGTGGGCGACGGGGGTGCACGCGCTCGACCTGGGCGGGGGAGCGGAGGTCCTGCTCGCCGTCCCGCCGGGAGAGCCGGTCCCGCGCCCCCTGCTGGTGTTCTTCCACGGCGCCGGCGGCACCCCGGCGCAGAGCCTGGGTGCGGTGCAGCAGGCGGCCGCCGGGCGCGGGGTGCTGGTGCTGGCGCCGCGGTCGGGGGCCGCCACCTGGGACCTCCTCACCGGCCGCGTGGGCCGCGACGTCGCCGTGCTCGACGCGGCGTTGCAGCAGGTCGCCGGGCACACGGCGGTGGCCCGGTGCGCCGTCGGCGGCTTCTCCGACGGCGCCTCCTACGCCCTCTCGATCGGCGCGGCCAACGGCGACCTGTTCGAGGCGGTGCTGGCCTTCTCGCCAGGGTTCGCCGCCCCGCCGGCCGCGGTGGGCCGGCCGCGCATCTGGATCACCCACGGGACCGGCGACCGGGTGCTGCCGGTGGACCGGTGCGGCCGCCGGCTCGCGGCGGCGTTCGACCGGTCGGGCTACGACGTCACCTACGACGAGTTCGACGGCGGGCACGTGGTCCGCCCGGAGGGGGTGAACGCCGCGCTGGACCGGTGGCTCGGCTGACGCTCACATCGAGCGGGTCTCGCCGGCGCGGTCGGCGAAGGCGTCGACGAGCCGGCCCTCGAGCGCCGCGGTGACCTGGTCCCGGTGCAGTTCGACCGTCGCGGTGTCCGTCGGGCCCCAGCCCGGCGAGAGCTCCCCGGCGACCAGGTCGGCGGCGCGCTGGACCTCGGCGCGCTGCCCGTCGTCCCGGCAGGCCACCGCCACGTCGCGGAGCATCCGGAGCAGGGCGGTGACCAGTGTCGGTTCGCTCCCGCCGAAGCGCGCCACCTGACCGCAGGCCAGGTCGAGGTAGTACCGCAGGTCCCGGTCGGGCACCACGGCGCGGCCGGCGCCCGTCTCGTCGGCGTGCAGCGTCGGGCCGAGGTGCCGGCCGGTCAGCCGGACCAGCAGGTCGCCCATGTGGCCGATCGCCGTCGCGGCCGTCACCGGGTCGTTGATGCTGGGGGACATCGCCTTCACGGCGATGTCCTCGAGCTGCCGGAAGCCGAAGGCGGCGTCCTGGTCGATGGTCCGTTCGTTGTTCAGGACGACGGCCGCCCGGACGGCGTCGTCGAGGTCCTCGCTCCCGCCCCACGTCGTGGCGATCGGGCTGCCGAGGGTGATCATGTCGCCGGGGCGGACCTCCACGCGGACGACGGCGTCGTGGCGGCGGGCGGCGTCCACGAGGGTGCCCGTGTCGACCACCTCGACGAACCCGCTGCGGGGCGCGTGCACCAGCCGCCCCGCACGCGCCTCCAGGTCCAGCTCGTCGGGGGAGCGCTGCCCGTGGCCGCTGTACGGGCCGTAGAAGGTCTCGATCGCGCGCCGGGCGTCGTCGTGGACCCGCGTCATCATCGTGTCCACGCGCAGCATGCGGACCATGTGGCTGATGAAGGCGAGCAGCGCGCCGACGCAGCCGACGCCGAGCAGTGCGGCGACCAGGCAGACCAGCGTCGGCACCGGCTCGGCGCTGTTGATGCCGCGCAGGCCGGAGACCGCGAACACGAAGGTGGCGGTCAGCACCGACAGGACCCGCTTGGTGACCGCGTCGCGGACGAAGTCGCGCAGCAGCCGGGGCGAGAACTGCTGCGAGGCGAGCTGCAGCGCCACGATCGTGATGCTGAAGGTCAGGGTGGTGATGGTGACCGCGGCGGTGGCCACCAGTTGCAGGAGCGTGCCGGCGGCGCTGGTGTCGGCGGGCCACAGGCCGGCGAGGAACCCGCCGCGTGGTTCCACCGCGCCCAGGGCCCACCCGGCGGTGGCGGCCAGGGCCGCACTGGCCGCCGGCCAGAGCCACAGTGGTGCCTGCGACCGTGCTGCGCTGGTCTGTCCCCGTTGCGTCACGGGGCGCGCCTACCCGTTCCGCGGCCGGTACGCACCGGCGCGGGGTCCAGGTCCCCGCGCCGGTCCTGGCTACGCGGAGTCGCGCTCCGTGACGTCCTCGCCGGCGGGGTCGACGTCCTTGGGCCCGCCGGTCTTGGAGACCTCCCACCGCGGGCCGAGCTGCTCGAGCGCCAGCCGGCCGTAGACCTGCTGCTGGGTGGCCACCCGCTCGGACCGGCCGCGGCCCAGGAAGCTGACCATCCAGTGCAGCACCGTGGTGACGCGGCTCTTGAAGCCCACGATGTACATCAGGTGCACGACCAGCCACAGCACCCAGGCGATGAAGCCGCTGAACTTGAACTTCCAGATGTCCGCGACCGCCGAGAACCGCGAGATCGTGGCCATCGACCCCTTGTCGAAGTACTCGAACGGCTCCTGCGGCTTCTTGCCGGTGGCGCGGCGCTCGATCGCCTCGGCGGCGTAGCGGCCGCCCTGGATGGCGACCTGGGCGACGCCGGGCAGCTTGCCCAGCGCCATCATGTCCCCGACGACGTGGATCTCCGGGTGGCCGGGCAGGGTGAGGTCGGGCTGCACCGAGATGCGGCCGGCCCGGTCGACGTCCGCGCCGGTCTGCTCGCCGAGGATTCGACCCAGCCCGCTGGCCTGCACGCCCGCGGCCCAGATCTTGGTCGCGGCCTGGATGCGCCGGACCGTGCCGTCGGAGTCCTTGACCTCCAGGCCGTCGGCGTCGACGCCGGTGACCATCGCGCCGAGCTGCACGTCGACGCCGATCTCGTTGAGCTGCCGCCGGGCGGCGTCGCCGAGCTTCTCGCCGAAGGACGGCAGCACCGCCGGGGCGGCGTCGAGCAGGATGATCCGGGCCCCGGTGGGGTTGATGTTGCGGAAGTCCCGGCGCAGGGTCCGGCGCGCCAGCTCGGCGATCTGGCCGGCCATCTCCACCCCGGTGGGGCCGGCGCCGACGACGACGAAGGTGAGCAGCCGGTCCACCTCGGCCGGGTCCTTGGCGATCTCGGCGAGCTCGAAGGCGCCGAAGATGCGGCCGCGGAGCTCCAGGGCGTCGTCGATGCTCTTCATGCCGGGCGCGAACTCGGCGAAGTGGTCGTTGCCGAAGTACGACTGCCCGGCGCCGGCCGCGACGATCAGCTCGTCGTAGGGGTGCACGGTCTGCCGGCCCAGGATCTCCGAGGTCACCGTGCGGCCGGCGACGTCGATGTCGGTGACCTCGCCCAGCACCACGCGCGCGTTCTTCTGCCGGCGCAGGATCTCCCGGGTCGCCGGCGCGATCTCGCCCTCGGAGAGGATGCCGGTGGCCACCTGGTAGAGCAGCGGCTGGAACAGGTGCTGGGCGGTCTTGCCGATCAGCGTGACCTCGACCGGCGCCTTCTTCAGCGCCTGCGCGGCGAACAGGCCGCCGAAGCCGGAGCCGACGATGACGACGCGCGGCCGGCCGCCGGGGGTGTCGGTGGGGGCGGGTGCCTGCGCTGGTGATGTCGTCATGATGTTTCATCCTTCCACTCGGCCCCGTGCCGGTCGGGAGCACCCCGGGGGAGATGCACCTCACAGCGCGTCGACCCCGGTCGGTTCGCGGTCCGGCGGCGGGACCGGTAGACCCTCCGGGGTGCCGCGATCGGTGTCCGTCGTTCTCGTTCCCGGTCTCGGGCTGGATGAACGTTCCGCGCGCAGGTTGCGCCGAGAAGTTGCCGCCGACGTCGTCCTCCTCCCCGGCATGGGGCGGCGGTCACCGGTGCCGGCGGTCGACGACCTCGCGCGGCGGCTGGTCGCCGCGCTGCCCCGGGGGCCGGTGGTCCTGGTCGGGCACTCGCAGAGCTGCCAGGTGGTGGCCGCGGCCGCCACCGACCCGCGGGTGGTGGGGGTCCTGCTGTGCGGGCCGACCACCGACCCGCGGATGCGCCGGCTGCGCGTGCTCGCCGCGCGCTGGGTGCGCACCGCGCTCGCCGAGCCCTGGTGGCAGGTGCCGCTGATCGTGCGGCAGTGGCTGCGCACCGGGCCGCGGGCGATGAGCGCGCTGTGGCGGACCGCCTCGCCGGACGCCATCGAGGAGCGGCTGGCCGCGGTCACCGCGCCGGTCGTCGTGGTGCGCGGGGACCGCGACGCGCTGTGCCCGGCCGACTGGGCGGCGCGGGTGGCCGGTGCGGCGCCGCGCGGCCGGCTGGTCGAGCTCCCGGGCGCGGCGCACATGACGGTGCAGACCCACCCCGCGCGGCTGGCGGCCATCCTCCGCTCCTTCTGACCGCCGCCGGCCGCGCCGCACGGCACCACGCCGCACACCGCGCGTCCTCCCGCCGCACCGCGGGGGAAGCGTGGTCCTCTTACTGGCCGTCCGTGCGGCCGCGGACCTCGGCGTAGCGCTCGCGCACGTGGGTCGCCGCCGGGGCGTCGAACTCCTGCAGCCCCGGCTGCGGCCACTCGGGCGGCGCGTCCGCGCCGGAGAGCACCCAGGCGGCCTGCCGCGCGGCGCCGTCGGCGACGTACTCGCCGGGCGGCGGGACGAGGACCGGCCGGCCGAAGATGCCGGGCGCCAGCTGCTGCACGGCCGCCGAGCGCGCGGCCCCGCCGATGAGCATCACCCGCTGGACGTCCACGCCCTGGGCGACGACGGCCTCGATGCCGTCGGCCAGCCCGCAGAGCAGCCCCTCGACCGCGGCGCGGGCCCAGTGCGCCGGCGTCGAGGTGCGCAGGGTGAGGCCGTGCACCGAGCCGGTGGCGTGGGGCAGGTTCGGCGTCCGCTCGCCCTCCAGGTAGGGCACCAGCACCAGGCCGTCGGCGCCGGAGGGGGCCGACAGCGCCAGCTCCGAGAGGGTCGCGTGGTCCACCCCGAGCAGCGCGGCGGCGGCGTCGAGCACGCGGGCGGCGTTGAGCGTGGCCACGAGCGGGAGGTGGTTGCCGGTGGCGTCGGCGAACCCGGCCACGGTGCCGGTGACGTCGGCGACGGCGGTGGGGGTCACGGCGGAGACGACGCCGGACGTGCCGATCGAGACGACGACGTCGCCCGGTCGCGCCGCCAGGCCCAGCGCCGCCGCGGCGTTGTCGCCGGTGCCGGGGCCGAGGACGGCGCGGCCGCCGGCGAGGCTGCCCACGCCCTCGGCGGGGCCGGCCACCCGGGGGACCGAGGGACGGCGACCGCGCATCGCGCGCTCGAGCAGGTCGAGGCGGTACTCGCCGGTGCGCGCCGACCAGTAGGCGGTGCCGCTGGCGTCACCGCGGTCGGTGACCAGCGTGCCGAGGTCGCGGTCGGCCCGCAGCCGCCAGGTCAGCCAGTCGTGCGGCAGGCAGACCGCGGCGGTGCGGTCGGCGTTGGCGGGCTCGGCGTCGGCCAGCCAGCGCAGCTTCGTCGCCGTGAACGAGGCGACCGGCACCAGGCCGACGGCGTCGGCCCAGGCGCGGCGGCCGGCGTCCTCGTCGCCGTCGCCGAGCTCGCGGATCAGGTCGGCGGCGGCGGGCGCCGAGCGGACGTCGTTCCACAGCAGCGCGTCGCGGACCACCTCGCCCCGCTCGTCGAGGCAGACCATCCCGTGCTGCTGGCCGCCGACGGCGAGGGCGTCGACGTCCTCGAGCCCGCCGGCCTCCGCGGCGGCGGCCCGGAAGGCCTCCTCCCACGCCCGGGGGTCGACGGCGGTGCCCTCGGGGTGCGGCGCCCGCCCCGAGCGGACCAGCTCGCCGGTCGCGGCATCGCGGACGACGACCTTGCACGCCTGCGTCGAGGTGTCGACGCCCGCCACGAGGGTCATCGGACCCGCTCCGGGCCCTGGCCGGCGGGACGGGCGGTGGACGGCGGTGCGGACAGGGGCGTCATGGGAAGGGGACCTTAGGCGGCCCCACCCGCGGGCGCCCGGCGGAGGGTCGCGGGGGAGCAGGGGCGGTCCGCCTTGACCGCCCGACCCGGGAGCCCCTAATTTGTTTGCGCAACCGACTAATCGGGTGGGGAGGTGGGCATGGGCGAGGTGCCGTCGCTGTACGACGGGTCGTCCGAGCGGCGCGCCCCGGCCGACCAGGCCACGGTGCGCCGCACCAACCTGGGGTTGGTCCTGCGCCATCTCCGCGACCACGGCCCGCGGTCCCGCGCCCGCATCGCCCAGGAGACCGGGCTGAACAAGGCGACGGTGTCCAGCCTCGTCGCCGAGCTCGCCGAGCGCCGGCTGGTCACCACCGGCGAGGTCGACCGTGCGGGGGCGGTCGGCCGCCCCGGCCTGACCGTGCACCTGGACGGCGGCTGCGTCTGCGGCATCGGTGTCGAGCTCAACGTCGACTACGCCGCGGTGCTCGTGCTCGACCTGCGCGGCGAGGTGCTGTTCGAGCAGCGGCTCGCCCTCGATCTGCCCACCCTCGGCGCCGAGCGGACCCTCGACGCGGTCGCCGGGCTGGTGTCCGACGCGGTGGCCGCGGCCGCCACCGCCGGCGCCCGTCCCGCCGGGCTGACCGTGGCGGTCGCCGGCCTGGTCCGCAGCGTCGACGGCGTGGTCACGCTGGCGCCGAACATCGGCTGGCACGACGTCGCGGTCCTGGACGGCCTGCACGCCCGCCTCGGCACCGGGTTCCCGATCCGCGTCGAGAACGACGCGAACCTCTCGGCCATCGCCGAGTGGGCGATGGGCTCGGAGGCGCGCACCCCCGACCTGGTCTACCTGACCGGTGAGGTCGGCGTCGGCGGCGGCGTGATCGTCGCCGGCCGGCTGCTGCGCGGTGCGGGCGGGCTCTCCGGCGAGGTCGGGCACACCTCGCTGGGCGACCCGGACCTCGTCTGCGGCTGCGGCCGGCGCGGCTGCTGGGAGACCGTCGTCGGCATGGCGGCGCTGCTGCGCGCCGCCGCCGACCCGGGCGACCCGGTGGGCGACCCGGCCCGCGACCTGGAGGCCCGCCTGTCGGAGGTGGCCGCCCGCGCCGAGGCCGGTGACGCCCGCACCCTCGCCGCCCTCCACCAGGTGGGCGCCTCGCTCGGCACCGGCGCCGCCGTGCTGATCAACCTGTTCAACCCGCGGGTGGTCATCCTCGGCGGCTACTTCGCCGTGCTCGGGAAGTACCTCATGGCGCCCCTCATGGCAGAGCTGGAGGCGCGGGTGCTCGGGCCCGGCGTGGCCGGCGCGCGCGTCGTCCTCTCCACCCTCGGGTTCACCGCCGCCGTCCGCGGCGGCGCCCACGTCGCCCTCGAGTCGGTGTTCGAGGACCCGACCCTGGTGCCGGTGCCCTCGCTCGAGCCGGCCGGGGCAGGCGCCCGGTGACCCCGCAGCCCGGCGCGGCCGACGGCCGCGCCCCCGACCTCCAGGTCGCCGACCTGGGAACCACCCTCGCCACCGGCGAGCAGCACACCTCCTCGTCCGCCGACGACCGCGCGAGCCGGCGCGGGCCGGAGGCTCCCGAGGGCAGCGCAGCCCACCGATCGACCCGGACGGAGATCCCCGCATGACCGACTACACCCCCCGCAAGGACGACAGGTTCAGCTTCGGTCTGTGGACCGTCGGCTGGCAGGGCGTCGACGTCTTCGGCGGCGCGGTCCGCCCGCCGCTGGACCCGGTGGAGGCGGTCCACCGGCTCGCCGAGCTGGGCGCGGCCGCCGTCACCTTCCACGACGACGACCTGGTGCCCGACGACGCCACCCGCGAGACCACCCTCGAGCGGTTCAAGAAGGCGCTCGCCGAGACCGGTGTCGGCGTGGAGATGGCCACGACCAACCTGTTCGGCGCCCCGGTGTTCAAGGACGGCGGCTTCACCGCCAACGACCGCGCCGTGCGCCGGTACGCGCTGGCCAAGGTGCTGCGCAACGTCGACCTGGCCGCCGAGCTGGGCGCGAAGACGTACGTGCTCTGGGGCGGCCGGGAAGGTGCCGAGTCCGGCGCCACCAAGGACGTCGCCGCCGCGCTCGACCGGTACAAGGAGGGGCTGGACGTCCTCTGCGCCTACGTGCGCGAGAAGGGCTACGACATCCGCTTCGCCCTGGAGCCCAAGCCCAACGAGCCGCGCGGTGACATCCTGCTGCCGACGATCGGCCACGCCATCGCCTTCATCAACGAGCTGGAGGAGCCCTCCCGCGTCGGGCTGAACCCCGAGGTCGGGCACGAGGAGATGGCCGGGCTGAACTTCGCCCAGGGCATCTCGCAGGCGCTGTGGCACGACAAGCTCTTCCACGTCGACCTCAACGGCCAGCACGGCCCGCGCTTCGACCAGGACCTGCGCTTCGGCGCGGGCAACCTGCGCGGCGCCTTCTGGACCGTCGACGCCCTCCTGGGCGCCGGCACCGGCAAGGCCTACGACGGCTACCTGCACTTCGACTACAAGCCGCCGCGGACCGAGGACATCGACGGCGTCTGGGAGACCGCCCGCGCCTGCATGCGCAACTACCTGATCCTGCGGGACAAGGTGCAGGCGTTCCGGGCCGACCCCGAGGTCGCCGAGGCGCTGGAGGCCGCGCGCGTGGCCGAGCTCGCCGTCCCCACCCTGGCCGAGGGCGAGTCGCTGGACGCGCTGCGGAACGAGGCGCACGACCCCGAGGCGCTCGGCGCCCGCGGCCTGCAGTTCGAGCGCCTGGACCAGCTGGCGATGGAGCACCTGCTCGGCGTCCGCTGAGCGCAGCCCGCGCGGGCGGGCGGGGACGTCCCCGCCCGCCCGCGCGGCTCAGCGGTGCCGCGGCCGGGTTGCGACGGCGAGCACCGCCAGGACGACGACGGCCGCCAGCTCGACCCAGAACGACTCCCACCACAGCGGCGCCGCGGTGGTCTCGACGAACCCGAACAGGCCGACGGTGGTCGACAGCAGCAGGCCGGCCAGGGTCCCGAGCGCGGTCAGCGCCCCGAGCGCGGCGACGGCCCACAGCCACCGGTGGGGGACGACCAGCAGCAGGACGGCGAGCCCGAGACCCGCGATCGCGTTGAGCATGAACGCCGGACCGATGACGTCGATGTTCCGGTAGCCGTCGAGCCACAGGTCCAGGTGCAGCCAGCCCATCACGGCCAGCAGCACCGCGCCGGCCAGCCGCAACGCCCAGGTGAGCATCCCCGCGCGCCGCCCGGGGGTGGTCGTCGCAGTCATCACGCGACCTCCACGCTGACCTCCATGCCCATCGCCCGGTGGTTGCCCACCGAGCAGTAGATGACGTAGCTGCCCGGCTCGAGGTCCACGGTGAGGGTCTCCGACTGCCCCGGCTGCAGGACGGCCGTCGCGGCGACGTCCTCGCCGTCGCGCTCGACCACGAAGTCGTGGCTCGCGTCGCCCTCGTTGGAGACGGCGAACTCGTAGGTGCCGGCCGCGAAGCTGTCCTCGTCGAGCTCGATGGCGAAGTCGACGAGCTGCGCCTCGACGGTCTCGGTCTCCTGCTGACCGGCCGGTGACGACGCCGGGGCCGACGTGGCGGTCTCCGTCGCGCTGGGCGGCGACGACTCCGTCGTGGTCCCGGCCGGGACGTCGGCCACCGCCTCGGTGTCGGGGTCGTCGGAGCCGCAGCCGGCCACGACCAGGGCGAGGCCCGTGATCGCGACGGCCAGGCGATGGGCCGCTGGACGCCTGTTCCAGGAACGCACGGGACCTCCTCGGAGCGGCCACCGGACGGCAGCCATCGTGGGATCGAGATCCTCGGGCCGGGCGCCCCGTCGCGGAAGTGCTTCCGGCGCGCCGCTCAGCCCGCCGTCGCGCCGTCGGCTCCTGTGACCGCGCGCTCACACCATGTGACGACCGTGCCCAGCACCTCCGGGTCGAGGGGGCCGCGCAGCTCCCGCCGGTAGGCGCCCATCGACGGCGGCCCCGGCTGCCGCCGCAACGTGTGGGTGAGGTCGGGGACGAGGCGGGTCTCCACCGGACCGCGCACCGTGGCGGCGAGGACCGCCAGGTCCGCGGGCCGCGCCTGCAGGTCCTTCGCGCCGGTGACCGCCAGCACCGGGACGTCGATGCGGCGCAGGTCCTCCCGCGGGTCGTGGGCCAGGAACTCGCGGTGCCACCGGGCGTTGATCCGCGCGCCACCGATCCGGGCCACGTCGGTGGTCGTCGCCTTGATCCGCTGGTGGTTGGCCGCCACCTTCGACTCCAGGTCGGTGCGGAGCAGGCGGAGGACGAACCGGACCGGGGCGGGGAGCGTCGGGGTGATCTGCCGGGCCTGCCACCGCAGCAGCTCCTCGCCGGGGGTGGCGCTCATCGCGAGCAGCACCAGCCCGGACACGGGGGCGCCCCGGGCGGCGAGCGCGGCGGCGAGGATCGCACCCTCGCTGTGCCCGGCCAGCAGCACACGGCCGGCGTCCACCTCCGGCCGCGCGCGCAGCGCGTCGAGGGCGGCGCCGAGGTCGTCGACGTTGTCGTGGAGGCCGGCGGTGCGCCAGTCGCCGGGGCTCTCACCGACGCCGCGCTTGTCGTAGCGCAGCGAGGCGATCCCGGCGCCGGCCAGCGCGACGGCGAGCTGGCGGGCGACGTCGAACCGGGCGCGGCGGTGGTTGGAGTCGCGGTCGATCGGGCCGGAGCCCGAGGCCAGCAGCACGGCGGGTGCCGGCTCGGGCGCGTCGGGGAGGGTGAGCGTGCCGGCGAGCGGGCCGGCGGCGCCGGGGACCTGGACGGGGACGTCGCGCACGTCAGCCGGCCCGGCGGAGCGAGTCGGCGACGGCTGCGGCGTCGTCGGTGCCGACGAGCAGCGTGTCGTACCGCTGGCCGTCCAGACGGACGCGCACGGCGGGCTGGCCGCGCCGGACGCAGACCAGCATGCGCTCGCCGGGGCGGCGCCAGGTCCCGATCTTCCGGACGCCGGGCAGCGCGAGTCCGGGGGCGCGCAGCCCGCGGGTCGCCCCGACCGCGTCGCCCACGACTTCCACCTCGGTGATCGCGCTGCGCGGCACGGCGACGTCGCGCAGGAGGCCGGCGATCTTCTCGCCGGGGGTGAGGTGGACCGACAGGGTCGAGGGCGTCAGTTGCAGCGTGGCCATGCCGTCACTATTCTCAAAACTGAGAGTGATGTCAATCATGAGAACGGTGGGCGCGTGAACTCGGTCGACCTGCTGCTGCACCCCGTTCGGCTCCGCGTGGTGCAGGCGTTCCTCGGGGACCGCACGCTCACCACGGGCGAGCTGCGGTCCGCGCTGCCCGATGTGCCGGTCGCGTCGCTCTACCGGCACGTCGGGGTGCTGGCCGACGCGGGCGTGCTCGAGGTGGTGGGGGAGCGGAAGGTCCGCGGCGCCTCGGAGCGCAGCTACCGCCTGGTGCTGGAGGCGGCGGACGTGCCGGCCGACGACCTGGCCGCGCTGTCGGCCGAGGACCACCGGCGCGCGTTCACCGCGTTCGTCGCCGCCCTCCTGGCCGACTTCGACCGCTACCTCGACCGCGGCGCGCCCGACCTGGCGCGCGACGGCGTCGGCTACCGCCAGGTGGGGCTGTGGCTGACCGACGAGGAGTTCGCCGGGTTCCTGGCCGACCTGCGCGCGCTGTTCCAGCGGCGGCTGTCCAACCGGCCCGGCGACGGGCGCCGGCGCCGGCTGGTCGGCCTGGTGAACCTGCCGGGGGACGACGCCTGACCCTGCCCGGTGACGTCGTCCCCCGGGGGGTCAGCGGTCGAGCCGCTTGCGCGCCTTCACCGCGCGCTTGCTGGCCCTGTCGAGCACCTTGCCGGCCCGGCGCACCCGCCGCTCCTGGCGGTCGACGGTGCCGCGCACGAGCAGCCCGATGCCGATGCCCAGCAGCCAGCTGTCCTTGGCGATGGACAGGCCCTGCTCGGTGGGCGCCAGGCTGCCCTCCTTCCGCATGCCCGGCGTCTTGAGGTACAGGCCCAGCAGGCCGCCGGAGAAGGCGGTGAGCGCGGCGCCCGCGACGGCGGTCGGCACGAACGGGGTGAGGAGGGCGGCGCCGATGGCGATCTCCGCCGTCGACAGGGCCTTCGCGAACTGCTGCGGCGGGACGTTGCCGAGGAACGGGTAGGTGCCGGCCGCGAAGCCGTGCATGCCGGCCGCGGCCTCCTCGTCGGCGCCGCGCTTGCCGAGGCCGCTGTTGAGGATGAAGGCGCCGGCGGAGATCCGCGGGGCGATCTCGGACAGGGTGATGGGCAGGCCCATGGGTGCGCACCTCTCGGGGTCGGGGGCTGGTCCAGTGCTCAACCAGCGTGCCCCGTGCGCGGGCCGTCAACCCTGGATGCCCCCGTCGTCGTCGCCCCGTCGGTCGACGTCCGCCGGGGTGGGCCGCCTCACGTGCCACTATGGCGGCGTGGCGTACACCTCTGCCTCGGCCGGCGTGCTGCTGCGCCACGTGCGCACCGGCCGCGCGCGCAGCCGTGCGGACCTCGTCGCGCTCACCGGGGCGTCGCGGAACACGGTCAGCGCGCGCGTCGACCAGCTGATCGCGGCGAACCTCCTGGAGGAGGGCGGTCGTGGCTGGAGCACCGGGGGCCGGCCGCCGACGCTGCTGCAGTTCAACAGCCGGGCGGGCTGCGTCCTCGCCGTCGACCTCGGGGCGAGCAGCGTCGACGTCGCCGTCACCGACCTGTCGGCCTCGATCCTGGCCACCGTCGGGCACCCGATCGACATCGCCGACGGCCCGGGCCCGGTGCTCGCCGAGGTCGACCGGCTGGCGCAGAAGGTGCTGGCGGAAGCGGGCCTGACCCCCGCCGACGTGTGCGCCGTCGGCGTCGGCGTGCCGGGGCCGGTGGAGTTCTCGACCGGCCGGCCGTCGCACCCGCCGATCATGCCCGGCTGGCACGACTACCCGGTCCCGAGCGCCTTCGGCCGCTACGAGTGCCCGGTCTACGTGGACAACGACGTGAACGTCATGGCGCTGGGGGAGATCGGCGTCGCCGGCTCCTCGCAGGACCTGCTCGTCGTCAAGGTCGGCACCGGCATCGGCTGCGGCGTGATTGTCGACGGCCGGGTCTACCGGGGGGCGCAGGGCAGCGCCGGCGACATCGGGCACATCCACGTCGCCCAGCCCGACGGGCGCACCGTCGTCTGCCGGTGCGGGCAGGAGAACTGCCTCGAGGCGATCGCCGGTGGCGGGGCCCTGCTGCGGGACGCGGCGGCGGCCGGCCTCCCCGTGGAGACGGTGCGCGAGGTGGTGCGGCTGGCCGCGGAGGGCAACGGCGTCGCGCTGGAACTGGTGCGCGGCGCGGGGCGCACGATCGGCACCGTGCTCGCCTCGCTGGTCAACTTCTTCAACCCGCACCGCATCGTCATGACCGGAGGCGTCGCGCAGGCCGGCGTCCCCCTGCTCGCCGGCATCCGCGAGGCCGTCTACCGGCGCTCCATGCCGCTGGCCGCCCGGGCGCTGGAGATCACCGTGAGCGAGGCGCCCGACCTCTCCGGCCGGGTCGGTGCCGCCCTCATGGCCATCGAGGAGTTCCTCGACGAGGACTCGGTCGAGGCGGTGACCTCGCGATCCTCCGGATCGCACCGCGGCCAGTAGCCGCACCTCCGGGTGGCCGAGCGCGTTCGTCGCGCCAGCGCGACCCCCTCCGGGCCCACCCCGGCACCCTCGGGCGTCCCGTCCGCGACCGTGCGTGACGGCGGCGCGGTCCCACGGAGATCTCCCGGTCTCGGTTCGGTAACCGTGGCCCCGCAGCCTTGACCCCGTGTGACACCCCCCATATGTTGCTCCCTCAACGGACTAATGGTCAGCGCTGAGCAAAAGTTTCCGGAGGTGGCGACGTGGCCGGTGCGCCGGGTGCACGGGGCAGGGACGACACGGGGGCGCCCCTGCTGGCGATGCACGGGATCGTCAAGACCTTCCCGGGTGTGCGGGCGCTCGACGGCGTCGACCTCGACGTCCGCGCCGGTGAGGTGCACTGCCTGCTCGGGCAGAACGGCGCCGGCAAGTCGACGCTGATCAAGGTGCTCGCCGGGGCCCACCAGCCCGACGGCGGCCGGATCGAGTGGCGGGGCGAGCCGGTCTCCCTGACCAACCCGCAGGCGGCGATGAAGCACGGCATCGCCACCATCTACCAGGAGCTCGACCTGGTCGCCGGGCTCACCGTGGCCGACAACATCTTCCTCGGCCGCGAGCGGTCCCGTTTCGGCCTCGCCCGGCCGGCGCCGGCGAACGAGGCCGCCGGGAAGCTGCTGACCCGGCTCGGCCACCCGGAGATCCGGCCCACCGCCGAGGTCGGCTCGCTGCCCGCCGCCGCGCAGCAGATGGTCAGCATCGCCCGGGCGCTCTCCCAGGACGCGAAGCTGATCGTCATGGACGAGCCGTCGGCCGTCCTGGACAACGAAGAGGTCCAGCACCTGTTCGAGGTCATCCGCGACCTGACCCGCGACGGCGTCGCGGTGGTCTACATCTCCCACCGGCTGGAGGAGATCCGCGAGGTCGGCGACCGCATCACCGTGCTCAAGGACGGGCGCACCGTGGCCACCGGGCTGCCGGTGCGCGACACCACCACCCGCCAGGTGATCGAGCTGATGACCGGCCGCGACATCGAGTACGTCTTCCCCGAGCGCCGGGCCGTCCCCGCCGCGGAGCCGCTGCTCTCGGTGCGCGACCTGAGCCTGCGCGGCACCTTCCGGGGGGTGTCCTTCGACGTCCGCCCGGGCGAGGTGGTCGGCCTCGCCGGGCTGGTGGGGTCGGGGCGCTCGGAGATCCTCGAGACCATCTACGGCGCGCGCCGGGCGACCGGCGGCACCGTCTCGGTGGCGGGCCGGCGGCTGCGCCCGGGCCGGGTCTCCGCCGCGGTGGCCGCCGGCGTGGGGCTCGCCCCCGAGGAGCGCAAGAGCCAGGCACTGCTCCTCGGCGACGCCGTCTACCGCAACATGAGCATCGCCAGCCTGGCCCGGTTCGCCCGCGGCGGCTTCCTCTCCGGCAGCAACGAGAAGGACGCCGCCCGCGAGCAGGTGCAGGCCCTCGACGTCCGCCCGGCCGACGTGGACCGGGAGGTGCGGACGCTGTCGGGCGGCAACCAGCAGAAGGTCGTGCTCGCCCGCTGGTTGCTGCGCGACTGCCGGGTCCTGCTCCTCGACGAGCCCACCCGCGGGGTGGACGTCGGTGCGCGCTCGGAGATCTACGCGCTCATCCGCGAACTGGCCGACCGGGGGGTCGCCGTCGTCGTGGTGTCCAGCGAGATCCCCGAGGTCCTCGGCCTGGCCGACCGGGTCCTGGTGATCTCCGACGGGTCGGTCGTCGCCGAGCGACCGGCCGACGCGCTCGACGAGCACGCCGTGCTCGACCTCGTCATGGAGGGATCGGTCGGCCCGCGCCAGCGCGGCGACCGGCAGCAGCCCACCGCACAGCAGCACGAAGGGGACGTGGCATGACCGGCAGCACCGCGACGACCGGGGGAGCGGGCGCACCCGCGACGTCCAAGGGCCGCGCGCCCGAAGGGGGCGGCGGCAGGCGCGCCGGCTTCATGGCCGGGTCGGCGGGGCCCCTGGTCGGCCTCGTCGTCGCGCTGGTCCTGCTCTGCATCGTCGGCGCGGTCACCGCGCCGGAGCGGTTCGTCGACGTCGACAACGTGCTGACCATCCTGCGGCTGGCCGCGGTCGTCGGCGTCGTGAGCATCGGCATGACGTTCGTGATCATCGGCGGCGGGATCGACCTGTCGGTGGGCGCGCTGGTCGCGCTCTCGTCGGTGTGGGCGACCACGCTGGCCACCCAGGCCATGGCCGAGGACACCCACTGGATCGTCATGGTCTTCACCGCGGTGGCGGTCGGTGCCGGGGCGGGGCTGGTCAACGGGATCGTCATCGCCTACGGGCGGCTGGTGGCCTTCATCGCCACGCTGGCCATGCTCGCCGCCGCCCGCGGCCTGGCCGAGATCATCGCCAACCGCCGCACCCAGATCGTGCAGAACGAGGGCTTCCTCGACTTCTTCGGCGGCGACGTCCTCGGCATCCCGATGCTGGTGATCATCTGGGCGCTGGTGTCGATCGCCGGCTGGATCCTGCTCAACCGCACCACCTTCGGCCGGCACACCTTCGCCGTCGGCGGCAACGCCGAGGCCGCCCGGCTGGCCGGCATCCGCGTGCAGTGGCACACCCTCAAGCTCTACGTGCTCTCCGGGATCACCTGCGGCATCGCCGCGGTGATGCTGATGGCGCGGACGACCACCGGCAGCTCGACCCACGGCACGCTGCTCGAGCTCGAGGTGATCGCCGCCGTCGTCATCGGCGGCACGCTGCTCACCGGTGGCCGCGGCACGATCGTCGGCACCGTCCTGGGCGTGCTGATCTTCGTCACGCTCGGCAACATCTTCACGCTCAACAACCTGTCCAGCTCGGTCCAGGCGGTCGCGCGCGGCGTCATCATCGTCGTCGCCGTCCTGCTCCAGATGCGGCTGGCCGAGGGCCGCGGCGGCGGATCCGGCTGGTTCTCCCGCCTCCGCTCCGGCCGCGGCGAGTCGTCCTCCGGCGGACCGGTCGCCGGGGGCACCCCGGCCGGTGCCGTGGCCGGCGGCACGAGCGTGCCCGGCGCCCCCGGCGGCGACCGGCCCGGCTCCACCCACTGACCCCACCCCACCGAACCCTGCCGGCGACCCGCCGGAGAAGGCACCCCGAGGAGAAGAACATGTCTGCAGCGAGGCAGCGCCCCTACCGTCGCCTGATGTCCACCGCGGTCGCCCTGGCCGGCGCGACCGTGCTCGTCGCGGGCTGCACCAGCAACGAGCCCGAGACCTCCGCCTCGGAGGGCGGTGGCGGGGACGCGGTCGCCAGCTCGAACGACGAGGTCGGCGAGACCGTCCGGATCGGGTTCTCGGCCCCGGCCGCCGACCACGGCTGGATGGCCGGCATCACCGAGGCCGCCCGGGCCGAGGCCGAGAACTACGAGGACGTCGACCTCATCGTCGCCGAGGGCACGAACGACGTCAGCACGCAGATCAGCCAGGTCGAGACCTTCATCAACGAGGGCGTTGACGCGATCGTGCTGCTGCCCTTCGACGGTGCCGCGATGACCCCCGTCGCGCTGCAGGCGATGGAGGCCGGCATCCCGGTCATCAACGTCGACCGCGAGTTCAACAGCCCGTTCGCCGCCCGCGCCACCATCCTGGGTGACAACTACGGCATGGGCGTCTCCGCGGGCACGTACATCTGCGAGCAGGTGGGCGACAACCCCGACGCCGTCGTCGCCGAGATCGCCGGCATCGACTCGCTGCCGCTGACCCAGGACCGCAGCCAGGGCTTCGCCGACGCGCTCGCCGACTGCGGCCTCGACGTCGACAACCGTGTCGCGGCGGACTTCACCGTCGAGGGTGGCGAGGAGGCCGCGGCCAACCTGCTCCAGGCCGCGCCGCAGATCGACGCCCTGTGGAACCACGACGACGACCAGGGCGTCGGCGTCCTCGCCGCGATCAGCAACGCCGGCCGGGACGAGTTCATCATGGTCGGTGGCGCCGGCTCGGCGAACGCGATGCGCGAGATCCAGTCCGGTGACTCCGTGCTGCAGGCGACCGTCATCTACCCGCACACCCAGGCCGCCGACGGCATCGCGCTGGCCCGCCTGGTCGCGCAGGGCAAGTCGCTGTCGGACCTGGTCTCGCCCGAGGTCCCGCGCGAGATCGTCCTCAACGCCCCCGTCGTCACCTCCGAGAACGTCGAGGACTACATCGACCGCGCGTTCGAGTCCTGATCCGTCGACGGCGCGGCAGGGGAGCGCCCGCGTTCCCCTGCCGCGCCACCTCCGCTGGGAGAAGCACATGACCCCCACCCTCGGCATCGGGCTGGTCGGCTACGCGTTCATGGGCGCGGCCCATTCGCAGGCCTGGCGCACCGCCCCTCATTTCTTCGACCTGCCGCTGCGTCCGG
>NZ_SSXC01000004.1 GCF_021699055.1 Blastococcus sp. MG754426 | reverse complement strand
CGGCGCGGCACCGCTGCCCAGGTCGACGGCGGTCAGCACCAGCAGGACGGCGTCGACCAGGGGCACGCCGAGCAGCAGCGCGCCGCCCAGTCGGGGACGGCGGAGCACGTACCGGGTGAGCAGCCCCGCGGCCAGCACGACCCAGAAGCCGATCTCGCACGCGATGATCGCGACCAGCACGGAGCACTCCCTCGATCCAGCACGGTTGTACCGCTACCGTAGCAGTACGACTGTGCTAAAACGGGTGCGTGCCACGGGAGGTCGATCGGGACGCGCGCCGCCGGGCGCTGGCCGAGGCGTTGTGGCGGGTCGTCCGTCGCGACGGCATCGACCGGGTCTCGGTGCGCACGGTGGCGGCGGAGGCGGGCACCAGCCCCGGCGCGCTGCGCCACTGGTTCCCCAGCCAGGACGACCTCGCGGCGTTCGCGCTGGAGACGGTGGTCGAGCGGGTGGCGCACCGGCTCGCCGACCGTCTGCCGGGGATGGGGCCGCGGGACGCCGCGCTGTACCTGCTGGAGCAGCTGCTGCCCCTGGATGCGGAGCGCCGCGAGGAGACCGCGGTCTACCTCGCCTTCCTCGGTCGCCCGCAGACGGAGGAGCGGCTGCGCCGCATCCGGTCGGCCGCCGAGGAGGGCAGCCGGCTCGCGGTCGCGTCCGCGCTGCGGATGCTCGCCGAGGCTGGCGCCCTCGGTGGCCGCGATCCTGACGGGGAGGTCGACCGGCTCTACGCACTGGTCGACGGCCTCGCGCTGCACGGCACGCTGTGGCCGGAGCGGTTCCCCGCCGCGGACCTGCGCCGGGTGCTGCACGAGCACCTGGCCTCGCTCGCCGGCTGAGTCGCCGCAGGGGACGAGCCGCACCGCGCCGGGTCGAGCCCCGTGCGCCCACGACTCGACCCGTCCTGGCCCGGCTCGACCCGCCGGCCGTCTCCGTCCGGCTCAGCGGCGGGCGAGCTCGGCGGCCAGGGGGTCCAGGCCCAGCTGGCCGAGGGCGAGGACGTCGCGGTGCCACTGCGCCAGGTCGAACGCGTCGCCCGCCCGCCGCCGGGCCTCCTCGCGGCAGGTGAGGAGCACCCGCTCGCCGACCTTGTAGACCGGTGCCTGCCCGGGCCAGCCGAGGTAGCGGTGCAGCTCGTCCACGCGCATGGCGTCATCCATGCTCACGTGCCGGCGCAGGAAGGCCAGGGCGACGTCGTAGTCCCACCGTGCGCCCGCCGCCGCACCCGCGGGGATCGGCAGGTCTAGGTGCAGCCCGATGTCGAGCACGACCCGCGCGGCCCGCAGCTCCTGGGCGTCGAGCATGCCCAGCCGGTCGCCCGGGTCGTCGAGGAAGCCGAGCTCGCCCATCAGCCGCTCGGCGTAGAGCGCCCAGCCCTCGGCGTTGCCCGAGCAGGAGCAGAGCAGCCGCTGCCACCGGTTGAGCCGTTCCGCGTCGTGCACCGCCTGGCCGATCTGCAGGTGGTGGCCCGGCACGCCCTCGTGGAAGACGGTCGTGGTCTCCCGCCAGGTCGTCATCTCGTCGACGCCCTCGGGCAGCGACCACCACATCCGGCCCGGCCGGCTGAAGTCCTCGCTGGGGGCGGTGTAGTAGACCCCCTCGCCCGAGGTGGGGGTGAGCCGCCCCTCGATGCGGCGCACCGGCCCCGGGATGTCGAAGTGCACGCCGTGCAGCGCGGCCACCGCGCGGTCGGCGGTCTCCTGCAGCCAGGCCTGCAGCGCGTCGCGGCCGCGGATGATCCGCGCCGGGTCGGCGTCGAGGGCCGCCATCGCGCCGGCCACCCCCGCGCCGGGCGCGATCTCCTCGGCCACCCGTTCCTTCTCGGCGACGATGCGGGCGAGCTCGGCCCAGCCCCAGTCGTAGGTCTCGTCGAGGTCCAGCCGCGCGCCGGTGTGGTACCGGGACTCCACCAGGTAGCGGTCGCGCCCCACGCCGTCGGCCTCGGGCGCCAGCGGCAGCAGCACCCGCTCGAGGTGCCCGGCGAACCCCAGCAGCGCGCCCGACGCCCGCTCGGCGCCGTCGGCGAGGTCGCGGCCCAGGGCGCTGCGGGCCTCCACCGGCGCCTCGCGCGCCAGCCGGGTGAAGAAGCCGGGCCGCTCGGGGGTGCCCGCCCACTGCCGCGCCCGCTCGGCCGCCAGCCGCACCTGCCGGGCGGCGGAGGCCCGGCCCCGGTCGGCGGCGACGCCCAGGCCGCGGGCGTACCCGAGCAGGGCCGCGGGCATCGCCGCCAGCCGCACCGCGACGGCGGACCAGTCCTCGTCGGACTCCGTGGGCATCAGGTCGAACACCTCGCGGAAGCCCTGCAGCGGGCTGTCGACGGTGTTCAGGTCCGCCTGCGCGTAGCCGGCGTCGTAGCGGTCGAGCTCGGCACCGAGCCGCTCCACCATGGCGCTGCGGGCGATCTCGTCCCGCCGGTCGACCGGCTCCAGCGCCTCGGCCTGCGCCCGGGTGCGGCGCAGCAGTTCGGCGTGCGCGGCGTGCCCGTCGGTGCTCAGGTCCGGCCACCGGTCGTCGTGCCCCCGCACCCCGATGTAGGTGGCGACCACCGGCTGCGCCGCCGCGTAGCTGTCGACGAAGCCGTCGGCGAGCAGGTCCAGCGGGGACGGCGGGCGCGCGGGGGGAGCGGTCACCGGGCTCACGCTATCCCGGTGCGGGGGCGGTGCCCGCTAGGCGGTGACGTCGACGAGCACCTTGCCGACGGCGCCGTCCCGCACCGCCTGGTGGGCGGCGGCGGTCTCGGCGAGCGGGTGCACGTGCAGCGGGAGGCCGGCGTCCTCGCCGACCCGGATCGCGCCCTCGGCGACCGCGGTGGCGACGTCCTCGATGCCGAGCACCTTGGCCCGCTCGGGCTCGGTGTAGACCAGCACGAACTGCCAGCGGGCGTTCGGCCCCATCTGCGCGCGCACCGGCACGGTCACCTCCGCGCCGCCGTCGTCCGCGTACATGGCGACCGCGCCGTGCATCCCGATCACCTGCGCGTCGACGGCGGCGTTGACCGCTGCCGAGACCTCGACGATCGCGTCCACGCCCTTCGGGGCGATCTTCCGCACCTCGGCGACGACGTCCTGCTGCCGGTAGTCGACGACGTGGTCGGCGCCGGCCGCGGCCGCGAGCTGCGCCTTGCGCGGGCTGCTCACCGTGGCGATGACCGTCGCATCGGCCCAGCGGGCGAGCTGGATGGCGGCGTTGCCCACCGCGCCGGCGCCGCCCTGCACCAGGACGGTGTGGCCGGTGAGTGCCCCGGCGCCCAGCCGGTCGGGGAGGGACTCGGCGACGGTCAGGCAGCGGTGCGCGGTGAGGAACGGGATGCCGAGAGCGGCGCCCAGCTCGAACGGCGTCTGCTCGCCCAGCAGGACGACGTGCCGCGCGGGGACGACGGTGAACTCCGCGGCGGTCCCCCAGGGGCGCTGCCAGGCGGCCTCCCAGATCCACACCCGCTGGCCGAGCATCGCCGGGTCCACGCCCTGTCCGACGGCGTCGACGGTGCCGGAGCCGTCCTGGTTGGGCACCTGCCCGTCCGGGCCGGGCTGCGCGTTCGTGCGCGACTTCCAGTCGGTGGGGTTGACGCCGGAGAAGGCGACGCGGACCCGCACCTCGCCGGGGCCGGGGCGGGGCACCGGGCGGTCGGTCAGCTCCAGGACGTCGGGGCCACCGGGACGGGTGTAGGAGATCGCGCGCACGCAGCGCCCGCTACCCGGCACCGGGCGATCGATGCGTCAGCCGGGCGGGGCGTCGTCGTCCGTCGGCCACTCCGGGAGCGGCAGGCCGGACACGGTGAGCAGCCGCTCGACGGTCTGCTCCACGACCTCGTCGGTCGGCGGGACGCCGCCGGGCGAGGCCATCAGCCGGCGCACCTCGGCCGGCTCGAGCTCCGTGCCCACCGCGTCGCGGACCCACCGCGCGTAGCCCTCGGCCTCGGCGTCGACGTCCACGGGGGCGGAGGCGTCGGGCTCGTCGAAGTAGACGCGGGGCTCGTAGCCGAGGAAGAAGCGGCCGCCGGAGGCGTCGGCGGCGCGGTAGTCCACGGTGGCGATGTCGCTGTCGTGCACGTCGACCATGAGGAACGGCACCGCGGTCGGCCGTCCCGTGCGCCAGCGCCCCTCGCTGTAGACGAGCGTGCCGAAGTACCCCATGACCCGAGGCTAACCGCCCGAGCCGGCGCCGGACCGCCGCGCCGGCAGGCCCGGTCTCACGGCCCCGCGCTCACGACCGACCCGTCGAGCGGTTCCCGCCACTACTCTCCGGCGATCCGGGTGGCGCTCCTGCGGGGGCCGAGGGCGAGGAGCCAGGCGTGGACGGACGGCGGATCCTGAGGGCGCTGGCCGTCGGCATCGCGGCGGCGGTGCTCGGCGGAGCGGTCGGGGCCGTGCTGACGCGGGGGCTGATGCGGCTGGTCGCGCTCGTGGCCGAGGGCGATCCGGCCTTCACCTGGAGCGGCCTGGCCTTCATCGCGATCTTCTACGTCGTGTTCCTGGCCCCCGGCGCCGTCGCGCTGGCCTGGAGGCGGTCCCGCTGGTCGCTGGCCGTGCTGGCTCTCGGCGCGGTCGCCATCCCGGTCCAGGCGGCCGGGATCGCGCAGAGCGACCTCGAAGGCGTCGGCCCGCTGAGCGCCGGCCGGTGGATCGCGCTCACCGCGCTGTTCGTGGCCGTGGCAGTCGTGTACGCGTTCCAGGCGGTGCTCGTCCACCGGGTGGCGTGCTCGGGTGGGCGGGATCGAGGGCACGAGCCGGCGGCGCGGCTCACAGCTGCGTGAGCGACCCCGGCGGCAGGTTGACGACGACGGCCTCCTGGCTGCTCCGGGCGAGGACCACGACCGCCTCCTCGTCGCCGGGGTTCTCCTCCCGGTGCGGCGTCCAGGGCGGCACGAAGACGTAGTCGCCCGGCTCCGGGGTCAGCCGCACCTCCTCGCCGTCGCGGGCGAACACGAACACCGGCCGGCCGGAGACGACGTAGATGCCGGTCTCGGAGTCGCCGTGGTGGTGGTTGGCCGAGGCGGTGCCGGGCGCGACGTGGGCCTGGCCCATCCAGACCTTCTCCGCGCCCACGGTCTTCCCGGACACGGCTTCCTTGCGGGTCATGCCGCTGCTCTGGCCGGTGTCGGTGGAGAGCCCGGCCGCCGGGATGTGGCGCAGCGGCGCGTGCCAGTCGTCGTTGCCGGCCTGTGCCGTGTCCTCTGCCATGTGCGGACGCTAGCGCTCCCGGTCGCGGCGGTGCCACCGGCCGGCGTGCGGGTCCGACGGACGTGCGGCCCGGGTCCAACGCCCGTGGTCCGGCGCGGTGCCGGCCAGCAGCGTGGGCAGCCTCAACCCGACGTCGACCGGAGGTGCCCGTGATCCCCGTCAAGCAGGCCGCCGAAGAGTTCCTCGGCCACCGGCGCATCGCCGTGACCGGCGTGTCCCGGTCGGCCAAGGACCACGGCGCCAACGTCGTCTACAAGCGGCTGCGCGAGCGCGGCTACACCGTGTTCGCCGTCAATCCGAACGCCGAGCAGGTCGAGGGCGACACCGCCTACCAGGACCTCGGGTCGGTCCCCGGGGGAGTGGAGGCGGTGGTGATCGGCACCAGCCCGGCGCACGCGGAGGAGACGATGCGCGAGGCCGTGGAGCTCGGCATCGGCCGCGTCTGGATGCACCGCGGGCCTGGTGCCGGCAGCGTGTCCCCCGAGGCGGCGCGGTACGGCCGCGAGCACGGCGTGACGGTGATCGACGGCGGCTGCCCGTGCATGGTCGGCCCGACCGCCGACTTCGGGCACAAGGTCATGCACGCGTTCGGCGTGGGGCACATGCCCAAGCGCGTGTGAACCAGGCGGGATGATCGGCAGGTGCGGCGCAGGGTGCTGGTGGGTGCGGCCGTCGTCGTCCTGCTGTGCACTCTGCTCGTGGGTCTGCCCTGGGCGTTCCAGCGCCACCTCGTCTACCTGCCCGACGCCGGACCCGTCCCGCCGGCGGCGCAGGCCGTGCCGGGCGCGCGGGACGTCGTGCTCGAGACCGACGACGGCCTCCGGCTGGGCGCCTGGTTCGTCCCCGCCCGCACGCCGGACGCTCCCGGGGTGCTCGTCGCCAACGGCAACGGCGGCCACCGCGGCATGCGGGCGCCGCTGGCGCGGGCGCTCGCCGACGAGGGGCTCGCCGTCCTGCTCTTCGACTACCGCGGCTACGGCGGCAACCCGGGAAGCCCGAGCGAGGAAGGGCTGGCGCGCGACGTGCGGGCGGCGCGGGACTTCCTGCTCGGGGACGGCGGGGTGCCGGCCGACCGGGTCGTCTACTTCGGGGAGAGCCTCGGCGCGGCGGTGGTGACCGGGCTGGCGGTGGAGCACCCGCCGGCCGGGCTGGTGCTCCGCTCGCCGTTCGTCGACCTGGCCGCGGTGGGCAGCGAGCACTACCCGTTCCTGCCGGTGCGGGCGCTGCTGCGCGACCGCTACCCGGTGGCCGAGCGGGTCCGGGGGATCGAGGTGCCGACGACGGTCGTGCACGGCGGCGCGGACTCGATCGTCCCGCCGGCGCAGAGCCGGGCGGTGGCCGACGACGCCGCCGCACTGCACCGGGTGGTGGAGGTCCCCGGAGCCGACCACAACGACCCCGTGCTGCTCGCGGGGGACGAGGTGGTCGCGGCGGTGGTGGAGCTCGCCTCCCTCAACGGGGGGTGATCGACAGGGTGAGCCGGGCGCGGCCCTCCGCAGAGCGGGCGGTGGCGATCCGCTCGGCGGACGGGGTGCCGTACTCGGTGGTCCGCTGCCGGGCCGGCCGGCCGATCGCAACGGCCATCGCCTCGAGCTCGGCGATGGTCTTCAGCGAGCCGTTCTCGCTGCCGGCCATCCGGCTGATCGTCTCCTCCATCAGCGTGCCGCCCAGGTCGTTGGCGCCGCCCCGCAGCACCGCCTGGGTGCCGGTGTCGCCGAGCTTCACCCACGAGGTCTGGATGTTGCCGATCCGCCCGTGCAGCAGCAGCCGGGCGACTGCGTGCACCGCCCGGTTCTCCCGAACGGTCGGCCCCGGCCGGGCGACGCCGGCCAGGTAGATGGGGGAGTTGTGGTGCACGAAGGGCAGCAGCACGAACTCGGTGAAGCCACCGGTGCGGTCCTGCAGATGGCTGAGGGTGCGCAGGTGCGCGACCCAGTGCGCCGGGGTGTCGACGTGGCCGTACATCATCGTCGACGTCGTCGGGATGCCGACCTCGTGGGCGGTGCCGATGATCTCCAGCCAGGTCGCCGTCGGCAGCTTGCCCTTGGTGAGCACCCAGCGGACGTCGTCGTCGAGGATCTCGGCCGCCGTCCCCGGGATCGAGTCGAGCCCCGCCTCCTTAAGCCCGGTGAGGAAATCGCGGAACGGCAGGCCGGTGCGCGCCGCCCCGTTGACGATCTCCATGGGGCTGAACGCGTGCAGGTGGATGGCGGGCTGCCGCTGCTTCACCTCGCGGGCGAGGTCGAGGTAGGCCGTGCCGGGCAGGTCGGGGTGGATGCCGCCCTGCATGCAGATCTCCGTCGCCCCGGCGGCCCACGCCTCGTCGACGCGGTCGCCGACCTGGCTCATCGAGAGCGTGTAGGCGTCGGCGTCGGTGCGCCGCTGGGCGAACGCGCAGAACCGGCAGCCGGTGTAGCAGACGTTGGTGAAGTTGATGTTCCGGTTCACCACGTAGGTGACGTCGTCGCCGGTGACGTCGTGGCGCACCGCGTCGGCCAGCGCGCACAGCGCCTCGAGGTCGTCGCCGTCGGCCCCCAGCAGTGCCAGGTACCCGGTGTCGGAGAGCCCGGCCGGGTCCTGCTCGGCGCGCCGGAGGGCCGCGCGGACCTCGGGGTCGCCGGCGGTCAGCGCCGTCGAGTGCCCGTCGCGGGCAGACGTCGTCCGGTCGCGGAGCTCGGACCAGTCGCCGTAGACGGCGTCGAAGTCGCTGCGCCGGTCCGTGGTCCGCCCGACGGTGTCGACCTCGACGTGCAGGTCGACCCGGCCGGACGACGTCCACGCCTCGTCCGGCTCCTGCCACGGCAGGCCCACCGGCAGCCGTCCCTCGACCGCCAGGCCGTCGGGGCCGGCGAGCGCCGAGACGTGCGGCCGCACGCGCGGGTCCAGCCACGGCTCGGGCTGCCGCACGTACGGCGGCTGGGCGGCCAGCCGTTCGCGCAGCTCGAACCCGGCGTAATCGGACAGCTTGGCCAACTCATCCAGGTTCGGCCACGGCCGCTCGGGGTTCACGTGGTCGGGGGTCAGCGGGGAGACGCCGCCCCAGTCGTCGACCCCGGCGCGCAGCAGCAGGCCCAGCTCGGTGGAGTCGGACAGGTTCGGCGGGGCCTGCACCCGCGCCTTCGGGCCGAGCAGCAGCCGGGTGACGGCGACGGCGGCGACGTACTCCTGCAGCTCCAGGTCGTCGTGCGCGGCCATGGCGGTGCGCGGCTTGGCCCGGAAGTTCTGGACGATGACCTCCTGGACGTGCCCGTGCCGCTGCGCCGCGGCCCGGATCTGCAGGACGGCGTCCACCCGCTCGGCGTAGTCCTCGCCGATGCCCAGCAGCACGCCGGTGGTGAACGGGACGGCGGAGCGCCCGGCGTCCTCCAGCACCCGCAGCCGGACGACGGGCTCCTTGTCGGGGCTGCCGAAGTGCGGGCCGCCCTTCTCCGACCACAGCCGCGTCGCCGTCGTCTCGAGCATCATCCCCATCGAGGCGGAGACCGGCTTGAGCCGCTGGATCTCCTCCCACGACAGCACGCCGGGGTTGAGGTGGGGGAGCAGGCCGGTCTCCTCGAGCACCCGGATCGCCATCGCCCGCAGGTAGCCCAGCGTGGAGTCGAAGCCGTGCGCCTCCAGCCACTCGGCGGCGACCGGCCAGCGGTCCTCCGGGCGGTCGCCGAGGGTGAACAGCGCCTCCTTGCAGCCCAGCGCGGCGCCGTCCCGGGCGATCTGCAGCACCTCGTCGGGGGAGAGGTAGGGCGCCTTGCCCTCCTTCCGCAGCTGCCCCGGTGTCGTCACGAAGGTGCAGTAGTGGCAGCGGTCGCGGCACAGGTGGGTGAGCGGGATGAACACCTTGCGGCTGTATGTGACCACGCCCGGCCGCCCGGCGCTGGCCAGCCCCGCGTCGCGGACCCGCGCGGCGGCGGTGAGCAGCCGGTCCAGCGGGTCGCCCTCGGCCAGCCCGCGCGCGTGCAGCAGGGTCTCGGCCTCGACGGCGTCGAGGGCCACCCCGCGCTCGGCGCGCACCAGGGCGCGGCGGAGAGCGGACTCGGACGGTGCGGGGAGCGCAGTCATAGCGCCTCCGACGCTAGTCCGCGCAACCGGCGACCGGACCGCCCGCCCCGCCGGACCCGCCCGTAGGTGTGCACTCGACCACGCCGGAGAGCCGGGTTCCCGCACACCGACCGTGGGTCGGCTCCGGAGTGCGGTCGGCGGGCGCGGAAACTCGCGCTCTGCCCCGTCCCCGTGGGCAGGGTGCGAGCGTCCCGGGGGCGCGGGTGCCGGACGGCCCTCCG
The DNA here is from genome assembly GCF_021699055.1 of Blastococcus sp. MG754426. Taxonomy (GTDB): domain Bacteria; phylum Actinomycetota; class Actinomycetes; order Mycobacteriales; family Geodermatophilaceae; genus Blastococcus. The sequence continues at coordinate 134,334 of NZ_SSXC01000004.1, read as the reverse complement.
CCCGGGCGGCAGGGGCTCAGATGTCCCGGCGCTGGAAGGAGAGCGCGGTCAGGCCGAGGACGACGGCGACCCACAGCACGGCCCAGGCCAGGTACACCGGGCTCAGCGGGGCGTCGGCGAGGAAGGGGAAACCGCCCTCCGGGCCCATCTGGATCGGCGCGACCGGGTCCTGGAACGCGTTCATGGCGCCGCGCCACAGCCCGTCGGTGGGCAGCAGCACCCGCGACACGCTGCCCACCCGCTCGACGCCATCGTTGCCCAGCGCCCCGCCGATGCCGCCGACCACGCCGGCGACCCAGGTGGCGCCGAACAGGCCGACCGCGACGATCCCCGACGCCATCGGCGAGATGACGCTGGACAGCAGCAGGGCCAGCGTGAGGAGCACGACGGTCTCCGCGCCCAGCAGCGCCAGGCCCGCGGCCGGCGACGGCGGCCAGTAACCCACCACCCCGCGGACGACGAGCAGCTGCGCCAGCCCGGCCAGCACCACGTAGCCGCACCCGAAGGTGAGCAGGCCGAGCCACTTGCCGAGCAGCACCGACGACCGGCGCACCGGCCGGGCGAGCACCGCCAGCGCCTGGCCCGACTCGACCTCGCCGGCGAGGGTGGGCCCCGCGAGGAAGGCGGTGCCGATCGCCGCGATCAGGCTGAAGCCGAACATGATCAGGTTGATCAGCAGCGACGCCACCAGGCGCGCCTCGCCGCTGGTCAGCGTGCCGAGCTCGGTGTCCAGGCCGATGAGCCGGGAGAAGCCCCACCCGCTGAGGGCGAGCAGCACCACGGTCAGCGCCAGCAGCGCCCACACGACCTTGCGCCGGGCGGCCTCCCGCAGGGTCAGCCCCGCGATCGTCACGACGATCACGGCGCGGCCTCCTCGTGGCGCAGCACGGCGAGCAGCCGCTCCTCCAGGCTTATCCGCACGGGCTCCACGGCGTGCACGCGCACCCCCAGGCCGACCAGGTCGCGCACCAGGTCCGGCACGGTGACGCCGTCGTCCTCGGCGGCCAGCGCGACGGTGAACCAGTCGCCGCTGCGGGTGAGCGTGCCGGTCGCGCGCAGCCGCTCGTCGGCCCGCGGGCCCACGTCGCCCAGCCGCAGCCGGACCTCGTGCTGGCCGAGCAGCTCGGTGAGCGTGCCCGAGGCCGCCACCCGACCCCGGTCGAGGATGACCACCCGGTCGCAGACCCGCTCGACCTCGCCGATCAGGTGCGAGTTCAGCAGGACGGCGACGCCCCTGGAGCGCAGTGAGAGCACGATGTCGCGGACGTCCACCCGGCCCAGCGGGTCCAGCGCGCTGGTCGGCTCGTCGAGGACCACCAGCTCGGGCCGGGCGACCAGCGCGACGGCGAGCCCGAGCCGCTGCTGCATGCCCTTGGAGAACCCGCCGACCCGGTCACCGGTCCGCTCGGAGAGGCCCACCAGCGCCAGGCACTCCCGGCGCTCCGCGGCGGGCACGTCGGCCCGGGCGAGCTTCACGTGCAGGTCGAGCACCTCGGCGGCGGTCAGCCACGGCTGGTAGCGGAACAGCTCGGGCAGGTACCCGACGGCGCCCCGCGAGCGCGGGTCCGTCGACGGCCGGCCGAGCAGCAGCACCTCGCCGGCGTCGGGGCGCACGAGGCCGAGCAGCATCTTGATGACACTGGTCTTCCCGGCGCCGTTGGGTCCGAGCAGGCCGACGACCTCGCCCCGGCCGACGCTGAAGGAGACGTCGTCGACGGCGGTCCGGCGTCCGTACCGCTTGCGCAGCCCGGAGCACCAGACCGCCGGTGACGGCGGCAGGTCGTCGAGCGCACCGCCCGACGTCCCCGCCGCCGTCGACCCGGTTGCCATGCCCCGGACCGTAGCGGCGTCAGCCGAGCCCACGGGCGACCGACAGCAGCTCGTCGGCGCTGAGCGAGCCGGCGACCCCGGTCATCACGCCGTCCTCGACCCAGACCACGCCGGCGAAGAGCCCGTTGCGGGAGGTGAGCACGGTCGCCTCCGACCCGTCGACGTCGGCCGTGGAGCTGGTGACCAGCTCCGCGGGCACCGGCAGCGGCAGGGTGGCGGCGTCGGTGGAGAGGTCGCGCAGCTGGCCGGCGAGGCCGTCGGGGATGCCGGGCAGCGACAGGAGGTGGTCGCGCACCGTCTCGAACGGCACGCCCGAGGAGAAGACCTGCGGCGCCCCCACCCGGGCGACGACGAGGGTCGGCACGCCGGTGGGCTGCGACCACACCGCGGCCACCCCCGGTCCGGCCTCGAACCGGAGGGTGCTGCCGTCGATCCCCGGCGGCGGGGGCGGCAGGACCTCGTCCTCGGCCGCGGCGGCCTGCGCGGCCTTGTCCGCGGAGAAGGTGAAGGTGGCGTCCACGACGCCGGCGACCTGGTAGGCCGGCTCGCCGGTCACGCCCTCGGGCAGCTCCGCGACCTCGGGAACCGCCAGCCCGGTGCGCTCCTCGGCGGTGGCGGCATCGGGCACCTGCTCGGGGTCGGGTTGCCGGGTGATCTCCACGTCGCCGTAGGCCGAGAGGTCGGGCACCTGCACCAGGTCGGTCGCGGTGACCTCGACCGGGTCGACCCGCTCGGTCTGGAAGATCGGCAACCAGTCGTTGGCGGCCGCGACCCCGGCGCCGGTCAGCAGCACGACCGCGCCGAGCGCGGCGACCGCGGGCCGGCGGACGGCGGCGCCCCAGCGGCTGCGCGTGGCAGCGCGCGCCGGGCGGGCGGCGGGGACGGCCGAGGCCCCGGCGGCGGAGAACCGGGCCCAGGCCGCGTCGGTGTCGACGGCACCCGACCGGCCGAGCGCCGCGCCGACGAGCTGCGCATCGGCGCGGACGTCGTCGAGCGCGCGCAGGCAGGCGGGGCAGCCGGCGACGTGGCCGCGGTCGGCGTCGGAGACCCCGGCCGGCTCGTCGACCAGGCGGCGCAGGACGCCCTCATCCGTGTGACGCATGACGGTTCAGCTCCTCGCGAAGTGCGGATTCGGCGCGGCGGACGGTGGTGCCGACGCTGCCGGGGGACAGATCGAGCGCGGTGGCGACCTCGGCGTAGCTCATGCCGCTGTGGCGCAGCACCAGGGCGGTCGCCTGCTTGCGGGGCAGCCGGGCCAGCGCGGCCCGGACGCGGCTGCGGTCCTCGAGGGTGAGCACGGTGTCGGCCACGTCGGGGGTGACGGCGTCGGCCGCGGCGGCCACCGCCTCCTCCCGGGAGGTGCGGCGGCGGCCCGAGCGGATCAGGTTGAGCGCGGTGTGGGCCGCGGCGACGGAGAGCCAGCCGCCGGCCTCGGCCGCGGGCACCGACGAGCGGCCGAAGGACAGGAACACCTCCTGGGCGACGTCCTCGGCCTGGTCGCGGGAGCCGAGCACCCGCGCGGCCACGCCGACGACCCGCGGGTACTCCCGGCGGAAGACCTCCTCGAGGTCGGGCCGCACCGCACCGCGGGTCGCTGCTGCCGGCACGCCGCCCGTCCCTCCGACCCGGTGCACCGCACCGGGGAATGTCAGGACGGCCGCCGGTGCCGGCCGTCCGTGCCGTACGAGGTCCATGCCGGTGTAGCACCGCCGCGCCCGCGGATGTGACACGCGGCCCGCGGGGAGACCGGTCAGCCGCGGCCGGCGGGCGCGCCCGACTCGTCGACGAACCGGCCGCGCAGCCGCAGCAGCGGCCGGGCGGCGGGGTCCAGCACCGGCACGTCGTCCACCGCCAGCAGCGCGAGCACGTGGTCGCCGGCCTCGACGAGCCGCTCCAGCCGGCAGTCCAGCGCGGCGAGCCCGCCGGAGAGCACGATCGCCCCGCTGCCAGGGGCTCGGGTCCACGGCACCTGCTCCAGCAGGTGGCGGGCGCTGGGGCGCCCCGCGGAGGCGAACCGCGAGGCGATGATCGCGTGCTCGGCGGCCAGGACGGTCAGCGCGCCGGAGCCGACCGTCTCCAGCACCTCGGCGGGGTAGCCGTCGGCGGAGAGGCCGACGGCTACCAGCGGCGGAGCGGCGGAGACGCTCATCACCGAGCTGACCGTCGTCCCGACGTCGTCGATGTCGTCCCGGACGGTGAGCAGGCAGACGCCGGCGGCGAGCTGGGCCAGGGCGGTGGTGAACGCGGCGGGGTCGACCGGCATGGCGGCCAGTCGACCACACCCTCACGATGGAGCACGTGAGCGGACAGGGGCGTGAGCAGCGCAGCGAGGGACGAGCGAGGAGCGGAGCGCCCCGCGGGAGCGGGCAGGGAGATCCGGGCGAAGCCGAGCGCACGTACGACGTCGTGGTCCTGGGCGCCGGCTCCACCGGCGAGAACGTCGCCGACGTCGTCGTGCGGGGCGGGCTGTCGGCGGTGCTGGTGGAGCCCGAGCTCGTGGGCGGCGAGTGCTCCTACTGGGCGTGCATGCCGAGCAAGACGCTGCTGCGGGGCACCGAGGTGCTCGCCGAGGCCCGCGCCGTCGACGGGGCCGCGCAGGCGGTCACCGGGGAGCAGGACGTGGCGGCCACCCTCGCCCGCCGTGACTCGTTCACGTCGCACTGGGACGACTCCGGCCAGGTCGAGTGGGTGCACGGTGCCGGCATCGACCTGCTCCGGGGCGCCGGCCGGCTCGACGGCGAGCGCGCCGTCGTCGTCACCGCCGACGACGGCACGACCACCCGGCTGACCGCCCGGCATGCCGTCGCCGTGTGCACGGGTTCGCAGGCGGCCCTGCCGCCGGTGGAGGGGCTGGCCGACGTCGACCCGTGGGGGCCCCGCGAGGCCACCAGCGCCAAGGAGGCACCGGGCCGCCTGCTGGTGCTGGGCGGCGGCTACGTCGGCTGCGAGATGGCGACGGCCTGGCAGGCGCTGGGCTCGCAGGTGACGCTGCTGCAGCGCGGGGACCGGCTGCTGCCGGGGCTGGAGCCGCAGGCGGGGGACGCCGTCGCGGCATCGCTGCGGGAGGCGGGCGTGGCCGTGCGGCTGGACACCGAGGTGACCGCCGCCCGCCGCGACGGCACCGAGGTGGTCCTGACGACGGCGGACGGCGAGGTGCGCGGGGACGAGGTGCTGGTCGCGACCGGCCGCGCGGCGCGGACGGGGGAGATCGGCGCGGAGACCGTGGGCCTCGAACCGGGGGAGTACCTCTCCGTCGACGCCTCGCTGCGGGTCCGGGGCTCCTCGTGGCTGTACGGGGTGGGTGACGTCAACGGGCGCCGCCAGCTCACCCACATGGGGAAGTACGAGGCCCGCCAGGCCGGCGCGGCGATCGTGGCGCGGGCCCGCGGGGAGGAGGTCGACACCTCGGCGTGGTCGCCGTTCGTCGCGACCGCCGACGACGTCGCGACGCCGTCGGTGGTGTTCACCTCGCCGCAGGTCGCCAGCGTCGGGCGGACCGCCGCGGAGGCTGCGGAGGCCGGGCTGCCGCACCGCGTCGTGGAGTACCCGCTCGGGAACGTGTCCGGCGCCGCGATCTTCGCCGACGGGTACACCGGGACGGCGGTCGCGGTCGTGGACACCGAGCGCGAGGTGCTGCTGGGCGTGACCTTCGTCGGGCCCGCGGTCGCCGAGCTGCTGCACGCGGCGACGATCGCGGTCGTCGGCGAGGTGCCGATCGCGCGGCTGTGGCACGCCGTCCCGGCCTACCCGACGATGAGCGAGATCTGGCTGCGGCTGCTGGAGACCTACCGCGGCTGACCGCGGCCCGACCCCCGCGACGGCGCAGCGGGCGGTCGTGCTGGAGTGGCCCTGTGCAGTTCGACCGCTCGTCGCGTTCCCCCTGGCGCCGCTACATCGCCCTCGGCGACTCGTTCACCGAGGGGCTCAGCGACCCCCACCCCGAACGCCCGGGTGAGTACCGCGGCTGGGCCGACCGGCTGGCCGAGCACCTCGCGGCCGCGGCACCCGGCGCGGACGTCGAGTACGCGAACCTGGCGATCCGCGGCCGGCTGCTGGCGCAGGTGCTCGACGAGCAGGTGCCGGTGGCCCTGGCGGCGCAGCCCGACCTGGTCAGCCTGGTCGCCGGCGGCAACGACCTGATGCGCCCGGGCGCCGACCCCGACGCGTTGGCCGCGCAGCTGGAGTCCGCCGTCGTCCGGTTCCGCGCCGCGGGCGCCGACGTCCTCCTGGCCACCACCGCGGACACCCGGAACACGCCCATCCTGCGCCGGCTGCGCGGCCGGATCGCCGTCTTCGACGCCAACCTGTGGTCGATCGCGGCGCGGCACGGCGCCGCCGTCCTGGACCAGTGGGGCGCGGCCTGGATCCAGGACTTCCGCCTGTGGGACACCGACCGCATCCACCTCACCGACGAGGGCCACCGCCGGATGGCGCTGGCCGCCGCCGCGGCGCTGGGGCTGCCCGGTGCCGACGGCGAGGACTGGCGCACTCCGCTGCCGCCGCAGCCGCCCCGAGAGCTGCGGGCGGCGCTGGCCGAGGAGGCCGCCTGGGTGCGCGGCTTCGTGGCGCCGTGGATCGGCCGGCGGCTGCGCGGCCGCTCCTCCGGCGACGGCCGCGCCGCCAAGCGCCCCGTGCCCCTCGCCCTGCCTCGCACGTGACGCGCTGGAACGGCTCCCTCCAGGGACCCGGCCCGAGCGTGCGAGCGGTGGGGAGGTGACGTGCTGGAACGGCTGGGTCCGGAGGCTCGTCACGAGCCTGCGAGTGGGGAGCGGGACCGGGTCCTTCCTCAGTCGTCGTCGGGGTCGGCGAGCTCGTCGAAGAGCGAGCCGGCACCGAACCGGCCGGTGTCGACCAGGTCGTGCCCGGCGGGGGACGACGGCGGCCGCTGGCGGGGGAGCGCCGGTGCTGGTCCGGGGTGCTCGGGCAGCAGCTCGCCGGCGACGTCCTCGGCCGGGGTCTCGGTGACCTCGCCGATGAGCACCTCGGCCGGGCTGGGCAGGGGCGCGGGGCGGCCGAAGGCGTAGCCCTGCGCCATGGCGCACCCGTGGTCGAGCAGCCACGCGGCCTGGTCGAGGTCCTCGATGCCCTCGGCGATGACCTGCAGGCCCATGCCGCGTCCGAGCTGGAGCAGGCCGTGCACGAGAGCCGCGGTCGAGGGCTGCGTGACGACGTCGGCGACGAACGACCGGTCGATCTTGACGGTGTGGATCGGCAGCCGGTGCAGCGCGGTGATCGCCGAGTAGCCGGTGCCGAAGTCGTCCAGCGCCAGCGTCACGCCCTGATCGGTGACGACGGCGACCGAGTGCAGGGTGGCCTCGGCGGCGAAGAGGGCCGTCGACTCGGTGATCTCCAGCTCCAGCCGCTGCGGCGGCAGCCCCGACTCCTCCAGGGCCGCGGCGACGAGCTCGCTGAAGCCGTCCTCGGCCAGGTGGCGGGCCGAGATGTTGACGTGCACCCGCAGGTCGTCGGCCCAGGTGGCGGCGTCGAGGCAGGCGCGCCGCAGCACCCAGGCGCCCAGCTTGGAGGTGAGCCGGTTGTTCTCCGCGACGTCGAGGAAGGCGCCGGGCGGCAGCAGCCCGCGGGTGGGGTGCTGCCAGCGGAGCAGCGCCTCGTAGCCGAGCAGCGTCTCGTCGGCCAGGTGCACGATCGGCTGGTAGAACAGCCGCAGCTCGTCGTTGTCGAGCGCGTGGCGCAGCTCGGTCTCCAGCTGCAGGGCGTCCACGTCGCTGCGCGACAGCGCCCCCTCGTGCACCTCGATGCGGGCGCGCTGGCCGTCGGCCTTGGCCCTGGTGAGCGCGCTCTGCGCCTGGCGCAGCAGGTCGTCGGGGGTCATGTCGGCGCCGAGGGTGAGCCCGACGCTCGCCGACAGGGTGACCTCGCGGTCGTTCACCACGAACGGCTCGTCGAGCACGCTGAGCAGGCGGTCGGCCAGCGCGCGCAGCCCGTCGAGGTCCTCGACGTCCTCAGCGACCACCAGGAACTCGTCGGCGCCCAGGCGCACCGCGGTGTCCTCGACGCGGGTGCTCCACCGGAGCCGGTCGGCGAACTGGCTGAGCAGCAGGTCACCGGCCTCGTGGCCGAGCGCGTCGTTGACCGCCTGGAAGCGGTCGATGTTGAGGTGCACGAGGCCGACCTGCAGGCCGCGGCGGCGGGAGAGCGCGACGGCGTGCCGGAGCCGGTCGGTGAGGGCGCGGCGGTTGGGCAGTCCGGTGAGCGGGTCCATGAAGGCCCGGCGGACGGCGTCCTCCTCCGCCCGGCGGCGGTCGGTGACGTCGACCAGCGAGAGGACGACGAACTGCGGCGTCCCGTTGTTCTGCCGCACCACCTCGTGGGACTGCACCACCCACAGCTCGGTGCCGTCCGAGCGGCGCAGCCGGCGCTCGCCGTCGAGCAGCAGGTTCGGGTCCAGGTCCGGCTCGCCGGGCGCCGGCCTCAGCCCGAGGTCGCCCACCGGCGGGTCGTCGGGGTGCGCCAGCAGGTCGACGTGCCGGCCCGCGAGGCTCTCGGCGGTGCGGCCGGTGAGGGCGCACATCCGCGGGTTGGCGACCAGCACGTGACCGTCGAGGTCGACGAGGGCCTTGGCGATCGGTGCGCCGAGGAACAGGGCCTGGAACAGCTGGCCCCGGTCGGCGAGCAGCGTGTCGATCGCCCGCAAGCGCTGCCCGGCGCCGCCGCCGGGCGTGCCCGGGGAACGGGGCATCTCGGGTGCGGGGAGGCTCACCGGGACAGCGTCACGCATCGCAGGCGAGAAGTGACGGAACCCGTTCACGGAGAGTCGTGATCGACCAGTCACACTGCGTCGCAGGTCGTCACACCCGCCCCACGGGTCGCGCCCGCGTGGTGGACCTGCCATGCGCGGCGGGAATCCCGGCCGCCGTCGACGCGCTCCAGCAGCAGACATCGACGAAAGGACCTGTCGTGGAGAAGCGGATCGGCTTCCTGTCCTTCGGCCACTGGCAGCCCATCCCCGGCTCGCTGGTGCGCACCGGACGGGACGCCCTCGTGCAGAGCGTGGAGCTGGCGGAGGCCGCCGAGGAGATGGGCCTCGACGGCGCCTTCGTGCGGGTGCACCACTTCGCCCGGCAGCTGTCCTCCCCGTTCCCGCTGCTGGCCGCGATGGCGGCGCACACCCGGCGGATCGAGCTGGGCACCGGCGTCATCGACATGCGCTACGAGAACCCCCTGTACATGGCGGAGGAGGCCGCCGCGACCGACCTGCTCGCCGGCGGCCGGCTGCAGCTGGGGGTGAGCCGGGGCTCCCCGGAGACGGCGCTGCGCGGCTCGGAGGCCTTCGGCTACGTACCCGGCGAGGGCAGCACCGACGCCGACCTGGCGCGGCAGAAGACCGCCCTGTTCACGGCCGCGATCGCCGGGCAGCCGGTGGTGGACGCCGATCCGCGGATGACCGGCGGCGCGAGCGGCAGGCTGGCGGTCCAGCCGCAGTCGCCGGGGCTGGCCGACCGGATCTGGTGGGGGTCGGGCACACGGGCGACGGCGGAGTGGACGGCCCGGCAGGGGCTGAACCTGATGAGCTCGACGCTGCTGGTCGAGGACACCGGTGTGCCCTTCGACGAGCTGCAGGCCGAGCAGATCGCCCGGTACCGCGCCGCCTGGGCCGACGCCGGGTGGGAGCGCGAGCCGCGGGTGTCGGTGAGCCGCAGCGTGCTGCCGATCACCACCGACCAGGACCGGCAGTACTTCGGCGGCGGCCGGGACGGCGAGGACCAGGTCGGCATCCTCGAGGGGGTGCGGGCCCGGTTCGGGAAGAGCTACACCGGTGAGCCGGACGCGCTGGCCGAGGCGCTGGCCAAGGACGCCGCCGTCCGCGAGGCCGACAGCCTGCTGCTCACGGTGCCCAACATGCTGGGCGTCGAGTACAACGCACGGCTGCTGCGGACGGTCGTCGAGCACGTCGCGCCGGCGATCGGCTGGGTGCACCCGGACCGCCGCGCGGCCTGACCCCGCCCTCACCCAGGCCTCGTCGGGAACCTGCGCTCACGCACCCGGTGGAGGTATGGCGGGCATGCGGCGCCCGAGCCGCTGGTCGCACGTCAGGCTCTGCGGGTGCCGCCCGCCGATGACGAGTCCCGCTGGGCCGAGGCGCAGTCGCTGCTGGAGCGCGCGCCCACCCCGTCGGCCGAGGAGCGGTTGCGCCACTGGCGCCGTGTCCGGGTGGCGTCCGTGCTGGCTCTCGGCGCGGCTGCGGCGGTGCTGTTCGCGGGGCAGTGGGTCGTCTCGCCCACTGCATGGCGGCTGGCCCTGGTCGCCGTGCTGTCGGTGGTTCTCGGTATCGCCGCTCTGCACCTGCAGCGCGACGTTGCCCGCGTGCGCGCGTTCCTCGGCCGGCACCCCGCCGGCGACGGCTCAGCCGCGTAGGTCGAAGCCGAGATCGAGCACGGGTGCGCTGTGCGTGAGCGCCCCGACGGCCAGGTAGTCGACGCCGGTCGCCGCGACCTCGGCCGCCCGCTCCAGCGACAGCCCGCCGCTGGCCTCCAGCCGCACGCCCGTGCCCCGCACCAGCTCCACGGCGGTGCGGGTGTCCGCGAGCGGGAAGTTGTCGAGCAGCACCAGCTCCACGCCCGCCGCGATCGCCTCGCGCACCTGGTCGAGGGTGTCGCACTCGACCTCCAGCGGCACGTCCGGCGCCGCCGCCCGCACCGCCTCCACCGCGGCGGTGATGCCGCCGGCCGCGGCCACGTGGTTGTCCTTCACCAGCGCCGCGTCGCCGAGCGCCAGGCGGTGGTTGGCCCCGCCGCCGCAGCGGACGGCGTACTTCTCCAGCACCCGCAGGCCCGGGATCGTCTTGCGGGTGTCGCGGATCGCCGCGCCGGTGCCCGCGACGGCGTCGACCCACCTCCGGGTCACCGTGGCGACGCCGGAGAGGTGGCCGACCAGGTTCAGCGCGGTGCGCTCCGCCGTCAGCAGCGCCCGGGTGGGCCCCTCGACGGTGAGCACCGGCGCGTTCGTGCGCGCGGCCATGCCGTCGGCCGCGTGCAGGGCGACGTCGACGTCGTCCCCGCCCACCAGGCCGAACACGGCCGCGGCCACCGGGACGCCGGCCAGCACGCCCGGCGACCGGGGCACCACGTCGCCGGTGGCGCGGGCGCCGGCCGGGACGGTGGCGGCGGTGGTGACGTCGGGGCCGAGCGCGAGGTCCTCGTCGAGGGCCCGGCGGATCACCTCCTCGACGACCGCGGGGTCCAGGCCGCCGTCGCGGAGGACGTCGGCCAGCTCCGGCCGCAGCGGGTACCACTCGGTCATGCCGCTCCCTGGGTCTGGTCCGCCGCGGTCAGCGGCACGGTCCGGGTGTGCAGGTGCCCGGTGCCGTCGATGCGGTGGGCCAGCCGCACCTGCCACTCGGGGCGGCTGCCCGGCGCGTCGGCCCGCCGGTGGCAGCCCCGGCTCTCCGGACGGGCGAGCGCGGCGGTGGCCAGGACGGTCGCGACGGTGTGCACCGCCGTCGCCTCGACCGCGGCCAGGTCGAGCTCGCCGGTCCGGGGAGTCCCGGCGAGCACTCCGGCCAGCTCGGCGAGGCCGGCGGCGGTGCGCAGCACGCCGGCGTGCCGGCTGGTGGCCACGCCGATCGCCGCGCGCGCCGCGGGGTCGGCCGCCGTCGTGCCGGCGGTGCGGGGCGCGACCGGCCCGTCCGGGGGAGCATCGGGGAGCGCGGCGTCGAGCAGCGCGGCGCAGCGCCGGGCGGCGACCAGCCCCTCGGTGATCGAGTTGGACGCCAGCCGGTTGGCCCCGTGCACACCGGTGCAGGCGACCTCCCCGACGGCGAGCAGCCCGGACACGCCCGTGCGCCCGTCGAGGTCGGCGAGCACCCCGCCGCAGGTGTAGTGCGCGCCCGGTGCCACCGGCACCGGCTCCGCGGCCAGGTCGAACCCGGCCGCCCGGCAGGCGCGGAGGATGCCGGGGAAGCGCCGCTCCAGGAAACCGGTCCCGAGGTGCGTGGCGTCCAGGAGGACGTGGTCCTCGCCGGTGGCGGCCAGGTGCGCGGCGACGGTCGCCGAGACGACGTCGCGGGGGGCGAGATCGGCCATCGGGTGGGCCCCGGCCATGACGCGCCGCCCGGCGCGGTCGACCAGCACCGCCCCCTCGCCGCGCACGGCCTCGGAGATGAGCACCTGCTGCCCGGCGGCGCCCGGTCCCCGCCACAGCACGGTGGGGTGGAACTGCACCATCTCCACGTCGGCGACCTCGGCACCCGCGCGCAGCGCCAGCGCCAGCCCGTCGCCGGTCGTGCCGGCGGGGCTGGTCGCCGCGGCGTAGGCCTGCCCGTACCCGCCGGTGGCCAGGACGACGGCGTGCGCGCGCAGGTCCCCGGCGCCGGTCAGCGCCCCGCCGTCGGTCACCCGGGCGACGCGCAGGCCGGCCACGCTCCCGTCGGCGGCGTGCAGCGCGTCCAGCGCGACGGTGCCCTCCAGCACCTCGACGCCCGCCGCGGCCAGCGCCCCGACCAGCGTGCGGGTGACCTCGGCGCCGCTGGCGTCACCGCCGGCGTGCACGATCCGGTCCCGGCTGTGCCCGCCCTCGCGGGTGAGCGCGGGCCGGCCGTCGCCGCCCAGGTCGAGCCGCGCGCCGAGGTCCTGCAGCAGCGCGATCGCGGCCGGCGCCTCCGCGACCAGCGTGGCCACGGCGGCCGGGTCGCAGAGCCCGGCGCCCGCGGTGAGGGTGTCCTGCCGGTGCAGCGCGGCGTCGTCGTCGGCACCCAGGACGGCGGCCAGGCCGCCCTGCGCCCAGCACGTGCTGCCGGCCCCGAGCGCGCCCTTGGTGACGACGACGACCCGGCGTCCCGCGGCGGCGAGCGCGAGTGCGGTCATCAACCCGGCCGCGCCGCTGCCCACCACGACGACGTCGCTGGTGCGCCGCCAGGTCGCCTCGGGAAGTGGCAGCGCGGGGACGACAGCGGGGGCCACCGGCGCGGTGCGGCGCGGCCCCACGGTCACTCGCCGACCAGCGAGGGGGTGCCGAGGGCGATCATCGCCTCGACGGCCGAGCGGGCGCGGGCGGCGACCTCCGGGTCGACGGTGACCTCGTCGCGGCCCTCGCGCAGCGCCCGCAGCAGCTTCTCCGGCGTCGACATCTTCATGTACGGGCACTCGGCGCGCGGGTTCACCGCCTCGAACGCCGCGGCCGGGTTGGCCTGGCGGAGCTGGTGCAGCATGCCGATCTCGGTGGCGACGAGCACGCGCTTCGCCGTCGTCCGCCTGGCCTGGTCGAGCATCGCGCCGGTGGAGAGCACGTGGACGCGGTCCGAGGGCAGGTCCCCCTGGCCGACCATCCACAGCGCGCTGGTCGCGCAGCCGCACTCGGGGTGCACGAGCACCTCGGCGTCCGGCGCGTCCTCGATGCTCTGCCGCAGGTCGGTGGGGGAGATGCCGGCGTGCACGTGGCACTCACCCATCCAGATGCGCATGTTCCGCCGCCCGGTGACCCGCTGGACGTGGGCGCCGAGGAACTGGTCGGGGAGGAAGAGCACCTCGCGGTCGGCCGGGATGGACTCGACCACCTCGACGGCATTGGAGGAGGTGCAGCAGATGTCGGTCTCGGCCTTCACCTCGGCGGTGGTGTTGACGTAGGAGACGACGGCGGCGCCGGGGTGCTCGGCCTTCCACGCGCGCAGCTGGTCGGCGGTGATCGTGTCGGCCAGCGAGCAGCCGGCGGCGGCGTCCGGCACGAGCACCGTCTTCCCGGGGCTCAGGATCTTCGCCGTCTCGGCCATGAAGTGGACGCCGGCGAAGACGATCGTGCTCGCGGTGCTGGCCGCGGCGATGCGGGACAACGCCAGCGAGTCGCCGACGTGGTCGGCGACGTCCTGGATCTGCGCGGCCTGGTAGTTGTGCGCCAGGACGACGGCATCGCGCTCGGCGGCCAGGCGGCGGACCTCGTCGCGCCAGTCCTGCCACTGCTCCGGGGTCCACTGGGCGGCGGTGGGGGCGGGGAGCGTTGCGGTCACCGGGGACCTCCGGAGGAGTGGGTTTCGGACTGTCAGGCGAAAACCTCTGCCGGCAAATCTAGCATGGGATCCGTGACGTCCGTGTGGTCCTCGCCCGAGCGGCCGGCCTTCCCGCACCAGGCGCTCGCCGTGGTGCTGCAGGTCCGGGGTGCGCGCCTGCACGTGATGCTCTGGCGGCGCGGCAAGGAGCCGTTCGCCGGCGCCTGGGCGCTGCCGGGCGGGCCGCTGCTGCCCGACGAGACCCTCGGCGCCTCGGTCGGCCGGCAGCTCGCGGCCAAGGTGGAGGTCGCCCAGCTCGCTCACCTGGAGCAGCTGGAGACCCGCAGCGACCCGCACCGCGACCCGCGCAGCCGCACCGTGGCCACCGCCTACCTGGGGTTGCTCCCGGGCGACCTCGACCCGGTGCTGCCCGGGGACACCGCCTGGCACCCGGTCGACGCGCTGCCGGAGACGGCCTTCGACCACGGCTCGATCGTCGGATCGGGGCTGGAGCGGCTGCGGGCGAAGCTCTCCTACACCAACGTCGCCTTCGCGCTGGCCCCCCCGACGTTCTCCATCGCCGAGCTGCGGGAGGTCTACGTCGCCGCGCTCGGCTACGAGGTCACCGCCACCAACCTGCAGCGGGTGCTGCTGCGGCGCGGCGTGCTGGAGCCGACGGGGGAGCAGGCGGCGTCGGGGCGCACCGGCGGGCGGCCCGCCGCGCTCTACCGCTTCGCGACGACGACCCTCGAGGTCACCGATCCGTTCGCCGTGCTCAAGCCCCCGTCGGCACGCTGAGGTCACCGCGACAGGAGCCGGCGGAGCCCGTCATCACGATCGGGTGAACGTCCGGCCAGCCGGTTTGGTGCGGGTGGGGGCGTGCCTATCTCCCGTGCCGAACGCACCTCGCGGGAACCGAACGGAGACGCACGTGCTCATCCTTGGCCTCATCCTGCTCTTGCTCGGCCTCGTCCTCGACATCTCCATCCTCTGGACGATCGGGGTCATCCTCCTCGTCGTCGGAGCCGTCCTCTACATCCTCGGCGCCACCGGGCGTGCCGTCGGAGGGCGGAAACACTGGTTCTGACGCCCGTGGCGCAGGCTCTCCCGGGCTCTGCACCTGCGACGCGGTGGGCCGTTGTGCCGGGCGTACTCCTCCACCAGGTGGAGCAGGATCCACCGCAGCGAGAAGGTGCCGTCACGGCCCCACGGCCGGTCCTCGGTGTCCAGCGGCAGCCGCCGGGTGACCTCGCCGACCGCGTCGGCGACCGCACGCCAGGTGGACCAGGCCCTGGCCACGTCCTCCGCGGTGACGGTCCCGGGGTCGACGCGGAACTGCTCGTCGCGGTCGCGGACCACCTCGGGCCACAGGTCGTGGGGGAGGCCGCCGAAGCCGACGAGCCAGCCGGTCTCCACCGCCGCGAGGTGGCGCACGACGCCCAGCAGTGTGAGCTCGGAGGTCGGGACCGCCCGGGTGGCCAGCTGCCGGGGCGTCAGCTCCGCGCACTTCCACTCCAGCGTCTGCCGGTGGTATTCGAGGAAGGCGGTCAGCAGCCCGGCCTCGTCCCCGGTCAGCGGGGGCTCGGTGCGGTGGTCGGCAGGGGTCATCGGAACTGCTCCCACGGGTCGGGGGGCGCCGGCAGGTGCCGTCGGCGCGCATCCTGCGGCACCGGTCCGACATCCGCGGCCCCGACCGCCACCCCGGTGCGTGCGGTCACCGTCCGGCTGCGCCGGTCCGCCGCTGCTTCCGGAGGAGCCAGGCGCCCACGCCCAGGTTCGCGACGGCCAGGAGGGCGAACAGCAGCGTGACGACGCCGTCGCCGGACGTGCCCAGCCCGCCGGCCGCGAGCAGCGCCCACATCGCCCCGAGCGCGAGGTACAGCGTCGGGCTGGGGCGTCTGGCGGGCCGGCTCACCTGCCCTTCGTAGGTCACGCCCCCGGCCGAGGGCAAGCGCCTCCGACCGGTCGGGGCCCACTGGCTCATGCGGGGAGGGGCCCCAGGCCGAACGGGTGGATGTGGCTGCGGGGGTGGCCGGTGCAGCCGCAGACGGCCGCCTCCCCCTCGTGGTCGCGGTAGTCGCAGCAGGGCACCAGCTCGGCCGTGGTGGCGGAGGGCATCGGCGTCCGGTCCGTCAGGCGGACGAGCACGTACCCGACGACGGCCACGGCGCCCAGGACTGTGACGGCGACGACCACCGTCTCGACGATCTCGATGGCGACGGCGACGACGACCAGGACCGCGAGCAGCCTCCACATGGGAGCGATCATCGCCCGGCGCGCACGGAGGACGACCGGTCATCGCCCGGCCGGGGGACACCGGCGAGCGCGCCCGGCAGGACTCGAACCTGCGGCCAAGTGCTTAGAAGGCACCTGCTCTATCCGCTGAGCTACGGGCGCTCGGACGCTGATCATCGCACCGCCCGGCGAGGTGGTGGCGGCGGCCGGTCCCCGCGTCGTCCACAGGGGGGAGGGGCGTCCACAGTTCCCGCGACGCGCTCCCGGCCCGGAGGCGCTGCGGCCAGGGTCGACGGCACACCGGCATCCCGCCGGTCGCGCCGACCGGCGCAGCACCCACGAGGAGCACCGTGAACGACACCTACATCACCGTCGTCGGCAACGTCGCCGACGACCCCCGCCGCAAGGTCACGGAGAAGGGCGCGGTCACCAACTTCCGCATGGCGTCCACCGCCCGCCGCTACGACTCCGGCAGCGGGGAGTACGTCGACTCCGGCACCTTCTGGATCGACGTGGAGTGCTGGAACGGCCTGAGCAGCAACGTCGCCGGGTCGGTCAGCAAGGGCGACCCGGTGATCGTCCAGGGCACCCTGACCACCCACGAGTGGGAGTCGGACAACGGGACCCGCCGGAAGCCGCAGCTGCGGGCCACCGCCGTCGGCCCGAACCTCGCCAAGGGCATGGCGGTGTTCAAGCGGGACCGGTCCGGCCGCGTCCCCGGTGCCCCGGCCGGCCAGGACCCCGCCGCGGGGCTCGAGGGCCGCGCGGGGACCGAGGTTCCCGACGCCGGGTGGGACTACCACGGGGACGGTGCGACGTTGTCACCCCTGGACGGCCCCGATCTGCCGCAGGAGCCCGCGCACGCCTAGTTGCCCGGGCTGGGAGGATCGGAGGCGAGAACGTACGGGGTGGGGCCGCGACCCGCGGCCCCGCCCCCGCTCGCGAGACGACGGAAGGCCCGAGAAGCCAGTGGCTCAGTACATCTACACGATGGTCCGCGCGCGCAAGGCGCACGGCGACAAGGTGATCCTCGACGACGTCACCCTGTCGTTCCTGCCCGGCGCGAAGATCGGCGTCGTCGGCCCCAACGGCGCCGGCAAGTCGACCGTGCTGCAGATCATGGCCGGTCTGCAGCAGCCCTCCAACGGTGACGCGACGCTCGCCCCCGAGGCGACGGTCGGCATCCTCCTGCAGGAGCCGCCGCTCAACGAGGAGCTCGACGTCCGCGGCAACGTCGAGGAGGCGGTGAAGCCGCTGCGCGACGCGCTGACCCGCTTCGAGGAGGTCAGCGCGGCGATGGGCGAGCCCGACGCCGACTTCGACGCGCTGCTGGCCGAGCAGGGCGAGCTCATGGAGGTCATCGAGAACGCCGACGGCTGGGAGCTCGACGCCCGCATCGAGCAGGCCATGGACGCGCTGCGCTGCCCGCCCGGCGACGCCGACGTCACCGTGCTCTCCGGTGGTGAGCGGCGCCGCGTCGCGCTGTGCCGGCTGCTGCTGGAGGCGCCCGACCTGCTGCTGCTCGACGAGCCCACCAACCACCTGGACGCCGAGAGCGTCGCGTGGCTGGAGCAGCACCTGGAGAAGTACGCCGGCACCGTCGTCGCGGTGACCCACGACCGGTACTTCCTGGACAACGTGGCCCAGTGGATCCTCGAGCTCGACCGCGGCCGGGCCTACCCCTACGAGGGCAACTACTCCACCTACCTCGAGACGAAGGCCGCCCGCCTCCAGGTCGAGGGCGCCAAGGACGCCAAGCGCCAGAAGCGCCTCAAGGAGGAGCTGGAGTGGGTCCGCTCCGGCGCCAAGGCCCGCCAGGCCAAGAGCAAGGCCCGCCTCGCCCGCTACGAGGAGATGGCCGCCGAGGCCGAGAAGTTCCGCAAGCTGGACTTCGAGGAGATCCAGATCCCGCCGGGCCCGCGCCTGGGCAGCGTCGTCGTCGAGACGAAGAACCTCACCAAGGGCTTCGGCGACCGCGTGCTCATCGACGACCTGTCGTTCACGCTGCCGCGCAACGGCATCGTCGGCGTGGTCGGCCCCAACGGGGTCGGCAAGACCACCCTGTTCAAGATGCTGGTCGGCGAGGAGAAGCCGGACGACGGCGAGATCAAGGTCGGCGAGACCGTGCAGCTGTCCTACGTCGAGCAGAACCGCAGCGGCATCGACCCGAAGAAGACGCTGTGGGAGGTCGTCTCCGACGGTCTGGACCACATCAAGGTCGGCAACGTCGAGATGCCGTCGCGGGCCTACGTCGCGGCGTTCGGGTTCAAGGGCCCGGACCAGCAGAAGCCGGCCGGCGTGCTCTCCGGTGGTGAGCGCAACCGGCTGAACCTGGCGCTGACCCTCAAGCAGGGCGGCAACCTGCTCCTGCTCGACGAGCCCACGAACGACCTCGACACCGAGACGCTCACCAGCCTCGAGGGCGCGCTGCTGGAGTTCCCCGGCTGCGCGGTCGTCGTCAGCCACGACCGGTGGTTCCTCGACCGGGTGGCGACGCACATCCTCGCCTACGAGGGCGACTCCAAGTGGTTCTGGTTCGAGGGCAACTTCGCCGACTACGAGAAGAACAAGGTGGAGCGGCTCGGCCCGGACGCGGCCCGGCCGCACCGCGCCACCTACCGCAAGCTCACCCGCGACTGAAACGAAGGACCCTCTCGCCCCCAGCACTCGCGAGCTCGTGCCGGGGCCCTGCGAGGGGGCCGGTTCCGAGACGTCACCTGGGCCGGTGAGGGACGTCGGCACGGCCGGTCCGGGCGTCCGCCCGGGCCGGCCGTCGGCGTCCTGCGCTCAGCTCCCGGCGAAGCCGGCGACGAACCGGGCCTGGCCGCGGGTCTCGATCGCGTGCGGCCGGTAGTGGCTCCGCACGTAGGCGACCGCTCGGGCCGGCGGCAGGCCGTCGAGAACGGCCAGGCAGGCCAGCGCCGTCCCGGTGCGCCCCGTGCCACCGGCGCAGGCCACCTCGACCCGCTCGGAGCCGGCCCGCTCCAGCACCTCGCGCAGCGCCGCACGGAGGTCGGCCGGGCTGGAGGGCAGCCGGAAGTCCGGCCAGCGCACCCACCGCGCCTCCCAGGGCACCGGGCACGGTGCACGGCCGAGCAGGTAGACGCCGAACTGCGGGTCCGGGCCGTCGGGCGCGGGCCGGCGCAGCCCGCGTCCGCGCACCCGGCGGCCCGACGGCAGCTCCAGCACACCCGGTTCGGTCCCGGCCCAGGCCTCCACACCGGCACCGTAGGCCGCTCGCCCGCCGTCCGGAACGGGTACCGCGCGGGTGCGCTTCCACCATGCGGCAGGGTGGGCGCCGTGAGGCACACCGTGCAGGTCCCCATGCGCTGGTCGGACATGGACGCCTACCAGCACATCAACAACGTCGCCTTCCTCGGCTACTTCGAGATGGCCCGCGTGAACCTGTTCTTCGAGCAGCCCACGCACGACGAGCGGACCGGCCTCCGACGCGGGCTCGTCGTCGCCTCCCACGAGATCGCCTACAAGCGGTCGGTGGTCTACGACCGGGAGCCGCTGGAGGTGCAGGTGTGGGTCTCCGGCGTCCGGGCCGCCGCGTTCACCTGCCACTACGAGCTGTTCGACCACGGGCAGCTCGCCGTCACCGGCAGCACGCTGCTCGTGCCGTTCGACTTCGCCCTGAACCGGCCGCGCCGGCTCACCGCAGAGGAGAAGGAGTTCCTCGCCCGCTGGGCCGACGAGCCGGCCGGCTGAGCCACCGGGGGGTGCGGCCCGCAGTCGCTCTCTGCCCCGCCGGGGTGGGCAGAGCGCGATCGTCCGCGCGTCGGGTGGTGCATCGGCCGACCCGCCCGGTCAGCGGTCTCGAGGGCGACGGCCGGAAAGCGGTTCCCCGATGGCCGCGGCGGGAGCAGGGTGTGCCCTGCGGGGGCGGTCGGTCCGGAGCCCGGGCCCGGCCGGCACGGGCTCCCCGTCCCCGGCCGGGGACGACGGACGCCGCCACCCCAGCGGAAGGACCCCCGCCATGACCTCCACGGGACCGGCCACCCAGCCGCCCGCGCCCGGGACGCCCCTCGAACCGGGCACGGACACCGCCGCCCTCGTCGACCGGCTCTTCGCCGCGGTCCTGGGCACCCTCGACGTCCAGACCGCCTACCTCGGCGACCGGCTCGGCTACTACCGGGCGCTGGCCGACGGCGGGCCGCAGACATCGGCCGAGCTGGCCGCCCGGTGCGGGACGGCCGAGCGGTACACCCGCGAGTGGCTCGAGCAGCAGGCGGTGACCGGGTTCCTCACGGCGGCGGACTCCCCGTCCGATCCGGGGAACCCACGGCAGCGCCGCTTCGCCCTGCCCGATGCTGCCGTCGAGCCCTTCACCGACCAGCTCAGCCCGAACCACCTCCTCCCGCTGGCCCGGTTCCTGGTGGGGGTCGGCAAGCACGTGGACGCGCTGGCCGAGGCGCACCGCACCGGCGGCGGGGTGAGCTGGGCGGACCTGGGCGACGACGTCCGCCAGGCCCAGGCGGCGGCGAACCGGCCGCTCTTCCTCGGTGCGCTCGGACGGGACCACCTGCCCTCGCTGCCCGAGGTCGATCGCGTCCTGCGCGCTGGGGGCCGGGTGGCCGACGTCGGGTGCGGCGAGGGCTGGTCGGCCATCGGCATCGCCCTGGCCTACCCGGCGGCGACCGTGGACGGCTACGACGTCGACCTCCCCTCCGTCGAGGCCGCGCGCCGGAACGCCGCCGAGGCCGGGGTGGGAGAGCGGGTGCGCTTCGAGGTCGCCGACGCCGCCACGGTCGGCCGGGACGGGACCTACGACCTCGTCACCGCGTTCGAGTGCATCCACGACCTGCCGCGGCCGGTCGACGTCCTCGCCGCGATGCGCCGGCTGGCCGGCGAGGACGGTCACGTGCTGGTCATGGACGAACGGGTGGCCGAGACCTTCGGTGCCCCTGGAGACGACGTCGAGCGGCTCATGTACGGCTACAGCGTGATGTGCTGCCTGGCCGACGGGCTCTCGTCCCGGCCCTCGGTCGGCACCGGCACGGTGATGCGGCCCGCCGTCCTGCGCGGGTACGCCCGCGAAGCCGGGTTCACCGACGTGGAGGTGCTCCCGATCGCCGACGACTTCTTCCGCTTCTACCGCCTCGTCGGCTGAGCCGGCAGCCGGGGGTGGGCCGGAGCCGGACGTGCACGGCCCCCCGGACGCCGAGGCGTCCGGAGGGCCGTGGGGAGGGGTGGGGGTTCAGCCGCGACGCGCGAACCGCCACGCCGTGCCGAGCACCGCTGCGGCGACCGCGGCCTTCACGATGCCGCCCAGGATGAACGGGTAGAAGCCGGCGTCGAGCGCCTGCGCGGCCGACAGGTCGGCGCTCAGGGCCAGCCACGGAACGCCCACCGCGAAGATCACGGCCTGGCCGGCGATGAACAGCGGGACCGACTTCAGCGGGTTGCGGTCCGCGCCGTGGCGGGCCGCCAGCCCGATCAGGTAGGCCGCGGGGATGAAGCCGACGACGTAACCGCCGGTGGCGCCGAAGACCACCTCGACGCCGCCGCTGGCCTCCGAGTAGAAGGGCAGCCCGACGAGCGCGGCGGCGATGTAGAGGACCTGCACCGCGGTGCCCCGCACCGGACCCAGGGCCGCGGCGGTCAGGACGACCGCGAGCGTCTGGCCCGTGATGGGCACCGGCGACCCCGGGACCGGGACCGACACCTGCGCGAGCAGCGCGGTGAACAGCACGCCGAGGCCGACGAGCAGCGCGTTGCGGGCGCGGACGGCCGGGACGAGGTCGGCGAGCACGAGCGGGCGCGACGGCAGCGCGGGCATCGAAGCGGTGGCCACGAATCCTCCTGGAGCGGCGGGTCGGCGCCGACCTGCCCGGTCGGACGCCGCGGATCACGGGTGAGTGTGCACTACGCCGCGAGGCCGCCGACCGGGCGGTCGGCGGCCTCGCGCGGACCTCAGGCCTGCAGCCACACCGTCGCGTCGTCGGGCAGCTTCCCGTCGTCCACCGGGGCGCTGCTCAGCAGCACGCGGCCCTCGGGCAGCGGGACGGGCGCCCCGGACAGGTTCAGGAAGCAGGTCAGCCCGCCGGAGCGGCGGAAGGAGATGCAACGGTCGGGTGACTGCAACCACTGCAGGTCCTCGCCCCGGAACAGCTCGGAGGAGGCCCGCAGGGTGAGGGCAGCTCGGTACAGCGACAGCATCGAACCGTCGTCGGCGGCCTGTGCCTCGGCGGTGAGCGGGCCCCAGCCCCCGGGCATGGGCAGCCAGGTCTCCGCACCCGACGAGAAGCCGTACGAGGGCTCGTCGCCCGACCAGGGCACCGGGATGCGGCAGGCGTCCCGCCCGCGCTCGGCGCCGCCCGAGCGGAACCAGATCGGGTCCTGCAGCACCTCGTCGGGCAGGTCGACGTCGGGCATGCCGAGCTCGTCGCCGTTGTAGAGGTAGGCCGCCCCGGGCAGCGCGAGCTGCAGCAGCGCTGCCGCGCGGGCGCGCCGGGTGCCGAGCTCGCCGTCGCCGTAGCGGGTCACGTGCCGCGGGCGGTCGTGGTTGGACAGCACCCAGCAGGCCGGCGCCGGGGTGCCCTCGACCGCCGCGAGGGAGTGGGTGATCGCGTCGCGCAGACCCTCGGGCGTCCAGTCGGCGGTGAGCAGCTTGAAGTTGAAGGCGAGCTGGAGCTCGTCCTCCCGGAGGTACTGGGCGAGCCGGTCGTCGTCGGAGACCCACACCTCGCCGACCGCCATCGTGCCGGGGTACTGGTCGAGCACCGCCCGGATCCGGCGGTGCACCACGTGCACGCCGTCCTGGTCGAACCGGTGGTCCCCGGGGCCGTGGTCGTCGAGCAGCCCGGTGTCGTCCATCGGCACCATGTCCGGCAGCCCGTCGGGCTTCGCCATGCCGTGCGCGACGTCGATGCGGAAGCCGTCCACCCCGCGGTCGAGCCAGAACCGCATCGTCTCCTCGAGGTCGGCGACGACCTCGGGGTTGCCGAAGTTCAGGTCCGGCTGCTCGGGGGCGAAGATGTGCAGGTACCACTGCCCGTCGGGCACCCGGGTCCAGGCCGGGCCGCCGAACACCGACGGCCAGTTGTTCGGCGGCTCGCTGCCGTCCGGGCCGCGCCCGTCGCGGAACAGGTAGCGCGCCCGCTCCGGCGAGCCCGGGCCGGCGGTCAGCGCGGCCTGGAACCACTCGTGGTCGTGCGAGCTGTGGTTGGGCACCAGGTCCACGGTCACCCGGATGCCGAGCGCGTGCGCCTCGGCCAGCATCGCGTCGAACTGCGCGAGGTCACCGAAGACGGGCTCGACGTCGCGCGGGTCGGCGACGTCGTAGCCGTGGTCGGCCATGGGGGAGGGGTAGAACGGCGTGATCCACAGGGCGTCGACGCCGAGGTCGCGCAGGTACGGCAGCCGCGACCGGATGCCGGCCAGGTCGCCGACGCCGTCGCCGTTCCCGTCGGCGAAGCTGCGGATGTAGACCTGGTAGAAGACCGCGTCACGCCACCAGTCGGCGCCGGACGTGCGGAAGGGGGGCGGCTGGAGGCTCACCGGGCTCCTCTGGATCGGTACGTGCGGGCGTGGGCGCCCGGGCCCCCGGGAGGGGAGCGCGGCGCGGGGTGGGGCCGGTTCGTGCATCGTCGCTCCGAGGGCCGGCGCCGAGCCTACGGCGGCTTCCTCAGCGGTTCTGCATGCTCCGGGCCGCCATCTCCAGGTAACCCCACAGCGTGGCGTGCTGCTCCGGCGTCAGGCCGAGCGAGTCCACGGCGTCGCGCATGTGGGTGAGCCAGGCGTCGCGCTCGACGGGGCCGATGGCGAACGGTGCGTGCCGCATCCGCAGCCGCGGGTGGCCGCGCTGCTCGGAGTAGGTGGTCGGCCCGCCCCAGTACTGCTCGAGGAAGCCGCGCAGCCGCGTCTCGGCGCCCTCCCAGTCGTCCTGGGGGTACATCGGCTGCAGCACGGGGTCGGTGCGGACGGCGGCGTAGAAACGCTGCACCAGCCGGCGGAAGGTCTCCTCGCCGCCGACCTCGTCGTAGAAGGTCCGCGCCGACGGCAGGGACCGCCTCGACTCGCTCATGCCCCGGGTGCCTCCTCGGTCTCGACCACGGCGTCCGCCCGGTTGCGCGTCCGCCGATACGCCCTCAGCGCCGGCGCGACCGCGATCATTCCGATGGCCCCCGAGAGGGCGACCACCACGGCGGGGGGCAGGCCCTCCGCGGCCAGCCCGGCGGCGAGCGCGCCCAGCCCCTGGACCCCGGCCAGCCCGCTCGCCGCGACTCCGAAGGCGCGCCCGCGGTAGGCGCTGGGGACGGCCTGCACGAAGGCGACGTTGAGCGGGATCGACCAGGCCGCGCCGAGGCCGGAGACGAACAGCATGCCGACCAGCACCCAGAACGGCACAGTGCCCGGCCCGGCCACCGCCGCGACGACGCCGCCGACGAGCACCGGCGCCAGCGAGACCAGCACCAGCGGGACGACCAGCCGCTCCCGCCGCGCCGGGGCGACGAGGCGGGCGATCACCAGCCCGCCGATCGTGACGCCCAGCGGGTTGGCCGCCAGCAGGACGCCGACCGCCGTCGCCCCCTGCTCCAGCGAGTCGACCAGCGGGGCGGCGATCCCCTCGGAGGCGTAGACGAACCCGGTCGTCACCCACAGGACCCCGACGATGGCCAGCAGCCGCGGGCTGTACCGGATGAACCGCAGGCCCTCGGCGGCGTCCCGCCACAGCGACCCCGGGCTGCCGCCCCCCTCGGCAACCGGTGCCGGCCGGGGCTGCAGCCGCGCCCACAGCCAGACGGCGGAGACGACGAAGGTCGCCGAGTCGACGAGCAGGGCCGCGGACGGGTTGAGGACGGCGACGAGTGCGCCACCGGCCAGGAACCCGCCCACCTGCGCCAGTTGCAGGGTGATCCCCGTGAGCGACGTCGCGACGGCGTAGCGGTCCCCGTCGAGCACGTCGGCCATGAGCGCCGACCGGGCGGACTCGAACGGTGGTGCGCACAACCCCACGACGAAGAGCAGGGCGAGCAGGACCGGCAGCGGCATGCCGGGGATCGCCATGAGCGCCACCAGGACGGCGCGGGCGGCGTCGGTGGCGATCAGCACCCGGTGGCGGGGCAGCCGGTCGGCGAACGCCGACAGCAGCGGCCCGCCGAGCAGCCACGGCAGGTGGCTGATGGCGAAGGTCAGCGCCGCGAGCAGCGGTGAGGCGGTGCGGTCGTAGACCAGGACGGTCAGCGCCACCCGGGCCAGCTCGTCGCCGGCCGCGGAGAGCAGGTAGGTGCCGAACAGCGGCCGGAACTCGCCGACGGCGAAGACCTCGCGGAAGGTGGCCTGCCGGACGGTGGCGCCCTCGGCCGGGCCGTCGGGCGTGGCGGCGGTCACCGGTGGCACGTCCCGGCGCGGGAGGCGACGCCTGCCGCGGCCACGGCGGCGGGCGCGGGCGGTGGTCCGGTCATTACCGGAATCATCTCAAGCGCAACCCGCTGCGTCCGCACCGCGGACTGCGCGTGTCCATCCCGTTACCCGCCGCACCGGTCAGTCGGTCAGGCCCGTGTGCGCCGCCAGGAACGCCAGCTGGTCGGCGGCGAGCCCCACGGTGCGGCTGACCGCCCGGGCGCCGTGCCCGACCGAGGTCTCGCGCCGGAGCACCACCGGCGCCGCCGCCGAGGTCGCGTGCTGCAGCGCGGCGGCGAGCTTCCGGCCGTGCAACGGGTCGACGCGGGTGTCGGACTCGAACGTCGTGACCAGCACCGCCGGGTACGCCGTCCCCTCGCGCACCGCGTGGTACGGCGAGTAAGCCAGCAGCCACCCCAGCTCCACCGGGTCCTCGGCGGTGCCGTACTCGTCGTTCCAGGTGCGGCCCAGGCCGAAGCGCTCGTAGCGCACCATGTCCAGCAGCGGTGCGCTGCAGACGACGGCGGCCGCGAGGGCGGGACGCTGCGTCAGCGTGGCACCGACCAGCAGGCCGCCGTTCGACCCGCCCATGACCGCGAGCTGCCCGTGCGTCGTCCAGCCCTGCTCGACCAGGTGCTCCCCGGCGGCGGCGAAGTCGTCGAACACGTTCTGCTTGCGCTCGCGCATGCCGGCGCGGTGCCACTCCTCGCCGTGCTCGGACCCGCCGCGCAGGTTGGCCACCACCCACACGCCGCCGGCCTCCACCCACGCCAGGGCCTGCGCCGTGTAGGCGGGGGTGAGCGAGACGTTGAAGCCGCCGTAGCCGTAGAGCACGGTCGGTCTCGGGCGGTCCGGGGTGCCCGTTCGCGAGAGGACGAACAGGTGCACCGGCGTGCCGTCCTGCGACCGCGCGTGCGTCTCGACGACGGTCAGCTCCGGCACCTCCGCGGCGACGTCCGCGGACTCCCACGGCGCCGGCGCCTCCGGTGCCGCCGCGTCCCAGCGCAGCACCGAGGGCGGCGTCGCGTAGTCGGTGTAGCCCACCCAGGCGGCGGTACCGCCCTCGGGCGGGGCGCTGACCCCGGAGATGCTGCCGGGGCCGGGGGGTACGACCTCGGTGATCCGGCCGCCGCCGTCCCCCGCCCAGAGGGAGAGCCGGTCGGTGGCGTCCACGGCGTGCACCGCGAGCACCTGCAGTGCGCCGTCCGGTGCGTCCACCAGCGCCACGTCGGAGAGCACGGCGCCCTCCTGCTCCGGGACGACGTCGGTCCACGCCTCGGGCGCCCAGGTGGCGGGGTCCTCGGGGTCGGCCACCGCGAGCCGCCAGCGCGGGGCGCCGCGATCGCTCATCAGCCAGAGCCGGCCGTCGCGCGCCACCCACGCCGCGGTCTGGGCGTCGACGCCGCGCTGCAGCTCCCGCAGGGCGCCGTCGCCGGAGAGGTCGGCCAGCCAGACGTCGTCGCGCGGGGCGGTGCCGGCGGACGCCGAGACGACCAGCCACCGGCCGTCGGCGCTGGTGCGCACGCCGTAGTAGTTGGTGGGGTCCAGCCCCTCACCGTGGACGAGGACGTCGTCGTCCGCCGGACCGCCGACCCGGTGGCGCCAGACGCGGCGGTGGAACTGCTCCTCGCCCGCGGGCACCTGCTCGGGGGCGAGCCGGCGGACGTAGAACAGCTCCTCGCCGCCGGGCAGCCAGCCGACGGGGGAGTAGCGGCACCGGGCGACCGGCCCGTCGAGCAGCTCGCCGGTCGCCACGTCGAGGACGTAGAGCTCCGACTCCTCGTCGCCGCCCGTGCTCACCTGGTAGGCCAGCCGGTCGCCCTCCCACGACGGCGACCACGCGTCGAGCGTCGTCGTCCCCTCCGGGTCGAGCGCCATCGGGTCGACGAGCACGCGGACCGATCCGTCCGCCTCGCGCACCCGGAGCACCGCGTGCTCCTGGCCCGGGTCGCGGCGGGTGGAGAAGGCCCGGCCGCCGCGCCACACGGGCACGCCGACGGCGCCCGCCCGGACCAGCTCGCCGAGCCGCGCGGCGAACCGATCGCGGGCCGGCAGCGCGCCCAGCACCTCGGCCGCCAGGCGGTCCTGGGCCTCCGACCACTCCCGCGTGCGCGGGTCGGCGGGGTCCTCCAGCCAGCGGTACGGGTCGGCGACGCGGTGGCCGTGGAGCTCCTCGACCAGGTCCAGCCGGGGGGCTTCCGGGTAGCGCATGACCGGCACGCTAGTCGCCGCGGCGGGGCCGGCCGGGGGACGGCGGGGATTTCCGGTGCGCCGACCGGGGGTTCTCGGGTCAGAATGGGGGTGCCCGCGGGTCGTGCAGCACCCGGCGGTCCGGGGCCTCCGGAGGTGATCCGTGCCGCGTTCCGCGCCCGGGTCGACGCCGGCGGGTCACCCAGGCTCGCGGCGCGACCCTGTCCCGCCGCTCGTCCCCGTGCCCTCGCCCACGACCACGGGCGCCACCCTCCTGCTCAACGCCACCTACGAACCGCTGTGCGTGGTGTCCAGCCGGCGGGCGATCGTGCTCGTCCTCGCCGAGAAGGCGGAGTCGGTCGACGTCACCGCCGACGTCTGCCACGCCGAGACGGTGAGCCTGCCCGTGCCCGTCGTCGTGCGGCTCACCCGCTACGTCCGCGTGCCCTACCCGGCGTCGGTGCCGCTGTCCCGCCGGGCGGTGTTCACCCGCGACGGGCAGACCTGCGTGTACTGCGGCGGGTCGGCCACGAGCATCGACCACGTGGTGCCGCGCAGCCGCGGCGGCACCCACACCTGGGACAACGTGGTGGCGGCCTGCCGCCGGTGCAACCACACGAAGGCCGACCGCTCGCTGGCCGAGCTCGGCTGGAAGCTGCCCCGCCCGCCCAGCACGCCCAGCGGTGCGGCCTGGAGGCTGCTCGGGCACCGCACCGTCGACCCCCGTTGGCGCGAGTGGCTGGGGGTGCCGGAGAGCGTCAGCGCCTGACGGCCCCGGGCCCCCACCACGCCGGCGCGCGCGGGCGGTCCAGGGGGCTAGCGTGCCTGCCGTGACCGCGCTGCACGACCTGACCGCCCTCGAGCAGGCCGCCGCCGTCCGGGCGAAGGAGGTGAGCCCCACCGAGCTCGTGGCGCACGCGCTGGCGCGCATCGACGCGCACGACGCCGGTCTCGGGGCCTTCATCACCGTCACCCCCGAGCGGGCGCTGGCCCAGGCCGCCCGGGCCGAGGCGCGGGTCCGGGAGGGTGGTGAGCTGCCCCCGCTGCTCGGCGTCCCCACCGCGATCAAGGACCTCAACAACACCGCCGGCGTGCGGACGACGTTCGGCTCGGCCGCGCTCGCCGACTTCGTGCCGGCCGTCGACGACGCCGTCGTGACCCGGCTCGCCGACGCGGGGACGATCAGCGTGGGCAAGACGAACACGCCCGAGTTCGGCTTCCCCTGCTACACCGACAACGACCTCGCCGGCCCGGCCCGCTGCCCGTGGGACACCTCGCTGCTCGCCGGCGGCTCCAGCGGGGGAGCGGCCGTCGCCGTCGCCGCCGGGTTCGTGCCGTTCGCGCAGGGCAGCGACGGCGGGGGCTCGGTCCGCATCCCGGCCAGCATCAACGGCCTGTTCGGCATCAAGCCGACCCGCGGCCGGATCAGCAACGCCCCGTACGGCAGCGAGGTGACCGGCCTGGGCACCAGCGGCCCGCTGGCCCGGACCGTGCGGGACGCCGCGGCGATGCTGGACGCGATGGCCGGCGCGGAGATCGGCGACCCGTTCTGGGCGCCGCCGCTGCCGCCGGGGGAGAGCTTCCTCGGGTGGGCCGACCGGGAGCCCGGCCGGCTGCGCATCGGGCGCTACACGGAGTCGGCCATGCCCGGGGTGGAGCTGGAGCCCGAGGTGGCCGAGGCCTTCGAGGACGCCGGGCGGCTGCTCGAGGGCCTCGGGCACGTCGTCGAGGACGTGCCGACCGGGCTGCTCGACCCCGCGGTGCTGCCCTCCTTCGAGGCGGTCTGGGCGCTGGGGGCCACGACGCTCCCGGTGCCGCCCGGGAGCGAGCCGCTGCTGAAGCCGCTGACCCGCTGGATGCAGCAGCGGGGCCTGGCGCTGTCGGCGCGGGACGCGATGCAGGCGATGTTCGCCCTGCGCGTCTTCTCCCGGCAGTTCCTCCGCGCGACGGCCGGCTACGACGTCCTGCTCGCGCCGGTGCTCACCATGACCCCCCGGCCGCTCGGCTGGTTCGGCGAGGACGGCGAGGGCGGGGCGGACTTCGAGCGGCAGAAGCGCTACGCCGCCTTCACGGCGCTGTTCAACGTCACCGGGCAGCCCGCGGTCAGCGTCCCGCTGCACTGGAGCGCCGGGGGGCTGCCGATCGGCACCATGCTCGTGGGCCGGCCCGCCGACGAGGCGACCCTCGTCTCGCTCTCGGCCCAGCTGGAGGCCGCGCGGCCGTGGGCGCACCGCCGCCCCGCCGTCTGGACCGACAGCCGATGAGGACGACGGTGTCCCGGTAAGTTGTCGGGCGTGACCGTCGCCGAGACCCTCCTCGTCTACGCCGGCATCCCGCTGGCCATCGTCCTCGTGCTGGCGCTGCTGACGCTGCGGCCCGGCGCCGACCGGCGCCCCCGCTACAAGCCCGGCCAGCCGTGGAAGCACGCCCCGGTCTGGTACGAGCCGCACCCGGCGACCGTCGGTGGCCACGGCCCGGCGCCCAGCCACGGCCCGGCGGCCGTCCCGGGCAGCGGCACCGCCGCGCTGGGCTCGTCGGTCTACCCGGAGCAGCCGGGGGAGCGCGCCCTGGACGCGAACGCCGGCGCCGGCCCCCAGGTGGCGATCGGTGCGCAGGACGCGCACCGCGGTGGCGCGACGGCCGCCCGTCTCCCGCAGGCCGCGGGCCCGCTGGGCGGCGCCCGTGGGACCTGGTGACGGGGCCCCGGTGACCGCTTCCCCTGTTCCGACGACCATCCCCGGAGGCCGGCGATGACCCGCGCGCCCGAGCTCAACACCCCCCGCACCGGCACCGACGTCGGCGACACGCTCCACCCGCGCACGGCGGAGCCCAAGCTCGACGAGGTCTTCAGCTACCGGGAGCTGGCCCGCCTCGACGAGGCGCTGACCATGTCCTCCCGCGAGACGGGGCTGCGCTTCACGCTGTACGTGGGCGAGCTGGACACCCCGACCCGCGCCGCCGCCGAGCAGCTGCACGCGCGCTCGGGGGACCACCCGACCGACGCCGTGCTGATCGCCGTGTCGCCCGGCCAGCGGGTGGTGGAGGTGGTCACCGGTGCCGGGGCCGCGCGCCGGCTCCCCGACCGCGCCTGCGCCCTCGCGGTGCTCTCCATGACCAGCGCGTTCGCCAACGGCGACCTGGTCGGTGGCATCGTGAACGGCCTGCGCCAGCTGTCGGACCAGGCGGGGCACCCCGCGGGGCTGCGCACCCACTGATCGACGACGGGAGAGGCGCCGCACCCTGACGGGTGCGGCGCCTCTCCCGTGCTGCGGTGGAGGAGCTACTCCGCGGCGGCGTCCCGCTCCCGGGCACGCAGCGCGCGGGCGATGCCGTCGCGGCCCTCGAACACCAGCCGGCGCAGCGCCGGTGGCTGCTCGGCGTCGGAGAGCCAGGCGTCGGCGGCGGCGATGGTGCGCGGCTCCACCACCGGCGGGAAGAGGTACTGCACCGCGTTCTTCGCGATCTCGCCGGGGCGGCGGTCCCACAGCGGGCGGATGTCGGCGAAGTAGCGGTCCACGTACCCGGCGGTGAGCTCGCGCTGGGCCGGGTGCCAGAACCCCTGCAGGATCGCCTCGTGCACGGCGTTCGGGATCGACTCGTCGGTGAAGGCCTGCCGCCAGGTCTGCTCCTTCGACTCCGCCGTCGGCCGCAGCGCCCGCGCCGTGGCCGCCCGCCGGATGCCGGTGGCGGTGGCGTCGCGCTCGGCCTCCGCGTCGATCTCGGCGTTCCCAGCCGCGCCGATCGCGACGAGCCCGTGCAGGAACGCCCACCGCGCGTCGGCGTCGACCTCGAGCCCCTCGGGGGTGCGTGAGCCGTCGAGCAGCCCGCGCAGCGCCGCCGCGTGCTCCTCGGTGCGGGCCGCGCTGGCCAGCGTGCGGGACCACAGCAGCTGCTGGTCGCTCCCGGCCGGCGCGGCCTCGAGCGCCGCCAGCGCGTGGTCGGCCAGCAGCGCCCAGCCGGTCGGCGCCCAGGCCGGGTCGGCGAAGGAGGAGAGCGCGCTCTGCACCCGGGCCAGCAGCGACTGGATGACGCTGCTCTCGGTCTCGGCGCCGATCCCGGCCAGCACCAGCTGGACCCACTCGCGGGCGGGCAGCTCGGCGTCGCGGGTCATGTCCCAGGCCGCCGACCAGCACAGCGCGCGGGGCAGCGGGTCGGGGATGTCGCCGATGCGGGCGCGCAGGGTGGCCAGCGACTTCTCGTCGAGCCGGATCTTGGCGTAGGTGAGGTCGTCGTCGTTCACCAGCACCAGGTCGGCGGCGGGGTGGCCGACGAGCTCGGGCACCTCGGTGCGCGCGCCGGCCACGTCGAGCTCCACCCGGTGGCTGCGGGTCAGCCCGTCGGGGCCCTCGCTGTACAGGCCCACGGCCAGCCGGTGGTTGCGCAGCACCGGGTGCTCGGCGACCGCCGTCTGCTCGATGGCGAAGCTCGTGTAGCGGCCGTCGTCGCTGAGCTCGAACACCGGCCGCAGGGTGTTGACCTGGCTGGTGCGCAGCCACTGGTCGGCCCACTCCGAGAGGTCGCGTCCGGAGCTCTCCGACAGCGGGCCCAGCAGGTCGGCCAGGGTGGTGTTGCCGTACTCGTGCCGGCGGAAGTAGCGCCGGACCCCGGCGAGGAACTCGTCCCGCCCGACGTAGGCCACCAGCTGCTTGAGCACCGAGGCGCCCTTGGCGTAGGTGATGCCGTCGAAGTTGACCTCGACCGCGGCGACGTCGGGGATGTCGGCGGCGATCGGGTGGGTCGAGGGGAGCTGGTCCTGCGCGTAGGCCCAGGCCTTCTCGGTGTTGGCGAACGTCGTCCACGCGGTCGTGTACTCGGTCGCCTCGGCCTGGCACAGCGTGCTGATGTAGGTCGCGAAGGACTCGTTGAGCCACAGGTCGTCCCACCAGCGCATGGTCACCAGGTCGCCGAACCACATGTGCCCGAGCTCGTGCAGGATCGTCTCGGCGCGGCGCTCGTAGCGGGCCCGGCTCACCTTGGACCGGAAGACGTAGTCCTCCAGGAAGGTGACCGCACCGGCGTTCTCCATCGCGCCGGCGTTGAACTCGGGCACGAAGAGCTGGTCGTACTTGTCGAACGGGTACGGGTAGTCGAACACCCGGTGGTAGAAGTCGAAGCCCTGCTTGGTCACCCGGAACAGCTCGTCCGGGTCGAGGTACCGGGCCAGCGACGCCCGGCAGTACAGCCCGAGCGGGATGCCCTCGTGCAGGTCGGTGACCTTGGCGTACGGGCCGGCGATCAGCGCGACCAGGTAGGTGGAGATGCGCTTGGTGGGCGCGAAGTGCACCAGCTGCGACCCGCCCTCACCGGCCTCGATGGTGCGGTCGCCGGTGTTGGAGACGACCTGCCAGTCGAAGGGCGCCGTCACGTGCACCGTGAAGGTGGCCTTGAGGTCGGGCTGGTCGAAGCAGGTGAACATGCGCTTGGCGTCGGCCGGCTCGAACTGGGTGTAGAGGTAGACCTGCCCGTCCTCGGGGTCCAGGAAGCGGTGCAGCCCCTCGCCGGTGTTGGAGTAGCGGCAGTCCGCCGTCACCACCAGCGTGTTGTGCTCGGCGAGGCCGGGCAGCGGCAGGCCGCCCTCCTCGGTGTAGGAGCTGACGTCGAGCTCGGTGCCGTTCAGCGTCGCCGAGTGCACCGTCTCGGCGACCAGGTCGATGAAGGTGCCCTCGCCGGGGCGGCGGCAGGTGAACTCGACGGTCGTCGTCGACCGGAAGGTCCGCTCGCCGGGGTGCCCCGCGCCGTCGGTGACGTCGAGGGAGATGTCGTAGCTCCGGACGGCCAGGAGCTCGGCGCGGGCGGCGGCGTCGGTGCGGGTCAGGTTGGGTACGGCCACCCCGGCAGTTTGTCAGGCGGTGCCGACGGCCCGCCGCCGTCCACCGGGAACAACCCCCCGGCCGGGCGACTTGGCTCATCGCAGACGGCCCGGGCACTCGGCGACCCGGGCACCCCAGAGCGAGGAGCAAGGATGACCGAGGCAGTGCAGAGCGCCCCGACGAGGGCCCGCGTCGACTTCTGGTTCGACCCGCTGTGCCCGTGGGCCTGGCTCACCAGCCGCTGGGTGCTCGAGGCGGCCAAGGTCCGCGAGATCGACCTGCACTGGCACGTCATGTCGCTGGCGGTGCTCAACCGCGGCCGCGACCTCCCGGAGGCCTACCAGGAGATGATGGCCAAGGCCTGGGGTCCGGTGCGGGTCGCGATCGCGGCCGCGCAGCAGCACGGCGACGAGGTGCTCGGTGACCTCTACACCGCGATGGGCACCCTGCGGCACCACGAGGGCGTCGAGCTCGAGGACCTCATCGCCCCCGCCCTGGAACGGGTCGGGCTGCCGGCGTCGCTGGCCGAGGCCGCCGGCTCGACCGAGTACGACATCGCGCTGGAGAAGAGCCACCACGAGGGCATGGACCCGGTCGGGGAGGACGTCGGGACGCCGGTCATGCACATCGACGGCGTGGCGTTCTTCGGCCCGGTCATCAGCAAGGTGCCCACCGGGGAGGACGCCGGCAGGGCCTTCGACGGCGCTGTGCTGCTGGCGAACCTGCCCGACTTCTGGGAGCTCAAGCGCACCCGTACCTCGGACCCGGACATGAGCTCGGTCCCGGCCGACGCCCTGGAGCTCACCCGCCGGCGGTGACGCCCCGGGCGTCTCGTGCACAGAGCGCCGCGGGTGGGGTGCACGAAGCGCCGCGGCGCTATGTGCACAAAGCGCCGCGGCGCTGTGTGCACGAAGCGCCGCGGGTGGGGTGCGGCATCCTGTCGGGATGCCGCACCCCACCCGCCAGCGCATCTTCATCTCCGGCGCCAGCTCCGGCCTCGGCGAGGGCATGGCCCGCCGGTTCGCCGCGATGGGCCGCGACCTCGCCCTCTGCGCCCGCCGGACCGACCGGCTCGAGGCGCTGCGGGCCGAGCTGCGGGCGGCCCACCCCGGCATCCGGGTCGAGGTCGCCGCGATGGACGTCGACGACCCGGGGTCGGTGGCGACCGCCTTCGCCGACCTCGCCGACCGGCTCGGCGGCTTCGACCGCGTGGTCGTGAACGCCGGCATCGGCGCGGGGACGTCCGTGGGCGCCGGCGGGGCGGCCGGCAACCGCGCCGTGCTGCACACCAACGTGCTCGGGTCGCACGCGCAGTGCGAGGCGGCGATGGAGCTGTTCCGCCGCCAGGGGATGGGGCACCTGGTGCTGATCTCCTCGGTCGCCTCCGTGCGCGGCATGCCCGGCAGCCGGACCGCCTACGGGGCGAGCAAGGCGGCGCTGAACGCGCTGGCCGAGGGCATCCGCTCGGACGTGTACGGCTCGGGCATCGTCGTCTCGACGATCCTGCCCGGCTACATCGCGACCGACATCAACGTCGGCCGCCGGGGCCCGCTGACCGTCGGCCTGGACAAGGGCGTCGAGGCGCTCGTCGAGGTGGTCGAGCGGGAGCCGGTGTGCGGTTACGTGCCCGAGTGGCCGTGGCGGCCGGTCGCGGCGCTGCTGCGCGTGCTGCCCCTGTCGGTCGTCCGGCGGGTCACCGGCTCGTGAGCGGCCGCCCGGCAGCGACCGCCATCGTCCCGGCCGGGTAGGGCCCCGGCCCGCCCTGGCGCAGCGCGGTCAGGACGGCGAGCAGCTCCTCCCGCTGGGCACCGACGAACGCCGCGTCGACCACCGCGCCGTGGCCGGGCACCACCGGGCCGCGGGCGAGCGCGTGCAGCCGGCCGAGGGTGGCCGGCCAGTCCGCCGGCCAGGAGTCCCCGAAGTCCGGCGGTGCCCCCTGCTCGACCAGGTCGCCGGCGAAGAGCACGGTCGCGTCGCCGGCGACCTCCACCTCGACCACCAGGTCGTGGTCGGTGTGCCCCCGGCCGAGGTGCCGCAGGACCACCTCGCGGCCGCCGACGTCGAGCACGGCGACGTCGTCGACGAGGTGGTCCGGCGGGTCGATCGGGGCCGCCCGCAGGAGGGTGGCCTCCTCGCCGGCCAGCGTGTCGGCGACGGCGGCCCGCTGCGCCTCGCCGTCGGCGCGCAGGGCCGCCGCGCAGCCCCGCGAGCCCCAGACCGGCGCCGGGCGGAACGCCGCGTTGCCGAAGCAGTGGTCGTAGTGGGCGTGGGTGTTGACCACCGTCCACGGGTGCGGCGTGACCGCGCGGACGGCCGCCACCAGGTCGGCCGCCTCACCGAGGTGCGAGCGGGTGTCGACGACCAGGCAGGCGCCGTCGCCGAGCACGAGGCCGCAGTTGAGGTCCAGCGAGCGGTGCCGGCGCACCAGGACGCCGTCGGCCACCTCCTGCCAGCCGGTGCTCACCAGCAGACCCGCATCGGTCGGCCGCCGGAGTGCAGGCGGCCGTCGCCGACGCGCTCCCCGCGGCCCTCGAGCAGCCGCCGCGCCGACCACGCCGCGGCGCAGGCGTGCAGCCCGCGCCGACCGCCGACTCGGGAAACAGCCACGGTCGCAGCCTGACAGACTGCCGGTCATGCGCGTCTTCATCGGCACCGACCACGCGGGCCTGGAGTTCAAGGAGCACCTCAAGCGGGCGCTTGCCGAGGCCGGCCACGAGCCGGTCGACTGCGGCGCTTTCGAGTACGACGCCCAGGACGACTACCCGCCGTTCTGCTTCGAGGTGGGGGAGCGGACCGTCGCCGAGCCGGGCACCCTCGGCGTCGTCATCGGGGGCTCGGGCAACGGCGAGCAGATGGCCGCGAACAAGGTGCCCGGTGTCCGCGCCGCGCTGGTCTGGAACACCGCGACCGCGCGGCTGGCCCGCGAGCACAACGACGCGAACGTGGTCGCCGTCGGCGCCCGCCAGCACAGCGACGAGGAGGCCACGGCCCTCGTGCTGGAGTTCCTCGGGACGCCGTTCAGCGGCGACGAGCGGCACGTCCGGCGGATCGGCCTGATCAGCGACTACGAGCGCGACCGGCACCGCCCCGCGGGTGGGCTGCCCACCCGGTCCCAGCACCCGTGAGCGGTCTCGGCGGCGGCGCGGTCCGCACGGCGCTCGCCGTCGTCGGGGACCTGCTCGACCGGGTGCCGGACGGGTCGGCCCCGGTGCCGGTCATGGGGCGGCCGGTCACCGGCGTGGTCCACCACGTGGCCGCTGCCCTGGCCTGGTACTCCCACGACCTCGCCGCCGGCGCCGGCGAGGTCAGCGCCGCCGACCTCGTGGCGCGGCCGGACGCCGGCCTGGGGACGACGTCCCGGAGCCTCGCCGCCTGGGGTGAGGTGCTGGCGCGCACGCTGGACGGCGCGGCGCCGGGGGAGCGCGGGTGGCACTCCCACGGCGTCGCGGACCCGACCGGGTTCGCCGCGATCGCCTGCGCCGAGCTGCTGGTCCACGGCGCCGACGTCGCGGGCGCGGTCGGCCTGGACTGGCAGCCGCCGGCCGAGGTCGCCGGGGCGGTGCGGGACCGGCTGTTCCCGGACGTCCCCGCGGGCGACGACCCGCTGGCCGACCTGCTCTGGGCGACCGGGCGGCTGGCCCTGCCCGGTCGGCCCCGGCGCGGGGAGTGGCGATACGCGATGCGACCACCGGCCGGCTGACGGCCTCGGCCGGGGCGGTGTGAATGACCATGCATGGTCGTGCATACTTGTGCCGTGTCCAAGGTGCTCACCTCCCTGCCCGTCGGCGAACGCGTCGGCATCGCCTTCTCCGGTGGTCTCGACACCTCCGTAGCGGTCGCGTGGATGCGCGACAAGGGTGCGGTGCCCTGCACCTACACGGCTGACATCGGCCAGTACGACGAGCCGGACATCGCCTCGGTGCCGGGCCGGGCCACGGCCTACGGCGCGGAGATCGCCCGGCTGGTCGACGGCAAGGCCGCCCTGGTGGAGGAAGGGCTGGCCGCACTGACCTGCGGGGCGTTCCACATCCGTTCCGGGGGTCGCAGCTACTTCAACACCACGCCGCTGGGGCGCGCGGTCACCGGCACCCTGCTGGTGCGGGCGATGCTCGAGGACGACGTCCAGATCTGGGGCGACGGCTCGACCTTCAAGGGCAACGACATCGAGCGGTTCTACCGGTACGGGCTGCTGGCCAACCCGGGCCTGCGGGTCTACAAGCCGTGGCTGGACGCCGACTTCGTCACCGAGCTCGGCGGCCGCACGGAGATGTCGGAGTGGCTGGTCGCGCACGGCCTGCCCTACCGGGACAGCGCCGAGAAGGCCTACTCCACCGACGCCAACATCTGGGGCGCGACGCACGAGGCCAAGACGCTCGAGCACCTGGACACCGGCATCGAGACCGTCGAGCCGATCATGGGCGTGCGGTTCTGGGACCCGGCGGTCGAGATCGCACCCGAGGACGTGACCATCGGCTTCGCCCAGGGGCGGCCGGTGACGATCAACGGCGAGGAGTTCGGCTCCGCCGTCGACCTGGTGCTGGCGGCCAACGCCATCGGCGGGCGGCACGGCCTGGGCATGTCCGACCAGATCGAGAACCGGATCATCGAGGCCAAGAGCCGCGGCATCTACGAGGCGCCCGGCATGGCGCTGCTGCACATCGCCTACGAGCGGCTGGTCAACGCCATCCACAACGAGGACACCCTGGCGACCTACCACTCCGAGGGGCGGCGGCTGGGCCGGCTCATGTACGAGGGGCGCTGGCTGGACCCCCAGGCGCTGATGCTGCGGGAGTCGCTGCAGCGCTGGGTCGGCATGGCCGTCACCGGCGAGGTCACGCTGCGGCTGCGGCGCGGCGAGGACTACTCGGTGCTCGACACCGCCGGCCCGGCGTTCAGCTACCACCCGGACAAGCTGTCGATGGAGCGCACGCAGGACTCGGCGTTCGGTCCGGTGGACCGCATCGGCCAGCTGACCATGCGGAACCTCGACATCGCCGACTCCCGGGCCAAGCTCGAGCAGTACGCCCGGCTCGGGATGGTCGGTGGCGCGCCGTCGCACGCGGCCATCGGTGCGGCCCAGGCCGCGGCGACCGGGCTGATCGACGTCACCGAGGAGGGCGGCGCCGAGGCGATCGCCTCCCGCGGCCAGGTCCCGGCCGACGAGGAGCTGCTGGACCGCGCGGCGATGGAGGCCGGCACCGACTGACGGCCGGGCAGCGGCCCCGGGTCGGACATCTCGCGCGTCGGGATGTCCGGCCGGGGGGCATCGTGGCGCGTTCGTCGGCGCTCCTCAGAAGCTGTCGGGGCACCAGGGCGTCACCGGCCAGCTGAACGCCGTCGACGCCAGCGTCACCGCCCCGGGGCTCACCTCGGTCACCCGCCCGGCGGCCTGCAACGCGGC
Source organism: Blastococcus sp. MG754426 (assembly GCF_021699055.1). Lineage (GTDB taxonomy): Bacteria > Actinomycetota > Actinomycetes > Mycobacteriales > Geodermatophilaceae > Blastococcus. The sequence goes on along the minus strand of NZ_SSXC01000004.1, from coordinate 95,579 downwards.
CAGCGGGACGCCGCCCAGGTAGGCCGCCGACAGCTCCTCGATGCCCAGCACGATGTCGGGATCGCGGTCGGTGCGCGCGCAGTAGCCACCGGCCGGGTGCCCGGAGAGGCGCCAGCGCCCCTCGTTCCACGGGCAGAACGGGTCGCGCACCTCCAGCACGAGGTCGATCGGGGCCGGGTAGCGGCGGGCGGCCAGGGCGCGGTCGACGTCGACCAGCCGCACCCACAGCCCGTCGACCGGCGTGCTGTGGAGGGCCCGCGCGTCGGTGACCAGCCAGCGCAGCGGGTCCTCCGGCGATGCGGCCGGGTACTTGAGCGTGCGCACCAGGTCGACCGACAGCAGCACCTGCCACAGCGCGGCGTAGGCGGGGGTGCCGGTCGCCCGCACCTCCTGGACGACCACGGTGCCCTCCGGCTCGCCGGTGTCGCTCCACGCGCCCTTCACCCGGAAGGTGGCGTAGCCGGTGACCGTGCCGTCGGCCTCCCGGTGGAGCAGGTACCGCCGGGCCGAGGCGCCCTCCCGGCCGGAGGGGTCGTCGCGCATCTGCCGGTCCCACCAGCGGTCGTCGCGGACCATGTTGCCGGGCACCCACCGGTGCACCGCCCCGTGCACCGCCACGGCGGCCGGGCGGAACTCCTCCGCGGAGACCTGCTCGACCCGGCCGGTGCCCAGGTCGACGTCGGGCCGCAGCCGCAACCTCTCCGTCCGGCCGGAGAACCGGGCCTCCCGGGTCGCCGGCGCGTAGCCGAACCGGCCGTAGATCGGGTACTCGGCGGCCCAGAGCCCCGCCACCGGCTCGCGCTGCTGCTCGTGCAGCTCCGTCAGCTGGCGGCGCATGATCGCGGTGAGCACGCCGCGCCGGCGGTGGGTCGGGGCGACGGTGACCCACGTGACGCCGGCGCAGGGCACCAGCGCGCCGGGGACGGCGAGGATGCGGCTGTAGATGCCGGCGGTGGCGACCACGCGGTCGCCCTCCCACATCGACAGCGACCGGTCCAGCTCCGCCACCGACGACGGCCGCTCGGCGAAGGACGCCGGCGCCTCCTCCGCGAACGCGTCGTGCATGGCGTGGGCGAAGGCCGGCCACTCGTCGAGGGTCACCGGGCGGAGGCGGGCGTCGACATCGGTCACGCCGACGTGTCTACCGCTCGGGTCCGACGCTCCGCCAACGAGTTCGGCGCCGGGCCGGGGCACCGGTCATCCGCGCAGGTACGCCAGCGTCGCCAGCACCCGGCGGTGCTGGTCCTCGTCCTGGCCGAGCCCGAGCTTTGCGAAGATGTGCTGGGTGTGCTTCTCCACCGCTCCCGGCGTGACCACCAGCGCCCGGGCGATCGCGGTGTTCGAGCGGCCCTCGGCGATCAGGCCGAGCACCTCGCGTTCCCGCGGGGTGAGCCGGCGCACCGGGTCGTCGGCCCGGCGGCGCGCGAACAGCTGGGCCACCACCTGGGGGTCGAGGACCGTGCCGCCGCCCCGGACGTCCTCCAGCGCGGTGAGGAACGTGTCGACGTCGGCGACCCGGTCCTTGAGCAGGTAGCCCACGCCGCCGGCGCCGTCGGCCAGCAGCTCGTCGGCGTAGGCGACCTCCACGTACTGGGAGAGCACCAGGACGGCGGTGCCCGGCGCCGCGGCCCGCGCCGCGACCGCGGCCCGCAGGCCCTCGTCGGTGTGCGTCGGGGGCATGCGGACGTCGACGACGGCGACGTCGGGCCGGTGCTCGGTGACCGCCCGGACCAGGGAGGGCCCGTCGGCGACCGCGGCCACCACCTCGGCGTCGGCCTCCTCGAGCAGCCGGACCAGCCCCTCGCGCAGCAGCACCGAGTCCTCGGCGAGCACTACGCGCACGGCAGGTCCCCGGTCAGCCGGGTCGGCCCGCCGCGGGGGCTGTCGACGACGAGCACGCCGTCGACGGCCTGCAGCCGGTCGGCCAGCCCTGCCAGGCCGTGGCCGGGCGCCGTGACCGCGCCGCCGGCGCCGTCGTCCTCGACCACCACCCGCAGCCGGGTGCCGGTGCAGGTGACCTGCACCCGGCACGTCGTCGCGCCGCTGTGCTTGGCCACGTTCGCCAGCGCCTCGCTGACCACGAAGTAGGCGGTGTTCTCGGTGACCGGGGCCAGCCGCTCGGTGGGCAGGTCGACGGCGAGGTCGACCGGCACGGGGGAGCGGGCGGCGAGGGCGGCCAGCGCGGCGGCGAGCCCTCGGTCGGCCAGCACCGGCGGGGCGATGCCGCGCGACAGCGCGCGCAGCTCCTCCAGCGTCTCGCGGGCGAGCCCGGCGGCCTCGCCCAGGGTCTCCCGCGCGGCGTCGGGGTCGCGGTCGAGCTGCCGCTGGGCGCGGGCGAGGTCCATGCCCAGGCGCACCAGCCGCTGCTGCGGGCCGTCGTGGATGTCGCGCTCCAGCCGGCGCAGCGCCACCGCCTCGGCGGCGACCGCCGCGTCCCGGCCACCGGCCAGCCGGCCGATCTCGGCCTGCGTCGCCGCCCGGGAGGTGAGCAGCAGCCGGCCGAACCCCGCCTGCAGCAGCGCCACCGCGCGGACGGCGAACGGCAGCAGCAGGGCGAACACCAGGCCGATCAGCGCGTACAGCGCGATCCGCCGGAAGGCGGTGCTCTCGAAGCCGAGCACCTCGAGCAGGTCGGTGTTGCCCGGGTCGCGGGAGGCGTCGGGCAGCGCCCAGTCCCACGTCCAGTAGGTGAGGCCGCCGAGGGCGACCGCCCAGAACGTGACCGTCACCGTGAACGACAGGATGACGAAGGGCAGCCGGAGCACGGCGTGCAGCGCGTCCAGCCAGCTCTGCGGGTCGCGCAGCGGCGTGACCAGGCGGCGGACCGGGCGCCCCTCGGCCCGGCGGTACACGGGCCGGGGCACGGCCTCGCCGAGCACCGCGGGCAGCCACGCCCGCTCGGCGGTAGCGAAACCCCGGGCGGCCAGCAGGGTGGCGGCCAGCACCGCCACCCCGACCCAGACGACCAGCAGGCCGGCGCCGGCCGCCAGCCCGGGAACGACGACGACGAACGCGGCCACCCCGGCGGGGAACCCGGCCAGCGCGTAGCCGGTGTCCACCCCGAGCTGGCGCAGCCGGTTCGGCCGGGGAGAAGGGAGCGGTCCGTCCGCGGTGGCGAGCACGAGGGTGTCCGCGGTCATGGCCCCGAGCCTGCTGCGGGCCGGCTCCCGGACCCATCCCGCTGGCTGGCCGGTTCGTGGTCGGGCCGTCCCGACTGCGGTGCTGCGGTCATCTCGGTGCGGGATGGTCCACCGCCGCCGGAGCCGTGTCCAGCGACCCGGCCGCGGCGGCACCACGGCTACTGTCGGGTGCTGTCACGCCGGCGTCGACGTGCCGTCCGCTCGTCGGCCCCCCGAACGACGGAGGACCCTCGTGCGCTCTCGCACCATCCCGCTCGCGCTCAGCGCGGCGCTGCTCGCCGGCTGCACCTCCTCCGGCGACGAGGAGCCCGCGGAGGCGCCCGTCGCGGAGGCCGTCACGGCGGCTCCCGAGGAGCGGCTGACGGTCGTCGCCGACGAGGACCCGGTGGGGACGGCGGTGAGCACCAGCCGCGCGCTGTTCGGCTCCTCCGACGTCGCGGTGCTGGCGGACGAGGGCGACCGCGCCGGGATGCTGATGGGCGCGTCGGCGGCCGTGGCGATGGGCGTCCCGCTGCTGGTCACCACCGGGGCGGAGACGCCGGAGCCGGTGACCGGGGAGCTGGACCGGCTGGGCACCGGGGCGGTGCTCGCCGTCGGCGACGCCGCGCTGACCGGCTCCGACGTGGACGTCGTGGCGGTCGCGGCCGACGCCGGTGCGGTGGCGGCGGCGACCGGGCTCGACCTGGCCGACGGCGAGCCGGTACCGGCCGACGGCGACGCCGCGGCCGTCGCGGCCCTCGACCCCGAGGAGCCGGCAGCGCTGCGGGCGGAGGGCGGCAGTGGTGCTGCCGCGGACCCGACGGAGGAGGGCGCGGGCGGGGAACTGCCGGCGACCACCCGCCCGGAGTCGCTGGAGGACACCGTCGTGCTGGCCTCCGGCGAGCCCGGCTCGCTGGCCGGCATCGCGACGGCCCGCGCCGCCGGCGCCCGGGTGCTGCTCACCGGCGGCACCACCGACCCGCGCACCTCCGCCGACGTCGTCAGCGCGCTCGGCGAGGAGGACCCCGGCTCGGTCGTCGCCCTCGGCGCGGGCTTCGCCGCCGAGGACGGCCTGGACTGGAAGGTCGAGACCGCCGCCACCGGGGTGCAGCTGCCCGGCGGTGGGCAGACCCTGTTCCCGGGCAAGCTGCTGGTCGCCCTCTACGGCCACCCCGGCACCGCCGCGCTCGGCCTGATGGGCGAGCAGCCGGTGGAGGCGGCCGTCGAGCGGGCCCGGGCCCACGCGGCGCCCTACGAGCCACTGGTCGAGGAGACGGTCGTGCCCGCGTTCGAGATCATCGCGACGATCGCCTCGGCCTCGGCCGGGCCCGACGGCGACTACTCCGCGGAGGCCGACCCCGAGTTCCTGCGGCCGTGGGTGGAGGCGGCCGGGGAGGCCGGCATGTACGTCGTCCTCGACCTGCAGCCGGGGCGGACCGACTTCGTCACCCAGGCCGAGCTGTACCGCTCGCTGCTGGAGCTGCCGCACGTCGGCCTGGCGCTGGACCCCGAGTGGCGGCTGGAGCCGGACCAGGTGCACCTGCGCCAGATCGGGTCGGTGGACGTGGAGGAGGTCAACCGCGTGGTCACCTGGCTGGCCGACCTCACCCGCGAGAACCAGCTGCCGCAGAAGCTGCTGGTGCTGCACCAGTTCCGCCTGGACATGATCCCGGGCCGCGACCGCGTCGACCTGGGCCGCGACGAGCTGGCCGTGATGGTGCACGCCGACGGCCAGGGCGGGCAGGGTGCCAAGCAGGGCACCTGGAACGCGCTGCGCCAGGGCGCTCCCGAGGGCCTGTGGTGGGGCTGGAAGAACTTCTACGACGAGGACATCCCGATGCTCACGCCGGAGCAGACGATCAGCGACGTGGAGCCCGATCCCCAGCTGATCAGCTACCAGTAGCGCTCCGGTCACCCGCCGTCCGCCCGGCTGTCGGTGCCCGTCCCTACTCTCCCTCCCGGATCCCCTGCGCACCGTCACGGGGACCGATCGATCGAGAGGAACCAACCGGATGAGACGGCGGACCACGCTGTCCGTGGCGGCCGCGGCGGCGGCGCTCACCCTGGCGCCCCTGAGCCCGGCCGCGGCCGCGCCGCAGGCGTCGGACGACCTGACGCTCACCATGCTGGCCACCACCGACCTGCACGGGCGTGTGCAGAACTGGGACTACTTCGCCGACCGCACCTACTCGGAGAACGCGGGGTTCGAGACCGGCCTGGCGAAGGTGGCCACGGTCGTCCACTCGGTCCGCGCGGAGCGGGGGGAGGAGAGCGTCCTCGTGGTGGACAACGGCGACTTCCTCCAGGGGACGCCGCTGACGTACTACTACGCCAAGCAGGAGCCGGTCACCGAGACCCGCGTCGAGCACCCGATGGCGGCGGCGTACGACGCGATCGGCTACGACGCGCAGGTCGTCGGCAACCACGAGTTCAACTACGGGCTGGACCTGCTGCGGGCGTACGAGAAGGACGTCGACCACCCGGTGCTCGGCGCGAACGTGCTCCGCGACGGCACCCCGCGGCCGTACCTGGAGCCGTACACGATCGAGACGATGCGCGTCCCCGGCCACCGGCCGGTCAAGGTCGGCATCATCGGCCTGACCACCCCGGGCTCGGCGATCTGGGACAAGGGCAACGTCGAGGGCCGGGTCACCTTCCAGGACATGGTCGAGGCGGCGGAGAAGTGGGTGCCGGTCGTCGACCGCAAGGCCGACGTCGTCGTCGTCCTCTCGCACGCCGGGGTCGGCGGGACCTCCTCCTACGGTCCCGAGGTGCCCACGGAGAACCCGTCGGACGTCATCGCCCGCACCGTGCCCGGCATCGACGCGATGGTGGTCGGCCACACCCACCGGAACGCCGCCTCGCAGGTCGTCACCAACGAGGTCACCGGTGAGGAGGTGCTGCTCACCCAGCCGTACCGCTGGGGCGCCACCGTCTCCCAGGTCGACATCGACCTGCAGCGGGTCCGCGGGCGGTGGGACGTCGTCGGCACCTCCGCCACGGCGCTGAGCACCGCGGGTGTCGCGGAGTCGGAGAAGGTCGTGGACGCCACGGAGGAGGCGCACGCGACCACCGTCGAGTACGTCAACCAGGTGGTGGCGACATCGGCGGAGGAACTCTCGGCGGTCACCAGCCGGTACGAGGACACCGCGATCCTGGACTTCATCCAGGACGTGCAGACCGACACCGTGGCCACCGCCCTGGAGGGCACGGACCGGGCCGACCTGCCGGTGCTCTCCATCGCGGCGCCGTTCAGCCGGGAGGCGGTGTTCCCGGCCGGGAACGTCACGATCCGCGACATCGCCGGGCTCTACATCTACGACAACACGCTCGAGGCCGTGGAGCTGACCGGTGCCCAGCTGAGGGACTACCTGGAGTTCTCCGCCGGGTACTTCACCCAGGTGCCGGCCACCGGGGACGTCGACCCCGGGTCGATCACCAACGCCGGCGGCCGGCCCGACTACAACTACGACATCCTGTCGGGCGTCAGCTACGAGATCGACGTGGCGGAGCCGGCCGGCTCGCGGATCGTCGGGCTCTCCTACGAGGGGGCCCCGGTGGCCGACGGCGACCGGTTCGTCGTGGCCGTGAACAACTACCGCCGCAGCGGCGGGGGCAACTTCCCGCACATCTCCACCGCGCCGGTGGTCTACAACGAGCAGCTGGAGATCCGCCAGCTGCTCATCGAGCGGGCCCAGGAGGTCGGTGTGATCGACCCGGCGGACTTCTTCGTCGAGAACTGGCAGCTGGTGCGCGACGGGGTGCCGCTGCTCCCGTGACGGGCTGAGACCGACCCGCCCGGACGGGCGTGAGGGGCCGGGAGCCCCCGGAGCCACCGCGCTCCGGGGGCTCCCGATCTGTCGGTGGCCTGTGGTGTGCTGACCGCCACATCGATCGCGAGGGGTGACTCCTGTGACCAGTGCCGTCATCGGCCCGGCGGAACAGCTCGACCCGCGGCTGCTCGAGCACCGCCGCGAGCTCACCGGCTACTGCTACCGCATGCTCGGCTCGGTGTTCGACGCCGAGGACGCGGTGCAGGAGACCCTCGTCCGCGCCTGGCGCGGGCTGTCGGACTTCGAGGGCCGGTCGGCGCTGCGGTCATGGCTATACCGCATCGCCACGAACGTCTGCCTCGACCAGCTCGCCGGCCGGCAGCGCCGCGCCCTGCCGATGGACCTCGCCGGCTCCCCGTACCCGCCGGTCCCTGCGTCGCTGAGCGGGCGCAGGCCGGCGACGGCGTGGATCGAACCGGTCCTCGACCGCCAGGTCCTGCCCGAGGACGGCGACCCGGCCGACCAGGCGGTGGCCAAGGAGTCGGTGCGGCTGGCGTTCGTCGCCGCCCTCCAGCACCTCCCGCCGAAGCAGCGGGCGGTGCTCATCCTGCGAGAGGTGCTGCGCTGGAAGGCCGACGAGGTCGCCGAGCTGCTCGACACCACCGTCGCCTCGGTCAACAGCGCCCTGCAGCGCGCCCGGGCCACGCTCGCCGACGCGGGCGGCCGTCCGGCGCCGCGCACCCTCGACGACGACGCCCGCGCCCTGCTGGCCCGCTACCTGGACGCCTTCGAGCGGTACGACATCGACGCCTTCGTGCAGCTGCTGCACGAGGACGCGACCCAGCACATGCCGCCGTTCGAGATGTGGCTGCGCGGGCGGGAGGACATCGGCACCTGGATGCTCGGCCCCGGTGCCGGGTGCCGGGGGTCGCGGGTGATCGAGACGTCCGCCAACGGGACGCCGGCGTTCGCCCAGTACCGGCGGGCCGAGGGGGGTGGTCACGTGCCGTGGGGGCTGCACGTGCTGGAGATCGAGGACGGCCGGATCACCCACATCTCCAGCTTCCTGAACCTCGACTGCGAGCTGTTCGCCGCCCTGGGGCTGCCGACGGAGCTGTGAGGCCACGGCTCCGCGGCGCACCGGGACGGGCCCGGTCCGCCCCGGCTTGACCGGGTCGGCGCCTCGCGCCGGCCTGTGCGGATGGCGGCACGGGTGATGCCCGTGCACGGGCGGTGGGCGTGGGACGCGCGCGGCGAGGGCCGGGCGGTCCGGGTGTCGAGGCACGTCGAGGCGGGGCTGCTCGACCTCGGCCTCTGGCGCGGGGAGACGTGCGTCGGCACGGCGCGGCCGGCGCCCGAGGACGTCGCGCACCTGGTCACCGCGCTGACCGACGGGCTCGGCGCGCTGGCCGCCCGCCCGCGGGTGCTCGGCCCGGACGCGGCCCGGGTGGCGGAGCTGGAGGGCCGGCCGGCGCGGCTGGAGCAGCGGCGCGCACCGCTGTGGCGGCGGGCGGCCGACGCCGCCGGCGGCTGGGCGGTCCGGAAGGCGGCGCGCCGGCCGCGGTAGAGATCGCTGGTCCGGACGCGGGCCCGGGGCCCGGGCCGCTCACCCCGCAGCTGCCCGGCCCGAGGCCCGCGATCCCTCCGCTGCTGGATCACGCGCGGCCGCCGGTCGTGCGGGCGTTCCCGCGGGAACGTCGTCGGTCCCGCCTCGGCCGGTCCGCTGCCTCCCACGTGCCGCGCTCCGCGGCGCGACCCTGCTGTCGGGGGTCCTCGGCCACCGGCCGACCTCGGCGGGCCCGCTCACGACGAGGTGGAGCGGCCCCCGGGAGCCGGGGCGTCCTCCCGCGGCAGCACGGCAGGGCCGGCGACCGGGCACTGCGGGTACTCCTCGATGTGGACCCGCCCGGGGCCGGACGGCTGCACCGGCGTCTCCGCAGCGGCGTCCCCGAGCGGGCGGCGCACGTACAGGAGCGCCAGCAGCGCCCCGGCGACGAGGAGCCCGGCGAGGATCAGCATGGCCGCGCGGAAACCGTCGGCGAACGCCTCGGGATCGGTGTAGTCGGTGCCACCGATCCCCGCGGCGACCGGGACGACCGCGACCGCGAGCAGCCCGGCCGCCCGGGCGACGGCGTTGTTGACCCCCGAGGCGACACCGGCGTAGCGGTCGGGCGCGGAATCCAGCACGGTGGCCGTGAGCGGGGCGACCAGCAGCGTGAGCCCGGCGCCGAAGAGCAGCGCCCCGGGCAGCACGTCGAGCAGGTAGGAGGCGTCCGGGCCGATCCGCAGCATGAGCAGCACGCCACCGGCGGCGACCAGCGGCCCGGCGGTGAGCAGCGGGCGCGGCCCGATCCGCTGGGCCAGCGCCCCCACGCGCGCCGAGAACAGCAGCATCAGCACGGTGACCGGCAGCAGCGCCGTGCCGGCGAGCAGCGGGCTGAAGCCGGGGACCACCTGCAGGTGCAGGACCAGCAGCACGAACAGCGCGCCGAGCGCGGCGTAGACGAAGAGGGTGACGGCGTTCGCGGCGGTGAACTGCCGCTCCGCGAACAGCGACGGCGGCACCAGGGGGTGCCGCGACCGGCGCTCGACCGCCACGAACGCCGCCAGGCCCACGATCCCCGCCGCGCCCCACAGCCAGGTCGCCGCAGCCACGCCGCCCTCGCCGGCGGCGGTGAGCGCGTAGGTCAGCGCGCCGAGCCCCAGGGCGACCAGCGCCGTCCCGGCCCAGTCCAGCCGCGGCGCAGCGGCCGGGTCGCGCGACTCGGGCACGTGGCGGACGGCGACGAGGACGACCAGGGCCGCCAGCGGCAGGTTGATCAGGAAGACCGCCCGCCAGCTCCACTCCACCAGCCAGCCACCGACGAACGGCCCGACGGCGGCCGCGACCCCGGAGAGCCCGGACCAGGCACCGACCGCCGCGGCACGGTCGGGGCCGGAGAAGGACGCCGAGATGATCGCGAGGCTGCCGGGGGTCAGCAGCGCCCCGCCGATGCCCTGCAGCGCGCGGGCGGCCACCAGCGTCTCGATGTTCGGGGCCAGCCCGCACAGCAGCGACGCCAGGGCGAACCAGCAGACCCCGACGACGAAGATCCGCCGCCGCCCGTAGCGGTCGCTGAGCGAGCCACCCAGCAGGATGAGCGCGGCGAGCGTGAGCGTGTAGGCGTTGACCGTCCACTGCAGTCCCGCGAAGTCGGCGCCGAGGTCGGACCCGATCCGCTCCAGGGCGACGTTGACGACCGTGGCGTCCAGCATCGCGACGCCCGAGCCGAGCACCGTCGCGAGCAGCACCCAGCGCCCCCGGGCGGTGCCCATCCGCAGGCCCGCCCCGACCGGAGGTGGTGCGGTCATGTGCGTCATCCTCCTCGGACGGCTGCCGCCAGCATCGGTGCGGCGCCCGCTGCTGTGCAACGCCCGCGGCGACCCGGGATTCCGCGGGTGCCCGGCGGGCTCGGGAACCGCCGTCGTCGGCGGGCGACATGTCGCCATGTCGCCCTCGGCAGACGTCGTCATCGGGGCCGGCGAGGAGTGGTGCCGATCGGCGGGTTCCTGGTGGCCGGCGTCCTGATCGGCCCCGCCCAGCTCGGCGTCGTCGACAGCAGCGAGGCGGTGCAGGCCACCGCCGACATCGGCGTCATCCTGCTGCTGTTCACATCGGGATCGAGTTCTCGCTGGAGCGGCTGGCGCGGGTGTGGACGTGGATCGCCGTCGCCGGTGGCCTGCAGCTGGTGCTCGCGAGCGGCACCGGCCTCGGCCTGACCCTCGCCCTGGGCGGGCAGTGGCGCGACGGCCTGTTCACCGGCTTCCGGCCGCGCAGCAGTGACGTGCCTTCGTCCCACTCGAACGTATAGCGCGCCCCGGGGCTTGCGGCAAGACCCCGGGGGGCTCGGACACTCGTCCGCCGGGGCCGGCTGACCGTGCGCGGACGGGCGCGGCGGCCGCCCCGGATCGGAGCCGCTGCCGTGACCGTGCACACCCGTGCCTTCGACCTCCCCGACCGCCTCGCCGCCAAGGCCGATCCCGCGCTGACCGCAGCCGACGAGCGGCACTTCACCCGGATCGCCGTGAGCCTCGACCGGTCGATCACCGAGCTCACCGAACGGCTGGCCGCCGAGCGAGCCGCCCGGGGCGGCACCGGCCAGGCGGCGCTGGACCGCGACCTGGAGGTGCACCGGCTGGCCACCCGGCTGCGCACCCTGCGGCGGTTCGGCCTGGACCTCTGCCTGGGCCGGGTCGTCCCGGCCGACGGCGGCGAGCCCGTCTACGTGGGGCGGCTCGGGCTCACCGACGGCGCCGGCCGCCGGCTGCTCGTCGACTGGCGGTCCCCGGCGGCGGAGCCGTTCTTCGCCGCCACCCATGCCGCACCGATGGGGCTGGCCAGCCGTCGCCGCTACCGCTGGACCCGCGGCCGGATCACCGACTACTGGGACGAGGTCTTCACCGCCGACGGCCTGGAGGGGCACGCCGCCCTCGACGACCAGTCGGCCTTCCTGGCAAGCCTCGGCGGGAGCCGGTCGGCCCGGATGCAGGACGTGCTCGGCACCATCCAGGCCGACCAGGACGCGATCATCCGAGCCGGCTCCCGCGGCGCCCTCGTCGTCGACGGGGGCCCGGGCACGGGCAAGACCGTCGTCGCCCTGCACCGCGCGGCCTACCTCCTCCACTCCGACCCGCGCCTGGGGCACCGCGGGGGCGGGGTGCTGTTCGTGGGCCCGCACGAGCCCTACCTGGCCTACGTCGCCGACGTCCTGCCCGGCCTGGGTGAGGAGGGGGTGCGCACCTGCACGCTGCGCGACCTGGTGCCCGAGGGGGCCGGCGCCCTCGACGAGGCCGACCCGGAGGTGGCGCGGCTGAAGTCGTCGGTGGGGATGGTGGCGGCGATCGAGGCGGCCGTCCGGTTCTACGAGGAGCCGCCGGCCCGCGGGACGACGGTCACGACGCCGTGGGACGACGTCCGGCTGACCGTCGAGAACTGGGCCGAGGCCTTCGAGGCGGTGGAGCCCGGCACCCCGCACAACGAGGCGCGCGAGCAGGTGCGGGAGTCGCTGGTGGACGTCGTGGTCGACGCGCACGACGACGTCGACCCGGACCTGGTCCGCGCCGCGGTGCGCCAGGACCGGCAGCTGCGGGCCGCGCTCGACCGGGCCTGGCCGCTGCTGGACGCGGCCGACGTCGTCGGGGACCTCTGGTCGGTGCCGGCCTACCTGCGGCGGTGCGCACCGGAGCTCGCGCCCGGCGAGGTGCGGCGGCTCCAGCGGAGCGACCCCCGGGCGTGGACGACGGCCGACCTGCCGCTGCTGGACGCGGCCCGGATGCGGCTCGGCGACGCCGGCGCGGTGCGGCGGCGGCAGCGCGAGGCCGCCGTCGTGGCCCGGGAGCGCGAGCGCATGTCGGCGGTGATCGACGAGCTGATCGCGGCCGACGACTCCGAGCTGCTGCTGATGACCAGCCTGCGCCACGGCGACCTCCGCGACGCCCTGGTCGACCAGGATGCCGTGCCCGCGGTGGAGGCCGACCCGCTGGCCGGGGCGTTCGCGCACGTCGTCGTCGACGAGGCGCAGGAGCTCACCGACGCCGAGTGGCAGGTGCTGCTGCGTCGCTGCCCGTCGCGGAGCTTCACCGTCGTCGGCGACCGGGCGCAGGCTCGGCGCGGTTTCCCCGAGCCGTGGGCGGAGCGGCTGCGCCGGATCGGGCTCACCGAGGTGCGGCAGATGTCGCTGACCGTCAACTACCGCACGCCGGCGGAGGTCATGGCCGAGGCCGAGCCGGTGATCCGCGCGGTGCTGCCGGACGCCAACGTGCCGACGTCGGTCCGCAGCACGGGGGTGCCGGTGGGGTACGGCTCCGTCGCGGAACTGGACGCGGTCGTGGACGGCTGGCTGGCGGAACACGGCGGGGGGACCGCCTGCGTCATCGGGGCGCCCGCGTTCCCGGAGCGGCCCCGGGTGCGGTCGCTGACCCCGGCGCTCGCGAAGGGGCTGGAGTTCGACCTCGTCGTCCTCGTCGACCCCGACGCGTTCGGGCCGGGCGTCGGGGGAGCGGTGGATCGCTACGTCGCGATGACCCGGGCGACGCAGCGGCTCGTCGTCCTCACGAGCCGGTGAGGGTCGAGCCGCGCCGGCCGCCGTCCAGCCGCGTGCGCACCCGGCTCGACGTCGCCCGGCGCGGGTCAGCCCTCGGTGGCCGCCGCCGGGGGCGGGGCAGCGGCCCGCCGCCGCGACCGGCGGAGCGGCACCAGCACCGCGGCGGCGACCAGCGCGGTGAGCGCCAGCCACGGCAGGACGACGCCGATCACCACGACCGTCCCGCCCGCGACGGCGACCAGGGACCGCCAGCCGGTGGCCAGCCCGTCCAGGAAGCCGTTTGGCCCGCCGGGGGGTGCGACGCCGAAGGGCTGCAGGTGCACCCGGAGCGTCGAGAGCTCCACCTGGTCGGCCAGCGCGGCCCGCCTCGACTGCAGCGACTCGAGGTCCTGCTGGCGCTGGGAGAGCGCCTGCTCGGCCTCGAGCAGGGCCTCGGTGGTGGCGGCGTCCGCCAGCAGGGCGAGCAGCCGCGCCACCGAGGCCTGCAGCGCGGAGATGCGCGCGTCGAGGTCGACGACGGTGGCGGTCACGTCGGAGCGGGACACGGACACGTCCTCGACGTCGCCGAGCTCGGCCAGGTCGGCGAGGACGCCGGTCAGCGCATCGGCGGGCACCCGCACGACGAGGTCGGCGACCGCACCCTCGACGCCGTCCGGGCCGGAGGTGGACTGCACGGTGCGCTCGTCGACGCGCCCCCCGGCGGACTCCACGAGCTCGCTGACCTGCTGGGCGCCGTCGGCCGGGTCGGCGACCGACACCGAGGTGTGGGCGGTGGCGACCACCTGCCGGTCGGCGGGGGCCTCGCCGCTGCCGGGGAGAGCGGGGACGGGGGCGACCGCGCCACCGCCGGTGGCGCCGTCGGCGCTCCCCGACTCGCCGCCGGAGGGGCCCGTGCAGCCGGCGAGCAGGGCGAGGGCGAGCACGGCCGGGGCGAGGAGGCGGGCGGGAACGGCGTCCATGCCCGGTGGACGGGGTGGCGGCGGAAACGGTTCCGCCGGTCAGCCGGGCGCGAGCCCGAACTGCGCCCGGCGGGCCTCGGGGACGAGGTCGGCGTAGCCGGGGTGGCGCTGGATCCAGCTGCGGATGAACGGGCAGAACGGGAGCACCGACGCCCCCTCCGCCCGTACCGCGTCGAGCGCGCCCCGTGCCAGGGCGGAGCCGACGCCCCGGCCCTCGAACTCCGGCTCGACGACGGTGTGGGTGAACGCCACCGACGGCCCCCGCCGCCGGTACTCCGCGTACCCCGCGACCTGCCCGTCGACCAGCACCTCGAACCGGCCGGCCGCCCTGTCGTCCACGACGACCGGTGCACTCGTGGTCACGTCTCTCCCTCCGCCCGGGGCCGGGGGCGCCGCACGGGTCCCGCCGGCCGGTCATCAGCGGCACAATGCCGTCGTCCCCACCCCTCCCGGAAGGGACCGCCATGTCGGAGCAACCAGCAGCCGGACGGCTCACCGTGGGCGAGGTGATGCGCCCCCCGGTCACGACCGTGGAGAGCACCGCGCACATCGCCGGCGCCGCGTACCTGATGAAGCGGGCGCGGGACAGCGCCCTGGTGGTGCTCAACGACCCCGAGAGCCGCCGGCCCGTGGCGCTGCTCTGCGACGGCGACATCGCGCAGGCGGTCGCCGACGGCCGGAACCCGGAGGAGACCCGGATCACCGACCTGCACCGCCCGGTGCCCGTCACCGTGGGCCCGGACATGACCGTGGCGGACGCCGCCGAGCTGATGCTGTCCGAGGAGCTCCAGTACCTGCCCGTGGTGGAGGAGGGCAGGCTGCTCGGACTGGTCGACCTCACCCTCGTGTGCCGCGCGCTGCTCGGCCGGCCGGCGGCGTAGCGGGGTCACGCCGTCACCGCCGCCTGTGCCCGTCGTCGACGAGAGCGAGCAGGACCCCGGCGGCCAGGCCGAAGGTGGCGTGCCCGACCACCCCGCGGGCGTGGCTCACCAGCGGGTAGGTGGTGAGCGTGGGCAGCGCCGTCCCCTCGTCGACCAGCAGGAACGCCGCCGTCCCGACGGCCGGCCCGGCGACGATCGGCGGCAACCCCCGTCGGACGAGGGCCGCGGCGGTGATCCCGTAGAGCACCCCGAACGTCCGGTGCACCACCAGCCCGACGCGGCCCGCCGCCCCGTCGTCGAGGTCGCGGCCCACGGCGGCGCCCAGCTGCTTCCCGAGCTGCACCAGCGTCCCGCCGGGGGCGATCTCCTCCTCCCGGGCGCGCGAGGCGTCGTCCTGCCGGCGGTGGAACACCGCGGTCGCGGCGTCCATGGTGCGGCTGGCGGCGTAGCCGACGAGCGCCCCCCGCCACAGGTGCGCCCGGCTCACGCCGACCCTGCCCCGACCGGGTGCGCCGCGCGGAGACGGCGCAGCGCGTACCCCGCGCTGAGCAGCGTGGAGACCATGAGGACGACGTACACCCACGCCGCGGCGGAGTCCCACCGCACGACGTCGGGGTACCGGGCGAGGACGACCAGCTCCAGGGCGCCGAACACGGCGTAGGCCACCGCGGCGAGCCGGAGCCGGTCGAGGTCCCGGTCGCGCAGGGCCAGGGCGATGCCGACACCGAAGGCGAGCAGCCACGACCCCACCGCCCGGGCCGTCAGCGGGGTGAGCGTCCAGGGCCACAGCGCCGACTCGGTCGCCGGTGCGGCGTACAGCACCGCCCCGGCGACGAGGAACACCACGCCCTGAACCGCGAGCACGGTGGCCAGGCCGGAGGGCAGCAGCAGCCGGCGCGGCGGGTCGGGGTGGGGGAGCCGCTCCTGCGCGACGAGCATCGCGAGCATCCCCACCGGCACCGCGATGTAGACGGCCAGCCAGAACCAGGCGGCCGCGTTCGCCACCAGGCCCGGGGCCCCGAAGTGGAAGCGGTCCAGGTGCAGCAGGGTGGCGGCCAGCGTGAGGACCGTGAAGACCAGCACGGTGGCGAACGGGATGCGGACGTGCGCCCACACCGGGGTGCGCAGTGACAGCACGACGAGCACGCACCCGGCGGCGTAGGCGGCGCCGAGGAACGCGGCGGTCGCCGGCGGCTCGATGGTCCAGGCGAAGGACTCGTCGGTGCGCGACGAGCCGATGAAGAGCGCGACGAATGCCAGCAGGGTGAGCGCGGTGAACGTTTGCAGCATCCGGCGCGTGCCGGGGAGCACGGCACGGGAGCCGAACGGACCGGTCATGATCAGACCTCGGTGCGGTGGAGGACGGGACGAGCGTGAGCCCGATGTCCCTTGACCCCCGTGCGGTGACGCCCTAGGCATGCTACGTGGCTGCGTCCGAGCCCGACAGCGATGTCACCCCGCGAGCGGCGCTCGTCCTGGTGAGCCGGGACCCGCCGGTGCGGGAGCAGGTCGGGGCCGAGCTGGGGCGGCGTTACGGCGCCGACTACGCGGTCGCGGTGTGCGACCCGGGGGACGACGTCGCCGCGCGGATCGCGCAGCTGCGGGACGGCGGCACGCCGGTCGCGCTCGTCCTGGCGGGCCTCGGCCCGGACGACCCGGGCGGGCTCGACGTGCTGGACCGGGCGGGTGCCCTGGCGCCGGGGGCGGTGCGGGCCTGCCTGGTGCGGTGGGGCGACCTCGAGACGGCGGCGCCGATCTTCGAGGCGATCACCCTGGGCCGGCTCGACGGGTGGCTCTACCGCCCGGAGCGGGCCGGCGACGAGGACTTCCACCTCTCGGTGGCCGAGCTGCTCGCCGAGTGGGACGCCCGGCAGGGCTCGGGCTACGAGGCGGTGCAGGTGATCGGCGAGCGCTGGTCGCCGCGCTCGCAGGAGCTGCGGGACATGTTCACCCGCAACCGGGTGCCCGTCGGCTTCTACGAGGCCTCCGCACCCGAGGGCCGGGAGATGCTGGCGGCCCTCGGGCTGGAGCGGCCCGCGCTGCCGGTCGTCGTCCTGCGGTTCCGCCCGGAGGTGCCGGTGCTGACCGATCCCAGCGCGCTGGACATCGCCGCCGCCTTCGGGGTGCTCGAACCGGTCGACGAGGGCACGCTCTTCGACGTCGTCGTGGTGGGTGCCGGGCCGGCGGGCCTCAGCGCCGCCGTGTACGCGGCGTCCGAGGGGCTGCGCACCCTGGTCATCGAGCCGCTGGCCATGGGCGGGCAGGCCGGCACCAGCTCGCTGATCCGCAACTACCTCGGCTTCCCGCGGGGCATCAGCGGCAACCGGCTGGCCGCGAGCGCCTACCAGCAGGCGTGGTCGTTCGGCGCCACCTTCCTCTGGTCGCGCAGCATGGTGGGGCTGTCCAGCGCCGACGGCGAGCACCGGGTGCACCTCTCCGACGGCGCGACCCTGCGGGCCCGCGCCGTCGTGGTGGCGACCGGGGCCGAGTGGCGGCGGCTGGACGTGCCGAGCCTGGAGGCGTTCCAGGGGCGCGGCCTCTTCTACGGCGCGGCGGTGAGCGAGGCCAAGGCGATGACGGGCCGGCACGTGCTCGTGGTCGGCGGGGGCAACTCCGCGGGCCAGGCCGCCGTCCACCTGGCCCGTTACGCCGAGCAGGTGACGGTGCTGGTGCGCCGGGGCCTGGCGACCACGATGTCGGAGTACCTGGTGCACGAGATCGACGAGGCGCCGAACATCGACGTCCGCTCCCGCGTGCAGCTGGTCGGCGGGTCGGGCGGGCAGGTGCTCGAGGAGGTCGTCGTCGAGGACCTCGACACGGGGGAGCGGGGGACGCTCCGTGCGGACGCCGTCTTCGTGCTCATCGGCTCCACGCCGGCGTCCGGGTGCCTGGGCGAGGCGGTCGCGAAGGACCGGGCCGG
Source organism: Blastococcus sp. MG754426 (assembly GCF_021699055.1). Classification (GTDB taxonomy): domain Bacteria; phylum Actinomycetota; class Actinomycetes; order Mycobacteriales; family Geodermatophilaceae; genus Blastococcus. The sequence goes on along the minus strand of NZ_SSXC01000004.1, from coordinate 77,844 downwards.
CTTCGTGCTCACCGGGCCGGACCTCGGCGGCGCGACGCCGGCCTGGCCGCTGGACCGGCCGCCGATGTTCCTGGAGACGAGCGTGCCCGGCGTCTTCGCGGCCGGTGACGTGCGGGCCGGCTCGGTGAAGCGGGTGGCCTCCGGGGTGGGTGCCGGGGCGATTGCCGTCGCGCTCGTGCACCAGTACCTCGCGTGGGCCGCCGCGGGGCAGGGCTGATCCCGTGGCCGCCTACGTGTTCCGCGACGAGTGGCGGGTCGCGGCGGCCCCGGAGGCGGCGCGCGAGGTGGTGCGCGCCGTCGAACGGTGGCCGGAGTGGTGGCCGTCGGTGCAGAGCGTCACCCCGGTGCCGACCGGCGACGGCGAGGTGTGGCGGTTCGTCTTCCGGACGCGGCTGCCCTACCGGATGGAGTTCGAGGCCCGCGTGCTGCGGGACGACCCGCTGCGTGGCGTGCGGACGACGGTGACCGGCCGGGTCGAGGGCGAGGGCCGGTGGGAGGTCAGCGCGGTCGAGGGCGGGGCGCTGGTGGCCTTCGACTGGGAGGTGCGGCCGCAGCTGCTCTGGATGCGGCTGCTCTCACCGGTGGCCCGCCCGGTGTTCGTCTGGAACCACCGGGCGCTGATGGAGGAGGGTGGCGCGGCGCTGGCGCAGCGGCTGGGCACGCGGCTGCTGGCACCGACGGTCTGCGAGCCCGCCCTGGCACCGGCGGTGGTCGCGGCCGCCGTGTGGCCGGCGGCGGCGCTGGGGCTCCGGGCGCTGCTCCGGCGGTCGGGAGCGAGGGGACAGCGCAGGCGGCCCCTGCGACCGTGACGCCGCGTCCGCGCCGCGGGAGGCGCCGGGCCGCCCGGAGACAGCGGTCGAGCCGGATACCGGCGACCGGGATCGTGGGTTGACCGCCGGACCCGTCGGGCAGGTTCTGCGCGCTCCCAGAACCCGAGGGAGCAGGAGGCCGGGTCGACGACGGCACCCGGCGCGAGGACGGGCGTCCGTGCATCGCGGGAGGGCGTCCTCCGTGAGAGGAGCGTGCACCCGTGGGCGTGGCCCCGAACCCCGACAGCATCTACGAGCGCTCGACCGACGAGGGTGACCGCCGGCTCTCGCTCTCGTTGCTGGACCAGGTGTCCACCGCCTTCATCGCCGGGGTCACGATCATCTTCGGGATCATCGCCCTGGGCGTGGTGGAGGGGCTCGTCGCACAGAGCGCCGCATCCGGTGTGGGCAGGGTGGCGGGCGCCCTGGCCTTCGCGATCGGGCTGGTGTTCCTGGTCGTGGGCCGGTCGGAGCTCTTCACCGAGAACTTCTTCGACCCGGTCGCGGCCGCGGTGGAGCACCGCGAACGCCATCCGTGGACCCGGCTGCTGCGCCTGTGGGGCGTCACCCTCGTGCTGAACCTCGTCGGCGGTGGGTTGCTGGTCGCGTTGCTAACCGTGGACGGCGCGCTCCCCTCGGAGGCCACGCACACCCTCTCGCGCGTCGCCGAGGAGATCGCGAGCAAGGGCTGGGCGGCCACCCTCGTCCGCGCGGTGCTGGCCGGGGCGCTCATCACCCTGCTCTCGTACATGCTCAACGCCGTCGACACGGTGACCGGGCGCATCCTGCTGGCCTACATGGTCGGCTTCTTCCTGGCTCTCGGCCCGTTCGACCACGTCGTCGTCTCCGCCCTGCACCTGCTGCTGGGTGTGTGGCTCGACGGCGCCGTCGGCTACGGAGCCGTGGCCACGAACCTGGGCCTGGCCACGGTGGGGAACCTGCTGGGCGGGGTGCTGCTCATCACCGTCACGCACACCGCCCGGGCGAAGAGCGGGTGACCTCGTGAGGCGCGGAGGCAGCGTGTCGGTCCTGGTCGGGCTGGGCGCCGCGACGCTGCTGAGTGCCTTCTTCTCGCACCTCGCCGTGTGGGCGCTGGCGCCGTTCGTCGCCGGCGTGTCCTACCTGCTGACCGAGAGCCTGGAAGCCGCGATGGCCGAGCGGGTCCTCGTCTCCGCCGGGGACCCGGAGGCCCAGGAGGTCTCCGACTAGCGCCGCCCCGCCCGGCCGCTCCGGCCCGCTCCGCGACCGCGCTCGCCGCTGACCGGCGGTGCGGGGCGCGTCAGCCCCCCGCCCGCTCGGTCGCGTGCTCGTCGGGGCGGAGACTCACGTCCGGGCCGGGGAAGACGAGGCTGGTGCGCTGGTCGTCGAGCCACCGGACCACGTAGGGCGGGCTGCCGTCGGCGTGGGGGATCTCGACGACCTCCCCCTCGCGGACGCCGTCGTCCACCCGCCGGCTGTGCACCACCAGCCGGTCACCCACCCGTACCCGCACGGCGGCCTCCCCGGTGCTCGACGCGGGCTCGCGCCTCGGCCCGGGCGAGCCTCCCGCAGGGTCAGCGTGGCCGAGGCCGCCGGGGCGGGTAACCGCCGATGGACCCTGGCCCGGACGGACCTCCGACCCTGCCCCGGGAGGGACCGTGGCCGCCGCCGACGCGAGGCGCGGGGAACCAGGGCAGGTCGTGCTGCTGGTCAGGTCGGTCGAGGGGCGTAGCGTCCCGGGGACCAGGCCGCTGCAGCTGCACCCCGGGAGCCCCGCCGTGCCCGCACACCGCATCTTCTCCACGCCGTTCGCCAGCGTCTACCCGCACTACGTGGCCAAGGTCGAGCGCAAGGGCCGTACCCGGGAGGAGGTCGACGAGGCGATCTGCTGGCTCACCGGTTACGACGCCGCAGGCCTCGCCGCAGCGCTGGAGGGCGAGGTGGACTTCGCGGCCTTCTTCGACCGCGCACCGGCGATGACGGCCCACGCCGCGCTCATCACCGGCAGCATCTGCGGGGTCCGCGTGGAAGAGGTCGAGGATCCCCTCATGCGCAAGATCCGCATGCTCGACAAGCTCGTCGACGAGATCGCCAAGGGGCGGCCGATGAGCAAGGTGCTCCGGGGTGGTCACGACAGCAGCACCGCGGTGCAGGCCCGCGCTACCGGGTGAGGCCGACCGGCGGGGACGCGCCGGCGCCGGGAGCGGTGGCCGGTGAGCCGTCCAGCAGACCGGCGGCCCGCCACGCCGCGACGGTGTCGTGGACGTAGGTCTCGAAGGACCGCGGCTCCCGGCCGAGCAGCTTCCTCGTGGTGCGGAGCTCCCGGCGCGAGGTCGGCATCGAGATGCGGCGCAGCACGCGGAAGGACGCCGTCCAGTCCGCGAGACGCTGCCCGTCCAGGTAGCGGGCGAAGGTCCGCGCCATGAGCTCGTCGTCGTCCCCGAGGTAGGCCACCGGACGCCCGAGGGCCTCGGCCCACACCGCCGCCGACTCCCTCCCGCCCACGGCGCGCGGCCCGGCGACGTCGTAGGAACCGGGGGCCACGTCGCCGTCGAGCAGCGCCCGGGCGGCGGCCTCGCCGACGTCACGCAGGTCCACCCGGTTGACGCCCCTGTCGCTGAGCGGCGTCACGAACCGGCCGGCGCGGATCTCCTCGGCGAACACCTCGTCGTTCTGCATGAAGTTGGCCGGGACGAGCATGACCGGGCGCAGCGGGGAGCGGGCGACGTCGCGGGCCAGGGCGATCTTGCCGCGGTAGTGCGGCAGGATCCGGCCGAAGACGACGCGCAGCAGGGCCGCCCGCCAGCGGCTGCGGGCGTGGACGTGGACGCCGACGAAGACCAGCCGGACCCGCTCGGCCTCGCACGCGGCGACGACGGCGGCGGCGAGGGCGCGCTCGTCGGCCTCGTGCGGGGAGACGTAGAACGCCGCCCCGGCGCCGCGCAGCGCCGCTCGGAGCGACGCCGGGTCGCGGAGGTCGCCGCGGACGCGCGCGACGCCTGCGGGCACGTCGGCGCCCTCGGGATCGCGGAGCAGGGCACGGACGGTGGCGCCGCGCGCCAGCAGGGCGGCGACGACCTGGCGGCCGACCTGGCCGGTCGCGCCGATGACGAGGACGGGCGTACCGGCCGGGAGCGGGCCGGCGAGGACGGGGACGGGGGGCTGGGCCACGGCGGTGCCTCTCGTGCTGCGGGCCGGGTCCCTCCCGGCCTCGTGCGCAAGCCTCGACCGGCCCGCTTGCGGCGCACTTGCCGCGGGCTTGCTGCGGACCCGGGCGAGACCGTCGCCCGGCTGCTCGCTGCACCGATCCCGCGCGGAGGACGGGCGGTCCGCGGGTCAGGGGACGGCCGGGGACGCGACCGGCGTCCGTCGTGGACGCCGGACACCGATGCCCTCGGCCCAGAGGGCGTCGAGGCCGCGGGCCGGGAGCAGCACCTTCATGACGAGGATCGCCCGGGCGTCGGCGCCCACCAGGGTGCGCGGCCGCATCCGCCGGCGGGTCAGCTGGCGCTCGACGGCGGCGGCGACCAGCTCGGGCGGCTTGGCGTTCGTGCGGAGCTTCGCCGTCAACCGGCGCTCGCCGGCGAAGTGGGGTGCGTACAGCTCCCGATCCCGGGGCGCGAGCCTCGCCTCGAGCTCGTCGATGAGCTGGTCCATGCCGTGCCAGGGGTCGGTGTCGATGACGCCGGGCTCCACGAGGCCGACCTGGACGCCGAAGGGGCGCAGCTCGACCCGCAGGCAGTCGGCGGCGGCCTCGGTCGCGTACTTCGAGGCGTTGTAGATCCCGGTGAACGGGAAGGACACCCGGCCGTTGATCGAGGAGATGAACACCACCCGGCCCCGGGCCCGGCGCAGCCGGGGAAGCACGGCCCGGGTCAGCGCGAGCGGCCCGACCAGGTTCACGTCGAACTGGTGGTGCATGTCGGCCCGGGACAGCGTCTCGAGCGGCCCCGCGACCGCGACACCGGCGTTGCTGACCAGCGCGTCGAGCCGCTCGGGCAGCACGCGGTCGAGCGCCACCAGGTGCTCCGGGACGGTGACGTCGAGCTCGACCGGCGTGATCAGGTCGGATTCCGCGGCCAGGCTCTTGGCGGCGACGTCGCCGCGGACGCCGCCGAAGACCCGCCAGCCCGAGTGCGCCAGGCGGACGGTGACGGCCCGGCCGATGCCGCGGCCGGCGCCGGTGACGAGGACGGATCCGGTGCTCATGCGCCGACCCTCGCGCGGACCGGCGCCGGGGCTGCGAGTAGTGCGGTACCCGATCGGGGATCGCTAGCCTGACCCCCATGGAGCGGCCGTGGCCGCTCACCGGCCGGGACGAGGAGCTGTGCGAGGTTGCGGCGGCTCTCCGGCCCGGGGCGGTGGGGATCGTCGTCGCGGGCCCGCCGGGGGTGGGGAAGACCCGGCTGGCCCGCGAGGCGCTGGCCGCTCCCGGGCACCGGGGGACGACCGTCGTCTGGGCCCACGGCAGCCTGGCCGCCCGGCCGTACCCCCTCGGCGCGTTCGCCGGCCTGCTCGACGTCCCGGCCGGCGACGCCGGGGAGCTCGTCGGCCGGGCGCTGGACGCGCTCGCCCGGCAGCCGCGCCCGGTTCTCGCCGTCGACGACGCGCACCTGCTCGACGAGCACTCCGCGATCGTGCTGCACCGCGTGGTGGTGCGGCGGCTGGCGCCGGTCCTGGTCACCCTCCGCACCGGGGAGCCGGCCCCGGACACGGTGACGTCCCTGTGGAAGGACGACCACCTCCCGCGCCTGGAGCTGGCACCCCTCGACGCCGCAGCCACCGCCGGCCTGGTCGCCCGGGTGCTCGGCGGCCCGGTCGAATCGCGGTCCGCCCGCCGGTTGTGGAGGCTGACCGAGGGCAGCCCGCTGTTCCTGCGGCACCTGCTGGCCGGGGAGGTGGCCGGGGGCCGGTTCGCACCGGCGTCCGGGATCTGGCGGTGGACCAGCGAGCCGGCGATCTCGCCGCAGCTGGTCGACCTGCTCGAGCAGCAGATCGGCCGCCTCGCGCCCGGGGTGCAGGACGTCGTCGACCTGGTCGCGCTGGCCGAGCCGGTGGCGGTCGCGACGCTGTCCGCGCTGACCTCGCCGGCAGACCTGGAGGCGGCCGAGGAGCGGGGACTGGTGCGCACCGACGGGCTGGTCGCCAGGCTGGCGCACCCGCTGTACGGGGAGGTCCGCCGCGAGGTCATGGGCACCCTGCGTGCGCGCCGCCTGCGCGGCCGGGTCGCGCGGACCCTGGACGTCGCGACCGACCCGATCCCCGGAGCGGTGCTCACGCTCGACTCCGATCTGCCCCCGGCACCCGGGCTGTTCCTCCGGGCGGCCGAGGCGGCGACCCGGGTGTACGACCTGCCGCTGGCCGAGCGGCTCGCCCGCGCGGCCGCCGCGACCGGCGACCCCGCAGCCCGGCTGGTGCACGCCGCGGCGCTGTCCTGGCTCAGCCGCGGCGACGAGGCCGAGGCGATCCTCGACCGGCTCGCCGGGAGCGCACCGGACAGCGGGACGCGCGCGCGTGCGCAGCTCCACCGCACCGGCAACCTGCTCTGGACGCTGGCCCGGCCCGACGACGCCCGCCGGGCCCTGGCCGCGGCCGAGGCCACCGGGGCGGCGCCGCTCCACGTGGTGGGCATGTCCCTCGCCCTGGCCGCCGCGGGCGGCGAGGTCGCGCCGGTGCTGGCCCGCGGCCGGGAGCTGCTGCACGAGGAGCTGCCCGACGACCTGGCTCGCATCCTGGTCGCCTCCGCGGTGTCCGCGGCCGCCGCCGTCACCGGGGATGTCGGGCTGCTCGACGAGGCCGCGGTGGTGGGTGGGCTGACCGCCGACCGGGTGCCCACCGCCATCCCCGGGTTCGGGCTCGCGGACCTGCAGGTGCTCGGGCACCGCCTCGCCGGGAGGCCGGACCGGGCGGACGGGCAGGCCCGGCGCCTGCAGGCCGCGTCGGCCGACCTCCCGGGCCCGGCCCGGCTGATGGGGCTGGTCGTCGCCGGGCACGCCGCCCTCGCCGGAGGCCGGGTCGGTGACGCGCTCGCCCTGCTGCGCGAGGCGTGGGGCGGGCTGGCGGACTCGGGGCACGAGTTCCGGTTCCGCTGCCGCACGCTGCTGGCGACGGCCTGGGCGCAGGCCGGTGAGGTGGCGCCGGCGGCTCCGCTGCTGGCCGGCATCGTCACCGGAGGGCATCCGGCCTACCGGCTCCACGCGCCCGACGACCTCCTCGCGCTCGCGTGGGGAGCAGCCGCGGCGGGGGCGGCGACCGAGTCGCTCCGCCACGCCGCCGCGGCAGCCGACCTCGCCCGCGAGTCGGGCGCCCCCGCCTACGAGGTGCTGGCCTGGCAGACCGCGGTCCAGCTCGGCGAGGCCGCTGCGGCGCTGCCCCGCCTGGCAGCGCTCGCCGAGCTCGGCCCTCGGGCGGCGGTGGCCCTCGCCCATGCCCGGGCCTGGGCCGACCAGGACGGCGAGGCGCTGCTCGCGACCGCCGACGCCTGGGCCCGACTGGGCGACCTCGTCGCCGCGGGCGACGCGGCGGCCCAGGCCGCCGACCTGCACCGCCGGCACGGGCGGCCGGGGTCGGCCCTCAACGCCGCCGCCCTCGCCGAGAGGACGGCCGGCCGGTCCGGTGCCCGGACGCCGGCACTCGCCGTCGCGGTCCGCCCCTTGCCCCTGACCGCCCGCGAGCGCGAGATCGCCGCGCTGGCCGCCCGGGGGCTGTCCAACAAGGCGATCGCCGCGCGGCTGACCGTGTCGGTGCGCACCGTCGAGGGTCACCTCTACCGCGCCGGCCTCAAGCTCGGCGTCTCCGAGCGCTCGGCGCTGGCGGACGTCCTCGGGGTCGGGTAGCGCACTACTCGCGAGCCGGCTGCTCCGCCGCCCGAGGCTGTCCTCCCACCCTGAGGAGGAGACATGAGCACCGTGCACGTCCGGCCCGGTGAGGGCCGGCACCACCGCATGATCGACGGCGACCACATCGCGAAGGCCACCGTCCACGACGCCGGCGGCACCTTCGAGGTCTTCGAGGTGGTCGCGCCCGCGGGGCCGATGGCTCCGCCGCACATCTCGCCGTGGGCCGGCGTGCTGTTCCTGCTGGAGGGCCGGATCACCGCCGTCGTCGACGGGACGTCCTACGACGTGGAGCCCGGCGGGCTGGTCGTCGTCCCCGCCGGTACGCCGGCCACCTTCGGGGTCGTCGGCGGATCCGCCCGGCTCCTGGTGATCACCTCCGGCGACGGCGCCGGGCGGTTCTTCGCCGACTTCGCCGGCACCGTCGCGCTGGACCGGCCGATCGAGGAGTCGATGACGGCGATCCGCTCGGTGACCAGCCGCCACGGCGTCGCGCTCGCGGGCGGATGAGCCCACCGGGCACGGCCGACGGCGGCACCCCGGCCGTGGCCGCGGCGCGGCCCGGCCTGACCGTTCGCCCGGCTCAGGCCGGCGACGGCGCGCAGATGGCGCGCGTGAACGTGCAGTGCTGGCAGGAGACGTACCGGGGAGTGATGCCCGATGCGGTGCTCGACGCCCCGGGCTTCCTCGCCGCGCGGGCGCGGTTCTGGACCGCCGCGCTGACCGACGGGCGCTACCGCGAGAACCGCGTGGCAGTCGCCCTGCGGAGCGGCGAGACGATCGGGATCGCCATGTCGGGCCCGCCGTTGGACGCCGGGGCGCCGTGGCGGCGGCAGCTGTACGTCCTGTACGTGGTGGCGGGCGAGCACGGCACGGGCGCCGGGCCGGCGCTGCTGCGGGCGGTCGTCGACCCGGAAGAGCCCGTGGCGCTGTGGGTGGCCGACCCGAACCCTCGAGCCCAGGCGTTCTACCGCAAGCAGGGCTTCCTCGCCGACGGGACGGTGGAGGTGGAGGGCGGGGTGCGGGAGATCCGCATGGTGAGGGCTGCGCGGCGCCGACTCCTCCCGCCGGGGTGTCGGCTGTGACCTCCGGCCCCTGCCGCCAGGAGGGACGGTGGAGCGTCCTGGCGTGGGAAGCGGTGCCGCCGCTAGCTGTCGCCGTAGGTCCTGACCGGGTCGATCAGCACGGCGGTGCGTCGCTCCTCGGCCATCACGCGGTCGTACTCCTCCCGGTCGTCGTGCCGGCCGCCCGCAGCGGTGAACACGTCGCGGAGCAGCAGGCGGAGCCGGTCGGCGTCGGCCAGCCACGGCTGCGGATCGTCGGGTCCAGCCGGTTCCGCACGTCCTTCGACGCTCGCCCACTCCCAGCCGTGCCGGAACGTCGCGGTGACCTGCGGCCGGACGCGGAGATCGGCGAGCTTGACCCGGCCGGAGGTGACGAACGCGAGTGCCTGCCGTCCGGTCGAAGGATGGGTGAGGAACCCCGCGTTGACCACCGACGACCGGATGGCCGGGTCGGCTCGCAGCGTGGAGACGACCGCGAGGTGCTCCTCGCGGACGGCGAGGGCCGCGACGTCGTCGAGGATGGTCACGCCGCACTGCGGCACGACGCCGCGTGGGGGACCGCCGACTCCACCGGCCCACCACCGGAGAGGTCGGCCCCCCGCTGGGGCAGGACGCGGCACGCTCAGGCTCTGACCACCGACCGGGAGCGGCGAGAGGCCAGCGTGGCGCGCTGACCCGCCAGGACGAGTGCCGTGCCGGAGAGCAGGTGCAGCGCCGTGGCCACGGTCGCGGCGCGCGAGGTGGAGCGACGCCCCCAGGTCTGTGGTTCGACGACGGTGCCGATCAGGCAGACGGATCCGATGGCGAGGCACACCCGGGCAGGCTGTTCCGATCCTCCACCGGCCCTGACAGCCGCGGCCAGGGCCGCGACCGGCATCGGCCAGGGCGCCATCGTGCCGGAGCCGTAGCCCCATGCCTGGTGCCGAGCCACCCGCCCGGGGAGCCGCCATCCGAACGGTTCCCCGGCGATCTCCTCGCGCGCTCCCACTCGGGCCCCGTACGCCGCCGTTCCCGCCAATAGGGTGGCGGCTGCGAGCATGGGCAGGTCCACGGCCGGCACCGTCCGTTCGTGAGCGTCATCGGGGATGCTGGCTGCATCGTAGGAGCCGGGACCGGTTCGGAGGAGGGCTCCAGCAGCTCCGTCCCGGTGATCCAGCGGCGCTGCACGCACGACCAGTTCCGGGGGAGAGGTGCCGTCTGGGCATCGCCCCCATCGCGCCGACTCCCGGCCCGGACCGCCGAACGACCGAGAGGTCGGTCCCCGGTCCGTGCCCCGGTCGGAGCTGCCCTCGCTCGAGCCGGCCCGAGTCACACCAGGACCGGCCGGACCCGGCAGTCCCCGCGGAGAGGGTCAGGATCTCGGCAGGTTGACGGCGGGGGGCGCCTGCCCGCGTCGCATCGCCTCCTGCTGCAGTCGCGGTCGCAGCGTTCTGCCGTTGGCGAGGAAGCCGAGGGTCCTGCCCAGCCGTGAGCCGGTGAGGCTCCAGTCCCTGAGCGCACGCACGACCCGGACCCGGACGCGGCCGTCGTCGGCCGGTTCCGCGGTACCGAGCAGGACCACGTTCTCCTGCTGGCTCATGTCCGGCGCGTGCCAGTGCGCGGTGATGCAGGCCGGTCCTCCGGTGAGGTGGACGCCGGTGGGCGGCACGAGGAGGTAGCCGTCCGCTGCGCGCTCAGCGCTCCGGCAACGCACCGGGAGCGGCCATCCATCCGCGTCCACGACGGTGAGCACGGGGACGCCGAGCCGGTCGGCCCGGTCGGCGAAGGGGCGCCAGTCCGCCGGCGCCTCGGACCTCGAGGGCAGCGAGGGACCCCGGGGGGCGGGATCGGACGGAGGTGCTGCGGTGCCCGGCGGCGCCTGCCAGCTCTCGGGTCGCTGATCGAGCCGCCCGCTGGGCCAGGACAGGACGCGGAGCGGCGTCACCTGCACCCAGATGCGAGCCAGGTACCAGTCCAGACGGCGGAGGAGGAACGGCGGCATGCCCTTGTAGGCCTCAGGCAGCTTCGCCAGGCTCTGGCGCAGGTAGCGGTCGGTGTTGGCCTGCAGGGCTGAGTCCCGCACGGTCGCCAGCCCCTGCACCGACACCGTGGGCGCGCCGGGGAGTTCGGCGTCGCTGGTCGAGGAGAACAGCAAGGCGACCCGGGGCTCCCGGCGGGCCCGTTCGGCCTTCGCCGGGTAGGTCAGCCCGGTCGAGACGTCCACCGTCGCGCCGTCCTCACCGGGGTACGGGGTGACCGGCCACGTCACCGGTCGACCGTCCCCGGTGAGGGTGGCGTACTCGCAGACCAGAGCTCGTCGCGCCAGCACCGGCAGGAGGTCGGGCAGATCCGGCACGGATCCGCTCCGGGGTTCTGGGACGTCGGAGGCTGCGGCCACGGCTGACTCCTCGATGATCCGGCGTCGGTCAGTGTGGCCGTGGAGGATCGTGCCGCGCTACCAGCATCGTCGCGGCGGTCGCCGACAGCGCGTCCGGCCGGCGGTTCGGCGGGCCTCGTCGGCGTGCAACGGCTCCTCGGTCACGACGCTCCTCGGTCGACCGGGCGTGTTGGGCGCGCACGACGAGGTGGAGCGATCCGTCCTCCGAATGGCGCGAGAAGCACTGGCGCGGGTTGCTGCCCGGCGTCGCCTCGCGCGACCCCTCACGGCGTGGGCCGGCCCAGCGGAGCACCTTCGGCTTCCACCACATGGAAGGCGTGTGTCCGGCGTCTCGTGTCGCCGGTCACGATCGGCCCAGCCAACCGACACCCGAGGAGCAGCCAGGTGACGTCGATCGTCCAGAACCAGTGGTACGTGGCCGCGTACGGGCGCGAGGTGGGGCGGGAGCTGTTCAGCCGCACCGTCTGCGGTGAGTCCATCCTCTTCTGGCGCACCGTTTCCGGCGACGTCACCGCGATGAGCGACCGCTGCGTGCACCGCCGGTTCCCGCTGTCGGAGTCGCCGAGCCATCTCGTCGGCGACACGGTGGTGTGCGGTTACCACGGCTTCACCTACGGTGCCGACGGCGCATGCGTGGCGGTCCCCGGCCAGACCCGCATCCCCCGCACGGCCCGGCTCAAGACCTATCCGGTCGTGGAGCAGGACTCCTTCGTCTGGGTCTTCATCGGCGACCCCGACCGCGCCGGCACCACCCGGATCCCCCGGGCGCCGTGGCTGGACATGGCCGGCTGGACGACGGTGTCGGGAATGGAGCCCCTGGCGGCCCGGGCGAGCCTGCTGGTCGACAACTTGATGGACCTCTCGCACGAGACGTACCTGCACGGCGGCTACATCGGGACGCCGGAGGTCGCCGAGACCCCGATCACCACCGAGGTGGACGACGAGGCGGGGATCGTCTACGTGAGCCGGCACATGGCCGATGCCGAGTGCCCGCCGTTCTACGCGAAGAGCACCGGCATCCAGGGCCGGATCACCCGCTGGCAGGACATCGAGTTCACCCCGCCCTGCCTGTACAAGCTGCACTCGCGGATCGCGCCGGTCGGCGTCCTGCCCGACGAGGACGGCACCGACCCCGACGCCTTCCACGTCGAGGTCGTGTACGCCATCACCCCCGAGACCGAGTCCTCCACCCACGACTTCTGGGCCGTCGCCCGCGACTTCGCGCTCGACGACGAGGAGGTCTCTGGGTTCCTGCGGGAGAGCAACCGCACCGTCGTCCTCCAGGACGTCACCGCCCTGGACGTGCTCGAACGGGTGCTCACCGGAGAGCCGGACGGCTACCAGGAGCTGTCGATCAACATCGACACCGGCGGCCTGGCGGCGCGCCGCATGATCGCCCGACTCGCGGCCGAGAACTCCGGGACCCCGGCCGGCGCGGCGACCGGCGCGATCGTCCGGTGACCGGTTTCGCTCCGCCCGCGCCGCGCGAGGTGCTCGCCGGAGACCGGGTGATCCGCGTCGGCTGGCTCCCGGGCTCCGACCGGCTCCGCGGCCGCTGCCACTGCGGTGCCGAGTCCGAGGCCGAGGACCCGATCCTGCTGTGGGACTGGCTCGTGGCGCACCCTGCCCACCCGGTCGGCGGCCCGGCCCTGCCCGAGCCGCCCGACGTGCACCTCCCACCACCGGCGCACCTGGTCGCCGACCCTGCGCTGGTGCGACGGCGCCCCACCGTCCCCGCCTGAAGAAGGAACCGTGCACACCACCCACGCTGAGACCGACCTGCGGCTGCGCGTCGCCGAACGCCGCGCGGGCGCGGAAGGGGTCGTCGTCCTCGACCTCGTCGACCCCTCGGGAGCCGAACTGCCGGGGTGGGCGCCGGGGGCCCACATCGACCTCCGCCTGCCCGGCGGCCTGACGCGTCAGTACTCGCTGTGCGGCAACCCGGCCGACCGGTCGGTCTGGCGGATCGGCGTCCTGCGGGAGCCGGACAGCCGAGGGGGCTCTGCGCACGTCCACGAGTCACTGCAGGCGGGGGCGGACATCGACGTCCGGGGTCCCCGCAACCACTTCCCGCTGGTGCCGGCGCCGCGCTACGTCTTCATCGCCGGCGGCATCGGCATCACGCCGATCCTGCCCATGATCACCGCTGCGGAGTCGGCCGGCGCCGACTGGGAGCTGCACTACGGCGGCCGCAGTCGCCGGTCCATGGCCTTCCTCGAGGCGCTCGAGGAGTCGACCGGCAACCGGATCACCCTCCACCCCCAGGACGAGGTCGGCCTCATCGACCTCGACCGGGTACTCGGCGAGCCGCCATCCGGCGCGCTGGTGTACTGCTGCGGCCCGGAGCCTCTCCTCGCGGCCGTCGAGCGGCACTGCCGCTCCTGGCCGGAGGGGACGCTGCACCTCGAACGGTTCGCGCCCAAGGACGTCGGCGAGCCGGTGCTCACGTCGTCCTTCGAGGTGGAGCTCTCGGCCAGCGGCTTGTCGCTGACCGTGCCGCCGGGCAAGTCTGTCCTCGACGTGGTCGAGGAGGCCGGGATCCCGGTGCTCTCCTCGTGCCAGGAGGGGACGTGCGGGACATGCGAGACGGCGGTTCTGGCGGGGGAGGTCGACCACCGCGACTCCCTGCTGACCCCAGCGGAGCAGGCTGCGAACGACACGATGTTCATCTGCGTCTCGCGGGCGGCCTGCCCGAAGCTGGTGCTCGACCTCTGAGCGCACATCGGACGGCCGGCGGCAAGCTGCTGGCGGTCCTCGACGCGTTCACCCGCTCGCGGCCGGCTCTCGCGCTGTCGGAGATCGCCCGCGCGGCGGGGATGCCCCTGTCCACGGCCCACCGGCTCGTGGCCGAGCTCGTGAGCTGGGGCGGCCTGGAACGGTCCGACGACGGGCGCTACCGGATCGGGCTGCACGTCTGGGAACTCGGTGCGCTGGCCCCCCGGGCGCTGGGACTCCGCGAGGTCGCTCTGCCTTTCATGGAGGACCTCTACGAGGTGACCCACGAGAACGTCCAGCTGGCCGTGCGGGACGGCGACGAGCTGGTCTTCGTCGAGCGGCTGGCCTCGCGCGAGGCCGTCGACGTCCTGACCCAGGTGGGTGGCCGCTTCGCGATGCCGCCCACCGGTGTGGGGCTGGTCCTGCTCGCGCACGCGCCGGTGGATGTCCAGGAGCGGGTCCTCGCCGTCCCGCTGCAGCGCTACACGCCCCTCACGATCACCGATCCCCGTCGACTGCGCGCCGTGCTGGCCGACGTCCGTCGTACGGGCTTCGCCGTCAGCGACCGGCAGGTGACCATGGACGCCGTGTCGGTCGCGGCCCCGGTGACCGCACGGGGGGAGGCCGTCGCGGCGTTGTCGATCGTCGTCCGGGGGACGTCGGCGGCCGACGTCCGGGCCGTGACGCCGGGCGTGCGGGCCGCCGCCCTGGGCATCTCCCGCACCCTCGACCGGGCCCGTGGCTGACGCGGGCGGCCGGTCGTCGAGATGTGCGGAGGGACCAGGGTTGCCCCGCTGAGCGGCGCGGACCGGCATACGAGATGGCAAGTACCTGGAGCGGGTGACCGGGATCGAACCGGCATGGCCAGCTTGGAAGGCTAGGGCTACTGGCATCCAAACTGCCTGGTCAGCAGCTTCTCTGCCCTACACCGTGCCTTCAGCGTGCCTCTCTTGTGCAGTGATCCCCGTCGGCTGAACACCGGCGGGGCGGGCGGTGGCCGAGGGGCTCGGCATCCCGGCCGGCGAGGTGGTCACCGGGCCGGACCTGGCCGGACTGGAGGAGCTCGAGCGGGTGCGTCGGAGAAGCCGTAGCCGGGGAGGGCGGCCGCACCAGGTCGAACGCGTCCTCGGGAGAGCCGTCGTGCGCGGTCGGGTCGGCGAGCGGGCCGACGATCTCGAGCAGTTCGATCACCGAGCCGGGCCAGCCGTGTGTGCTGATCAGCAACAAGGCGTCCGGGTGCGGAGATCGTCGAGTTGGACGGCTCGCACGTGCTCATGATCTCCCGGCCCGGACCGGTCGCCGACCTGATCGCCACGGCACTGGCGGCGGTCGCTGCGGCAGCGGACGTGCCCGCGCCCCGGCAGGCGCAGCAGCAGACGGTCGAGCCGGCCGGAGGGTGGACCTCATGATGTCGGACGTTGCACACAAGCCTGCCGGCCCGGCGCCGGGCGGAGCCCCAGTCCCCGCTAGGCACCGTCGGGCAGCTCGACGCCGGGGTGCGGGGCGTCGGCTACGCCAGGGACCGATTGACCACCTGCAACGGCGCGCCGGGAGTGCCCCGGATCATCCGTCGCGGATGAGGCGGCGCGTGAGCCCCCGGAGAAGGGCTGCCCGCTGCGGTGCCGGCGTGGCGCGAGCGACCGTCGTGGTTCGTGTCCGGGGACGCAGACCTGAACATCCCCGCCGCCCTCCAGCGGTCCATGGCTGAACGGGCCGGCGCCCGCGAGGTCCGGGCGATCCCCGAGGGCTCGCACGCGCTCTCGGTCTCTCAGCCCGACGAGGTCGCCGCCACGATCCTGGCGGCGGTGGAGGCGGTCACGGCGATCCCGGCCTGACACGCGCGGTGCGGGCGGGGGTGCGGGCCGCCTGCACCGCCTGCCCGCAAAGGCGCCACGTCGCTCGCCTGGACGGAAGGGGGCGGACTCCCGATGAGGCTCCGAGCCACTGCGACGGTGGCTCCGGTGCGCGGCGGAACAACGGCCGAGACCGGACGCGTGCAGGCCTTCAACGACGGGTCCTCGCCATCGTCATCACACTGCTCGTGCTGGAGCTGGACCCGCCGTCGGAACCCGGTGCGATGCCTCACGAGCTGCTCGAGCAGTGGCCCGGCTACCTGGGCTACCTGGCCTCGTTCGGGTACATCGCGGTCATCTGGGTCAACCACCACGAGCTGTTCACGCGGATCCGGGCCGTCGACGCCGGCCTGCTGTGGCGCAACCTCCTGCTTCTGCTGACCACGTCGTTCCTGCCGCTCCCCACAGCGGTCCACAGCACCGCGTTCCAGCACGGGACCCGCGCCGACCAGGTTGCCGCACTCCTCCTGTACTGCGCGTTGGCGGCTGCCATGGGGACGAGTTGGCTGGCGCTCTTCCATCACCTGTGCCACCGACCTCGACTGCTGGTCGCCGGGACGCCGCCCGAGTTCTCCGCCGCCGAACGCCGGCGCTCCCTCGTCGGCATCGCCGCCTACGCGGTAGCCGCCGGCAGCGCCGCCTGGCAGCCACTCCTCGGCCTAGGGGTCGTCGCCGCCCTCCCGGTCTTCTACGCCGTGACCAGCCGGGATGGACCAGTCGCCGATCAGCTCCCGGAACGGACGCGGACGTGCTCGCAGACGACCGACTGCCGGGGGCCCTTCTCGCTGGTGATCGACAGATTCGACACCTCAAGACCACCACGAGACCCGTGCCCGCCCTCATAGGCCCAGGTCAACGAGATACCGCCCGACTTGCCCCCGAACCCTGGTCGGGGTGTGGGGCCGGCCGGTAGAAAGTGGGGGTGAGCCGGATCAACGACGTAGGCGGCATGGAGGGATTCCTCGCGGTTGTGGAGGAGCCGGACGAACCGCCCTTCCACGCCGATTGGGAAGCTCATCTGCACGCGATGAACGCGTTGCTGATCCGCCAGGGCGTCTACAACCGCGACGAGTTCCGGGACGCCCTCGAGCGGATGGCGCCAGCGGTGTACCTGACCGCCTCGTACTACGAGCGGTGGTACTGCGCCATCACCACGTTGCTGGTGGAGAAGGGCGTCCTCACGGCTGCGGAGGTGGCCGGCAACGGGCACGGCGCTGCCGATGCGTGAGGCCTTCAACCCGGGGGATCGGGTCCGCACCACGACGTTCGATCCGCCCGGGCACACTCGCCTCCCCCGCTACGCGCGCGGCGCGGTGGGGGAGATCGTGGAACGGGCCGGCAACCATCCCCGGGCCGAGGACCGGGCGCGCGGACTGCCCGGGGAGCCTCAGCCGGTCTACCACGTGAGGTTCCGCGCCAGTGACCTGTTCGGCTCCGGGGACCACACCGTCACCGTCGAGCTGTGGCAGGACTACCTCGAGCCACTCACGAACCACGACGGGAACGCAGCGCCATGAGCGGGCACCACCCCAGCGCCCCGATCGCCGGGCAGGTCCGACACATCGAGAACCTGCTGGAACAGCGCGGCGTGATCGCTCCCGGCGAGATCGACCACCGCATCGACGCCCTGCTCGCCGGTGGCTCCCCGCTCAACGGCGCGCGGATCGTCGCGCGGGCCTGGACGGACCCGGCCTTCCGGGACCGGCTGCTCGCCGATGCCAACACGGCCATCCGTGAGTTGGAGCTGTCGATGGGCGGAGGCGAGGAACTGCGCCTGAAGGTCATCGCGAACGGTCCCGGGGAGCACCATGTCGTGGTCTGCACACTCTGCTCCTGCTACCCGACCACGCTGCTGGGGCCCTCGCCGACCTGGTACAAGAGCGATGCCTACCGTGCCCGGGTGGTCCGCGACCCGCGTGGCGTCCTGGGGGATTTCGACCTCGAACTCCCCGCCGACACCCGGATCACCGTCTGGGACGCCAGCGCCGAATCCCGATACATGGTCTTACCCCGCCGTCCCGAGGGTACCGACGCGCTCACCGAGACAGAGCTGGCCGCGCTCGTCACGCGCAACGGTCTGATCGGCACCGCCCTCGTCTGACCCGCCCCCAGGACGGGGGCGCGGAGCCCCGGGACCCCGCAGCGTCCCGGCGCCCGTGGTGCGTGCTGCTCCCAGAAGGAGTCCTCGAGCACGGCGTGACTCGGGGGAGGCGTCGAGCACGTTGCGCACCTGCGTCGCGTGCTCGTCGCCGGTGACGACGTCGATGACCCGCTGCTGGGCTTCCATCATCGCTGATGAGCTCCTCATTGCCAGCCGCGGACTCGAAGGCCTCACGCAGCCCGGTCAGTCGCTCCTCGGGGAGCCCGGGGGGCGGAAAGAGTCCGCGCCCCCGGGCTCTTGCAGCTCGACCAGGCTCTCCAGCAGCTTCTGGCTCTCACAGGCGTCCGGCGTGAACGCGGTGGCCTGCGGGACGTCGGGGAGCAACTCGACGGACTCGTCGCTGGCTACCACGATCGGCATCTCGCCCGCCTGCGCGGCAGCCAGGCCGCTGTCCCAGGTGGTGACGTGCGCGTCGGCATTGCCGCTCACGACCGCGAGCCCGCCGATCCCAGGCCGATCGGCACGACACCGGGTCTCAGTCGCGGGCGTCCCGGTAGAGGCCACGGTCGGCGACCGTGAGCCCGACCAGGAGGGCCGCGGCACCGACCGACACCCAGCCGAGCACCTGGATCCCGCCGTCGTCGGCCCCGCCGGCGTAGGCGAGTGCCACCATTCCGGTGGCGGTCATCGCGCCGGTGTACTGCGCAGTGCGGAACAGGCCCGCAGCGGCGCCGACCTGATCGGCGGGCGCCGCCCGGTAGACGAGGACCTGGTTCCCGACGAGCCCGAGTCCGTTCGGCAGGCCGAACACCGCAGACACCAGGACGAGCAGAGCGGTGGGGGAGTCGGCGTCCAGGGAGAGCATCCCGACGCTCCCGGCGAGGAGTCCGAGGGCTCCCACGAGCAACGGCCAGACCAGGCGGCGACCGCGGACGCCGACGAACGACGCGACCGCCCCGACCGCGGACATGCTTAGGAGCACCAGTCCGGCCGTGCTGGCGGACAGCCCTCGGCTGTCCTGCAGCCAGGGGGTGAGCCCGAAGAGGACGCCGTAAACGACGAGGAAGGTGAGGAAGACCCGCAGGTAGGCGACGACCAGAGCGGGGTTCGAGGCCAGCATGCGCAGGTCGATGAACGGTGTCCGCGCGCGGAGCTCGACGAGGACGAGGAGCACCAGACCGGCCGCGAGCCCGAGCAGGACCTGCACCGGCGGGTGGGGCAGTTCCATGGTGGTCAGCAGGAAGAGCGCGACGGTGCCGCCGAAGAGGGCGGTTCCCGGCAGGTCCAGCAGCCGCCATGCCGCGACCGTCCGGGCCCGCGGGCGCGACCGCGGGAGCAGGAGGAAGCCCAGGGCGGTGACGGCCAGGCCGAGGGGCACGTTGACCGCGAAGACGGCCCGCCACCCGATCGTGTCCACGAGGACACCGCCCAGGGGCGGACCGATGGTGAGCGTCACCAGGCTCACCGTGCTGAGCAGGCCCAGCGTGCGGGGCGGAGTGGGCACGCCCAGTCGGTCGGCTTGCTCCCGGAGCATCGCAATCGCCGCCGGATACGCCGCACCCGTGCCCAGCCCGACCACTGCCCGCGAGGCCACCAGCCATCCGAAGGTCGGTGCGAGCGCACCCAGGGTGCCGGCGGCCGCGACCAGGATGCCGCCGGCCAGGAACACCCGGCGCGGGCCGAACTGGTCGGCCAGCCGACCGGCGACGGGCTGGCCGATCGCGCTGGCCAGATACATCACCGCCACCAGCCACGCCGTCGCGGCGGCGCCGATGTCCAGCTCACCGCCGATCGGTGACAACGCGGTGGCGATCACCGTGGAGTTGACCGGGTTGAGCATCGCCCCGGCGCAGAGGGGGACGACGAGGCGAGGTCCGAGGTCGACGGCCCGCAATCGCCCGAACCGGGACGCCGGGGCCGTCGAACCGCGGGGCGCACGGCGCCGGTCGGTCGAGGTGCCCGAGCGCGAGAGCACGATCCTCCCGGACCCGTTCGGTGCCCTATGTGCGGGCAGTGTGGTGTCGATGGCGGGGCGCCGCCCTGGCTCCGGTCGGGACTGTACGGCCCGGCGTCGGCCGGCTACATGCCGTGCAGCTGCCTGACCAGCACGGGGCAGTCGACGCTGAGCAGGATCCGCTGGGCGTCGCTGCCCATCAGGGCCTTGCCGACCCGGCTGCGCCTCGCCAGGCCGATGACCATCAGGTCGGCCGCGCGCGTCTCGGCGATCCGGACCAGGTCCACGGCCGCGCTGACGGCAACGACGCCGGCCTCCCAGGAGGCGTCGTAGCCCTTGGCCGTCAGGGCTTCGGCCTGCTGGGCCAGGCTCCGCTCCGTGCGCCGGAGTCGCTGGACCTCGTCGCCCTCGGTCCCGACCCGGACCAGGGTGACCAGGTGCAGGCGCGCCGGGCCGGGAGCGGCCTGGAACGCCAGCTCCAGCAGCGGCTGGTGCGGCTGGTTCTCCTTGAGTGCGACGAGGACGTTGGTGAACACGGAGTACACGCTCCCGGGGGGTGGTGGGCTTCCGCCGTCGGCGACGGCGTCAGTGCTGGGTGGTCCCGTGGACCTCGCCCGCCGAGGGGATCGGCAGGATCGCGTCGGCGGCGGCCTCGAACTGCGCGAGGGTCATGACGTCGGCGTACTTGTGGTGCAGGTCGAACAGGCTGACCTTGTGGCTCAGCGGGCTGCGGTCGAAGACCGCCTCCTCGACCACGACGACGTGCAGGCCGTGGGAGTAGGCGTCGACGGCGGTGGCCCGGACGCACCCACTGGTCGTCTCACCGCACAAGACGAGTGTGTTGACGTCGACCCGGGCGAGGCGGTCGGCGAGGTCGGTCTCGAAGAAGACACTGGCCCGCCGCTTGGGGACGACCGCCTCGCCGGGAAGGGGACCGAAGGCGGGGTCGAGCGCAAGGTCCGCGGCGTCGCGCTCCGACGGGGGCCGGTGCGTCGCGCGGGAGGTCTCCGGGTCCTGCGAGCTGAACAGGACCGGGATGTCGCGGCTGCGGGCGGAGTCGAGCAGGGCAGCGATCGGCGCGCGGGCGGCCCACGCGGCGGGCCCGCAGCTGCGCGGGTTCCGGGCCACCGCCTCGGCCAGCGACATCGGCCCGTCGGGGAACACGCCGCTGAACAGGTCGACGGCCAGCACCGCGGGACGGCCGACGATCCGGGTCTCGCGCCGGTAGGCGCGGTAGACCTCGAGGGTCTCGGCCGGGACCACGTCCCGCCAGCAGTGGTCCTCGAAGGAGTCGAGAGCATCCGTCGTCGAAGTCATGGTCAGAACCTCCGGTGGCGGGGGGCACGTGGCGGCGGCCCGGGAAGCGGGACAGAGATGCAGCGGGCGCCGGCGACGAGGTCACCGGCGCCCGCCGTGTCTCAACTCAGAAGGACTCCTCCAGCACCGCGGCGAACTCCGGCGAGGTGTCGAGCACGGACTCGAGCAGCTCCGCGTACTCGTCGCCGGTGAGGACGTCGATCGGCCGCTGCTGCTGGTCGAGCTCGGCGATCAGCTCCTCGTTGCTCGTGGCGCACTCGAAGCCCTCACGGAGCTCGGCGAGCCGCTCCTCCGGCAGCCCTGGGGGCGCCACCAGACCGCGGCCCAGGGTCTCGAGGTCCACGAGGTCGTCGAGCAGTTCCTTGCCCTCGTCGGTCTCGGGGACGAAGTCGGTGACGACCGGCATGTCGGGGAGCAGCTCGACCGGCTCGTCGCTGGCCACGACGATTGCCTCGACCTCGCCGCTCTCCACCGGGCCGAGCACGCTGTCCCAGGTGCTGGCGTGAGCATCGGCGTTGCCGGCGATGACCGCCAGCCGGGCCTCGCCCGAACCGCCGAACCCGGTGACGACCTCGATCGGGAAGCCGTAGATGGCCGACAGGACGCTGGCCGCGATGTATTCGTTGCTGCCGGGGCCGGTCGCGGCGAAGCGCACCGTCTCCTCGGAGTCGATCATGTCCTGGAAGGAGGACAACCGCCCGTCGCTGGCCACGGCCACCGTGTCGGGCGCGGTCGCCACGCGACCGATGATGGAGAACTCCGACATGTCGAACATGACGCCGTCGGCGCCCGCGATCTGCGCGCTGGCCGTGCCGACCGAGTTGGTGATCTGGATCCGGCGCTCGTCCGGCCCGGCGTTGGCCGTCGAGTTGGTGGCCAGCAGGCTCCCGGCGCCCGGCTCGTTGCGGACGACGACCTCGGCCCCGAGGCACTCGCCCAGGTAGGGCGCGAGGGCGCGGGCGTAGACGTCGTAGCCGCCGCCGGCGTCATAGGGGACCACGAAGTCGAGGTTCTCGCCCTCGTAGTACTTTCCGGCCTCGGCGCCCGCGTCCGCGTTCTGCCCGCAGGCGGCGAGGGCGGCGACGAGCACGGCGGCACCGCCGGTGCGGCGCAGGGCGGTCATCGACCTGTGGCTCATGAAGTTCTCCTTGACTCGGATGGCGGTGTCGGGTGCGGGTGTTGGCCGATGGACCGACGAGGATGTCGGTCGACCGGCGACGTGCGGCTGTGCAGCCGTCCGCAGGCCCGCGGGCCTGCGGACGGGGGTCAGAGGAAGAGTCCCGGCGGCACGGGCAGTTGCAGCGCCACCTCGAACGCGAGGTAGAGCACGGCGAAGGTCGCGGCCGCGTAGGCGACGCTGAACACCCAGGACGTGCGCACCGAGAACCGCAGGTACGTCAGGGCGAACAGCGGTGCGATGACGAAGAGCCCGACGACGTACAGCCCGACGAAGAAGGCGGCGATCCACGCCAGCGAGCGCGCCCAGGCGCGGCCACCGGCGTGGGCGAAGACGTACTCCACGTCGCCCTCGGCCTCGTCGTCGGCGTCCACCCGTTTCTCGACCACCGGCACGGGGGTGCGGGCCTTCAGGAGGAGGACGGCCACGTGCAGGAGGGTCAGGAGCACGCCGAGCCCGGTGACCATGCGGGGGAACAGCCCGGCCTTGACCGACCACTCCATCGCGGTCCAGAAGGCGTTGGCGAAGAGCGCGGCCAGGACGAGGCTGAGGACGATGTCGGCCGTGGGCAGCTGCCGTCGGGCCCGAGGCTCGGGCGCGGGCGCCGGGGGGGCAGTACCGGCCGGCACGGTGGTTCCGGTCCGGGGCTCGGGCGTGGTCACGAACGGACCTCCTCGGCGACGGGAGCGGGCTGGGCTTGGACCCGGCGCCGCCGCAGGGTGGGAACCAGGAAAACGAGCAGGAGAACCACGGCCAGGCCGATGACCGTCGGGCGCAGGAGCCAGTCCCACCCGAACAGCGAGTACGAGACGAACAGGTAGCGCTCGGCGATGCCGCCGAGGACCACGGCCAGCAGGAACGGCACACGCGGCCAGTCCCAGCGGATGCAGGCCACGCCGATCGCGGCGGCCACCAGCATCACGAGGACGTCGCCGAAGGAGTTGCTGGAGCTGTAGGCGCCCAGCCCCAGCAGGAGCAGGAGGAAGGGCACCAGCAGCGGGCCGGAGATGAAGGTCAGCCGGGTCAGCGGGCGGAGGAACGCGAAGGCGGCCGCGACGGCGACGAAGTTGGCCAGGACGACGATCCACACCATGGAGTAGGTGACGTCGAGCTCGGTGGTGAGCATCTCCGGACCCGGGTCGAGGCCGGCGATGAGGAATGCGCTCAGCAGCACGGCCGTGGCCGCTCCGCCCGGGATGCCGAAGGCGATGGTGGGGACGAGCGAGCCGCCGTCCTTGGCGTTGTTGACCGCGCCGGAGGCGATGACGCCGTCGATCGCCCCCTTGCCGAACAGCTCGGGGTTCTTGGACGACTGGCGGGCCTGGCCGTAGGCGATGAACTGGGCCACCGAACCGCCGAGGCCGGGGATCATGCCGATCGTGGAACCGATGCCGCTGGCCCGCAGGACGACCGGCCAATGGCGCAGCGTGTCCCGGATGCCCTCGCCGATGCCCGTGATCTTCTTCGGCACGGCGCCCGCGCCGCCCGCGATGCTGCTGCGGCTGAGCATCAGCTGCAGGACCTCGGCGCCGCCGAACAGGCCGACGACCAGCGGGACCAGCGGGATGCCGTCCCACAGGTAGATCTGGTCCATCGTGTAGCGGGCGATGCCCTCCTGGGAGTCGATCCCGATGAGGGCCACCAGCAGGCCCAGGCAGGCCATGATCAGGCCCTTGACCACCTTCTTGCCCGAGAGCGCCACCACGAACGTCAGCCCGACGAGGGTGAGCATGAAGAACTCGGGGGCGCTCAGCGCCAGGACGACCGGCCGGATGACGGGCACCATCGCGGCGAGGACGAGCGCGCCGAACACCGATCCCAGGGCGGAGCTGAAGAGCACCGCGCCGAGGGCACGGCCGCCCTGCCCGCGCCGCGTGAGGGGGTACCCGTCGAGCGTGGCCGCCGCCGAGGTCGCCTCGCCCGGGATGCCGAAGAGCACGGAGGTGATGTCGCCGGTCGTCGAGGTCACCACCAGCATCCCGAGCAGGAACGCGAAGGCCTGGACCGGCTCCATGCCGAACGTGAAGGGCAGCATCAGCGCCAGCGTCACGGGGCCGCCGAGGCCGGGCAGGATGCCGACGACGAAGCCGATCGCGACGCCGAGCAGCATCAGGCCCAGGGTCTGCAGCTGCAGAACCTGCGACAAGCTGTCGAGGAGTGCCTCGCCCACAAGAGCTCCAGAGGACGTAGTGGCCCGCATGGCCGAGCCGGCCAGTCGGGGGTGGAGTGCGGTGACCGCGACCCGGACGGGGGTGGTGTCCGGGTCGCGGCGCCGCGGCCTGACGTGCTGTGCATCACGTTCGCCAGGGATGGTTGAGCAGAAACGAGTTCTTTGTCAACCCGTTGTCCTGTGGGGCCAGGTCCCGTCCTGAGCGTGACCAGCAGGGACAAGCGGCGGCTTGTCCATCGTGACTCCTGCCACGTACAGTTCGTCGCGGCAGAAAACATTTCTGTGCACTGGACCGAAAGGGGCGTCGTGAGACAGGTAGGAGTCATCGGTCTCGGGGGCATGGGGATCGCCCTGACCGAGTCCCTGCTCGACGCCGGCTGGCCCGTGCGCTGTTACGACATCCGGCCCGAGCCGGTGGCCGCCATGGTCGCCCGCGGGGCGGAGGCGGCGACGAGCCCGCGCGAGCTGGCCGCCGCCAGTGACGTCGTCCTCACGTTCCTGCCCGGACCGGAGCAGGTCCGCGAGGTGGCGCTGACCGCCGACACCGGCGTCCTGGCGGGGCTGCGACCCGGTGCGGCCATGCTGGACATGTCCACCTGCGGCCCAGACCTCGCCGAGGTGCTCGGCGCGGCGTTCGACGCCGCCGGCCGCCGCTTCGTCGACTGCCCGGTCAGCCGGAAGGCCCCGAACATGACCGTCCTGGTCGGCGGGCAGCCGGGCGTGCTCGGCGCGGACGAGGAGGTACTCGCCGCCGTGTCGCGGGTCGTCGCCCACTGCGGCCGGCGCGGGGCGGGCTACGCGGTCAAGCTGCTCAACCAGCACGTGAAGTACAGCTGGTACCTCGCCTCGGCGGAGGCGCTGCTCGTGGGCGAGGCCCTGGGGCTGGATGCCGAGACGGTCGCCACGGCCATCGAGGAGTCCAGCGGATCGGATTCCGGGTTCTCCACCGCCGCCAAGTTCTTCCGTGGCGACGCCGCGGGCATCGCCACCCACGCTCCGGCCAGCACGATCGAGAAGGACCTCGCCCTCGCCGAGGCCATGGCCACGGACGCGGGCGTGCGCAGCCGGTTGCTGTCGGCAGCCGTCGACTTCTTCGTGACCGTCGGCGGCACCCCCTACCGCGGGCGTCCCTATCCGGAGAGCTCCGCACTTCTTCAGGCACTGCGGGCGATGCCCCCACGAACAGGAGCGTGACCGTGACCATCACCGACCGGACGACCCCCGTCCTGGGCTCGACCCCGGACCTCCGCGATCTCGTCGCCCTGGGGTGCCGGGTGCTGGCCTACCGCGGCCTGGCCGAGGACATCCTCGGGCACATCAGCGTGCGCACCGCCGGCGACGAGCTCCTCGTCCGTTGCCGGGGCCCGCAGGAGCGGGGGCTGCTCTTCACCGGGTCCGACGACGTGCACGCGGTCACCCTCGACGGCGCGAACGAGCTCCCGGCCAGCTTCTCGGCCCCCAACGAGCTGCCCATCCACACGGAGATCCTCCGGGCGCGGCCCGACGTCCGGGCCGTCGTGCACGTGCACCCGCCGGCGGTCGTCGCCGCCGACCTGGCCGGTCTGCCCCTCCGGCCGATCGTGGGCGCGTACAACATCCCCGCCATGCGGATGGCCGAGCAGGGCGTCCCCACCTATCCGCGCGGTGTGCTCATCAACCGGCCGGAGCTGGGGCAGGACGTGGCCCGTGCCCTGGGCGACCGGCCCGCGTGCATCCTGCGCGGGCACGGCATCGTGGCCACGGGAGACTCGGTGGAGCAGGCCGTCGTCCGGGCGCTGAACCTGGACGCGCTGGCCCGGATGACGCTGCAGGCCAACAGCTTCGGGGTGACCCCGCCCGAGCTGTCCGCGGAGGACATCGCGGCCATGCCCGATCTCGGTTCGGCGTTCAACGACGCGCAGGTCTGGGCGTACAACCTGAGCAGGCTGGAGCTGGCCGGCCTGGCCGATCCGCGCTGACGGTCCGGCCGGGACTGGGCCCCGGCCCGGTCCCGGCCGGGCGGCTCAGTGCCCGGAAACGCGGCGAGCGGTCCGCTGGAGATGCTCGGCCATGATCCGCTGTGCGCGGTCGGCGTCCCGGGCCCGGACGGCCTCTACGAACGTGCGGTGCTCCGCGACGCCCTGGCGGCCTTCGTGCTGCGCCTCGCGCAGGGACATGAGCACCGGTTCGCGGAACGAGCGCATGAGCATCACGAGGGCGGGATTGTGCGCCGCGGCCGCGACCCGGAGATGGAAGTCGAAGGACATCGTCACCGTGTAGGTCCCGGCGTCCCGCGCCCGCGCCGCGTCGTCGCACATCGCCATCAGCTCGTCGAGTTCCTCGTCGGAGGCACGCTCGCAGACCAGGGGCACGACACCCAGCTCGAACACCGCCCGCGCCTCGGTGACCTCGGCGGCCGACAGCGCCGACATGCTGAGCAGGTCGGTGATCCCCTCACCGATCCGCCCGGTGGTGGGAGCGGTCACGAAGGCGCCACCCCGTGAGCCGACGCGAATCTCGATCAGGCCGTTCGCCTCGAGCACGCGCAGGGCCTCGCGCACGGTCACCCGGCTGACCCCGAAGCGCTCGCAGAGCTCCCGCTCCGACGGCAGCCGGGCACCGATGCCGAGCTCGCCGGTGCGGATCAGCGCCCGCACCTGGTCGACGATCGCCTGCGAGATCCGTCCGACCGCGACCGGCTGGAACAGGCCGGCGTTGGACGGGGCGGCGCTGGACGGGGAGGCGTTGGACGGGGAGGCGCCTTCGGTCACGGCCCGCCTCCTCTCATCCCGCGCGGACGGTACTGCACCCTGACCGGCCGAACCCACCGGCGACGCGTGTTCTTCCTTCGTGGGCACGCCGGTCAGCTCGCCGGGCGGAGCCGGCCCACGCCCACCGCCGGAGCGGTGATGAGCAGGCCGGCGGTCAGGATGGCGGCGCTGAGCGGGATGACGGTCACCAGTCCCGCGACGGCGAACGGTGCCACCAGGAGGGCCGCGGCGCGGAACGTACCCGCCGAGGCGATGGCCTCGCCGCGTTCCTCGGGCTCGACGGCGTCCGTGGCGACGGCGGGGCCCACCGTCTGCAGGGCGCCGGCGCCGATCCCCGAGACGCACAGCGCGACAGCGCTGAGCACCGCCATGTCGGCGAGCGGCCCGACCACGCCGATGCCGAGGCCGCTGGCGAGGACGCCGAGCACCAGGGATCGGCGCACCCCGGCGCCGCGCAGCCTGCCCGCGACCGCGCTCCCGGCCACCTGGGCGCCGTTGGCGACGGCCACGAGGGCGCCGATCGTCGTCGAGCTCTGCCGGGCGTGCTCGAGGACGACGGGGACGTAGGACCCGAGCAACCCGCGCCAGGCGCCGGCGCTGGCGCCGGCCCAGCACGCGACGTCCACTCCCGGGCGCCGCCATACCCGGACCCGGCTGCGGTCCTTGCTGCGCGGGGCGAAGGGGGCGAGCCGGGTGAGCAGCAGGGCACTGAACATGCCGAGGGCGCTGACGCCCGCGGCCACCCCGAGTGCCAGCTGCGCCGAGTGGGTGATGAGCAGGCCCGCCACCAGGGGACCGGCGATCTGACCCATGCCGGAGGCCAGGTTCACCCGCGCCAGCGCACCGACCGCCGAGTCGGACATGCGGACGGCGTGGGTCTGCGTGCCGGTCCAGAAGAAGGCGCGGGCCAGGCCCTGGAGCAACTGGGAGATCGCGAAGACCAGCCACGTGGTCGAGAGCACCAGCACACCGCACGACGCCGCCAGGGAGGCGGCTGCCACGACGACGAAGACCTTGTCGGGCAGGCGGCGCATCATCGCGCCCATGAAGATCCGGGTGCCCATCTGGGACACCGCGGACAGGGCGACGAGGATGCCGACCTCGGCGGCCGAATAGCCGACCCGCAGTGCCAGCAGCGGCACGGCGACGCTGGCGATGCCCAGTCCGACGGCGAAGATCACCGCCCCCACCAGACTGGCGACCGCGTCCCGGCGGCTGGCGCCTGCGCCCTCCTGCGGCGCTCCGGCCATGCGGCGGCTCCTCTCGATCGACACGGGGATGTCCGCTGCCGGTTGACAGTGACTGTCGCCACTTATACGGTATATTGGACAGACCATTTGCACAATGTGTGCGTGTCGGCCTCGCCCGGCGCCGCACGGACCGCTGACCAGTGGCGCATCGCGGCCGACGGTCGCCCCAGCACCGGACGAGTACGGAGATCGACCCTCATGCAGATCAAGGCGGACGTGGGCAAGTGCCAGGGCTACGGCAACTGTGTCGACCTGGACCCCGAGCACTTCGACCTGGACGACGACGGCCTGGTCGTCCTGCTGCGGACCTCCGTGGACGAGGCCGAGCTGGAGAAGTCCGGCGCCGCGGTGCGCAGTTGCCCGGTGCAGGCCGTCTGGCTCGCCGACGATGACGCCTGACCGCATTCCCGGCCGCGTCGTCATCGTCGGCACCTCGGTCGGCGGGATCCGGACCGGGCAGGCCCTCCGGGCCGCGGGCTACACCGGCGAGGTCGTGCTCGTCGGCGCGGAGGATGTCGCGCCCTACGACAAGCCCCCGCTGTCCAAGCAGGTGCTCGTGGGCGACCAGGCCGCCGGCGACATCCCGCTGCTCGGCCCCGACGGCTGGTCGGGTGACGGCCTGACGCCGATGCTCGGCCGCGCCGCGGTGCGCCTGGACCCGATCGGCAAGCAGGTGATCCTGTCCGACGGCGAGCCGGTGGACTACGACGCCGTCGTGCTGGCCACGGGGGCCCACCCGCGGAACATCCCGGCCCCCGAGGGCTACCTGGTCCGGACCGTCCGCGAGCTGCGGGACAGCGAGGCCATCCGGGCGCAGTTCTCGAGCGGTGGCCCGGTCGTCGTCGTGGGCAGCGGCTTCATCGGTGCCGAGGTGGCCTCCAGTGCCCGGCAGCTCGGCCTGGAGGCGACCATCCTCGAGGCGCTCCCGGAGCCGTTCGCCCGCGTCCTCGGCTCCGAGGTGGCCGCGCGCATCAGCCGGCTGCACGCCGACGCGGGGGTCTCGGTCCTCGGCTCGGCGGCCGTCGCCCGGGTGGAGCCGCTCGCCGACGGCACCGGGGTCGTGCACCTGGCCGATGGCCGGCGGCTGCCGGCCGCGACCGTCGTCGTCGGCATCGGCGTGGTCCCGGCAACGGCGTGGCTGGCGGACTCCGGCCTGGATCTCGACCGCGGCGTGCTGACCGACGAGTACTGCCGGGCCTCCGGGGCACCGGACGTGTACGCCGTCGGCGACGTCGCACGCTGGTTCGACGTCCGCAGCGGGGAGCACCGCCTCGTGGAGCACTGGACCAACGCCGTCGAGCAGGCGAATCTCGTGGCGCACAACCTGTTGCACCCCGACGAGCTGCGCCCGCACGCGAAGGCGCCGTACTTCTGGTCCGACCAGCACGGTCTGAAGATCCAGATGGTCGGGCGCATCCATCCCGACGACCGGGTGAGCTTCCTGCGCTGCGCCACGACCGCCGGGGACAAGGACGTCGCGCTCTACTCCCGCGACGGCGGCTTCTCGGCCGCCGTCGTGCTCGGCTGGCCGCGCGCCGTCGTGGCCTGCCGGCAGGCGTGGGAGCGCGGGGAGGACCTCGCGCAGGTCACCGGCCGGCTCGCCGCCCTCAGCACCACGGCCATCCCGGTTCCCGTCGGCTGACCCGCAGCCGCGCGCATCCATCCGTTCCACCCGACCCCGACGTGCCAACCCGACAGAGGAGGACGAGCAAGTGACGACAGTCGAAGAGCCCACCGGTACCGGTGCTCCGCAGGTGCGGAACCTGGTCGACGTCAAGAACGGCGAGATCAGCCGCGAGATCTTCATCGACGAGCAGATCTTCAAGAACGAGATGGAGAACCTGTTCCCGCGGGCCTGGCTGTTCGTCGGCCACGCCACGCAGGTCCCCGAGCCCGGGGACTTCTTCTCCTCGTGGATGGGCGCCGACCCCGTCCTGCTCACCCGGGATGACAAGGGCGAACTGCACGTCCTGCTGAACTCGTGCCGGCACCGCGGCATGCGCGTCTGCCGCTACGACGAGGGCAACACGATGCAGTTCACCTGCCCGTACCACGCCTGGTCGTACTCGATCGACGGCTCGCTCGTCGACACGCCCGGCGCCCTGCACGGCGTGCCGCAGCAGAAGGCGGCGTACGGCACCAACCTGGAGCGGGAGAAGTGGGGCCTGGTCCGCGCGGCCAAGGTGCACAACTACAAGGGCCTGGTCTTCGCCAACTGGGACCCGGAGGCACCCTCGTTCGACGAGTACGTCGGTGACTTCCACTGGTGGCTGGACAACCTGGCCGACGCCTTCGACGGCACCGAGGGCGGCACCGAGGTCTTCCGCGGCGTGCACAAGTGGCGGATCCGGTCCAACTGGAAGTTCGTCTCGGAGAATTTCCTCGGCGACACCTACCACGGCGCCTCCACGCACGCCTCGGTCGAGGCCGTCGGCATCGGCCCCGGCGGCAAGGGCAAGCGCCGCCACGGCGAGCGGCAGGACCAGGGAGGCTTCTCGAAGGGTCGGATGAAGACCTCGTTCCGGCGCGGGCACGGGGCCTCGGACAACCTCGCCTACGAGATCCCCTACCCGGAGTTCGCCGAGGCCGACCTGGACGAGTACTTCGTCGCCGCCTGGGAGAAGCGCAAGCAGAAGCTCGAGGCGGAGGGACGGCTGCTGGGTGGCCGCGGCCCGGCGACGCTCTTCCCGAACATGTCCTTCGCGGCGGGCTTCCCCCGCACGATCCTGGTCGCACACCCGATCAGCCCGACCGAGACCGAGGTCTGGCGCTGGTACCTGGTGGACAAGGACGCTCCCGAGAACGTGCGCGACTGGCTGCGCCGGTACTACATGCGCTACGCGGGTCCGGCCGGCATGACCGAGCAGGACGACATGGAGAACTGGGACTACGCCACCGAGGCCAGCCGGGGCGTCATCGCCCGTCGGTACCCCTACAACTACCAGCAGGGCCTCGGCCAGGAGACCCCCAGCGACCTGGACGGCTCGGTGCACTCCCACCACGCCATCGCCGGTGAGGTCAACGCCCGCGCCTTCTACCGGCGATGGGCGGAGTTCGTCGACAACCTGTCGTGGCCCGAGCTCAACAAGCTGGCCGAGGTCGACGACCGCGCCATGGAACGTGCTGCCGAGACCACCACCGACGTCGCCGACGGCGTCAAGGTCCTCGACGCCGTCGACGTCGTCGACGGCCCCCCGGCGAAGTGAACCCGACGACCCACAGAGAGGACCGTTATGCCGATCGCTGAGGCCCAGCTCGAGCGGATGCTCCTGCTCAACAGCGTGTCCGACTTCCTGTACCGCGAGGCCGACCTGCTCGACGAGCGGCGGTACACCGAGTGGCTGGACATGCTCGCGGAGGACTACCAGTACTCGGTTCCCCTGCGGATGAACGTCGCCTACGGGGAGACCGACGCGCGGGAGCAGACGCGCGCCGGCCGGGAGATCTGCTGGTTCGACGAGGGCAAGGCGACCATGTCGCTCCGCGTCGACCAGCTGAACACCGGCCTCCACTGGGCCGAGGAGCCGGTTTCCCGGGTGTCGCACCTGGTCACCAACATCCGGCTCGACGCCGTCGAGCTGCCCGAGGTCGAGGTGAGCTGCCGCTTCCTGGTGTACCGGAACCGGGTGGCCGACGAGACCGACTTCCTGGTCGGCCGGCGCAAGGACCGGCTGCGCCAGGTGGGTGACTCCTGGCAGGTCGTCCGCCGGGAGCTCCTGCTCGACCAGTCCGTCCTCCTGGCGAAGAACCTCTCCATCTTCGTCTGAGGCCGCCTGCCCCACGGGCCTTCTCCCGCCGTCGTCCGGCAACGGGAGAAGGCCCGTCGGGGCATCGAAGCCGTTCGCCCCACCCGAGAGGAACACCGCCGTGCAGATCCCGCTGTCGAGCCGCGCTGCGTTGCTGCGTGCGTTCGGTGAACCGGCCGCCGTCGAGGACGTCCCGGTTCCCGCCGAGCTCGAGCCGGGAGCGCTGCTCGTCCGCGTGACCATGGCGTCGGTGTGTGGCACCGACGTGCACATCTGGGAAGGCGGGGCCTTCAACGCGAGCGCCGCGAACCTCCCGCAGGTGATGGGCCACGAGATGGTCGGGGAGATCGTGGCCTTCGGCGACGGTCCGCGCACCGACTCGCTCGGCCAGGCGGTGGACGTCGGTGACCGGGTGGTGTGGACGCACGCGCCGTGCGGACGGTGCTTCTACTGCACGGTCGAGCGGCAGCCCTCGCTGTGCTCGCACCGGCAGAGCTACGGACGGCTGCCCGCCGCCGCCTTCCCGCACGTCACCGGTGGTTTCGCGGAGTACTGCTACGTGTTCCCGGGGTCGGGCCGCGTGCGGGTGCCCGACGAGGTCCCGGACTCCTGGGCCGCCCCCGCCAGCTGCGCGCTGCGCACCGTCGTGCACGTGCTCGAGCAGGTCGGCACGATCGAGCCCCACGAGGCCGTGGTCGTCCAGGGCGCCGGGCCGCTGGGCCTCTACGCGGCGGCGATGCTCCGTTCCCTCGGGGCGGGCACGATCGTCGTGATCGGTGCCCCGGACGTCCGGCTCGAACTCGCCACGGCCTACGGAGCGACCGGGACCGTGTCGGTGGAGCACCTGCCGGACGCGCAGGAGCGCAACCAGGCAGTGCGCCGGCTGACCCCCGACGGGCGGGGCGCCGATGTCGTGCTCGAGCTCTCCGGCGCACGATCGGCCTTCGGGGAGGGCCTCGACCTGCTCCGGCCGGGCGGCCGGTACGGCGTGGCCGGGCAGACCAACGCGGTCGGCCTCACGATCGACCCGAGCCTGCTCGTCAGGAAGCAGCTCACCGTCCGCGGCGTCCTGTCGGCCCACGCCGGCCACTACTGGAAGGCCCTGGACTTCCTCCGCCGGACCCGGAACTCCGTCGACTGGGACGCGCTGGTGACCGCTCCCGTCGGGCTGTACGGCGTCACCGACGCCATGCAGTCGATGAGGCGCGGCGTCCTCAAGCCGCTCATCGACCCCCACACGTGACCCGGGCGCCCCAACGCCCAGAAATCGACCGCGGCGCCTCCTGGTGAGGCGCATCCCCGGGCCCCGCCCGACGTCTCACCGAGGAGATGCGACATGCCCCCCACCGCCACACCTGTCAGTGGTGCGCCGGATCGACTGATGCTGATCGACGGAAAGCTCTGCGCGAGCGTCGGCGGCGGGTGGCTGACGGCCATCGATCCGAGCAACGAGGCGGTGCTCGGCCGGGTCCCGGAGGCCACGGCGGAGGACGTCGAGCTTGCGGTTGCCGCCGCCGACCGCGCCGCGCCCGCGTGGGCCGCGACGTCCGCGCTCGAGCGGGCCCGCCTCGTGCGGGAACTCGCCCGCCGTGCCCTGGAGCGGGCCGACGAGCTGCTGGAGCTGGAGGTCCGCGACACGGGCAACACCCGCCGCCGGATGGTCCGCGACGTCACCATGGCCACCGACCTGCTGGAGTACTTCGCCGGTCTGGCCCTGGAGCTGAAGGGCGAGACCGTCCCGTCCACCCCGACCGGGCTGCACCTCTCGGTGCGTGAGCCCTACGGGGTCGTGGGCCGCATCCTCGCTTTCAACCACCCGTTCTACTTCGCCGCCTCGCGGCTGGCAGCCCCCCTCGTCGCCGGTAACACCGTGGTCCTGAAGCCGTCGGAGGAGGCGCCGCTGTCGACCACCGTGCTGGCCGAGCTGTGTGCGGAGATCTTCCCGCCCGGCGTGGTCAACATCGTCACCGGCACGGGCCTCGACGCCGGGGCTGCCCTGGTCCGGCACCCGCGCGTCAAGCGGCTGACGTTCATCGGATCGGTCCCGACGGGCCGGGCCATCCAGCGCCAGGCCGCGGAGTCCTCGGTCAAGCACGTCTCGCTCGAGCTGGGCGGCAAGAACCCGATGATCGTCTTCGGCGACGCCGACCCCGAGACGGTCGCCACGGCGGCGGTCGCCGGCATGAACTTCGGCCACCAGGGCCAGTCCTGCGGCTCGACCAGTCGGCTGCTGCTCCACGAGGACCTCTACGACGACGTCCTGGCACGCGTGGTCGACAAGGTCTCGGCCCTGCGGCTGGGCGATCCCACGCGCGACGACACCGACATGGGCCCGCTCAACAACGCCCGGCACCTCCAGAACGTGATGAGCCACATCGCGGCGGCGAAGGAGGACGGCGCGCGGCTCATGACGGGCGGCCGGCGCCCCGGCGGTGCGCAGTTCGAACGCGGGTTCTGGCTCCAGCCCACCGTCTTCGCGGACGTGACCCCCGGGATGCGCCTGTTCCGGAGCGAGGTCTTCGGGCCGGTCCTGGCGGTCAGCCGCTGGTCCGACGACGACGACCTGCTGGCGATCGCGAACGGCGTCGACTACGGGTTGACCGCCTCGATCTGGACCAACGACCTGAACCGGGCTCTGGTGACGGCGCGCGCCGTCCAGGCCGGATACGTCTGGATCAACGGGAACTCGTCGCACTTCCCGGGCACCAGCTTCGGCGGTCGCAAGGAGAGCGGCACCGGGTCGGAGGAAGGTCTCGACGAGCTCCTGAGCTTCACGGAGGTCAAGACCATCAACGTCGTGCTCCCGGCCCAGCTCCCCTGAGCCGGCGGAACCGATGTGCAGGTGCCCGTGGGGAACAGGTACGTAACGGTATTCGTGGAGCTTAGGATCATGGGATGCCTGAGACGGTGACCAACGGCACCAAGGCTCCCTCATACCCGATCTCGTCCGTCGACAACGCGCTCCGGCTCGTGCTGATGCTGCGGGACCAGCCGCGACTGCGGCTGTCGGGGATCGCCGCGGCCTTGGACATCGCTCCCTCCACGGCGCACCGGTTGCTGGCGATGCTCGTCCATCACGGCTTCGTCCGGCAGGAGGACGGCACGGGCAGCTACGTCGCCGGATCGGCGCTGCTGGACCTCGGACTGGCCGCCGTGCGCAATCTCGACATCCGCACGTACGCCCGTCCGATCCTCACCGACCTGGCGAGGAAGACCGACGAGACGGTGCACCTGGCGCAGCTGGAGGGAGGCAAGATCCGCTACCTGGCCGCCGCCGAGAGCGGCCAGCCGCTGCGGGTGGCCGACCGGACCGGTCAGCTGCTCCCCGCGCACCGGACGGCGACCGGTAAGTCGATCCTTGCCACGTTCACCCCCCAGCAGCTCGACGAGATCTTCTCGCTGGACGCGTCCGGCGAGGGCGACGGGCTCACTGCGGACGAGCGTGCGCAACTCGATGCGGAGCTGCTCGAGGTGCGGGAGCGCGGGTACGCGACCAACCACCGGGTGGCCGAGGACATCATCTCCGTGGCGGTGGTCGTCCGCGACCACCGCGGTGCCAGCATCGCCGCCATCAACGCCTCCGCGCCCTCCAGCCGGATGACGAAGAAGCGTCAGGTCGCCGTCGTGCGGGACCTGCACGCTGCCGCTGCCCAGCTTGAGGACCTGCTCAGCACGGTCGGCCGCACCTGAGTCCCTGGTCGCTCCGGGCCCGGGAACTGTTGATCGACTTGTCGGGGGTGCAGTTCTCGGGCTCCGCCGGGCTCCAGCTGCTGGTGGAACGCAGAGTGCGGCTCGCGTCCACGGCGTCTCCTTGCGGCTGATCGTGGCCGGTACCCGCGCCGTCACACGTCTCCGCGAGGTGTTCCATGCCGGATCTGCTGGAGACTCTCATCCCCCGAAAACGAGGAGAGTCATGGCGTCACCGCGAACCAGCCGAGGATGAACGGTGTCGCGTCCTGTGAATGGTGCGCCGCGACACCCGCGGTGGAGCGGGTGACCGGGATCGAACCGGCATGGCCAGCTTGGAAGGCTTGAGACTCTAGCCCTGTTCCCGCAGGCGGGACGTGAGGCACGCGGATGCCGTGCCTTCCGCGTGCCTTCAACACCGCGCTTGCAATGCCGGCGCATGCGGCGTCCCGGCTCCTCTTCGGCTCGGGGGTAACCCAGGGTGGGAGACGTCATGTCCTATCGCGGGGCGAGGCGATCAGCACCTTCCGGACCGAACAAGGTCGACGGGTTCGACGCCGTCGACCTCGCGATCCGCCTCTGGGTTGCTCCATGGCTCTGCGGAGCTGGCCGCCTCCTCGGGGGGCGGCCTGCTGCCGCGCAAGGAGGCGTTGCGCTTGCGGCGGGTAGGGGCGATCGCGGTGTCGTCGATGTCTCGGCCGTCACCGTGGCGTGCGCCAGCGAGCCGGTCAATGACCGGGAGTCTGCTCAGTAGTGCCAGTCTCGGCATGGCTCAGACGTCTGGGTGGGCTGTGGAGTTGTCTATGGACGGCCCTCGATCAGGAGGTCGTCGTGTCCCCCACACCCTCTCGCAGGACCGTGTCGCTCCATCTCAGAGCGAGCCGGCGGGCTGGGGGCTGCGGAGCAGCGCCCCGGCCTCGGTGGCGGGCATGGGCCGGTAGAGCAGGTAGCCCTGGGCCTGGTCGCATTCCTGCGCCTTGAGCTGCGCCAGCTGGTCCGGCTCCTCCACGCCCTCGGCGACGACGGTCAACCCGAAGGTGTGCGCCGCTCTGATCATTAGGGCGACGAGCTCGCGGTGGGCGGGCTCCGTGGAGGCCACGAAGCTGCGGTCGATCTTGAGCGTGTCGACCGGCATGTTGCGCAGCTGGCCGATGGAGGTGTATCCGGTGCCGAAGTAGTCGATGGCGATGCTGACGCCCATGGCGCGCAGCTCGGTGAGGTGGTCATTGGCCAGCGGGTCGTCGACCAGCACGGTCTCGGTGACCTCCAGGACCAGCAGGTGAGCGGGCAGCCCGGACGCCTCCAGCGCGTCGGCGACGTCGCTGATCACCCGCGGGTCGGCCAGGTGCCGTCCAGAGATGTTCACCGCGATCGTCGGGTCGGGCGCCCCCGGCGCGGCGGGGGACTCGGCCCGCCACTGCGCCAGCTGGCGGGTGGCCTCGTGCAGCATCCAGCGGTCGACCTCACCGATCAGTCGGGACCCCTCGGCCACGGGGATCCACTGGTCTGGAGCGACCGGTCCGACACCGGGTCGCGTCCAGCGGATGAGCGCCTCGTAGCCCATCAGCCGGTCGGTGGCGACCTCCATGACGGGCTGGTACGCCACCTGCATCTCACCGTTGGCCAGGCCGGTGGCGATCGCCACCTCCAGTGCCGCCCGCTGGTTGAGCTGCCGCCGCAGGGTTTCGTCGAAGATCTCCGCGCGGCCACGCCCCGCAGCCTTGGCGCGGTAGGCGGCGGCGTCGGCCTCGGCGAAGAGCACGTCGGCGTCGGTGCTGCCGTCCCGGCTGACCGCTACGCCGATGCTGGCGCCGATCCGGACCTGGGCACGCTGGACCACCATCGGCTCGCTGATCGAGGAGATCAGCCGGTGGCTGAGTTCCAGCAGGTCGTGCTCGGTGTGCACGGGCTCCACGAGGACGACGAACTCGTCGCCGCCCAGGCGGCAGACCACGTCGCCGGGCCGGACCCCGGCCGTGAGCCGGCGGGCGACCTCGCGCAGCACCTCGTCGCCGGCGGCGTGCCCGTGCCCGTCGTTGACCGCTTTGAAGCCGTCGAGATCCACGAAGAGCAGGCCGGTCATCTGACCGGACCGCCGGCCGCGGTGCAGCGCGCCGGTGACCAGCGTGACGGCCTGGGCGCGGTTGGGCAGCTCGGTGAGCGCGTCGTGGGTGGCCTGGTGGGCGAGGGCGGACTGCAGCTCCTCGCGCTGGCGTACCGCGTGCACGATCTCCTTGACCGACGCGTGGACGACCTCACCGAGCGGTCCGGGCAGCGGCTGGTCGAGCAGGGCGTCGTCGAGGTCGCCGCGGGCGACGGCCTGGGCCTGGTCCTGGATCCGGCGCAGCCCGGCGACGGCGGCTCCCAGCGCCGCCGAGACGGTGCGCACCTCGCGCGGTCCGGCGACCTCCACCTCCACCAGCGAGCCCTCGCTGATCTGGCTGGCCTGCCCGGCCAGCAGTCGCAGCGCGCCGGCCACGCTGCGGCCGAGCACCAGTGCGGCGAGCAGCGAGACGGCCAGCAGGCCGGCGGCGAGGAGAAGGATCCCCCGCAGCTGACCGGTGGCCTCCTCCCGGTCGGCGGACACCAGCGTGTGGGCGTTGCCGATCGCGGTCTCGACGAGCTCGCCCAGCAGATCGTTGCGCTCCTGGGTCTGGACGAGCAGCGTGGCGATCTCGGCGACGGACACGGTGGGGGTGTCGCCGTCCGCACCGCTGGTCAGCACGCCGTCCACGGCGCCCACGGCGTCGGACGTCTGCACGGCCCGCCATGCCTCTCGCAGCGAGGGCTGGGACAGGGACTTCATCTGGCGTTCGGCGTCGCTGTAGTCGAGCAGGGCGGTCTGCCACGCGGTGCGCGAGCCGATCATGCTGTCCCCGCCGGCGAACATGGACCCGAAGAAGAGCGGGAGCTGCCGGCTGGCGACCTGGCTGAGCCGCGCGATGGACTGCACGTCCTGGAGTGCCCGCAGGGTGACCCCCGGGATCCCTTCCGCGGTGGCGGCGGCTGCGGCGGCCTGCTGGGCGGTCATCAGATCGTTCGAGACGGCCAGGAAACGGAAGTAGACGTCCTCGATGTCGAGGTTCAGCGTGTTGCCACCGGAGCGCAGCAGGGCCAGGTCCGTCGCGGCGCGCTCGGCGGCAGCGGAGCCCACCGAGCCGGCCGGCACGCCGGCCAGCGCCCGATCGGTCACCGCTCGGACCCGCGCGGAGTCGCGCGCCATCGTCTCGGCCTGTACCTCCAGCAGTCCCGGCGGCAGGTCGAGCATGGCGATGGCCTCCGGGTTGGCGACGACGTGCAGCCACAGGAACGGGATCAGCTCCTGCTCCACGCTCCGGCGCGCGCCGTCGAGGGCCGCGAGGGTCCGCATGCCGTTCTCCGCGCGTGCGGCACTGTCCGCCTCGCTCGCCCGGGTCTGTGCCGCGGCGGTGGCCAAGACCATGACGCCGAGGAGCGGCAGCAGCACGAGCGCCGTCAGGTAGCACCACAGGGGCGAGGCGCGGCGCATGCTCTGCTCGGAGAACCGCACGAATCGCATGGTTCCGTATCGGTACGGCTCAACTCGTCTTGAGCGCGACCACCCATTCGAGGGGGGCGGTGTCCGTGACCGGTCGTGCCCGTCGGCCCCGGCGAGGTCCCTCGGGTCAAGCCCGGCGCGCACCGCTACACGCCACAGCGCCTCGCTCACGGCCTGAGGTGGGACGTGTCACGGAACGATGGGGACTCGCAACCTGATCGTGGAACCCGCCGCGGACCTCTGCCCGGGTGCAGGTCTCGCTGGGGATTGGTCGAAAGATGACGTGTGCAACCATCCGTTCCGAGCCGGTACGGGAATAGGCTGAAGTCCTCGCACGCGGGCGCCATGGCCCGGTGGCTGTGGTGCCGCACGTTGATTGGCGGCGACTGATGGGTGCCTCGGTAGTGGCCTGGGAGGCGACGGGGGAAGCGCTGTCGCGCCTGCTGGAGGAAGCCTTACCCGCCTTCACGTGGACCCTGGTTGCGGCGTTCTGTATGGGCGGCGTGGCGGTGTCCTGCTACGGCCTCTACGCCGCGGGTCGGCACCTGCTCCACGGTGCACCGGGGCGGTCCGGGCCGGTCGATGGCTCACCTGCACCGCGATTCGACGATGAGCTCGTGCACCGGGAAGCGGCGCGTGGCATCGCCGCCCTGGAGTCGTGGCTGGGCCAGTCATCGCCGGGGTCGACGGGAGGCGACGAGGCGGGATCCAGCGCCGAGGGCTGACCGGATGGCGGACTGCGTAGGTGGGGAGTTCCACCGGCGGCGGTAGAGCTGGAACCTTCGTCGGCAACGCCTTATGGTTGGCCCATGCAACTGGGTGGGGCCGGATCGGCTGAGGGGTCCATGGTGCGCATCGAACGTGAGCTGACCCATCTGGTCCGCCGGGCTCAGCGCGTCCAGCTCCACACCGATGGGCCCGTGGAGCCACTGGAGCGGAGCGCATACACGATCCTGGGCTTCCTCAACGACGAGGGACCGATGCGCAACGGGGCGTTGGCGGCCCGGTTGTACCTCGACGCCTCGACGGTGAGCCGGCACGTGGCCAGCCTGCAGCAGGCCGGGCTTGTCACGCGCGAGGCGGACCCCGAGGACGGGCGGGCCTGCCGGCTGCGGCTGACATCGGCGGGGCGGCGTGCGGTCGCTGGGACACGTCAGGTCCGCCGGAATGCCGTGCGCGAGCTGATCGGCTCGTGGCCGATCGACGAGCAGGACACCTTTGCAGCGCTGCTGGAACGGTTGAACGCAGGTCTCGACGGCAGAGTCACCGAGGCAATGGCCGGCGGAGCGCCGTCGCCCTCCGGCGCGAGCCCGGACAGATCCGCCGCAACCCCCGACGAAGCCGGTTCGAAAGAGGTCCTGCGCGCGTGAGTTCCCCTGCTCCTCACAGCCAGACGCCGGACTCCTCGAGCGGCCACCAGGGCCTGCCACCGTTGGAACACCGGCAGATCCTGACCGTGCTGCTCGGGCTCATGCTGGGCATGCTGGTCGCGGCGCTCTCGCAGACCATCGTGGCCACGGCGTTGCCGACCATCGTGGGCGAGCTCGGTGGGCAGGAGCAGCTGGCCTGGGTCGTCTCGGCGACGCTGCTGACCTCCACCGCATCCACACCGATCTGGGGCAAGCTGTCCGATCTCTACGGGCGGAAGATCATGTTCCAGTCCGCCATCGGGATCTTCCTGCTCGCATCCTTGGCCAGCGGCTTCGCGCAGGACATGGCGCAGTTGATCGCGTTCCGCGCGGTTCAGGGGCTGGGTGTCGGCGGACTGATGGCGTTGTCGCAGGCGATCATCGGCGACGTCGTCAGCCCGCGGGAGCGTGGTCGCTACCAGGGCTACATCGGTTCCGTGTTCGGGATCGCGACGGTCGCGGGACCGCTGCTCGGCGGGTTCCTCGTCGAGCACCTGTCCTGGCGGTGGACCTTCTGGGTGGGCATCCCGATCGGCGTGGCGGCCCTGATCGTCACCGAGCGCGTGTTGAAGCTGCCGTTCCCGCGCAGCCGGCACTCCATCGACTGGCTCGGTGCCTTCTTCATCGTCGCCTCGGTCAGCGCGCTGCTGCTGATGCTGTCGCTGGGCGGCAAGGAGTTCGCCTGGAACTCGGCCTGGACCTATGCGCTCGCCGCCGCGGCCGCCGTCCTGCTGGTGCTCGCCGTGTGGCAGGAGCGTCGCGCAGGCGAGCCGATCATGCCGCCGCACCTGTTCGCGAACCACACCTTCGTCGTCACCAGCCTGGCCGGCTTCGTCGTCGGTGTCGCGATGTTCGGCGCGATCATCTTCCTGCCGCAGTACCTGCAGATCGTCAAGGGCGAGTCGCCGACTGCTTCGGGGCTGCTGACGCTGCCGCTCATGGTGGGCCTGCTCGCTGCCTCCATCGGCTCCGGGCGGGCGATCACGGCCACCGGTCGGTACAAGGTCTTCCCGGTCGTCGGCCTCCTGATCGCCGCGGTCGGGCTGGGGCTGATGAGCCGGCTCGCCGTCGACACCTCCCTGGTGGTGGCCGGGCTGTACATGCTGGTCACGGGCGTCGGCATCGGCCTGGTGATGCAGGTGCTGGTGCTGGCCACCCAGAACGCCGTGGAGCAGAAGGACCTGGGCGTGGCCACCTCCGGGGCGACGTTCTTCCGGTCACTGGGCGGCGCTTTGGGGGTGGCGGTGTTCGGCGCCCTGCTCACCCATCGCCTCGCCGACACCATCCCGTCCCGCCTCGCCGAGGCCGGCGTCCCGGCCGACCGGATCGCCGGCGGGACTCCGACGCTGGGCAGCCCCGAACAGATCGGCGCACTGCCCGAACCGGTGCACACCGCGGTCATCACCGGCTTCGCCGACGCGCTGCAGACCACTTTCCTCGCCGCCGTGCCGTTCGCTCTGCTGGGGTTCCTCGTGCTGCTGTTCTTGCGGGAGACCCCGCTGCGCGAACACGCGCGGGAGCACACCACCGGGGAGAACGTCGCAGAGGCCTTCGAGACGGCGGTCGATCCGGACTGCGATCTCGGGCATGGCGCGGACGATGCCGGACGCAGGAGCGCTTCCGACGCCCGCGGATCGGCCGGTGCGCGACCTCCCAAGGCGGAGCCGTAGCGGCCTCTGCCGTCGGTAGTCGCGGGACCACCGGACCAGCCAGGCCAGCCTGTGTCTCCGGGGCGCTACAGCTAGCTGCCCCCAGATGCTGCCCGCAGACGGAACCCTTCCCTTTCGCACTGCACCGCGGGACCATGGTTGCGGTTCGCAACAGCCGGGGGTGACCCGCGGCGGTTGTGACGCTGTGAGCGGGCAGACCCCTGGAGAGAGGGGGGCGGTGGAGTACCTCCTCCGAACCAGGCTGTACCTCTACAGCCTCGG
Source organism: Blastococcus sp. MG754426 (assembly GCF_021699055.1). GTDB lineage: Bacteria > Actinomycetota > Actinomycetes > Mycobacteriales > Geodermatophilaceae > Blastococcus. The sequence continues at coordinate 35,202 of NZ_SSXC01000004.1, read as the reverse complement.
CTTGTGGCTGCTGCGCGCGGCCCGTTTGCTGCTCTGGTGCCTGATGACCGGCAGCCTGGCCATGGGCACGGCGTGGACAGGACGTCCCGCGGTGCTGACCGACTGGCTGGCGGCCGGGCCCCCGACCTGGCGGCGACCGGGTCGCCAGCAGATCATGATCGCGCTCGAGGCGGCACGAGGGGTCGCCGCGATGGAATCGTGGATACGGGCCGGCTGCCCATCGGCGGCCGATCGGCCGGAGCGGGATCGAACTGAACGGCCCAACACCTCCGACTGAGCGCGGCCTCGAACGGGAGGCGCGAATGCTCAGGAGTCGGCGGCGCCGGGCTCTCTCGGGCCCGGGGCTTTCGAACTCGTCGATGGGACAGGGATGCCATCTGCGGCTCGGCCAGGCACGGCCGTCACTTACGCCGGCCGGGACTTCCCACCGTTCGTGGACGGCCGCACCGGGAGCCCGCGTTTCCGCTCCTTCCAGCGGCCGGGGCTGATCCCTTTCCAGCGTCGGAAGGCATGGACGAAGGTTGAGGCATCCGTGTATCCGAGCCGTCGAGCGACCTGCTCGACGCTCAGACCGGCGGTCACGAGCAGCTCCTCCGCCAGGTGTTCACGTGTCTGCTCCACGATGGCGCGGAAGGTGGTTCCGTCGTCCTCGAGCATCCGGCGCAAGGTCCGCACGCTGACGTGCAGCTCGGCGGCGACCTCCTCCTGTCCGAGGATCCGGCCTCCGGTGTGCACAAGGAGGTCCCGCACGCGTCCGCTCGTCCCCTGCCGTGAGTGGCGGCGCTGGAGGAGGTCCCGGCACTGGGCCTGGCAGAGTGCGGCGGTCAGGGGGGCCGCCTGCGGCAATGGCTGGTCGAGCAGGGCAGCGTCGAAAGCCAGCATCGACCGTGCGGTCCCGAACAGGGATGGCACGCCGAACGCGGTCTCGTACCCCGTGGGGTCGGCCGGTTGCGGCAGTCGCAGCGTCACGCGCAGCGGCACGACCGGGCGGCCGAGGGTTTCGCGCCACAGCTGGAGGGCCGCCGAGGTGTCGCGGAGCAGGACGAAGCGCCGGACGTGTTCCGGGACGTCCAAGTCGTCGAAGAACAGCCGGACCTCGCCCTCGTCCTCCTGGGCGCTGATGCGCGTCAGGGCGTAGGTCAGGTCGACGAACCGCATGGCGACCTCGTGTGCCTCACGCAGGGTGCGGCTCGAGAGCAGGGCGAAGCCCCAGATGCCGTAGCTCGCGAGCCGGTACCGCCCGCCGGCGGTCAGGCCTGCGTCCTCGGGCAGTGACTTGGCGACCGCGGCGATGGCGCGCAGCTCTTGGGCGCCGGTGATCTCGGCCTCCGGGTCCTCGAGGGCTGCTTCCGGTATTCCGCCGCCGGCCAGGACATCACGCTGAGGCAGGCCGTGCTCCATGGCGAGCGCGCACAGCAGTGCCACGCTGCCCGTGCCGCGGACGGGGGCGTCGAAGGGCTGAGGGTTGGCCGAAATAATCAACTTACGGCCTATTGTGTCATGGCTCACGTGGAACTCTCGCGGCTAGCTTCCGTGGTGACCGACGTCACCCGGCAGATGGGTACCGAGCATGACCTTGACCGCAGACGCAGCACCTGGCACCGCCGAGGAAACCCAGCACGTCGACGTGCTCGTGGTCGGCGCGGGAATCTCCGGGATCGGTGCTGCCTACCACCTGAAGGAGCAGTTCCCGGGGAAGAGCTTCGTCATCCTCGACGCGCTGGACGCCCGGGGCGGAACCTGGTGGACGCACCGTTACCCCGGCGTCCGGTCCGACAGTGACCTGTTCACCTTCGGGTACGGGTTCAAGCCCTGGCGGGGCGCGTCGATCGCCGCCTCGGAGGAGATCCTGGCCTACCTGGACGAGGTCATCGAGGACAACGACCTGGGTGACCGGATTCGCTACCGGCACCGGGTGAGCGCGGCCAGCTGGTCATCGGAGGAGAAGCGCTGGACGGTGCACGTGACCCGTGAGGACACCGGCGAGTCGCTGCGCTTCACCACCGACTTCCTCTGGATGTGCCAGGGCTACTACGACCACGGGCGGCCCCATCAGCCGCAGTGGGAGGGGATGGACAGGTTCCGCGGTCAGGTCGTGCACCCGCAGCAGTGGCCGGTCGACCTCGACTATGCGGGCAAGCGCGTCGTCGTCATCGGATCCGGAGCCACTGCGGCCACCCTCGTGCCGGCCATGGCGCAGGAGGCGGCGCACGTGACGATGCTGCAGCGCTCGCCGACGTTCTTCTTCGCCCGCCCCAGGACCCACGAGCTGGCGAACACGCTGCGCGCCCTGGACGTCCCTGACGAGTGGACCCACGAGATCCTGCGGCGCGCGTACATCGCCGAGGGCGACGAGATCACCTGGATGTCCAAGGAAGCGCCGGAGGAGCTGCGGGCCTTCATCATCGAATCGATGCGTCCCCTGCTGCCTGAGGGCTTCGACATCGACAAGCACTTCAACCCGACCTACCGGCCGTGGCAGCAGCGGCTCGCCCTCCTCCCGGACGGCGACCTCTTCACCGCCATCCGGGAGGGCCAGGCGTCGGTCGTCACCGACACGATCGACACGTTCACCGAGACCGGGATCCGCACCTCCTCGGGAGAGGAGCTGAAGGCCGACATCGTCGTCACCGCCACCGGGTTCGACCTGAGCCTGTTCGGGGGGGTCGCCTTCACCGTCGACGGGGAGCCGGTCGACTTCACCCAGCGGGTCACCTGGCGCGGCATGATGATCAGCGGCGTGCCGAACATGGCCTACGTGTTCGGGTATTTCCGCGCCAGCTGGACCCTTCGTGCGGACCTGGTCAGCGAGTTCGTCTGCCGGCTGCTCGCGCACATGGAGAAGCGGGGTGCGACGACAGTCGTCCCGACGCTGCGTCCGGAGGACGCCGGGATGGAGCTGCGGCCCTGGGGCGATCCGGAGAACTTCAACTCCGGCTACGTCATGCGCACCATGCACCTGATGTTCAAGCAGGGTGACCGAGAGCCCTGGGTCCACCTGCTCGAGTACGCCGAGGAGCGGGACTCACTGCCCGCCCTCGACCTCGACGACAGCTCGCTGGTGTACAGCTGACCGGCCGGCCGGCGGTCGCACCGCATCGCTGTCCATTCCTTTCCCTATGTCCCGAGTCGTTCCCAGAAGGAGAATCCTGTGCCGGTTGACCCGCACATCGCCGCCGTCCTCAGCATGATCGACCAGGCGGGCATGCCCGCCATGTACGAGGGGACCGCCGAGGCGGGGCGTGCGCAGTACGCCACCCTCACCCACGGCTCCCGGGCGCCCGAACAGGTCGTCCAGGTCGGGAGCACCGAGGACCGGACGGTCCCCGGCGCAGAGGGCGACCTCAAGGCGCGCGTCTACCGCCCCGAGGGGGACGGCCCGTTCCCCACTGTGGTCTTCTTCCACGGTGGCGGCTGGGTCATCGGTGACCTGGAGACCCACGACAACATGGCCCGCAACGTCTGCAAGGGCAGCAACGCCGTGGTGGTGTCCGTCGACTACCGGCTCGCCCCGGAGCACCCCTTCCCGGCCGCCGCAGACGACGCGGTGGCCTCCGCACGCTGGATCGCCGCGCACCTCGACGAGTTCGGTGGGGACCAGCGGCTGGGCCTCGCCGGGGACAGTGCCGGCGGCAACCTCGCTGCCGTCGTGGCGCAGGTGCTGCACGCCGACGGGACGCCGCTTGCCGGCCAGTTCCTGATCTACCCGGCTGTGGACGCGGAGGGGGAGTACCCGTCGCGGGTGGAGAACGCCAAGGGCTACTTCCTGGAGAAGGACACCATGGACTGGTTCTACGGCCACTACGCCGGCGCCTGGGACGACGCCAAGGACGCCCGCCTGTCGCCGCTGCACGCCGACCTCTCAGGACTGCCCCCGGCGGTCGTCGTCACGGCGGAGTTCGACCCGCTGCGGGACGAGGGCGAGGCCTACGGGGAGGCGCTGCGTGCCGCCGGTGTCGCCGCGGACGTCCGTCGCTACGACGGCATGATCCACGGGTTCTTCGACATGGGCGCGATCTCGCCGGCCGCGCAGAAGGCGATCGACGAGAGCTCTGCCCGGTTCGGCGAACTGCTGCACGGCTGACCGACTCCCGGGCAGCCGGCTCCGTCCACGGGGCGGGGCCGGCTGCCTCGCACACCGGCTGCCCGCACACCGGGCGCTTCCCGGCCCGGGGGCGCGGCGGACCGCGGGTCGGTCACGCGGGAGAGGGGTCCCCTGGTGGGACGAAGTCCCGGGCGACGACGCGGAGAAGGTTGTGCCCTCTCGACGCCGGTGAGCACAGCCACCTGATGGCCGGGCCCATCACCCCGGGCTCCAGGAGGCCGCCCCGGGCCTCCTCCGGCAGGTCGTCGGGGATCATGCCGGTGACCGTGGACCCACCGGGCAGCAGCAGGTGGACGTCCACGCCGGTGCCGGCCAGGTCGGCGGCCATCACGTGCGACATCGCGTCGGTGGCGGCTCGGGACGGGCCGTAGGGGACGAACCCTCGGCGGCGCATCGTCTCCTCGCTTGATGCTGACGTTCACCACGGTGCCGTGCCCGGCAGCGACCATGTCGGGCACGACCGCGCGGGCGACGAGGAAGTAGCCGGTCACGTTGGTGGCCATCAGGTCGGCGAACCCCGCCGGGCTGACATCGTGGAACGGTCGTGGCTCGGTGAGGAACCGGGGATTGACCGTCCGCATGCCGATGCCGGCGTTGTTGACCAGGACGTCGATGCCGCCGAGGGCCGCGCGCGCGGCCGCCACGCCGTCGGCGACGGAGGCCTCGTCCCGCACGTCCATCGCGATCCCTGTGGCCGATCCCGGGCCGGCGGCCGTCTCCTGCTCGGCGACCCGGCGGGCACGGTCGGCGTCCCGGCCGGTCAGGACCACCGAGGCCCCGCCGGTCACCAGGGCCCGCACCATGCCCAGCCCCAGCCCGCTGGTACCGCCCGTCAGCAGGACCCGGACGCCGCTGACATCGGCCTCTCGCGCTTGCCCCTCGACCGCCCGCTCGGGCATGAGCTCCTCCGCCGCTCCGTCCCACGTTCGCCAGAACCCTGCCATGACTCCCGAGCCCCCGCTGGGCGCTGCCGCCGGGCGATGACGAGCGGGAAGGTCGGGGCCAGGATCCAGCGGGTCACCCACCCACGGGTGATCACCCGGAGCCGAGCAGCGCCGGTGGTCAGGAAGGTGGCTCCGATGATCGGGAGCGGCCGGTCGCTGAACCATTCGACGAAGCCGCGCCGCCAAAGGGGCGGGCCCGCCAGAAAGCCGACCCGGGGTGTTGTGCGCCACATCGCCAGATGGCTAACCTGACGGGGTCGTCAAGTTTGTCTCCGTGGCCAGCGCCCATGACCCGCAGGAGCCTCCGTGCGCTTCACCGACGAGCACCGCGCCTTCCGGACATTGGTCCGGGACGTCGTCGAGAAGGAGATCGCCCCGCACGTCGACGAGTGGGAGCGCGCCGGCATCTTCCCGGCGCACGAGCTCTTCCCGAAACTGGGCGAGCTCGGGCTGCTGGGCCTGGAGTACGACCCCGAGTACGGCGGGCAGGGGGCCGACCACATGTACTCGGTCATCCTCGTCGAGGAGCTGCACCGCTCCGGGTGCGCGGGGATCCCGATGGCCATCGGCGTGCAGACGATGATGGCCACGCCGTCGTTGCACGAGTTCGGCAGCGACGAGCTCAAGCGCCGCTACCTGGAGCCGGCCATCCGTGGCACGGCGGTCTGCTCCATCGCGGTGACCGAGCCGGCCGCCGGCTCCGACGTGGCCGGGTTGCGCACCCGAGCCGTGCGCGACGGCGACGACTGGGTGATCAACGGCAGCAAGCTCTACATCACCAACGGCACCCAGGCCGACTGGCTGTGTCTGCTCGCCCGCACCTCCGACGAGGGCGGCCACCGCGGCATGTCCCAGATCATCGTGGAGACGAGCACGCCCGGCTTCTCCGTCTCGCGGACGCTCGACAAGCTCGGCAACCGGTCCTCCGACACCGCCGAGCTCTTCTTCGACGACGTCCGGGTCCCGGTGTCCAACACGATCGGCCAGGTCGGGCGCGGCTTCCAGCAGCAGATGGCGCAGTTCGTGGTCGAACGCATGTTCGTCGCCTACGGCGCGGTGACCAGCTGCCGGCACGCCCTCGAGCGCACCCGCGACTACCTCAAGCAGCGGCAGGCGTTCGGCGGGCCGCTCATGGCCAGCCAGTACCTCGCCTTCCGGCTGGCCGAGCTGTCCGCGCAGGTGGACCTGCTGCAGTCGCACAACTACGCCTGCGCAGAGGCGTACCTGGCCGGGGAGGACGTCACCCGGCAGGCGACAGTCGCCAAGCTGACAGCCGGCCGGCTGCTGCGCGAGGTGGCCGACACCTGCATCCAGTTCCACGGCGGCATGGGCTACATGGAGGAGACCTGGACCTCCCGGTTCTTCCGGGACACCCGGTTGGCCTCCATCGGCGGCGGCGCCGACGAGGTGATGCTCCAGGTGCTGGCGCGGATGGATGGGTTCACGGCATGACGGCGACCGGCACCGCCTTGCTGGAGCAACTCGTCGGCGACCTCGAGGCAGAGTGCGCCGACCTGGACGCCCGAGTGGCGCCGCTGGAGCCCGCCGCCTGGAGTACTCCTACCCCCGCGGTCGGCTGGGACATCCGGGACACCATCAACCACCTCGCCTTCTTCGACGCCGACGCCCGGCTGGCTGTCACCGATCCGGACGCCTTCACCGCGCTGGTGCAGCGAGTGTTCGCCGACGGCGGCGACTACGTCGAGCAGCGCACGCTGGAAGGCCGGGCGCTGGAGCCGGCCGCGGTCCTGGACCGCTGGCGCACCGGGCGGGCGGAGCTGGCCGCGGCGCTGCGCGGGGTCGAGCCGGGGGTGCGCGTCCCGTGGTTCGGCCCGCCCATGAGCCCCGCCTCGTTCGTCACCGCCCGGTTGATGGAGACCTGGGCCCACGGGCAGGACGTCGTGGACGCGCTCGGGCAGCAGCGTCCGGCCACCTCCCGGCTGCGCGAGGTCGCCGAGATCGGCTACCGGGCGCGCCAGTTCTCCTACGCGGCCCGCGGCGCGACCATGCCCGAAGCCCCGGTGCGGCTCGAGCTGACCGGGCCGGACGGCCAGAGCTGGACCTGGGGCCCGCCCGAGGCGGCGGACGTGATCAGCGGCCCGGCGCTGGACTTCTGCCTGCTGGTCACCCAGCGCCGGCATCGCGACGACGTGGCGCTGACAGTGCGGGGGGCGGCGGCGCAGGAATGGGCCCGGATCGCGCAAGCCTTCGCCGGCCCCCCCGGAGCCGGGCGGGAGCCGCTGCGATGAGCGCGCCGCTGCGGGTGGCCAACGTCTCCGGTTTCTACGGCGACCGCCTCTCCGCAATGCGGGAGATGCTCGACGGCGGCGACGTCGACGTCCTGACAGGCGACTACCTGGCCGAGCTCACCATGCTCATCCTCGGCCGGCAGCGTGCCGGCGACGCGGCCGCCGGGTACGCGCGCTCGTTCCTCACCCAGCTCGAGGACTGCCTCGGCGACGCACTCAGCCGGGGGGTTCGGATCGTCAGCAACGCCGGCGGGCTGAACCCGCGAGGGCTGGCCGACGCGGTCCGTGAACTCGGCACGCGGCTCGGGGTCGAGGTCCGGGTGGCCACTGTCAGCGGTGACGATCTGCTGCCCCGGCTCGTCGAGCTGAGCTCCGCCGGCCGCCTGCGGGCCGGTGAGCGGCCACCGGCGGACGGTGACGGGGCCGCGGGGGCCGGGGAGTTCCCCGACACGCTCACCGCGAACGCCTACCTCGGCTGCTGGGGCATCGTACGGGCGCTGGAGGCCGGCGCCGACGTCGTCGTCACAGGTCGTGTCACCGACGCCAGCGTGGTCGTCGGCCCGGCGGCCTGGCACCACGGTTGGGGCCCCGGTGACCTCGACGCGCTCGCCGGGGCGACCGTCGCCGGGCACGTGCTCGAATGCGGCGCGCAGGCCACCGGCGGCAACTTCAGCTTTTTCGCCGAGCTGCTCGACGCCGACCCCGGCTGCCTGGACCGCATCGGTTTCCCGCTCGCCGAGATCGCCGCCGACGGGACCGCCGTGATCACCAAGCACCCCGGCACCGGGGGAGCTGTCACCGTCGGAACCGTCACAGAGCAGCTGCTCTACGAGTGCACCGGCAGCCGCTACGGCGGGCCGGACGTCATCACCAGGTTCGACCAGCTCGAGCTTCGGCAGCTGGGGCGTGATCGGGTCGAGATCGCCGGTGCCCGCGGGCTCCCGCCGCGCGGGTGGCTGAAGGTGGCGACGAACCGTCTCGGCGGCTTCCGCAACTCCATGACCCTGCCGCTGGCGGGCCTGGACATCGACAGCAAGGTGGAGCTGCTGCGCCGGCAGCTGGCTCCCGCGCTGGAGGGGGTGGCCGAGGCCGTCGTGACCCTGGCGCGCACGGACTCCCCGGACGCCGGCTCCGAGGAGGAGGCGAGCGCCCTGCTGCACGTGACTGTGAAGGATCCGGACCGGGAGAAGGTGGGCAAGGCGTTCACGGTGCCGGTCATCGAGCTGGGGCTCGCCAGCATCCCTGGCTTCTTCGCCACCACCGCCCCGCCCAGCCCGTCGGCCTACGGCGTGTACGCGCCGGCCTGGGTGCCGGCCGAGGACGTCGACCAGCTGGTGGGTCTGCCCGACGGGGGCACTGAGACAGTTCCCTCGGCGCGGTCCTGGCCGGCCGGCGCCCACGACGACGAGCCCGCGGAACAGGTGGCCGGCGGTGGGCCGTCGCCGGGCGGCCCCACCCGCCGCGTCCCACTCGGCCGGGTGGTCGGCGCCCGGAGCGGCGACAAGGGAGGGGCGGCCACCCTCGGCGTGTACGCCCGGAACGACGAGGGCTACGCCTGGCTGGCGAACTTCCTCACCGAGGAGCGGCTGCGCGAGCTGCTGCCCGAGGCGGCCGGCCTTCCTGTCACCCGCGAGCTCCTGCCGGGGCTGCGGGCGGTGCTGTTCCAGATCCACGGCCTGCTGGGCGAGGGTGTCGCCGCCGGCACCCGTTTCGACGCCCAGGCCAAGGCCGTGGGGGAGTGGCTGCGCTCCCGCGTGGTCGACGTCCCTGTGTCCCTGCTCCCGGAAGGACGAGTGTGACCATCCTCGCCGAGCGCGCCGCGGAGAACCGTGCCGCGTTGCTCGAGCGCCTCGCGGAGCTCGACGAGCAGCGTGCCCTGGCCAACCTGGGCGGCAGCGAGAGCGCCCTGGCTCGCCACCGCAAGCGCGGCAAGCTGGCGGTCCGCGAACGCATCGAGCTCCTGCTGGACCGGGACAGCCCGTTCCTCGAGCTGTCCCCGTACGCCGCCTGGGGCACCGATTTCCCGGTGGGGGCCAGCGTGGTCACCGGCATCGGGGTCGTGGAGGGCGTCGAGGTGATGATCTCGGCGAACGACCCGACTGTGCGCGGCGGCACATCCAACCCCTACACCTTCCGCAAGACCCAGCGCGCGCACGAGATCGCCGAGACCAACCGGCTGCCGTTCATCAGCCTGGTGGAGTCCGGGGGAGCCGACCTGCCCACCCAGTCGGAGATCTTCATCCCCGGCGGCCGCGGCTTCCGCAACCTCACCCGGCTGTCGTCGGCGGGCATCCCCACCGTGGCCCTGGTCTTCGGCAACAGCACCGCCGGCGGCGCCTACGTGCCCGGCATGAGCGACCACGTGGTGATGATCGACGGGCGGAGCAAGGTGTTCCTCGCCGGCCCGCCGCTGGTGAAGATGGCCACCGGCGAGGAGGCCGACGAGGAATCCCTCGGCGGGGCGTCGATGCACGCCCGGATCTCCGGCAGCGCCGACCACCTCGCCGTCGACGAGGTCGACGCCATCCGGCTGGGCCGTCGGATCGTGCGCAACCTCAACTGGCGCAAGGCCGGCCCGGGCCCGTCCCGGCCGGCAGACCCTCCGCTGTTCGACCCCGAGGAGCTGCTGGACCTGGCGCCGGCGGACCTACGCCAGCCGCTGGACCCCCGTGACGTGCTCGCCCGGATCGTCGACGGCAGCCGCTTCGACGAGCACAAGCCCCTCTACGGGACGTCGCTGGTCACCGGGTGGGCGAGCATCCACGGTTACCCGATCGGCGTGCTGGCCAACGCGCGCGGTGTGCTGTTCCGGCAGGACGCCGAGAAGGCGGCCCAGTTCATCCAGCTGGCCAACCAGGTCGACACCCCACTGCTGTTCCTGCAGAACACGACCGGCTACATGGTCGGCACCGAGTACGAGCAGGACGGCATCATCAAGGCCGGCTCCAAGATGATCAACACGGTGTCCAACAGCTCGGTCCCGCACATCACCGTGAACATCGGCGCGTCCTACGGCGCGGGCAACTACGGCATGTGCGGCCGGGCCTACGACCCCCGCTTCCTGTTCACCTGGCCCAACGCGAAGAGCGCCGTCATGGGGGCGGCGCAGCTCGCGGGCGTGCTGGACATCGTGGGCCGGGCCAGCGCACAGGCCCGCGGGCGCGACTACGACGAGGAGGCCGCCGCGGCGATGCGGGCCGCCGTGGAGCAGCAGATCGAGGCGGAGTCGCTGGCGCTGTTCCTCTCGGGCCGGGTCTACGACGACGGGATCATCGATCCGCGCGACACCAGGACCGTCCTCGGGCTGGCGCTGTCGGCGATCCACAACGCCCCTGTCCGAGGTCTGCACGACGGATGGGGGGTGTTCAGGCTGTGACCGCTCCCCGGAACCTGACGAGCGTCCTGGTGGCCAACCGCGGGGAGATCGCCCGTCGCGTGTTCGCCACCGCGCGGGCCATGGGGATGCGCACGGTGGCCGTGTACTCCGACGCCGACGCGTCCGCGCCGTTCGTGGCCGACGCGGACATCGCGGTCCGGCTGCCGGGCAACACCCCGGCGGAGACCTACCTGCGCATCGACTCCATCGTGGCGGCCGCGCTGCGGGCCGGCGCTGACTGCGTGCACCCCGGCTACGGCTTCCTCTCCGAGAACGCCGACTTCGCCCGCGCCGTGCAGGCGGCGGGGCTGGTCTTCGTGGGCCCGAGCGCCGAGGCCATCGACGCCATGGGCAGCAAGCTGGCCGCCAAGGCCCGCATGCAGGAGGCCGAGGTGCCCACCCTGCCCAGCGTGGACGCCACCGGGCTGTCCGGATCGGAACTGGAGAAGGCCGCCGCCGACGTCGGCTACCCGCTGCTGGTCAAGGCGTCCTTCGGCGGCGGCGGCCGCGGCATGCGGGAGGTCCGCCGTCCCGGGGAGCTGGCCGAGGCGGTAGAGGGTGCCCGCCGAGAGGCTGCCTCGGCCTTCGGCGACGGCACTGTCTTCCTGGAGCGGTTGCTCGAGCGGCCCCGGCACGTCGAGGTCCAGGTCTTCGGCGACAGCCACGGCACGACGGTGGCGCTGTTCGAGCGGGAGTGCTCCATCCAGCGGCGCCACCAGAAGGTGATCGAGGAGGCGCCGTCCCCGGCGGTCGGCCCCGAGCTGCGGGAGCGGCTGCAGGCCGCCGCTGTCGCCGCGGCCAGGTCCATCGACTACGTCGGCGCCGGCACCGTGGAGTTCCTGCTCGACGATGAGGGCGACTTCTACTTCCTCGAGGTCAACACCCGCCTGCAGGTGGAGCACCCGGTCACCGAGGCGGTCACCGGCCTGGACCTGGTCCGGTTGCAGTTCGACGTCGCCGCTGGCCGGCCGCTGCCCGACTCGGCGCTGCGGCCTCCCCTGAACGGGGCGGCGATCGAGGTCCGCCTCTACGCCGAGGACCCGGCCCGGGACTGGTTGCCCCAGTCAGGGCGGCTCGAGGACTTCCACGTCCCCGCCGACGCCGAGTTCCGGCTGCCCCACGGGCCGGGCATCCGGCTGGACAGCGGTGTCGCCCCCGGCGGCGAGGTGGGCGTGCACTACGACCCGATGCTGGCCAAGGTCATCGCCTGGGCGCCGGACCGGACCTCGGCCGCGCTGGCCCTGGCCGGCGCGCTCGAACGCGCCAGGCTGCACGGGCTGACCACCAACCGTGACCTGCTCGTGCGGGTGCTGCGCAGCGGGGCGTTCCTCGCCGGTGAGACCGACACCGGCTTCCTGGACCGGCACGGCCTGGACGTGCTGGCCGCACCCCTGGTGGACGCCGAACGGCTGCGACTGCACGCGCTCGCGGCCGCCCTCGCGGGGGCGGCGCTGCGGCGCGCCACCGCGCCGGTGCTCGCCGGCCTGCCGTCGGGGTGGCGCAACAACCCGACGCAGGCGCAGACCACTGTCTTCGACGCCGGGACCGTGCGGTACCGCCTCGATAGAGGCGGCCTGGCTGCCGACGTGGACGGCACCCCCGTGGAGGCGACGCTGCTGGGCGCCGAGGTGCTGGCGCCGGGCAGGGTGCTGATCGAGCTGGAGGCCGGCGGCCTGCGCTCCGCCTTCGAGGTGCACGTGGCCGGCGACAGCTGCTACGTCGACGAGCCGGGTGGGTCCACCGCGCTTGTCGAGCTGCCGCGCTTCCCCGACCCCAGTGCCGCCATCCCGCCCGGGTCGCTGACCGCCGCCATGCCGGGCTCGGTGACCCGGGTCGCCGTTGCCGAGGGCGACCGGGTGACGGCGGGGCAGCCGTTGCTGGTGCTCGAGGCGATGAAGATGGAACACCCGGTGACCGCCCCCACGGCAGGCGTGGTCACCGCATTGCACGTCACCGTCGGCCAGCAGGTGGAGACCGGCGCCGTGCTCGCCGTGGTGGAGGACCAACCCGCGCCCGACCGAGGAGAACCTGATGCGTCCTGACCTGTCCGGGATCGATCCCCTCCAGCTGAATCTGGCCACCCGTCTGTCGGTGGGGGACATGCTCACCCGCTCGGCATTCCAGTTCCCCGATCGGACCGCCGTCGCCGACGGCGCCGAGGAGATCAGCTACGCAGGGCTCGACGCCGCCGCCGAGGCATTCGGGCGCGGGCTGCTCGACGCCGGTCTGCAGCGCCAGCAGCCAGTGGCCTTCCTGCTGGGGAATTCGTGGCGGTTCGTGGCCACGTTCTTCGGCTGCGCCAAGGCCGGGCTGGTCGCCCTGCCGGTCAACCTGATGCTGCCCGCCGACGACGTGGCGTGGATCCTGGGCGACTCCGGCGCGCGGGCGGTGGTCGCCGATCCCGCGTTCGTCCCGATCCTCGAGCAGGTGCTGCCCGACCTGCCGCAGGTCACCACAGTGGTGGTCACCGGGGAGGCGCCGGCCTCGGTGGCCGGTCGTCCGGTGCTGCGCTGGGACGACGTGGCCGCGGACCCCACCCCGCTGCAGGTGGTGGTGGAGGACCGCGACACCCTGCACTGCCTCTACACCTCCGGCACGACGGCCCGGCCCAAGGGCGTGCTGACCAGCCACCTGGCCGTCCACGTGGCGGCACTGAGCAATGCGCTGCAGGTGGGTCACCGGCACGGGCACGAGTTCTCCGTGGCCCCGATCGTGCTCCCGCTGTTCCACACCACCGCGCTGGACACGCTGCTGCTGCCCGTGCTGCTGACCGGCGGAACGGCGATCCTGCCCGGTGGGTTCGAGCCCCGGTCCTACCTGGACGTCGTGGAGAGCCGCCGCGCCACGCACCTGCTCCTCCTCCCCATGATGTGGGCCGCGGTGCTCGCCACCCCCGGGCTGGACGAGCGGGACCTGTCCTCGGTCCGGCTCTGCATGTACGCCATGGCGCCGATGCCGCAGGAGCGGATCGGCCAGATCGCCGCCGCGTTCCCCGGCGCCGACGTGCTGCTGGGCTCGGGGCAGACCGAGTGCGTGCCGGCCACGGTGCTCCAGTGGCCCGCTCACCAGGACACGAAGAGCGCCTCGTGGGGCCCGGCGGTGGTGACTGTCGACACCCGGATCATGGGACCGGCCGGGGACCTGCTTCCCCGGGGCGAGACGGGGGAGATCGTCTACCGGGGTCCGCACGTGATGAGCGGCTACTGGAACAACCCGGCGGCGAACACCGCGGCCTTCGCCCACGGCTGGTTCCACAGCGGCGACGTGGGCCACCTCGACGAGGAGGCTGTCCTCTGGTTCACCGACCGGGTGAAGGACATGGTGAAGACCGGCGGGGAGAACGTCTCCTCCGTGGAGGTCGAGCGGGTGCTGCTGAGCTTCCCGGAGATCACCGAGGCCGCTGTCATCGGGGTGCCCGACGACCAGTGGGGCGAGGCTGTGACAGCTGTCGTCGTCGCCGCCGACCGCGCCGCCGACCCCGCCGACCTCGCGCAGCGGCTGACCGCGTTCTGCCGCGAGCACCTGGCCGGCTTCCAGGTCCCGAAGCGGATCGAGGTCCTCGCCGGCCTGCCCAAGACGGCGACGGGCAAGATCCAGAAGCACGAGCTGCGAGCGCGGTTCCGTGGCTGATCAGGAGCTGGTCCACGTCGACCACCGTGGGCCCGCCGCGGTGGTCACCCTGGACTCGCCGCACAACCGCAACGCGCTGTCAGCCGCGCTCCTCGAGCAGCTGCATTCCGCGCTGCGGCAGACGATGGGCCAGCCCGCCGTGCGCGTCCTCGTCCTCACCGGGGCCGGGCCGGTGTTCTGCTCCGGCGCGGACCTCAAGGAGCAGCGGACGGGCGTGCGGCCGGGGGGCAACCTGCCGGAGGTCCTCACGCTGATCATGGAGGGGCCCAAGCCGGTGGTGGCGCGGGTCAACGGGGCCGCGCGCGCCGGCGGGCTGGGCCTGGTCGCAGCCTGCGACCTCGCGGTGGGTCTCGCGGGCGCGACGTTCGGGTTCAGCGAGGTCCGCATCGGCGTGGCCCCGGCCATCATCGCCGTGCCAGTCCTGCGCCGGATGGACCGCCGCGCCGCGCGCGAGCTGTTCCTCACCGGCGAGCAGTTCGACGGGGTGCGTGCCCGGGAGGCCGGCCTGCTGGACCGTGCGGTGGCCGACGACGAGCTGGACGAGACAGTCGACTCGCTGGTCGGGCAGCTGAGCCGGGGAGCCCCCGAGGCGCTGGCCATCACCAAGCAGCTGCTGCGGGACATCCCGGGCGCTGACCTGCAGGAGGACCTCCGCCGGATGGCCGAGGTCTCCGCCGAGCGGTTCCTCTCGGCCGAAGCGCGGGAGGGCATCGCCGCGCTGCTGGACAAGCGCCTGCCCGCCTGGGTGTCACCGGCGGGAGCACCGACCGGAGGAGGAGCCGCATGACCGAGACCGATGTCCTCGCGCCCGTGGGGGACCCGTGGAGCACGCCTGAGCGGGTGGCGTTGCGGCGGCTGGCCCGCGACTTCGTGTCCCGCGAGATCGCACCGCACATGGAGGAGTGGGAACTGGCCGGTGAGCTGCCGCGGGAGCTGCACCGGAAGGCGGCCGACGTCGGGCTCCTCGGCGTCGGGTTCGCCGAGGAGGTGGGCGGCAGCGGCGGCGACCCGATCGACTCGGCCATCATCACCGAGGAGATCCTGCACGGCGGCGGCTCCACCGGCGTCTGCGCCTCCCTGTTCACCCATGGCATCGCCGTTCCGCACATCGCCGCGCACGGCAGCCCGGAGCTGGTCGACCGCTACGTCCGGCCGACGCTGGCCGGCGAGCTCATCGGCTCTCTGGGGGTCACGGAGCCGGGCGGAGGCTCCGACGTCGCGAATCTGCGCACCCGCGCGGTGCGCGAGGGCGACGAATACGTGGTCAACGGCGCCAAGACGTTCATCACCAGCGGCGTCCGCGCTGACTTCGTGACCACCGCCGTGCGTACCGGCGGACCCGGTCACGGTGGAGTCTCACTGCTGGTCATCGACACGGACACGCCGGGGTTCACAGTGTCCCGGCGGCTGGACAAGATGGGCTGGCGGTGCAGCGACACCGCCGAGCTGGCCTTCACCGACGTGCGGGTGCCGGTCGCGAACCTGGTCGGCGCGGAGAACTCCGGGTTCGTGCAGATCATGCAGCAGTTCCAGAGCGAGCGGATCGGCCTGGCCGTCCAGGCCTACGCGACCGCAGCTCGCGCCCTGGATCTGGCGCTCGCGTGGGCGCGGGACCGGGAGACCTTCGGGCGGCCGCTGTCCTCCCGCCAGGTGATCCGGCACAAGCTCGCCGAGATGGCCCGTCAGGTCGACGTGGCCCGCTGCTACACGCGGGCGGTCACGCAGCGGTACCTGGCCGGCGAGGACGTCGTCACCGAGGTGTCGATGGCGAAGAATACAGCCGTCTACGCCTGCGACTTCGTGGTCGATGAGGCGGTGCAGATCTTCGGCGGCATGGGCTACATGCGGGAGTCGGAGGTGGAGCGCCACTACCGCGACGCGCGGATCCTCGGCATCGGCGGCGGGACGAACGAGATCATGAACGAGGTCATCAGCAAGCGGATGGGCCTGTGACCTCGGAGCCCGCCCGCCCGCTGCGGGTCACCGGTACCGAACAGGAACGGGCCTGGGCCGAGAAGGTCCTGCCCCCGGTCGAGATGGTCCAGCAGGGGCTGTGGTCCATTCCCGTCCCCATCCCCGACAGCCCGCTGCGCTATGTGCTGGTCTACGCCCTCGAACTGGACGACGGCCTGGCCCTGATCGACGCCGGATGGGACACCGACGACGCCTGGCAGGCCTTGACCCACGGGCTCGCTACCGCGGGGCACGCGATCGGCGATGTCCGCGGCGTGATGGTGACGCACATCCATCCCGACCACTACGGCCTGGCCGGCCGCGTCCGCGAGGCGTCCGGTGCCTGGGTGGGACTGCATCCCGACGACGCCGCGCTGCTGCCCGCCCGGTACGGGGCCGGCATCACCGACCTGCTCGACGACATGGCCGCGCTGCTGCGGAACTGCGGCGTGCCCGAGGACGAGCTCGGCGCTCTGGCCGGCGCCTCCCTGGCGATCACCGACTACGTCCGCCAGGCCGAACCCGACCGCCTGATCCGCGACGGCGACCGGCTGCCACTGGCCGGATGGGATCTGCGTGCAGTGCACACCCCCGGCCATTCGCCCGGCCACCTCTGCTTCCACGAGGACCGTCGTCGCCTTCTCTTCTCCGGCGACCACGTCCTGCCCCGCATCACGCCCAACATCGGGGTGCACGCTCAGTCGCCCGGCAACCCGCTGGCCGACTTCATCGACTCGCTGGCGCGTGTGGGAGCGCTGGACTCGGACGTGCGCGAGGTGCTGCCCGCGCACGAGTACCGCTTCGCCGGCCTCGCGGCGCGCGTGTCGGCGCTCGTGGCGCACCACGACGCGCGGCTGGAGGAGATCCGCGCTGCCGCAAAGACGGCGCCCACGACGTGGGAGCTGACCGCCGCGCTGACCTGGTCGCGGCCCTGGGACCAGATCTCCGGCTTCATGCGGAGAGCCGCTGTCGCCGAGACCCTGGCGCACCTGGTCCTCCTGGAGAGCAGAGCACGGGTGCGGCGCAGCCGAGAGACGCCGTGGCGCTGGGTGCAGCACTGACTCGCCGGCCACCCATCCACGCCATCTGGGCCCGTGGCCGTCCGGTCAGCCAGCCCCCGGCCTGTCGCCGCCGGGCCAGGCCCGCGGCGGCAGACCGATCGCCCCGGCCCACAACCGGGTGAGGACGTCGACTGCCGCCGCCTCGTCGAGCCCCTCCACCGGGTCCTGCCACAGGTGGGCGAAGGACTCCACCATCGCGCCCAGAGCGCTGGCCGTCGCCCGCGGCGGCAGGTGCGGATCGGCCAGCCCCAGCTCCTGCAGCCGGATCAGGCCCTCCATCCCGCGTTGGACGAACGACTCCCGGATCTCCAGCCGCAGCCGGCGGAAGTCCTCCCGCGTGTCCGCCAGCGAGTCCAGCACCCGCAGGATGCGGGAGTGTCGGGTCACCGCACGCAGGAAGGACCGGTTCGCCGCCTCGATCCGCGCATGCGCCGCGTCCGCCGGCAGGCGGCTACCGATCGAAGTTGCGGAGAAGATGTCCGCGGCGACCTCGGAGATGATCTCGCGGAGCAACATCTCCTTGGAGTCGAACCACGTGTAGAACGTGCCATGGGAGACCCCGGCGCGCTGCGCCACCGCGTCGATACCGACGGCCGAGAAGCCGCACTCCTCGAACAGCTCCCGCCCGGCCGCCAGCAGCGCCGACCGGGTGCGACGGCCACGCGCGGTGGCTGGAGGGGATGCCGGTCCTGCCGACGTCATGCCTCGTCCCTTCATCCGACGGTCGCGTGGAGCCTCATCTTGACGGAACCGTCAAGTCTGGCCAAGCTGCCCGTGAGTCAGGTCACCGGACTGTGGGCTCTCGGGGAGGACGGCATATGGACAAGGGGATCGGTAGCTGGGTCGCCACGAGGGCCTTCCTCTCCGGGGACCGGGTCGCGCTGGTCGAGGGTGAGCGACGGCTGACCTACGCAGACCTCGACGGGCGGACCGACCAGCTGGCCCGGGCACTGCGCGCGCTGGGGGTCCGCCGGGGTGACCGTGTCGCCGGGCTGCTCCTGAACAGCGCCGCGTTCCTCGAGACGATGCTGGCCACGGCGAAGCTGGGGGCGGTGTTCGTCCCGATGAACGTGCGGCTCGCGCCGGCCGAGGTCTCCCACCTCCTGGCCGATTCGGGGTCGGACACCTTCGTGTACTCCGCGCCCCTCGCCCCGGTGGCGCGCGCAGCGCTCGCGGCTGACGGCGTCCGGGTCCGGTCCCGCCTGCTGGTCGGCGGGGAGGGCGAGGACGGGGAGTTGGACTACGAGCAGGTGTTGGCCGGCGGCGAGCCCCGGCCCGTGGACAGCGACGTCGATCGGCGGGATCTGTCGTGCCTGATGTACACGTCGGGGACGACCGGGCGTCCCAAGGGCGCGATGCTGACCCACGACAACCACCTGTGGAACGTCGTGAACAGCCTCTCCTTCGGCCGGGGTCTGCGGGAAAGCGACGTCACCGTGACAGTGGCACCGATGTTCCACATCGGCGGACTGGGGGTCCACACCCTGCCGCTGCTGTACGTCGGTGGAACCAATGTGGTGCTGCCGTCCTTCGACCCGATCCGGACTCTGGAGGTGATGTCGCGGGAGCGGGCCACCGTGCAGTTCATGGTGCCGGCGATGTGGGCGGCGCTCATGTCGGTGCCCGGCTTCGACGGCTACGACCTGTCGTCGCTGGAGCTCGCCGTCTCGGGGGGAGCGCCGTGCCCGCTGCCGGTCATCGACTTCTTCCAGGGCAAGGGCCTGCCCTTCCAGGAGGGCTTCGGGATGACCGAGACCGCTCCGCTCGTGTCGGTCCTGGACGCCGACCACGTCAAGGAGAAGGCGGGCTCCATCGGCCGGGCGGTCTTCCACGTCCAGGCCCGCATCGTCGATGACACGGACAGAAACCAGCCCGCCGATGAGGTCGGGGAGCTGGTCCTGCGCGGCCCGAACGTGTTCGCCGGCTACTGGGGTCTACCGGAGGCCACGGCCGAGGCGTTCCGCGGCGGCTGGTTCCACACCGGCGACCTGGGCCGCATGGACGGCGAGGGGTTTATCACCCTGGTCGACCGCAAGAAGGACATGATCATCAGCGGCGGCGAGAACGTGTACCCGATCGAGGTCGAGCAGGTCCTCTACAGGCACGACGCGATCCGTGAGGTAGCTGTCGTGGGGGTCCCCGACGACCGCTGGGGTGAGACCCCGGTGGCCGTGGTCGCGCTCCAGGACGGCGCCGGGACGACGGCGGAGGAACTCATCGCCTACGCACGGGAGCGGCTCGCGCACTTCAAGTGCCCCACCCGCGTGGAGTTCGTCCCCGAGTTGCCGCGCAACGCCACCGGCAAGGTGCTCAAGACGGTGCTGCGGCAGCAGCACGGCGGAGGAGAGCACGCGGTACGGCGCTGATCGTGGCCGACGGCACGCGGTGTCGGCGGAACGGGCGAGGGGCAGGAATGACGTCATGGCCGATCACCCGCGACGGGGTAACTGGCCCTCCACTTCGGGTTCGGTCCCGGCGTCGGAGTTCTGCTCCCTCCGGCCACGGCCGCCGGCGGGCAGTGTGCAGACATGAGGGCGCAGGCGAGCTGGTGCGCGACAGGAAGCAGGGGTGATGACGTGGATCCGGTGATCGGGGATTGGTCGGAGGGTTTTGCCCGGCACGACCATGCCGGGCCCCTGCCGCCGCACCATGCTCGGTGCCTGGGCTGCGGCCCGGAGAACCCGCACGGGCATCAGATGCAGGTCTGGCGGGAGGGGGACGCCGTGCGGGCGAGACACGTCTTCGACGAGCGGCACGTCGGTGCGCCGGGCATCGCACACGGTGGCGCGGTGGCGACGGTGCTGGACGACCTGTTCGGCTTTCTGCTGTACCTGATCGGGGAGCCCGCGGTCACCCGTCACCTCGAGGTCGGGTACCGGGCTCCGGTGCTGCTCGGGACCCCGTACCTGCTGGAGGCAGGTGTGCAGCGTCGGGAGGGCCGCAAACTCTTCGTCCGGGCGCAGGGCACCGACGAGGGGGGAGGGGTCGTGGTGGAGGCGTCCGCTCTGTTCGTCGTGGTCGGGCTGGAGCACTTCGACCGTGGCGGTGGGGACGCGGCGCCGGTGGCGCCGTGAGCGGGCGAGGGCTGCTGGAGACCTATCCGCATCGCATGGCCGGGCACTGCGGGTCCGGAGCACTCCGCGACCTGCTGGACTGGGCGGGGCTCGACTGGGGAGGGGAGGCACTCGCCGAGGGACTGGTCTTCGGCCTCGGTGGGGGGCTGGATTTCAACTATCTGCGGGTGCCGGGCCTGGTCCCGCCGATCTACCTCGTCGGCCGAGGCGGGGACATGGAGGTCGACCTGCTGCGACGCCTCGGTGCCCACGTAGAGGTGCGGCGGACCGACGACGCGGCGCTGGGATGGCGCTGGGTCCGTGACGAGCTGACCGCCGGCCGGCCGGTCATGGTCTGGGCGGACATCGCCGAACTGCCCTACTTGCGCGTCCGGCTGCAGATGAGCCGGCACGACGTCGTGGTGGTCGGCTACGACGACGAGCGGCAGGTCGCTTATGTCGTGGACAACGACCGCGAGGACGTCCAGGAGGTGCCCTACGCAGCGCTGGCCCGTGCGCGCGGCTCGACCGGGTTCCCGGCGCCGACGCGTCACGCCACCTTCGCTGTCGACTGGCCGGAGCGGCTGCCGGATCTGAGGTCAGTCGCCGCCGAGGCGTTCGCCGCCGCGGCGGCCGGGATACGGCACGGCGGTCCGGGGATCGCGGACTCCTCCGACCTGCCGCCGGGCTCGATCAGCGCGTCGGGGCTCGCCGGGATCCGGTTGTTCGCCGACGACCTGGCCTCGTGGCCGCAGGTGTGGGACATCGTGACCCTGGAGGCGGCGCTGGCGGCCCTCCCGGTGTTCGTCGAGAAGGCCGGCACGGGCGGTGGGCTCTTCCGCCGGCTCCAGGTGGCTTGCTGCCACGACGTGGCGTGGCGGGCGGGGAGCTCGGTCAGCGCGCGGGCGGGCCGGGCGTACGACAGGTGTGCCGAGGCGTGGAGCCGGTTGGCTCGTGCCGCGACCGCGGACGTCCCGTTGCCGGACCGGGTCGCCGCCGCCACGGAGGCGGCCGCCCGACTGCCCGCCCTGGAGGAGGAGGCCGCCGACCTGCTGGCGGTGGCTGCCGAGGAACTGCGTGTCTCCTCGTGAGGTCGGCCCACACGCAGCCCGACAGTTCACCGACGGGCACACGACACGGGGGTCCTGATGCCGGACACGACGATCGACGGGGCCGCGAGCGCGCCGCAGCTGCGGGGGTACCTCGCCGTACCCCCGGTCGGCACGGGCCCGTGGCCGGGCGTCGTGGTGGTGCACGAGGCCTTCGGTCTGACCGACGACACCCGGCAGCAGGCCGACCGGCTTGCTGCCGGAGGCTACCTGGCACTCGCCCCCGACCTGTTTACAGCCGGCGGGCCGGTGCGCTGCCTCCGCTCGACGTTCCGGGCGCTGTCCCGTGGGGAGGGCGCGGCCTTCGACGACCTGGAAGCTGCCCGGTCCTGGCTCGCGGGACGATCCGACTGCACCGGCAGCATGGGGATCGTCGGCTTCTGCATGGGCGGCGGCTTCGCCCTGGTCGCGGCGGCTCGTGGCTTCGACGCCGCGGCACCGAACTACGGGCAGACACCGCAGGATCTCGAGCGCGTGCTGCATGGGGCCTGCCCCGTGGTGGCCAGCTACGGGGGCCGCGACAGGACGCTGCCGGGTGCGGCCGAGCGACTCGACGGCGCGCTGACCAGCCTCGCCGTCGAGCACGACGTCAAGGAGTATCCCTACGCCGGCCACTCCTTCATGAACCGGCACAACGCCGGGCCGCTCGCCGTCCTGGAACGGGTGGGGGGCTTCGGCTACCACCATCCGTCCGCGGAGGACGCCTGGCGGCGGATATTCGGATTCTTCGCGCGCCACCTCCACGACGGGGACCTGACCGCCGACTGAAGGCGCTCGCTGTCGATTGCGCGCCGCCCGTGCAGGACAAGCACCTCGGAAGCGCGGTGGGCCTGCCTGTCGGTCCGCCGCCCCTGTCGCGCCGCGTGAGTGGTCCCAGCGCCCTACGCCCGTTCGCGGGCGAGGCGGCGGAGCATCAGCCCGGCGGCGGCGGTGGCGGCGATGAGGTCCTGGCTCAGCAGGGCGGCCGGCATGCCCAGCACCCGTTGGGGGATGCGGTGCTGGTCGTAGGGGGAGGTGCCCGGCACCAGCAGGGTGAGGTTGAACGGCGCCCAGCGGGCGATGGGCAGCAGCGCTGCGGCGGTGAGCAGGCGTTCGTCGGGGCGGTGCTCGTCGGCGGCGCGGAGCAGCCACAGGGCGATGAGTCCCTCCGCGGTTGCGCCGACGACCTCGGAGGTCCCGTGCCACCGGGCGTGCGGGCCGTACTCGGGACCGAAGGTGTGGCTGTGGTTCCAGTCGGCCAGCCACGGCAGGGTGGCCGAGGCGACGGCGGATCCGGCGATCAACCGCCGTCCCCACCGCGCGAGGCGTTGGTTCCTCGTCCGGGTGAGCCGGCTCGCCCGGTCGACTCCGATCATGGGCGCGTCACCCCGCTCGGGCCGATGCCGGCTCGCGGCCGGGCGGCTCGGCGGCTTCGGGCACGTCGCCGTGCTCGCCGCTGAGCCGCTGGACGAGCTTGTCACCCTCGACGTCGAGGTCGGGGAGGAGCCTGTCGAGCCATGCCGGCAGCCACCAGGCACGGTCGCCGAACATCGCCATCACCGCCGGCACGAGGGTCAGCCGGATCAGGAACGCGTCGATGAGGATGCCGACGGCGAGCGCGAAGCCGACCTGCTTGACCATCGGGTCGGCGTTGAAGATGAACCCGCCGAAGACCGCGGTCATGATGATCGCCGCGGCGACCACCACCCGGCTGGCCTGGCTGAATCCGTCGGTGACGCTGTCGGTTCCGTGGTGGCCGTGGACGTGGGACTCGCGGATGGAGGAGACCAGGAAGATCTGGTAGTCCATGGCCAGCCCGTAGAGCACGCCGGTGGCGATGATCGGGATCACGCTCATCACCACTGTGGTGCTGTCGAGCCCGAAGACCTGATTGAGCCACCCCCACTGGAAGACGGCGGTCGTGGCCCCGAACGTCGCGAGGATGCTGAGCAGGAAGCCGAGGGTCGCCTTGACCGGGACCAGGATGGACCGGAAGACCAGCAGCAGGACGATCAGCGACAGGCCGAGGACCACCGCCAGGTAGATCGGCAGCACCTCGGACAGTCGCTGGGACATGTCGATGCCGATGGCGGTCAGGCCGGTGACGCCGAGGGTGATCCCCAGGTCGTCCCCGTACTGCGCGGAGCGGTCGCGGATCTCCGCGACCAGGTCCTCGGTCGCCTCATCGGTCGGGCCGGTGGTGGGGACGACCTGCAGTACCGCGATGGTGCCGTCCTGGCTGAGGCCGGCCGGCACGGCGCTCTGGACGCCGTCGATCCCGCTCAGGTCGGCCACCAGTTCCTGCAGGGCGGGCGGCTCGATCGGCGTGCCGGGCTCGGCCGTCCGGGCCGCCACGACCAGCGGCCCGTTGAAGCCCTCCCCGAAGCCCTCGGCGACCAGGTCGTATCCCTCACGCTGCGGGGTGCCGCTGCCGTAGCTCTCGGCCGAGGGCATCCCGAGCCGCATGCTGGACAGCGGCAGGGCGAGCAGCGCGGCGAATGCCGTGACCAGGACGACGGCCGCCCACCGGTATCGCACCACCAGGCCGACCCAGCGTCGCGCCGGGTTGCGGGAGCGGTCGCGGTGTCCCGCCTGGCGTGCCCGGGCGCGGGGTGAGCAGATGCGCTCCTTCACGAGACCCAGCAGGGCCGGGAGCAGGGTCAGGGCGACCAGGACGGCGATGGCGACGGTCGCGGCGGCGATGAGCGCCATGACTGTCAGCAGGGAGATGCCCACGACCAGCAGCGCGGTGAGCGCGATGACGACAGTCGTGCCGGCGAAGAACACGGCGCTTCCGGCGGTGCCCACGGCGCGGCCCGTGGCTTCCCCGGCGTCAAGACCGCGGGTCAGGATCAGCCAGCGCTGCCGGTTGACGATGAACAGCGCGTAGTCGATGCCCACTGCCAGCCCCAGCATCAGGGCTAGGACGACCGACAGGGAGTTCAGCTCGAACAGGTGGGCCAGCGCGAAGGCGCCGCCGATGCCCGCGCCGACCCCGGCCAGGGCGGTCAGCAGCGGCAGCCCAGCGGCGACCACGGAGCCCAGCGTGACGACGAGGACGAGGGCGGCCACGGCGAGCCCCACGATCTCCCCGACGCCGATGATCTCGGGGATCTCCTGCAGGGTGGCGCCCGGCAGGACGGCCACACCGGCCTCTTCCGCCGGGGCCTCCGCCGCCGCGACGGTGTCGGCGACGGTGCCCTGGGGGAGCTCGAAGATCTGGTCGTCGAACTGGAACTGGAACAGTGCCACCCGGCCGTCCTCGGACACAGTCACGCCCAGCACCGGCTGGCCCCCGACGACCAGCGTGCCCGGCGGGGCGCTGGGCGGGTTCCCCGGTGCGCCCGGCGTGCTCCCCGGCGGGGTGGCCGGGGCTGCGCCCGGCTGCTGCTGGGCCTGCATCAGCTCCGCCGGATCGACGACCTCCTCAACCGAGTAGACCCCTTGCACCGCCTCGGCGAGGACCGGTCCCAACCGCTCGGAGTCCAGTCGGTCGCCGGCCGGCGCCTGGAACACCAGCGACCCCTGACCGCCGGACACCTCCGGGAGTTCCCGGGCCAGTTCGTCGATCACCTCCTGCGCCGGCGTCCCGTCGATCCGGAACTCGGTGCTCAGCTTCGGCGGGTTGAGGATCAGGGCGCCGACGAGCGCGACGAGGAGCGCCGCCCACACCCCGATCACGCGGAACGGGTGCCGATAGGTCCAGCGCCCCACCCGGTACAGCAACGTCGACACCGCAGCCCCCAGAGCCGGTCAGTGCGTCACAGCGCCCATGCGGGCCCCGCGGAATGGAAGTGATAGGAAGCTATCGTAAGCGCGGTCAGCTCGGGACGCGGAGGGGGCTTTGGCGGCACCACGGGGGCCGCCGCAAGTCGGCGTGAGGGGAGTGCTGCGATGACATCGGCGACAGGAGGGCGGCGGCGCGACGCCCTGGCCAACAGCGAGCGGTTGATCGCGGCTGCCCGCAAGGTGTTCGCCTCAGGTGGTCAAGGTTCGCTGGAGGAGATCGCCGGCGAAGCCGGTGTCGGGGTGGCCACCCTGTACCGCCACTTCTCCAGCCGGGAAAGCCTGACCCGGGCTGTGTACCGGTCGATCATGCGAGATGAGCTCCTGCCGCTCCTCCGGCACTCGTGCGCGCAAGGCAGTGCCCGGCAGTCGTTCTTGCTCATCGTCGAGCGGCTGTTGGAGCTGCTCGACCGGGAGCGTGGATTGATCGCCTCGTCGGCGGACTTCGCGGTGCTGACCGACGACCTGCTGAGGGAGTTCCTGGAGCCCTTCGCCGTTCTCCTGCGGCACGCGCAGGAGGCCAACGAGATCCGTGCGGACCTCCAGCCCTACGACATCCCGCGGGTGCTCAGCATCCTTGTCGTCGGTCTCTCCACGCCCCCGGCCTCGCCGGCGGACCGGCGCCGGTACGTGTCGCTGGTCTTCGATGCGATGAGACCCGACCAGGCTGAGCCGCTCCCTCCCCTCGACGAGAAGGATGTCGTGGAAGGCATGCGCAGCGGCTTCACGGCGATCCGGATCGCAAGTTCGTCACGCCATCCTGAGAGCAGCCCTCGTGAGGGCATCCATGTTCAGCCAGGTGAGTTCGGGTGATCGATGCCAGCGACCCCCCACCCGACGCCCCGGGGTCGTGATGGCCGCTTCGCCCGGTGACACGGGTCCGGACCGGGGACCGCGGGGGGCGACGTCCCCGCGGACCGAGGGACTGCCCCACCCCGCCGACCTCGACGCGGGGCGTGACTCCGTGCGGGTGCATCAGCGACTGACCGCTGAGTTGCATCGTCTGGGTCTGTCCACGACGGCCTCGCGCGTGCTGGCCTACGCCCTCGCCGACGGTCGGGATCGCCTCACCGCCCGAGATCTCGCCGAGGGGATCGGCAGCAGCGCGGCTGCGATCAGCGGCGCCGTGCAGGAACTGGTCCGTCTGGGACTCTTGCAACGGGATCGCGAGCCCGGTGTGCGAAGTGGGTACTACCGGCTGGGCCGGCCGAATCCCCTTCCGCGCTATCTCGCCAGTCGCCTCGTCCTGCTGGAGAGGCTCGAGGAAGCTCTGGAGGCCGGCTTCCGTGAACTCGCCCCCCGGGACGACCGAGACCGACTTCTGGAAGCACGGGACTTCCTGTCGTACTTGCGCGCCAGCGCATCCCGCGCGATAGCTCGCTGGGAGAGGTCGTCTTGATGACCGCGCCTGGAGCCTCGGGTGCGTGTCCGGGCACGTCCCGCCCGCTCTCGACGGCGGCACGACCGAATCCGGCCCGGAGATTGTGCAGCGGTATCGGCAACTGTGCGCGGCCTTCATCGCAGACTTCGACCTCGCGCCCTCGGGAGTCGTCACAAGGGGGAAGCCGCTCCGCAGACAGCCCCTGGACGCGCGGCGCCGCCACCGAGTTACCGACCAGTCGTCTAACCTCCGGCCGCTATCGCGCACAAGTAGTGCGGAGGGCGTCCCTACACGTGCCCCGCCTCTCGCCTTCCGCTGTCGCACGCGGCGCGCTTACCGGAGCAAACCCGTCCCTCGCGTGACGGACGGGAGTCGATCGACGCCGCCAGGCGTACGGGGAGGAAGAGAATGACGGGCCCTCTGCAGATTGTCCTGGGCACGATCAGCGTCCTTTTCCTGATCGTGGCCTCGGTGATGGCCTACCGCGCGGTGCGGGCGATGGTGCGGATCATCCGCATCGGCCAGCCCGACGGCACCCGCTTCGGCCCGGTCAAGGACCGGCTCAAGACCTTGGCGATCGAGTCGCTCGGCCACACCCGCATGCTCAAGTGGTCGACAATCGGCGTCGCGCACTGGTTCGTCTTCATGGGGTTCTACGGTCTCGTCCTGACGCTGGTCGAGGCGTTCGGCGAGGTGTGGGACCCGGCGTTCCACGTGCCGCTGATCGGCGAGTGGGGGGTCTGGAACCTGTTCGCCGAGGTCATCGGCACCGGCACGATCCTCGGGATCCTGTACCTGATCTACCGGCGCCAGAAGGACCACCCGCGCCGGCAGGGCCGGAAGAGCCGCTTCGCCGGCACCAACGAGGGCCGCGGCTACTTCGTCGAGGCAGTCATCCTCACCATCGGGATCTCCATCCTGCTGATCCGGGCGCTGAAGGTCTCCTCCGACCTGACCGACGCCCCCGCCTGGTCGCACCCGATCTCCGGCGCCCTGGCCACGGTGCTGCCCGACAATCCCGACCTGCTCACGGTCGTCGCGTTCGTCAAGATCGTGGCGAGCCTGGTCTGGCTGGTCGTGATCAGCCGGATCCTGAACATGGGCGTCGCCTGGCACCGGTTCAGCGCCTTCTTCAACATCTACTTCAAGCGCAACGACGACGGCACGGTCGCGCTCGGCCCCCTGCAGCCGATGACCAGCGGCGGCAAGCCGATCGACTTCGAGGATCCGGGCGAGGACGACATCTTCGGCCGCGGGAAGATCGAGGACTTCACCTGGAAGGGGATGCTCGACTTCACCACCTGCACCGAGTGCGGGCGCTGCCAGAGCCAGTGCCCGGCCTGGAACACCGGCAAGCCGCTCAGCCCCAAGATGGTGATCATGGATCTTCGCGATCACCTCTACGCGAAGGCCCCCTACCTGCTCGGCGAGAAGACCGCGAGCGAGACCGCTCCCGACTACGACGTCCTCAAGCCCAGCGACGAGCAGGCCTGGGCGTCCGGGTACGCCCGCATCGAGGGCACCAACGACGCCCAGGCGCACCGGCCGCTGGTCGGCACCCTCGAGGAGGGCGGGGTCATCGACCCCGACGTCCTGTGGAGCTGCACCAGTTGCGGCGCCTGCGTCGAGCAGTGCCCGGTCGACATCGAGCACGTCGACCACATCATGGACATGCGCCGCTACCAGGTGCTGATCGAGTCGAGCTTCCCCTCGGAGGCCGGCGTGATGATGAAGAACCTGGAGAACCGCGGAAACCCGTGGGGCATGGGCGGCAACGTCCGCGAGGACTGGCTCAAGGAGCTCGACTTCGAGGTCAAGGTGGCCGACGGGCCGCTCGACTACGACATCGAGTACCTGTTCTGGGTGGGCTGCGCCGGCGCGATCGACGACCGCGCCAAGAAGACCACCAAGGCCGTGGCCGAGCTGCTGCACATGGCCGGCGTCGAGTTCGCCGTCCTCGGCAACGGGGAGAGCTGCTCGGGCGACCCGGCCCGCCGCATGGGCAACGAGTTCCTCTTCCAGATGCTCGCCCAGCAGAACGTGGAGACCCTCGACGGCGTCTTCGAGGGCCGCGTGCCGGGCATGCGCAAGATCGTCGCCACCTGCCCGCACTGCTTCAACTCCCTCGGCAAGGAGTACCCGCAGCTCGAGGGCCACTACGAGGTGGTGCACCACACCCAGCTGCTCGGTCAGCTCGTCGAGGAGGGCCGGCTCACGCCGGTCACGCCGGTCGACCGCAAGGTGACCTACCACGACCCGTGCTTCCTCGGCCGGCACAACAAGGTCTACACACCGCCGCGCGAGATCCTCGACTCCGTCCAGGGCCTCTCCACCCAGGAGATGCACCGCTGCAAGGACCGCGGTTTCTGCTGCGGCGCCGGCGGCGCGCGCATGTGGATGGAGGAGAAGATCGGCAAGCGGATCAACATGGAGCGCACCGAGGAGGCCCTCGAGCTCGACCCGGACGTGATCTCCACCGCGTGCCCGTTCTGCATCACGATGCTCTCCGACGCGTTGACGTCGAAGAAGCAGAACGGCGAGGCCGGCGAGCACGTCGAGGTCCTCGACGTCAGCCAGATCCTGCTCCGCTCGATGACGCCGGCGGGTGTCGCGGCACCGGGTGCCGAGTCCGGCGCCGACGTCGGCACGAAGGCCGACGACGTCGTCGGCCTGGACTCCGCGAACACGGAGCACGGTCAGGCATGATCCAGGACGCCGACGGGGCCCGTCCCTAGCGGGGGCGGGCGCCGTCGTCTTCCCGGCCCGGGATCCGCATCGGTCGCGCGCTCATACGGTCCCCAGCTGCAGGGTTCGCAAGGCGATCCGAGTCAGTCGGCGCGCGGTGGTCGTGCGGTCATCGACGGGGAGTACGAGATGGCTGACTGCGAGTCGGACCACTGCGTCCACGCCGTCGGCCAGGTCTTGCGGGTCCAGCTGGGGGAAGTGCTCCGTGAACCAGGAGATCAGGGTTCGGGTGGCGGCGTCGAGCACCGGTGCGGAACGTGTCGTGAGCATGGGCAGCAGCTCGTTGTCGGCGTCGCGTGCCGAGGTGAGGATCGCGCACAGCAGGGGACTGGCGTCGGCCTCGGCCAGCACGTACTCGATTGCTGCGGTGATTCCCCCGGCGGCGTCCTGAGGATGGGCTTCGAGCGTTCCCGAGATGCCGACGAGAAACCGCTCGGTCTCCTCCATGATCAGCGCTTCCCCGAGGCCTTGCTTGTCGCCGAACTGCTTGTACAAGGTCGGGCGCGATACCCCGGTCAGCGCGGCGACATCCCCCATGCGCACTCGGGACCAGCCCTTCTGGACCGTCAGAGCCCGCGCCGCGTCCAGTGCGCGGTCGCGCACGTGTTGGCGGAAGGTCAGACGAAGAGGCTCTGCCGCCACTGGCCGCCCCCGTCCCATCGTCTTTGTTCCGTCCTTGACAATTTCCGACAGTGTGTCACAGCGACTGCCGGGGCCTCCTTCTGTCCAAACCGGTCCTGACAAATCCCGAGTCGGGGTCTACAACTTGACAAAAATGGGCGGTGTGTCAACCTGGTTGCCACCCGTACGGAGCAGGCCCTGGAGCCGTGATGACCACCGTTGCCCATCCGCGCGACACCCGCCCCTATGACCCCGCGGACATCTCGTCCCGAGCGTTCTGGTCCCAGACGGCCGCCGAGCGGGAGAAGACCTACGCCGTGCTGCGCGCCGAGCGCCCGGTGAGCTGGCACCAGCCGGTCGAGGACATGCTGATGAAGGACCCGAACGACCAGGGGTTCTGGGCTGTCGTGCGCCATGCCGACCTGGTCGAGGTCACCAAGCGGCACGAGGACTTCATCTCCGGCGAGGGCATCGTGATGGAGTCGATGCCGCAGGAACTACTCGACGCGGGGCAGGGCTTCATCGCGATGGACCCGCCGCGGCACACCAAGATCCGGCGGCTGCT
This sequence comes from Blastococcus sp. MG754426, assembly GCF_021699055.1. Taxonomy (GTDB): domain Bacteria; phylum Actinomycetota; class Actinomycetes; order Mycobacteriales; family Geodermatophilaceae; genus Blastococcus. Next base: position 4,645 of record NZ_SSXC01000004.1, on the reverse strand, counting down.
GAGCTCGGCGTTCACCCCCAAGCAAATCCGTCGCATCCACGACCAGATCCAGGGCAACGCCCGGCGCATCGTGGACGACATCGCGACCAGGGGCGAGGTCGACTTCGTCCCCGAGGTGGCGGCTCTCGTCCCGATGCACAACATCTGCGACATGATGGGCATCGACGAGGCCGACCGGGCGAAGATGGCCTACGAGTCGCAGTTCGCCGGCGGCTGGAACGACCCGGAGCTGATGGGCGACCAGGAACCCCTCGACCGCCTGTTCCAGGCCATGCTGTACCTCGGTGAGCTGGCCGGCAGGTACATCGCCGAGCGCCGGCGCAACCCGGGCGAGGATCTGCTCAGCAACCTCGTGCAGGCCGAGGTCGATGGTGAGCGGCTGACCGACGACGAGATCATGTCCTTCTTCGGGCTGCTCACCATCGCCGGCAACGACACGACCCGGCAGAGCACCAGCCATGCGATGAAGGCCCTGACCGACTTCCCCGAGCAGAAGGCCTGGCTCATGGAGGACCTCGACGGCCGGCTCAAGGGGGCGGTCGAGGAGATGGTCCGATGGGCCACCCCCATCATGACGTTCCGGCGCACCGCGTCCCGCGACTGCGAGCTGAACGGGCAGCAGATCACCCAGGGCGACAAGGTGGTCATGTTCTACGCCTCGGCCAACTGGGACACCGAGGTGTTCGACGCGCCCGAGCGCTTCGACCTCTCCCGGAACCCCAACCCGCACGTGAGCTTCGGTGGCGGCGGAATCCACCACTGCCTGGGCAATCAGCTGGCCCGCCAGCAGCTGGCGGCCATCTACCGCGAGCTGCTGACCCGGCTGCCCGACATCGACGTGTCCGGAGAGCCTTCCTACACGGTCAGCACCTTCTTCCACGGCGTCAACCACCTGCCCGTGCGCTTCACCCCGCAGCGCTGACCGTCCACCCGACCGGAAAGGACACTCCCGTGAGGATCGTGCTGGACGAGAACAAGTGCTCGTCGTTGGGAATGTGCGAGTCGGTCGCCCCGGACTTCTTCGAGGTCGGTGACGACGGCGCGCTCAAGCTGCTGAACCCCACGCCCCCGGGGGGCCGCCGGGCGCTGATGGAGGAGGCCGTCGCGGCCTGCCCCACGAGCGCGCTGAGCATCGAGGAGTGAGGATGGGCGCATCGCGCCCGGAGCACGACGCCCACGTCCTAGTCATCGGCAGCGGCTTCGGCGGAAGCGTCGCGGCTCTGCGGCTGTCGGAGAAGGGTTACCGGATCACCGTGCTCGAGGCCGGGGATGCGCTTCACCGACGACACGTTGCCCGGGACCTCATGGGATGTCCGTCGGTTCCGGTGGGAACCCCGCCTGGGGACTCAAGGGGATCCAGCGGATCAGCAAGGTCGCCAAGGTCGTGGTCCTCGCCGGGGCGGGCGTCGGCGCCGGTTCGCTGAACTACGCCAACACCCTGTACCAGCCGCTGACCATCACCGCACAGGCCGAGCGCGCCTGCTCCCTCTGGCCCAACAAGGCAGAGCGGGATGTGCGGCCACCGCTTGGCGCGGCCTACCAGCGCGTCGCGCCTGTCGCGCCATCCGTGCCGGCCGTCCCGCCCACGCACCGGGGGCACTGCGCCATCAGCTGCTGCCGGCCTGTGTGACCGCCGACCGCTGACGCGCCCCGTGTTCTTGGCGCATCAGCGCCGACTGTTCTCTGGAGAGTCGATGTCTGAAGGACCTGTCGTCGTCGTCGGAGCCTCACTGGCCGGGCTGCGCGCGGTCGAGTCCGCCCGCAAGACCGGCTACGCCGGGCGGCTGCTTCTCGTCGGGGCCGAGGAGCACCTGCCCTACGACCGGCCACCGTTGTCCAAGGCCTTCCTCGACCCAGGCGAGGACCCGGCGGTGCCGCACCACCGCACCGAGGAGGAGCTGCGCGCCCTGGACGTCGAGCTGCGCCTCGGCGTGCCCGCGACCTCGCTCGACACCGATGCCCGGGAGATCGTCCTGGGCGGTGACGAGCAGCTGCGCTACGACCGGCTGGTCATCGCGACCGGTGCGCGCGCCCGGCAGCTGCCCGGGGAGCAGCTCGACGGCGTGCACACCCTGCGCACCGTGGAGGACGCCCGCAGCATCCGCCGGGCCCTGGACGGCGGCTGCCGCATGGTCGTCGTCGGTGGTGGCTTCATCGGGTCCGAGGTCGCCTCGGCCGCCCGCAAGCGGGACGTCGACGTCACCATCCTCGAGGCGGCCCCGCTGCCGCTCGTTCGTGCCGTTGGCGAGCAGATGGCCGCCGCCTGCGCAGACCTGCACGCCCGCAACGGCACCGAGCTGCGGTGCGGTGTCTCCGTCACCGGGCTCGAAGGCGAGGATTGCGTCGAAGGCGTCGCGCTGTCCGACGGCTCGATCCTGCCCGCCGATCTCGTCGTCGTCGGGATCGGCGCCGACCCCGTCACCGACTGGCTCACCGATTCAGGGCTGCAGGTCGAGGACGGCGTCGTGTGCGACGAGACATTGCGTGCCGCGCCCGAGGTCTACGCCGCGGGCGACGTCGCGCGCTGGCACAACCCGCTCTTCGGCCGGATGATGCGCCTCGAGCACTGGACGTCGGCCGCCGAACAGGGCGCCGCTGCGGCGCGCAACGCTCTGGCCCCCGCCGAGGCCACCCCGTACAGCACCGTCCCCTACTTCTGGTCGGACTGGTACAGCGACAAGCTGCAGATGGTCGGCATCACCGCCGCCGACGAGGTCACCGTGATCGGGGACCTGGACGACACTCGATGGCTCGCCCTCTACCGCCAGGAGGACCTGCTCGTCGGCGCCCTGGCGCTCAACATGCCGGGCAAGATCATGAAATATCGGGCGATGATCGGCCGGGGAAGCGCCTGGCAGGACGCTCTCGCCTTCGCAGGTCGATGAACGCCGGTCCCGTCATGGGGAGGCCACGTGTCGCAATGGCGCGAAGGTCCTGCCGCAGTCGCCTCGGAAGCCAAGAGACGTGGGGGAAAGACCGCGATGGCACCGGGGCGGCACTCCACCCACCAAGTCTGCTCCAAGGCTTGCAATCGCCCGACAGGATGATCAGTCATGGCGGCACCGCGAATTCCAACGCAGATGATGTCGCGGGACACCGCGAGCGAGGTCCCGCGATCAGGCGGTGAGGCGCTGGTCGGCGAGGTCGGCGCGCACCTGCTCCATGTCCAGTCCGCGCACCGCGGTGACGAGTTCCTCGAGCGCCTCGGCGGGCAGGGCGCCGGGCTGTGCGAACACGAGGACGCCGTCGCGGAAGGCCATCAGGGTCGGGATCGACCGGATGCCGGCGGCGGCGGCCAGCTCCTGCTCGGCCTCGGTGTCGACCTTGCCGAAGACGATGTCGGGGTGGCGCTGCGCGGCGGCCTCGAAGACCGGTTCGAAGGCCCGGCAGGGGCCGCACCAGCCGGCCCAGAAGTCGACCAGCACGATGCCGTCACGGCTGACGGTGTCCTGGAAGGTCGAGGCGGTGAGGTCGGTCGAGCTCATGATGTGACCCTTTCGTTGTCCGATACCCATATGGGTATAAGCCCGCGAAAGGTGCGTCCTGTTCCCGACGGTCAGCCGAGGAGCGAGATCAGGCTCGAGGTGGCGGTGTAGACGGCGACGGCGATGAGCAGGACGGCGAAGGCCCGCGTGAGGGTTGCGCCGGAGAGGCGGTCGGCGACGACCTTCCCGCCGAGCGAGCCGGCGACGGCGGCCAGCGTAAAGGGGGCGATCACGGCCCAGTCGAAGTGAGCCGTGCCGGCGCGTGCCAGCAGGGCGCCGGCGGAGTTGATCGAGATGACGACCAGCGACGTGGCAACCGCCTGTGGCATGGACATGCCCAGGGCGAGGGTGAGCGCTGGGACGATCACGAAGCCTCCGCCGACGCCGAAGAGCCCGGTCATGAAGCCGACGAGCAGGCCTGCGCCGGCGATCCGTCCGATCCGCCCGGCTCTCCAGCGTCGTGCGGGCTGAAGTGCGTCGCCCTCTTCTGGCGGGAGCGTCTCGTCTCCGCTGTTGGCGAGCATGCCCACAGCGGCGACGACGATCACCGCGGCGAAGCCGAGCAGGAGGACATCGGGGTTCATGAGCCGGTTGACCGCGGTCCCGGCGAAGCCGGCCGCGATGCCGGTGATCCCGAAAGCGACGCCGACGCCCCAGCGCACGCGCCCACTGCGGGCGTGGCCGAGTGCGGCGATGACCGAGGTGACGCCGACGATGAACAGGCTGCTGGTCGTGGCAGCGCGGGCGTCCTGGCCGATGACGTAGACCAGGGCGGGCACGGTGAGGATGGAGCCGCCGCCGCCCAGGGCGCCCAGGCTCAGGCCGATGAGCAGGCCCAGCCCGAGCGTGGCGGCGACGATCACGCGACGGTGCCCGGCTCTCCGTCGTCGGTGACCACCGGGAGGCCGGCGTGCGCCCACGCCTTCATACCGCCGGCCAGGTTGTGCGCCCGCACGCCGGCAGCGGCCAGGGCGTCGGCGGCCTTGCCCGAGCGGTTGCCGGATCGGCAGACGGCGACGACCGGCCGGTCCTGCGGCACCGCCTCCGGGGCGAGGAGACCAAGCGGCAGGTGCTCGGCCTGCGGGGCGTGGCCCGCTGCCCACTCCTGTGGCTCGCGGACGTCGAGGAGCACGGCCTCGCCCCGCTCGAGCAGTTCGGCG
>NZ_SSXC01000030.1 GCF_021699055.1 Blastococcus sp. MG754426 | reverse complement strand
GGCGCGCTCGGGGTGGCGACGGGTCGGGCCGGGGTGCGCGGCGGCGCCGGCGCGGCGGCCTGGCGGGCCGCGGCCTCCTGCGCGGCCGTCCGGGCGCCCTCGAGGCCGTCGAGCACCTGCTGGGCCTGCTGCAGCTCGGCCTGGAGGCCGTCCTCCCGGGCGTCGAGCGCATCCGCCTGCCGGCGCGCCTCGACCTCCTGGGACTGGGCGCTCGCCAGCAGCGCGGCCGCCTCCTGCTGGACGGCGGCGGCCTGCTCGGTCGCCTGCCGGGCGACCTGCTCCGCCGTCGCGGCCTGCTGCTCCAGGACGGTGAGCTCGGCGACCACCTCGACCCGGTTCACCCCGGCGGCGTCCAGCAGGGCCGAGCGCTCGATCAGCTCGGCCGGCCCCGCTGCGCTGAGCAGTGCGGTGATGCCCGGGGAGGTCGAGCCCTGCATGTAGCTGGCCCGCGCGAAGGAGGCGACGTCGTCACGTCCCTGCTGCAGGTCGGCGGCCGCCTGCACCGCCGCGGCGGCCGCGGCGTCGGCGGCGGCCCGGGCGGCGTCGTGGGCCGCCTGCTTGTCCTCGTAGTCCTGCAGCGCGATGAGCGCCTGCTGGTGCAGTTCCTCGACGTGCGTCCGGGCCTGCGCCAGCTCCGCGCCGATCTGCCCCACGCGCGCGGCGGCGTCGGCCCGGGCCTGCTGGGCGGCACCGAGCTCGGCGTCGCTGGGGTTGCGCGGCGCCGCACCGGCCGCCGACGGCGTCAGGCCGACGGCGGTCGCGGCCAGGAGCACCGCGACGAGGGCCCGCCGCGCCGTCCGGCCGCGCCCGGTCGTGGTCCCGGTCCTGCTGCGCTCCGCGCACGTCCGCGCTCCGCTGCCCACCGCTGCCTCTTCCCGACGTCCGAGGGGCACCCGGACGGGTGACCCTCGGGGTGCATCGGACGGTGGCGCGGGACCGTTGAGGAGGCCTCACCCCTCCGGGTGGGGTCCGCGTGCGGTCAGGGCCGGGTCGCGACGAGCGCCGTCCAGCAGCCGGCGAGGCGGGTCTCCTGCGCGACGACGTCCAGCCCGGCCTCACGGCAGGCGGTGGCCAGCGCCGCCGGGGTGGGCCGGTCGCCGTCGGCGGGGTGGAAGGCGACCGCGCGCAACGGGCGGCTGTCGACGAAGCGGGCGGTCATCTCGCAGGAGTAGAACCGGCCGCCCGGCCGCAGCACGCGCGCCACCTCGCGGACCACGTCCCGCCAGGCCTCGGCGTGGTGCAGCACGTGGTAGGCGAAGACCGCGTCGTAGGACCCGCCCCCGGCAGCGAGGGCCGTGACGTCGCCCTCGCGCACCTCGACCCGGTTCCCGAGGTCGGCGACCGCCGCCCGGCAGGCCGCCACGCTCGCCGGGAACCGCTCGACGCCCTCGGCACGGCCGGCCCCGAAGACGTCGAGGGCCAGACGCAGGCCGGTGCCCCGCCGTCCGGTGCCCAGCTCCAGGACGGTGCCACCGCGGACGTCGCCGCCGAGGCGTCGCAGGATCGCCGCCTCGGCCCGGCGCTGGACGAACGCCCGGGGCCGGGAGTCGACCCACAGCCGGGTGGCGTCGACGTAGGTGGGCGGGACGGGGTTCGTGTCGGGCACGGCGCGGTTGTGCCCGGTGGGGCCTGGGCACAACCGCGCCGTGCCCGACCTCCAGGACCGCGTCGTCCTCGTCACCGGCGGGAGCACCGGCATCGGTCGCGCCGTCGTCCACCGCCTGGCCGCCGGCGGCGCGCGGGTGGTGGCCTGCGCCCGCGACCGGAACCGGCTGACCGAGGCGCTGGCCGGCGTCGACGGGGCGACCGGGGCACCGGCCGACGTCCGCTCCCCCACCGACCGGGTGGCGCTGGTCCAGCGGGTGCTCGCCGAGCACGGCCGCCTGGACGCGGTGGTGCTCAACGCGGGGATCGGCTACGCCGGGCTGGTCGAGGACACGCCGCAGGAGGCCGTCGAGACGATGATCGCCACCAACCTCACCGGGGTCGTCGACCTCGCCCGCCTCGCCCTCCCCCACCTGCTGGCGGCGGCCGCCGAGCGGGGCCGCGCCGACGTCCTCGTGACCGCCTCCGCCGCCGCGCTGTCGCAGGTGCCGCCGCTGGCCGTCTACTCCGCGACCAAGGCCGGCGCGCACGGCTTCGTGAAGGGGCTGCGGCGGGAGGTCACCGCCCGCGGCGTGCGGGTCCACTCGATCGCCCCCGGGCCGGTGTCGACGGAGTGGCTCGTCCGCGGCCGGGGCGAGCCGCCGGTCTCCGACGAGGACGCCGAGGGGCGGCTCTCCCCCGGCATCCGCACGGAGCGGGTGGCCGACCAGGTGGCGCGCAGCCTGGGGTCCTACTGGTCGCGCACGGTCTCCGTGCCGCGGTGGATGGGCCTGGCGCGGCTCGGCGAGGTCCCACCGGTCGACCGCGTCCTCGACATGACGCTCTCCCGGCAGGCGGCCCGCATCCGGCGGGTCACCGACCGGATGGTGGCCGAGCGCGACGGCTGAGCCGCCGCGCCCGGCCCTGCCTCAGTTGACCCTGCGCTCGGAGCCGGCCCAGAAGTCCTCGCGGAGCTTGAACTTCTGGATCTTTCCCGTGGCGGTGCGGGCCAGCTCGTCGCGGAACTCCACCCGCTTGGGCGCCTTGTAGCCGGCGATCCGCGCCTTGCAGTGGGCGATGATGTCGGCCTCGGTGGCCTGCTCCCCCTCGGCGAGGACGACGATGGCGGTGACCATCTCCCCCCACTTGTCGTCGGGGATGCCGATGACCGCGACCTCCGCGACCGCCGGGTGGCTGAACACCACGTCCTCGACCTCGATCGAGGAGACGTTCTCACCACCGGTGATGATCACGTCCTTCTTGCGGTCGGAGATCGTCAGGTACCCCTGCTCGTCCAGCGAGCCGCCGTCCCCGGTGTGGAACCAGCCGCCCTCGAGCGCCTCGGCGGAGGCGTCGGGGTTCTCCCAGTAGCCGGCGAGCACCGTGTTGCTGCGCGCCAGCACCTCGCCGCTGTCGCTGATCGCCATCCGGGTGCCGATCGACGGCACGCCGGCCCGGGAGAGCCGCTTGGCGCGCTCCTCCGGGTCGAGGTCGTCGTACTCGGCGCGCGGCCGGTTGATGGTGAGCAGCGGGGCGGTCTCGGTCAGGCCGTAGATCTGGTTGAACTCCCAGCCGAGCTCGGCCTCCACCCGCGCGATCGTCCGCGACGGCGGCGGCGCCCCCGCGACGATGATCCGCACCCGGTCGCGCCCCGGGATCTCGCCGTCCCAGTCGGCGGCGGCGTCCAGGACGGCGTTCCACACCGCCGGGGCGCCGGCCATCAGCGTCACGCCGTGCTGGTCGACCCGGCGCAGGATCTCCGCTCCGTCGACCTTGCGGAGCACCACCTGGCGGGCGCTGACGCCGGCCATCGCGTAGGGCAGCCCCCAGCCGTTGCAGTGGAACATCGGCAACGTGTGCATGTACACGTCGCGGTCGCTGACCTGCATGTGCATCCCGAAGGTCACCGCGTTGACCCAGATGTTGCGGTGGGTCATCTGCACGCCCTTGGGCCGCGCCGTCGTCCCGCTGGTGTAGTTGATCGTCGCGGTGGCGTCCTCGTCCGGCTCCGCCCACGGCCGCGGCTCGACGTCGAACCGGAGCAGCTGCTCGTACTCCTCCCCCGTGCCGAACCGGTGCTCGGCGCGCACGCCCTTGAGGGAGGTCTCCAGCTCGGGGTCGACCAGCAGCACACGGGCGCCGCAGTGCCCGACGATGTACTCGACCTCCTCGGGCTGCAGCCGGAAGTTGACCGGCACCGCGACGCGGCCGGACGAGGGCACCGCCAGCAGCAGCTCGAGCAGCCGCGCGGAGTTGTGGCTGACGATCGCCACCCGCTCGCCCTCGCCCACGCCGAGCTCGTCGAGGCCCGCCTGGAGCGCGCGGCCGCGCCGGGCCACCTCGCGGTAGGACACCTCGCCCAGCGAGGGCGCGGGCTGCGCCGGCTCGTCGACGATGCCGACGCGGTCGCCGTAGACGAGCTCCGCGCGGTCGAGGAAGTCGCGACTGGTGAGGGGTACGCGCATGCCGGCTCCCGGGGTGCTGGGCCGGTGCGGGCCGGCCGTCGACGTGGTCCCCGTCACGCTATCGGTCGGCGGGGACGGCGACGAGCGGCGCGCGACTCCGCCGTCCCGCCGGGATCAGGGGACCTGATCGTGGCGCCTCCTCCCTCGCGGTGCGCGGTGAGGGATGACGCGCTGCGGTGAGGGAGGACTGCGGTCAGCCGGCGGCGACCAGCCGCGGCAGCGCCGTCCCGATCGGCTCGCGGACGACGAGGTCGGCGACGTCGTCGTACGGCGTCGGCTCGGCGTTGACCACCACCACCTGCGCCCCGTGGGCGACGGCGACGTCGACCAGCCCCGCCGCCGGGTGCACCTGCAGCGAGGTGCCCACCGCGAGCAGCACGTCGCAGTCGCGCGCGGCGTCCACCGCGGCCTCGACGACGTCGGGCTCCAGCACCTGCCCGAAGCTGATCGTCGCCGACTTGAGGATGCCGCCGCAGTCGAGGCAGGGCGGGTCCGGCTCCCCGGCGGCCACCCGGTCCAGCGCCTCGGCCATCGTCGTCCGGGCGCGGCACCCCAGGCACTCGACCTCGTGCACGGTGCCGTGGATCTCCACCACCATCGCCGGGTCCGACCCCGCCGCCTGGTGCAGCCCGTCGACGTTCTGGGTCACCAGCGCGCGCAGCCGGCCCTGCCGCTCGAGGTCGACCAGCGCGGCGTGCCCGGGGTTGGGCCGCACGTCGAACGCACCCATGTCCCGACGCATCAGCCAGGCCCGGCGCCGGATGTCGGGGTCGGCGACGTAGTAGGAGAGCGTCACGAGCTTCTCGGCGTCGGGATCGCGGGTCCAGACACCGTTCGGCCCTCGGTAGTCGGGGATGCCGCTGTCGGTGGAGATGCCCGCGCCGGTGAGCGCGGTGATGCGGCGGGCGGCGGTCAGCCAGCCGGGCAGCGGGGCGGGGACGGTGCCGGTCACGCCCGCCACGGTAGGGGCCGGGCGGCACGCCCCGCCGCCCGCAGCGCGCGCCCGGCCGGCGGCGCCAGCAGGACCACCGCGCAGGCGTACGCGGCGCCGAGCAGCGTGTCGACGACGTAGTGCTCCCCCGACCACACGAGGACGACGGGCATGAGCACGGCGTAGGCGACCAGGCACGCACGCTGCCAGCCGTGCCGGGCCAGCGGGAGCAGCACGGTGCACACGAGAACGGCGAACGCGGTGTGCAGCGAGGGGACGGCGGCGACGAGGTTCACCTGCCCCTGCCCGGCGTCGAGCAGCACCCCGGCGCGGGGCAGCCCGAGCACCTCCCACCCGGCGCTGCTGATCCGCGCGACCGGTTCGATCACGCCCTGCTTGGCGGCCAGCCACGGCGGGGCCGCCGGGTAGAGGACGTAGGTGACGAGCCCCGCCAGGGACAGCGCCACGACCAGGCGGGCGCAGCGCGCCCAGCGGGCCCGGTCGCGCAGCCACAGCACCGCGAGCACCACGGGGGTGACGACGAAGTGGCTGCTGTAGACCAGCGTCGCCACGGCCTTCCACCAGTCGGCCTGCACGTGCTCCTGCAGCCAGACGGTGGGCAGCACCCCGCCGGTGAGCCAGCGGTCGGCATCGGCCACCTCCTCGACGGCCACCGGCATGCCCAGGCCGTCGGCCAGGCCGCGGGTGGCGTCGTAGGCCAGCAGCACCGCGACCAGCGGCAGCCAGTCGGCGAGCAGGCGCACGAGCCGCCGCCGGCCGTGCGTCACCGAGGTGACGGCCAGCCCCGCGAGCACCCAGCCGAGCAGGACGACGCGGTCGGTCGGCAGGCCGCGCACCGCGCAGGTGGCCGCGAACACCAGCAGCAGCGCCGCCCAGAGGACGGCGGTGACCGCGCGTCCCCGCCTGCCGGACGCGGCCGGCTCGACGGCGGGCGGGGCCGCCGCGGGCGCGGGGGCCGACGGGTCGAGCGCGGTCATGGCGCGGGAGGCTAACCGCGCGCCCCCGCACGGACGCGGCGCGCGCACCCGGCACGCCGTCCGCCGGCGAGCGGTGGGGCTGCTGCGCCTGCCCGGGCGGGAGGGACGCCCGGCGCCCGCGCGTTTCGCCGCCCGTGACACAGGTCACCGGGTGAGGAAAGGGTCGCCTGACTCGGTGGTCCCGGCCGCGGGCTGGGATGATCGGGGGTGGTCAACGACGCGTGATGAACCACGAGGGGTAGGCGCAGAGAAGTGGCAGCCAGCAAGGACAGCTTCGGAGCCCGGTCGACGCTCGCCGTCGACGGCACCGAGTACGACATCTACCGGCTCGACGCGGTGGAGGGCGCGGAGAAGCTGCCCTTCAGCCTGAAGGTCCTCCTCGAGAACCTGCTGCGCACCGAGGACGGCGCGGACATCACCGCCGACCACATCCGCGCGCTGGCCGGCTGGGACCCGAACGCCGAGCCCGACCAGGAGATCCAGTTCACCCCGGCCCGCGTGGTGATGCAGGACTTCACCGGTGTCCCCTGCATCGTCGACCTCGCCACGATGCGCGAGGCCATGGCCGAGCTCGGCGGCGACCCGCAGAAGATCAACCCGCTCGCGCCGGCCGAGCTGGTCATCGACCACTCGGTGATCGCCGACGTCTTCGGCACGCCGGAGTCCTTCGAGCGCAACGTCGAGATCGAGTACGAGCGCAACGGCGAGCGCTACCAGTTCCTGCGCTGGGGCCAGGGCGCGTTCAGCGACTTCAAGGTCGTCCCCCCGGGCACCGGCATCGTCCACCAGGTGAACATCGAGCACCTCGCCCGCGTGGTCTTCCCGCGCCAGGAGGGTGACCGCGTCGTCGCCTACCCCGACACCTGCGTGGGCACCGACAGCCACACCACGATGGTCAACGGCCTGGGCGTGCTGGGCTGGGGCGTCGGCGGCATCGAGGCCGAGGCCGCGATGCTCGGCCAGCCGGTCTCGATGCTCATCCCCCGCGTGGTCGGCTTCAAGCTCTCCGGTCAGCTCCCGGACGGCGCCACCGCCACCGACCTGGTGCTCACCATCACCGAGATGCTGCGCCAGCACGGCGTGGTCGGGAAGTTCGTCGAGTTCTACGGCGAGGGCGTCTCGGCGGTGCCGCTGGCCAACCGGGCCACGATCGGCAACATGAGCCCCGAGTTCGGCTCCACCGCGGCGATGTTCCCCATCGACGAGGAGACCATCACCTACCTGCAGCTCACCGGCCGCAGCGAGGAGCAGGTCAAGCTGGTCGAGGCCTACGCCAAGGAGCAGGGCCTCTGGCACGACCCGTCGCGCGAGCCGCAGTTCTCCGAGTACCTCGAGCTCGACCTGGCCACCGTCGTCCCGAGCATCGCCGGGCCGAAGCGCCCGCAGGACCGCGTCGCCATCACCGAGGCCAAGCCCGCCTTCCGGGAGGCGCTGGCCGACTACGTGACCGACGGCGAGACCGGCGGCGAGGACCGCAAGCCCGGGGTCCCGGCGCAGGAGAAGCCCTACGGCGTCACCTCCTCGGTCGACGAGGCCGTGGCCGAGACCTTCCCCGCCTCCGACCCGGTCGCCGAGACGCACGGCAACGGCGAGGCCGGCAAGCCGCACCACTTCGACGGCCACGACGTCGGCCGGCGCCCGTCCAAGCCGACCCGCGTGGTCATGGAGGACGGCACCGAGACCGAGGTCGACCACGGCCACGTGGTCATCGCCGCGATCACCTCCTGCACCAACACCTCCAACCCGCAGGTGATGATCGGCGCCGCGCTCCTGGCGAAGAACGCCGTCGAGCGCGGGCTGGCCACCAAGCCGTGGGTCAAGACGACGCTGGCCCCCGGGTCCAAGGTCGTCATGGACTACTACGAGAAGGCCGAGCTCACCCCGTACCTGGAGAAGCTCGGCTTCTACCTGGTCGGCTACGGCTGCACCACCTGCATCGGCAACTCCGGCCCGCTGCCCGAGCCGGTGTCCAACGCGGTCAACGAGGCCGACCTCGCCGTCGTCTCGGTGCTCTCGGGCAACCGGAACTTCGAGGGCCGGATCAACCCCGACGTCAAGATGAACTACCTGGCGTCGCCGCCGCTGGTCATCGCCTACGCCCTGGCCGGGTCCATGGACGTCGACCTGAACAACGACCCCCTGGGCCAGGACGCCGACGGCAACGACGTCTTCCTGCGCGACATCTGGCCCTCGCCGCAGGAGGTCCAGCGGGTCATCGACCAGGCGGTCTCCGCGGAGCAGTTCGGCCGCAGCTACGAGGACGTGTTCGCCGGCACCGAGCAGTGGCAGAACCTGCCCACGCCGACCGGGGACACCTTCGACTGGGCGGAGGACAGCACCTACGTCCGCCGTCCCCCGTACTTCGAGGGCATGCCGGCCGAGCCGGCCCCGGTCGAGGACATCACCGGCGCCCGCACCCTCGCGGTGCTCGGCGACTCGGTGACCACCGACCACATCTCGCCGGCCGGCTCGATCAAGGCCGACAGCCCCGCGGGCAAGTACCTCCGCGAGCACGGCGTGGACCGCCGCGACTTCAACTCCTACGGCTCCCGCCGCGGGAACCACGAGGTCATGATCCGCGGCACGTTCGCCAACATCCGGCTGCGCAACCAGCTGGTCCCGGGCACCGAGGGTGGCGTCACCAAGAACCACCTGACCGGCGAGACGACGACGATCTACGACGCCTCGCAGGCCTACCAGGAGGCCGGCATCCCGCTGGTCGTGCTGGCCGGCAAGGAGTACGGCTCGGGCTCGTCGCGCGACTGGGCGGCCAAGGGCACGGCGCTGCTGGGCGTCAAGGCGGTCATCGCCGAGAGCTACGAGCGGATCCACCGCTCCAACCTCATCGGCATGGGCGTGCTGCCGCTGCAGTTCCCCGAGGGCCAGGACCGCGAGTCGCTCGGCCTGACCGGCGACGAGGAGTTCACCATCACCGGGATCACCGCGCTCAACGACGGCGAGACCCCGCGGACGGTGAAGGTCAAGGCCGGTGACGTCGAGTTCGACGCCCGCGTCCGGATCGACACCCCTGGCGAGGCGAACTACTACCGCAACGGCGGCATCATGCAGTACGTGCTGCGGTCGCTGCGGCAGAGCTGACCCTCCGCACGACGCGATGAACCCCGGCCCGGGCGGCCGCGGCGTCCTGCTCACCGGCTCACGCCGGGGGGCGGGGGCCGCGGCCGCCCGGGCCCCCGTCGTCGAGGGGGCCCGGCCGCCGGGCGCCCTCGGCACCGACCACCTGACCGGAGCCATGCAACCCTTCGACGACACCCGCGCCCGGTGACCGCTCCCCCGGCCCCCGTCCTGGTCGCCTGCGCGCACGGCACCCGCAACCCGACCGGCCGCCGGCTGATCGCCGAACTCGCGCTCGCCGCCCGGGCGCTGCGGCCGGGGCTGGTCACCACCGCCGCCTTCGTCGACGTCCAGCCGCCGACCGTCGTCGACGTCGTCGGCGGCCTGGCCGCCGAGGGGCGCCCTGCCGTCGTCGTCCCGCTGCTGCTCTCCGGCGGGTACCACGTGCACGTCGACATCGCCGGGGCCGTCGCCGCGCACGACTCGGTCGTCGCCGCCCGGCCGCTGGGGCCCGATCCCCGGCTGGCCGAGGTGCTGCACGCCCGGCTGGTGGAGGCCGGGGCCGACCCGGCCGACCCCTCCACCGCCGTCGTGCTGGCCGCCGCCGGGTCCAGCGACGCCCGGTCGGTGGCCGACGTCGACCGGACGGCCGCGCTGCTGCAGCACTCGTGGGCCGGTCCGGTGACCACGGGGTACGGCTCGGCCGCGCAGCCGCCGGTGCCCGATGCCGTCGCAACCGCGCGCGAGCGGGGCGCCCGCCGCGTGGTGGTCGCGTCGTACCTGCTCGCCCCGGGGCACTTCCACGACAAGCTCGCCGGTGCCGGGGCCGACGTCGTCACCGCGCCGCTGCTCCCCGACGAGCGGATCGCCGCCGTGCTGCTCGACCGTTACGACGCCGTGCTCGGCGCCGAGCGGCCCGGCCGATAGCGTCCCGGCGGTGATGTCGCTGATCGGCCTGGCCACCTACCTCGCCCTCGTGGGCCTGTTCCTCTACGCGCTCTACTGGGTGGTGAACCGGGCGGTGCTGCACGCGCTGCGCACCCACTCCGCCGAGCAGCGTGCCGCCGCGGGGGCGGGGACCCCCCATCGGCCGGGCGGCTGACCCGCGACCACCTCGGTACAGCGACTGGAACGACCGGGCAGCCACAGCGGGGCGCGACCGGCCGGCCGGCACCGCCGGGCGGGGGAGCTGTCCTACTGTGGGGACCGATGGACGCCGACAGGGGGAACGCCTCGGAGCCCGGGCAGCCGGCCGCTGCCGACGGCCGTCCCCCGCCCGACCAGGGCCCCCGGGCCGAGCACACGACGCCCGGAGACGGCGACCCGCCCGTCGACGCAGCCTCGACCTCCACTGGAGGGTCAGGGTCGTTCCGGTCGTGGAGCAGGCCGGTGGCCGTCGCGGCCACCGCCGCGTTGACCGTGGCCCTCGGGTTCGCGCTCGTCGTGCAGATCCGCAGCACCGCCGAGCCGGCCGAGGAGGACGTGCGCAGCGAGGCCGACCTGGTGGTGCTCCTCGACGAGCTCAACGCCCGCGAGGAGACCCTGCGCGAGGAGATCAGCCGCACCCGGCAGACGCTCGAGGATCTGGGCAACGGGTCGGAGGAGTCCGGCAGCGCGCTCGAGGAGGCGCGGTCCCGGGCGGAGGCCATCGGCATCCTCGCCGGCGCCCTCCCGGCCAGCGGCCCCGGGCTGCGGATGACCGTGCAGGACCCCGACGGCGCGGTCCCCGCCAGCGTGGTCCTCGGCGCCGTCCAGGAGCTGCGCGGCGCCGGCGCGGAGGCCCTGCAGGTCGACGGCGTGCGGGTCGTCGCATCCAGCGCCGTCACCGGCTCCCCCGGCGCGCTCCGCATCGACGGCGAGCTGCTGAGCTCCCCCTACGAGTTCCGGGCCGTCGGCCCCCCGGCCGAGATGGAGGTCGCCCTGTCCGTCGCGGGTGGGGTGATCGCCGACCTCGGCCGGACGGGTGCACGGGTGCAGGTCGAGCAGCTCGACGACGTCCGGGTGGACGCCACGGTCGGCTGAGCCCGGCTCACTGCGGGATGAGCAGCCCGCGCAGCTCCTCGGTGAGGGCCTCGCGCGCCTCGGGGTGCTGGTGCCACGCTGCGGGGGTGACCTGGAACAGCGAGATGCGCCAGCGGCCGCGCCCCTCGTCCACGGCGATCATCGTGTGCACGGCGTTCAGCGCGGGGTCGAGATCACCGGCGCCGGCCGGGATCATGCCGGCGTGCGCGGTCAGCATCGCGACGCCCTCGCCGACGGGGCGGACGGAGCGGACCACGGCCACGTAGGCCGGCGTCTGGTGCGACGAGAACACCTGGCGCAGGTCCGCCGCGATGGACAGCCGGCCGCGGTGGTGGCTGCCGTCGAACCCGATGATGTCGCCGTCGTCGGCGAATCCGGCGGCCACGGCCGCACCGCTGCGCCGGTTCCAGCCGTCGATGAACTCGGCGTAGAGCGCCTGGATCTGGGCGTCCTGCGGGTGGGCTGCGGTCACGTCTCCTCCTCGCTGGCGGTCGCCGGTGCGTCCCGACGCGTGCTGCGGTCCTGCGTGGCCGCGCCAGCCCGGCCACGTGTCCCGGCTGCGGCCGCCTGGGACAGGTGTGACGCTAGTGGTCCCGGTGACCAACTCGTCCGATGCTCGCCGGAGTTCTCCGCGCACCGCACCGGCGCCTTTTCCCCGTTCCCGAGCGCCCCCCACGGTGCGTGCGCGACCGTGTGCGGAACGCCATCGTTGCGGTCACCCGACGACGGCGGAACGGCGCTCCTCCTGCGCGAACTGGGTGCGGTGCAGGTCGGCGTAGCGGCCTCCGCGCGCCAGCAGTTCCTCGTGCGTCCCCGCCTCGACGATCCGGCCCTCGTCGACGACCAGGATCCGGTCGGCGCTGCGGATGGTGGAGAGCCGGTGCGCGATCACCAGGGAGGTGCGCCCGGCCAGCGCGGTGTCGAGCGCGTGCTGCACGGCGGCCTCGGACTCGCTGTCGAGGTGCGCCGTCGCCTCGTCGAGGATCACGATGCCCGGCGCCTTGAGCAGCACGCGGGCGATGGCCAGCCGCTGCTTCTCCCCGCCCGAGAGCCGGTAGCCGCGGTCGCCGACGACCGTCTCCAGGCCCTCGGGCAGCGACCGCACGAGCTCGGCGATGCGCGCCCCGCCGAGCGCCTCCCACAACTGCTCGTCGGTGGCCTCGGGGCGGGCATAGCGCAGGTTGGCCCCGATGGTGTCGTGGAACAGGTGCGCGTCCTGGCTGACGACGCCGACCGCGTCGCGCAGCGAGGCCAGCGTCGCCTGCCGCACGTCGACGCCACCGACGCGCACCGTCCCGCCGGTCGCGTCGTACAGCCGGGGCACCAGGTGGGCGATCGTCGTCTTCCCCGCCCCCGAGTGCCCGACCAGCGCGACCAGGTGACCGGGCTCCACCCGGAAGGAGACGTCGTGCAGGACGTCGACCGGACCACCGTGCTCGGGCAGCGACACCTCCTCCAGCGACGGCAGCGAGACGTCCGCCCCGGACGGGTAGCTGAAGGAGACGTGGTCGAACTCGATCGACCGGTCGTGGGCCGGCACCGGCACGGCGTCGGGCGCCTCGCGGATCATCGGCGGGAGGTCCAGCACCTCGAAGACGCGGTCGAAGCTGACCATCGCGCTCATGACGTCCACGCGGATGTTGGACAGCGCGGTGAGCGGGCCGTAGAGCCGGGACAGGAGGAGCGCGAGGGCCACGACGTCGCCGGGGCTGAGCTCACCGGTGAAGGCCAGCCACCCGCCCAGGCCGTACACCAGCGCCGTCGCCAGCGCCGCCACCAGGGTGAGGGCGGTGAAGAAGGTGCGGCCGTACATGGCCGAGAGGACGCCGATGTCGCGGACGCGGGCGGCCCGGCCGCGGAAGGACTCCGCCTCGGCCGCCGGCCGGCCGAACAGCTTCACCAGGAGCGCGCCGGCGACGTTGAACCGCTCGGTCATCGTGGCGTTCATGGACGCGTTGAGCGTGTAGGACTCCCGCGTGATCTCCTGCAGCCGGCGGCCGATGCGGCGGGCGGGCAGCACGAACAGCGGCACGAGCACCAGCGACAGCAGCGTGATCTGCCAGGACAGCGTGAGCATGACGCCCGCGGTGAGCACCAGCCCGATGACGTTGCTGACCACCCCGGACAGCGTCGAGGTGAACGCCTGCTGCGCGCCCACGACGTCGTTGTTGAGCCGGCTGACCAGCGCGCCGGTCTGCGTGCGCGTGAAGAACGCCACCGGCATCCGCTGGACGTGCTCGAAGACCTGGCTGCGCAGGTCGTAGATGACGCCCTCGCCGATGCGTGCGGAGTACCACCGCGTGCCCAGGGAGATCCCGGCGTCGACGACGGCCAGGCCGGCGATGACCAGTGCGATCTGCACGATGTCGCCCGCGGTGCCCTCCAGCCCGGCGATCCGGTTGACGATGTCGCCGGCCAGGAGCGGGGTGATGACGCCGATGACCGACGAGCCGATCACCAGCGCCAGGAAGAAGGCGAGCTCCCGGCGGTAGGGCCGGGCGATGCCGATGATGCGCCGGACGGTGCCCGGTGGGAGCCGGCGGGCGGTCACCGACGGATCGCGCCTGAACGACCGCATGGCGGCCATGGAGGTCATGGACTGGTTCACGTCCACGCCACCCCCCTCGTCCCGCCGGCCGCGCCCCGGCGGCTGCTGCAACCGGGGCGGGACCGCGCTTGTTCCTGGGAGTCTCTCAGCGGCCGCTGACGAGATCGTGCAGCCGCTGCACCTGGGCAGCCCGTTCGGCGGCGTCCTGGGCCGGGGCGTCGTTGCCGACGGCGGAGCGCACCAGCGCCGCGGTCGCCCGGCTGGCGCCCACCGGCGGCGCCAGGAGCGCGCCGGTCAGGTCGGCGACGGCGTCGTCCAGCTCCGCCCGCGGCACGACCGCGGTCGCCAGGCCGATGGCCTGCGCCTCGGCGGCGCCGACGGCGCGACCGGTCAGGCACAGCTCCAGCGCCCGCGCGTAGCCGACCAGCTCCACCAGCGTGCTCGTGCCGGTCAGGTCCGGGACGAGGCCGAGCGTCACCTCCGGCAGCCGCAGCTGCGCGTCGTCGCTGAGCACCCGGAGGTCGCAGGCCAGCGCCAGCTGCGCACCGGCGCCGATGGCGTGGCCCTGCACCGCGGCGATCGAGACGACCCCAGGCGAGCGCAGCCATCGGAAGCCGGCCTGGTAGCCCCGGATCCGCTCCTGCGCCTCCTCGACCGGCAGCCGGACGAGCTCGCCCAACCCGCCACCGGTGCGGGAGCCGGTGTCGAACATGCTGCGGTCCAGGCCTGCCGAGAAGGACCGGCCCGAGCCGCGCAGGACGACGACGCGCACCTCCTCGTCCAGCGACGCCCCGACGTCCGCCAGGGCCACCCAGGTGTCCGGCGTCTGCGCGTTGAGCTGGTCCGCCCGGTCGAGGGTGACGGTGAGGACGGCGCCGTCGCGGCTCGTCCGCACCCAGCCGGGCGGAGGGGAACCGGTGGGGTCTGCGCTCACGCCTTCTTGCTGTTCCGGTTGGCCCCGCCGCGGCTGCGCAGCGAGGCCCCGGACTCCGACAGCAGCCGGTGCACGAAGCCGTACGACCGGTTCGTCGAGGTGGCCAGGGACCGGATGCTCTCGCCCTCGTCGTACCGCTTGCGCAGCTCGTCGGCGAGCGTCGACCGGTCACCGCCGGTGATCCGCTTGCCCTTGCCGAGGTCCGCAGTGCTCTGGTCGGCCATGGCTCCCCTCCGTGTCGGCCACCGGCCCACCGGCACGGAGGTGCCGGCGTGCGACGGCCCGTCGTCTGGTTTGTCCGTCCTGGTGCCGCCGTCCGGTCGACCACGGCTCCCTCCGACCCATGATCACCCAGACGGGGGACCTGCGCGACGCGAGCGGGTCAGCCCTCCAGCCGCTCGCGCAGGCGGCGCGGCGCCCGGCACTCCCACGCCTCGGTGATCGCCTCCTCGAGGTCGTCGGGCGAGGCGGCGGCGACGTCGGCGAGCACCATGGGGTGCACGCCGTACCCGGCCACGGTGAAGAAGACGTCCGGCCGCGTCCTGACCAGGACGTCGACGACGTCGGCGTCCGCGGTGCGCAGGCCGAGAGCCGGCCCGTCCGGCGCGCGGTCGGCCAGCAGCGCCCGTTCACCGCGCCGGAGCACCCGCTCCCAGGCGAACGCCTTGCCCCCGACCCGCCAGGAGCGGCTGTGCCCGTTGTCCTCCTCGACCACCCCGGGCAGGGCGGACGCGACCCGGCGGACGTCGTCCCAGCTGGCCACCGGCCGCTCCTCCCCGGACCGCGGACTCGCCGGTGCCATGGTGCCGCACCGGCGGCCGCGGTGGTCAGGCCAGCTCGACCAGGTCGGCCAGGTCCTCGCTCCAGGCGTCCTCGGTGCCGTCGGGCAGCAGGATGACCTTGTCGGGGTCCAGCGCCCGGACGGCGCCCTCGTCGTGGGTGACCAGGACGATCGCCCCGGCGTAGGTGCGCAGGGCCTCGAGCACCTGCTCCCGGCTGGCCGGGTCCAGGTTGTTCGTCGGCTCGTCCAGCAGCAGCACGTTGGCCCCGGAGACGACGAGCGTCGCCATCGCCAGGCGGGTGCGCTCACCGCCGGAGAGCGTGCCGGTGCGCTGGTCGACCGTCTCCCCCGAGAAGAGGAAGGCGCCCAGGATGCGGCGCAGCTCCGTGTCGGTGCTGTCGGGCGCCGACGAACGCATGTTCTCCAGCAGCGTCCGGTCCATGTCGAGCGTCTCGTGCTCCTGCGCGTAGTAGCCCACCCGCAGCCCGTGCCCCGGCTTCACCTCCCCGGTGTCCGGCGTCTCGGTGCCGGCGAGCATCCGCAGCAGGGTCGTCTTGCCGGCGCCGTTCAGGCCCAGGACGACGACGCGCGCGCCGCGGTCCACGGCGAGGTCGACGTCGGTGAAGATCTCCAGCGAGCCGTAGCTCTTGGACAGCCCCTCGGCGGTGAGCGGCGTCTTGCCGCACGCGGCGGGCGTGGGGAACCGGAGCTTGGCGACCTTGTCCTGCACCCGCACGTCGGCCAGGCCGGCGGCCAGCCGCTCGGCCCGCTTGTCCATGCTCTTGGCGGCCTTGGCCTTGGTGGCCTTGGCACGCATCTTGTCGGCCTGCGCGTTGAGGGTGTCGATCTTGCGCTCGGTGTTCGCGCGCTCCTGCTTGCGGCGCCGCTCGTCGGTCTCCCGCTGGGCCAGGTAGGGCTTCCAGCCGAGGTTGTAGACGTCGACGGTGGCCCGGTTGGCGTCCAGGTGCCACACCTTGTTGACGACGGCGTCGAGCAGCTCGACGTCGTGGCTGATGACGATCAGCCCGCTCTTGTGGCCGGCCAGGAAGCCCTTGAGCCAGGTGATCGAGTCGCCGTCGAGGTGGTTGGTCGGCTCGTCGAGGAGCAGCG
Organism: Blastococcus sp. MG754426; assembly: GCF_021699055.1. Lineage (GTDB taxonomy): Bacteria > Actinomycetota > Actinomycetes > Mycobacteriales > Geodermatophilaceae > Blastococcus. The sequence goes on along the minus strand of NZ_SSXC01000030.1, from coordinate 28,183 downwards.
TCTCGGCGTCGGAGAAGAGGATGCGGGCGAGCTCGACCCGGCGGCGCTGACCGCCGGAGAGGGTGCGCAGCGGCTGGGCGAGCACCCGGTCGGGCAGGCCCAGGTTGGTGCAGATGCGGGCGGCGTCGCTCTCCGCGGCGTACCCGCCGAGCGCGGCGAACTGGTCCTCCAGCCGGCCGTAGCGGCGGACCGCCCGGTCGCGCTCGTCGTCGTCCGCGGGCTCGGCCATGGCGACCTGCGCCTTGACCAGCTGGGCCTTCAGCACGTCCAGGCCGCGGCCGGAGAGCACGCGGTCGCTCGCGGTGGTGTCCAGGTCGCCGCTGCGCGGGTCCTGCGGCAGGTAACCGATCTCGCCGGTGACCTCCACCTTCCCGGCGTGCGGCAGGCGCTCGCCGGCCAGTGTGGTGAGCGTCGTGGTCTTGCCGGCACCGTTGCGCCCGACGAGCCCGATGCGGTCACCGGGCTGCACCCGCAGGTTGGCCTCGCTGATGAGGATGCGGGCGCCGGCACGCAGCTCGAGGCCGGTCGTCGTGATCACTGAACCCAGGGTAGGCGCTCCACCGCCCGGTTCCGAGCGGATCCGCGGTGATTCGGGCGGCACCGGGGCGGGCAGGGTGCCGCGGTGACCCCGGACGCGCGGACGAGCGGCCCGCCGGCGCCGCCGTTCCCGTACGCGGCCCGCCCGCCGCAGGTGCTGCTCGCTGTGGGCGCCGTGCTGCTGGTGAGCGGCGCCGCGGCGCTGGCCTCGCTCCAGGGCGGGCCGCTGGTCCGGGGTGGGCTGCTGGCGCTCGCGGCCGTCGCCGCGGCCGCCTCCGTGCGGGCGGAGCGCTCGCGGCTGGGCAGCTCCGCGGAGACCTTCGCGGCCACCTCGGCCGGCCTGGCCCTGGCCGCCGGGGACGTCGGCGCCCCGCGCACCGGCGACCCGCTGCTGCCGCTGGTGCTGGCCGGCGCCTTCGTCCTGCTGCACCGCACCTGCCCCGCGACCGCTGCCTGGCCGCTCGCCGCGTGGGTCGGGCTCCAGCTCGCCGTCCTGCGGCTGGTGGACGGCGTCGCCGCCCCCGTGCGGACCGAGTTCCTGCTGGGCGTCGCGCTGGCCGGCCTCGTGGTCGCGCTGTCCGCCCGGCCTTTGGTGGCCCGGCTGGTGCTGGTGTCGACCGCGCCCTGGTTCGCCACCGGCGTGCTGGCCGGCCTGCAGGAGTCCTGGACCGCCGCCGCGGCGGGCCGGTGGTCGGCGGCCGCGCTGGTGGCCGGCGCTGCCGGTGGCCTGCTGCTGGCCCGCTTGCGCGCCCCGCTCGACCTGCTGCTCGGCCCGCCGCGCCTGGTCCCCGTCGTCTCCGGCGCCCTCACCGGGGCTGCGGTCGCCGGGGCGTCGTCCGCCGGGGGGCCGGTCGCCGTCGCGGTGGCCGGGTTCGCCGGTGTCGTGGTCGCCACCGTGGCCGCCGGGGTGCTCGACGGGTGGCGGCGCGGGTTGCTGCTGCCCGCGGCCCTGACCGGCGGCGTGCTGCTGGCCGCCCTGTCGGTGCTCCGCCTGGTGGCGGGCACGCACTGGTCGGCGCTGGCGCTGCTGCTGCTCCTGACGGCGGCCCCGACGGTGTGGGTGGCGCTCGTGCGCCCCGACGACCGCGCCGTGGCCGCGCCGACCGCGGTGGGCTGCCTGGCCGGGGCCGCGGTCCTGGGCCTCCCCGACGGCTGGGCCACCCCCGCCGGCGCCGCCGTCCTGCTCACCGCGCTGTACCTGCTGGCGCTCGGCGCCGCGGCGGCGCTGGACCGCGATTCGCGGCGGGCCACCGTCGTCTCCGCCGCGGTCGTCGCCGCGCTCGCCGTCCTGCTCCTCGTCACCCGGGGTGAACGGCCGCAGGTGCTGGCCCACCTGGCGGTGCAGGGCACGGCGACGCTGGCCTGGGCCTGGTGGACCGGCCGGGCGTCGGGTCCGGGCACCGCGACCGACGCCACCGCCGCCTGGCGGGCGGGTGCGGCGCAGGTCGTGCTCGCCTGCTGGATCGGGGCCGCGCTCGCGGGCACCGGCACGGTGGAGGCCTGGACCCTCCCGGCCGCCGGCGGGCTGTGGCTGGCGGCGGGGCGGGCGCTGGAGCGCGAGCCGTCCTGGCCGTCGTGGGGCCCGGGGCTGCTGGTGGCGGCCGTCCCCTCGACCGCGCTGGCCGCCCTCTCCCCCGACGGGCCGCGCGCCGTGCTGGTGCTCACCGCCGCCGGGGTCGCGATGGTGGCGGGGAGCCGGGTCGGCGTCCGCGCGCCGATCCTGGTCGGGGCGGGATCGGCGCTGGTCCTGGCACTGGCGGTCGCGGTGCGCGCGCTGCCGTGGCCGGTGGCCGCCGCACTGGCGGTGGGTGCCGTGCTCCTCTTCGTGGGGGTGCTGCGCGAGCGCGTCCCGGTCGACGGCTTCGCCGCCCGCCTGGACGACCTGAGGTGAGCGCCCCCCGGCGACGGCGATGTCCCCGGGGCGGGCACTGCGGGCGCCGGAACGGCGGAGCCGGGGACACCGCTCCGTGCTGCCCGGCCACCCCGGGCCCTCAGTGGCACCAGGGCCGGCACGGCGGCCGACTCGGGGGCCGAGGGTGCCAGGCGGTCCCACCGACGACGACTGCCCGCGCCCCATAGGGCGCGGGCAGCACGGTGACGCTGGCATCGGCGGGCGGGTGGTCGCCCGAGCCCGGCCGGGCGCAGAGCCCGGCGAGGTCATCGATCAGCGGCGAGGACTCACACCCGGAAGCCCAGGGCGCGCAGCTGCTCGCGACCGTCGTCGGTGATCTTGTCCGGGCCCCACGGCGGCATCCAGACCCAGTTGATCCGGATGTCGTCGACCAGCCCGGGGCCGGGGCCGCCGGTGAGCGCCTGGCGGGCCTGGTCCTCGATGACGTCGGTCAGCGGGCACGCCGCGCTGGTCAGCGTCATGTCGATGATCGCGACGTTGTTCTCGTCGACGTCCAGGCCGTAGACCAGGCCCAGGTCGACGACGTTCACCCCGAGCTCGGGGTCGACGACGTCGCGCATCGCCTCCTCGACGTCCTCGATGAGCGCCGACTTGTAGGCCGGCAGGTCGCCGGGGGCGCCGTCGGTGGCGGGGGTCGCGTTCTCGGTGGTCTCGCTCATCAGTTGCTGCCTCCGGTCTGGGGGGCGGTGGAGAGGGCTCGGGCGGACGCGTCCTTGAGGGCCATCCAGCTCATCAGCGCGCACTTGATGCGCGCCGGGTACTTCGAGACGCCGGCGAACGCGACGGCGTCCTCCAGCTCGTCCTCGAGCTTCTCGGCGACGGCGGGGTCGCCCTTGGCCTGCATGAGGGTCATGAAGTGCTCGCCGGTCTCCAGCGCCTGCGTCACCGGCTTGCCGACCACCAGGTCGTACATCGCCGAGACCGACGCCTGGCTGATCGAGCACCCCATGCCCTCGTAGGACACGTCGGCGACGGTGTCCCCGTCGAGCTTCACCCGCAGGGTCACCTCGTCACCGCACGTCGGGTTGACGTGGTGGACCTCGGCGTCGAACGGGTCGCGCAGACCGCGTCCGTGGGGGTTCTTGTAGTGGTCCAGGATGATCTCCTGGTACATCGACTCGAGCTGCATCAGCGGATCGACCTCACACCGTTCCGAAGAACTTCTGGGCCGCGCGAATTCCGTCGGCCAGCGCGTCGACGTCGTCGTACCCCGTGTGCACGTAGAACGTCGCCCGGGTGGTTGCCGGCACGCCGTAGCGCCGCACGACCGGCCACGCGCAGTGGTGCCCGACGCGGACGGCGATGCCGAGGTCGTCGAGCACCTGCCCGACGTCGTGCGGGTGGATGCCCTCCACGGTGAAGGAGACCGCTCCCCCGCGGGCGACGGTGTCCGGCGGGCCGATCACCGTGACGCCGGGGATCCCGGCGAGCTTCTCCAGCGCGTACCCGGTGAGCGCCCGCTCGTGGGCCTCCACCTTGTCCATCCCGAGGGCGTTCAGGTAGTCGACGGCCGCGCCGAGCCCGACCACCTGGGCGGTCATCGGGATGCCGGCCTCGAAGCGCTGCGGCGGCGGCATGAAGGTGGAACCCTCCATCCGCACGACCTCGATCATGGAGCCGCCGGTGAGGAACGGGGGCAGCGCGTCCAGCACCTCGTAGCGGCCCCACAGCACGCCGACGCCGGTGGGCCCGAGCATCTTGTGCCCGGAGAACACCAGGAAGTCCGCGCCCAGGGCGGTCACGTCGATCGGCTGGTGCGGCACCGACTGGGCACCGTCCACCAGGACCAGGGCACCGACCTCGCGGGCCCGCGCCACGATCTTCTCGATCGGGTTGATCGTGCCCAGGATGTTCGACTGCTGGGTCACGGCGACGAGCCTGGTGCGCTCGTTGACCACCGTCGCCAGGTCCGAGAGGTCCAGCCGGCCGTCGTCGGTCAGCCCGAGCCAGCGCAGGGTCGCCCCGGTGCGCTCGCACAGCTGCTGCCACGGGATGAGGTTGGCGTGGTGCTCCATCTCGGTGACGACGATCTCGTCGCCCTGGCCGACGGCGTGGGCCCGGAACTCCGGCTCCTTCGCCGTCGCGGCGTTGGAGAGCGCGTAGGCGACCAGGTTGATCGCCTCGGTGGTGTTCCGGGTGAACACGATCTCGTTCTCGGGGGCGCCGATGAAGGCACCGATCTTCGCCCGGGCCTCCTCGTAGGCCCCGGTCGCCTCCTCGGCGAGCTGGTGGGCCCCCCGGTGCGGCGCGGCGTTGACGTTCTCGTAGAACCAGCGCTCGGCGTCGAGCACCTGGCGCGGCTTCTGCGAGGTGGCCCCGGAGTCGAGGTAGACCAGCCGCTTCCCGTCCCGCACCGTGCGGGACAGGATCGGGAAGTCCGCCCGGATCGCCTCGACGTCCAGGGGCAGGGGCACCTGCTGCGCCCCGGCTCCGGGACGCGAGGCGGTCTGGGTCATGCGGATGCGACCTCCGGGGCGCCCTTGACGTAGGCGGCGTAGCCCTCGTCCTCGAGCTTGGCGGCGAGCTCCGGGCCACCCTCGTCGACCACCTTGCCGGCGACGAAGACGTGCACGAAGTCGGGCTTGATGTACTTCAGGATGCGCGTGTAGTGCGTGATCAGCAGGACGCCGACATCACTGTCCTCGCGGCTCTTGTTGACGCCCTCGGAGACGACCCGCAGCGCGTCGACGTCGAGGCCCGAGTCGGTCTCGTCCAGGATCGCGATGGCCGGCTTGAGCAGGCGCATCTGCAGGATCTCGTGGCGCTTCTTCTCACCGCCGGAGAAGCCCTCGTTGACGTTGCGCTCGGCGAACGCCGGGTCCATCTCCAGACCGGACATCTCGGTCTTGACGTCCTTGACCCAGGTGCGCAGCTTGGGCGCCTCGCCCTTGATGGCGGTGGCGGCGGTGCGCAGGAAGTTCGACACCGAGACGCCGGGCACCTCGACCGGGTACTGCATGGCGAGGAACAGGCCGGCGCGGGCCCGCTCGTCGACGCTCATCTCGAGGACGTCCTCGCCGTCGAGCGTGACGCTGCCCCCGGTGATCGTGTACTTCGGGTGGCCGGCGATCGAGTAGGCCAGGGTCGACTTCCCCGAGCCGTTGGGGCCCATGATCGCGTGCGTCTCGCCGGAGCGGACGGTCAGGTCGACGCCGCGGAGGATCTCCTTGGCGTCGTCACCCTCGCCGACGCTGACGTGCAGGTCGCGGATCTCCAGAACGGACACTTCTTCTCGCTCCTCAGTTGGCGGCCGCCGGGGGACGACGGTCGTCGGCCGCAGCATCTGCTTCCGTGTCGACGTACACGTCCTCCCCCTCCACGCGGACCGGGTAGACAGGCACCGGCTCGGTGGCCGGCAGGTTGGTGGGCTCGCCCGTGCGCAGGTCGAAGCACGACCCGTGCAGGAAGCACTCGATCGTCGGGGCGCCGTCGAAGGTCTCGACGTCGCCGTCGGTGAGCGGCACGTCGGCGTGCGAGCAGCGGTCCTCGAGCGCGTAGACCTCGCCCTCGAACCGGACGACGGCGATGTCGATGTCGGCCAGTTCGACCCGCAGTGCCCCCGTCTCCTTGACGTCGGAGAGGGCGCAGACGCGTTCGAAGGCCATGGTCAGGCCACCTCGACCGGCTGATCGTCCAGGGCGGGCAGGGCGCCGAGGCGCTCGTCGATCGAGGCCATGAGCCGGTCCTGCAGCGCGTCCAGGCCGATCCGCTGGACCACGTCGGCGAAGAAGCCGCGGACGACCAGGCGGCGCGCGGTCTCGGCGTCGATGCCGCGCGAGCAGAGGTAGAACAGCTGCTCGTCGTCGAACCGGCCGGTGGCGCTGGCGTGCCCGGCACCGACGATCTCGCCGGTCTCGATCTCCAGGTTCGGCACCGAGTCGGCGCGGGCGCCGTCGGTGAGCACCAGGTTGCGGTTGAGCTCGTAGGTCTCGGTGCCGGTGGCCGCGGGCCGGATGCGGACGTCGCCGATCCAGACCGTGCGGGCACCCTCACCCTGCAGCGCGCCCTTGTAGAGCACGTTGCTGGTGCAGTTGGGCACCGCGTGGTCGACCCACAGGCGGTGCTCCTGGTGCTGGGTCTCGTCGGAGAAGTAGACGCCGAACAGCTCCGCGGTGCCGCCGGGGCCGGCGTACTGCACGTTGCTGACCAGGCGGACGAGGTCACCACCGAGGGTCACCACGACCTGGGTGAAGGTGGCGTCCCGGCCGACGACGGCGTCGTACTGCCCGCCGTGCACGGCACCGGGCGCCCAGTCCTGGACCGACACCAGCTTCACCTGGGCGCCGTCGCCGACGAGGACGGAGACGCCGCCCGCGTACTTCGCCAGGCCGCTGTGGTCGAGCACGATCGTCGCCTGGGCGAAGGCGCCGACCTCGATCACCAGGTGACCCCAGACGACGTCGTCGGAGCCGGTGCCGGCCAGGCCGAGCGTGACCGGGCGGTCCGGCTGGGCCTCCTTGGCCACGCGGACGACGGCGGCGCCGCCGCAGCGCTGGCGGGCCAGGGCGGCCAGCCGGTCGACCGGCTCGGGCAGCCCCTTCAGCAGCGGGTCGCCGGCCTCGACGCTGGTCAGCTCGACGCCCTCGGGCAGGTCGGTGGTCCAGGTCAGGTGGGCGTCCGACGGGGCGCCGTCCAGCAGCGGCCTGATCCGCTTCATCGGGGTGAAGCGCCACGTCTCCTCGCGCCCGGTGGGCACGCCGAAGGCGTCGGGGTCCGTCGAGGTGAACCGCTCGGCCGGGGAGCCGGTCGGCGTGGACCCGCCGTGCGAGTGCGCGCCCGGCGCGGCCTGGCCGGCCGTGCCGGTGCCGGCCGCCGGGACGGCCGGCGGACCGGCCTGCGTCCCGACGCCGTCGCCGAACAGCTCGCCGGCGAGGGTGGCCGACTCGGTGGTCAGCCCGGTGGTGGTGGGGGCGTTCTGGTCGGGCATCAGCCGACGGCACCTTCCATCTGCAGCTCGATGAGCCGGTTGAGCTCGAGGGCGTACTCCATGGGCAGCTCGCGGGCGATCGGCTCGACGAACCCGCGCACCACCATCGCCATGGCCTCGTCCTCGGAGAGGCCGCGGCTCATCAGGTAGAAGAGTTGGTCGTCGCTGACCCGCGAGACGGTGGCCTCGTGACCCATGGCGACGTCGTCCTCGCGGACGTCGACGTAGGGGTAGGTGTCCGACCGGCTGATGGTGTCCACCAGCAGCGCGTCGCACTTCACCGTGGACTTCGAGCCGTAGGCGCCCTCGTCGACCTGCACGAGGCCGCGGTAGGAGGTGCGGCCACCGCCGCGGGCCACCGACTTCGACACGATCGTCGAGGAGGTGTGCGGCGCGGCGTGCACCATCTTGGCGCCGGCGTCCTGGTGCTGACCCTCGCCCGCGAAGGCGATCGAGAGGACCTCGCCCTTGGCGTGCTCACCGGTCATCCAGACGGCCGGGTACTTCATCGTCACCTTGGAGCCGAGGTTGCCGTCGACCCACTCCATGGTCGCGCCCTCGTGGGCCACGGCCCGCTTGGTGACCAGGTTGTAGACGTTGTTCGACCAGTTCTGGATGGTCGTGTACCGGCAGCGCGCGTTCTTCTTGACGATGATCTCGACGACCGCGGAGTGCAGCGAGTCCGACTTGTAGATCGGCGCGGTGCAGCCCTCGACGTAGTGCACGTAGGCGCCCTCGTCGACGATGATCAGCGTCCGCTCGAACTGGCCCATGTTCTCGGTGTTGATCCGGAAGTAGGCCTGCAGCGGGATCTCGACGTGCACGCCCGGCGGCACGTAGATGAAGGAGCCGCCCGACCACACGGCGGTGTTGAGCGCGGCGAACTTGTTGTCACCGGAGGGGATGACCGAGCCGAAGTACTCGCGGAACAGGTCCGGGTGCTCCTTGAGCGCCGTGTCGGTGTCCAGGAACAGCACGCCCTGCTCCTCCAGGTCCTCGCGGATCTGGTGGTACACGACCTCGGACTCGTACTGCGCGGCGACACCCGCGACCAGCCGCTGCTTCTCCGCCTCGGGGATGCCCAGCTTGTCGTAGGTGTTCTTGATGTCCTCGGGCAGCTCCTCCCAGGACGTCGCCTGCTTCTCGGTGGAGCGGACGAAGTACTTGATGTTCTGGAAGTCGATGCCGGAGAGGTCCGAGCCCCAGTCGGGCATGGGCTTCCGGTCGAACAGCTTGAGGGCCTTGAGACGGCGCTCGAGCATCCACTCGGGCTCGCTCTTGCGGGCCGAGATGTCGCGGACGACCTCCTCGGACAGACCGCGCTTGGCGGAGGCGCCGGCGACGTCGGCGTCGGCCCAGCCGTACTCGTAGCGGCCGAGCTGCTCGATCTGCTCGTCCTGCGTCAGCGGCGTGGCCGTGGCCGGCTGCTGGGTGCTGGTCATGCGGGCGTCCTCTCCCGGTCGTTCGTGGGGGCGGTGCTGGTGGACTCGGTCGTGCGGGTGCGCGCGCGATCGGGCGCTGCACGCTCACCTGGTACAGGGCGTCCGGGGGCCGATCTGTTCCCCGTCCGCGTGTGATCGAGGGCCTGCCCGGCGCGCACCGGGCCGGGGATGTGCGTGGTGCACACCCCGTCGCCGTGGGCGATCGTGGCCAGCCGCTGGACGTGCGTGCCGACCAGCCGGCCGATCACCGCCGTCTCGGCCTCGCAGAGCTGCGGGAACTCCGCCGCGACGTGCGCCACCGGGCAGTGGTGCTGGCAGAGCTGCCCACCGCCGGACAGCGCCGAGGCGGTGGCAGCGTAGCCCTCGGCGGTGAGGGCGGCGGCGAGCGCCTGGGCCCGGTCGGCCGGGGCGCCGGGGCTGCCGGTCGTGGCCGCCTCGACCGCGCTGGAGGCGCGCGCCTCCAGGCCGGCGAGCTGCTGCTCGGCCACGGCGCGGACCGCGTCGGGGCCCCCGGCCGCCGCGACGTAGCGCAGTGCGGTCAGGGCCAGGTCGTCGTACGCGTGCGGGAAGGCCGACCGGCCGGCGTCGGTCAGGTGGAAGCGCCGGGCGGGGCGCCCCCGGCCGCGGTGGGCGTCGCGCACCTGCCGCTCCTCGACGCGGCCGGTGGCGACCAGCGCGTCGAGGTGGCGCCGCACGGCCGCCGGGGAGATGCCGAGGCGGCCCGCGAGCTCGGTCGCCGTCTGCGGCCCGTGCTCCAGCAGCAGCCCGCTCACGCGGTCGCGGGTGCGCCCGTCGTCGGCGGACGCCGACGGCCGGAGCTTCGCCGCGAGAATTTCCACAACACGAGTGTGTCCTATTTCGGGGACCTCGCAAGCAAGGTCGACCTAAGAACGGCGCCGACGGGCGGTCTTCGTGATCAGCTTCACGCCACCGCGGCCCCAGCCCCTCGTGACCAGCCGGGACAGCCGGTGGGGAGCTCCCGCGGGTCACCCTCGGCCCTCGCCCCCCGGCGGCCGGCCGCTCATCCGGCGGAGCCGCTGGGCCGACGTCCCCTGCCGGTCGCCGGCGACGGCCTAGCATCGGGACGTGCCGGTGCTGCCCGCCTCCTTCTCGTCCACGACCATCTCGCGGGTCGCGTTCGCCAACCTGCTGGCCAACGGGGCGATCGTCCTGACCGGGGGCGTCGTCCGCCTCACCGGTTCCGGCCTCGGCTGCCCGACCTGGCCCCGGTGCACCGACGAGAGCTTCGTCACCACGCCGGAGATGGGCATCCACGGTGTGGTCGAGTTCGGCAACCGGCTGCTCACCTTCGTCCTCGCCGTCCTGGCCGTCTCGCTCGTCGTCGTGGTGGTGCGCTCACCGCGCCGCGACCTGCGCCCCCTGGCCGTGGCGGCGTTCCTCGGCATCCCCGCGCAGGGCGTCGTCGGCGGCATCACCGTCCTGACGGGCCTCAACCCGTGGACCGTCGCCGCGCACTTCCTCGTCTCCATGGGCCTCGTCGCGCTGACCACCGTGCTCTGGCTCCGGTCGCGGGAACCGGGCGTCGGCGAGCCGCTGCTGGGCCGTCCGTTCCGCCTGCTGGTCGGCGCGATCGCCGCCGTCACCGCGTTGGTGCTCGTCATGGGGACCGTGGTCACCGGCAGCGGGCCGCACAGCGGCGACCCCGAGGCCGGGCGCACCGGCCTGGACCCCGAGCTGGTCAGCCACCTGCACGCCGACGCCGTCTTCCTGCTCCTCGGGCTCACCGTCGCCCTGCTGGTGGCGCTCTACACGACCGACTCCCCCGGCCGGGTGCGCCGGGCCGCCCGCGACCTGCTCGTCGTGCAGCTGGCGCAGGGCGTCGTGGGCTACGTGCAGTACTTCACCGGCCTGCCGATCCTGCTGGTGCTCCTGCACATGCTGGGCGCCGTGCTCATCACCGCCTACACCGCCCGCCTGGTGTGGTCGGTCCGCGGGCCGGTGTCCGAGCGTCCGCTCACCGCACCCGCCGAGCCGGCGGTCGCCGCCCGCTGAGCCGCCGTCGCGCGGCCGGGCGGGTGCACCGGTCCCGCGCCGGGCGTGCGCGCCCACGCCGGGATCGGCGCGCTCGAACCCCGCGTGCGCGCCCACGCCGGGAACGGGTCGGGACAACCCGGGGTCAGCGCCCGTCGTCGCGGGGGATGCGCCGGGCCGCATGGACCGAGCGGATCTCCCGACGGCACTCCTCGGGCTCAGCGCTCAGCCGGCGGTAGCTGGAGCGCAGCCTCTGCCAGCCCTCGGTGGCCGGCAGGGCGACGTCTCGGCGGATGTCCCGCTCGCGCTGCTCCCGCGAGCCGTGCCACGCCGCGCCGTCCATCTCGACGGGGAGCAGGACGTCGTCGTAGGCGGCATCCAGCAGGTGGCTCCGACCGCCGACCGCGACCGCCCGCTGCTGGGTGAACGGGGGCATGCCCGGCCCGCGCAGCACCTGGAGCACCCCGTTTCTCCGGTTCGCCCTGGCAGCGTCGGCGAGGAGGCCCACCAGCTCCACGAGCGCCACGCGCCAACGCAGGCACGGGCGCCGCTCGATCTCGGCGCCCAGCTGCTGCCCGGTGGGGTCAGACGATGGCGTCGACGACGATCGCGACCGACAGCAGCGACAGGTACGAGATCGAGACGTGGAACAGCTGCATCGGCTTCATCTCGCCCCCGCGCTTGATGCGGGCCAGCAGCCGGTGGGACTCGACGACGAACCAGGCACCCAGCAGCGCCGCGGGGATCGCGTAGCCGAGCCCGATGCCGTAGCCGGAGGCCACCGGCCACAGCAGCAGGGAGACGGCGACGGTGGCCCACGCCCAGGCCACCGACTGCCGGCCGACCGACAGCGCGGTGGTGACCACGGGCAGCATCGGGACGTCGGCGCGGGCGTAGTCGTCCTTGAACCGCAGGGCGAGCGCCCAGAAGTGCGGCATCTGCCAGCAGAACACGATCCCGAAGACCACGACCGCCGGCCAGTCCAGCGACCCGGTGACCGCGGCCCAGCCGATCAGCACCGGCGCCGCCCCGGGCACGCCGCCCCACTCCGTGCTGCGGCGGGTGTGCCGCTTGAACACCATCGTGTACAGGACGGCGTAGTAGAAGATCGCCACCGCCGCGAGCACCGCCGCCAGCGGGGTCGTCGTCGCCAGCAGCAGCGCGATGGAGCTGACGGTGAGCACGCAGCCGAAGACGAGGGCCGCCCGCGGGGTCACCTCGCCGGTCACCAGCGGCCGCTTCTGGGTGCGCTGCATCAACCGGTCGATGTCGCGGTCGAAGTAGCAGTTGAAGACGTTGGCCGCGCCGGCGGCGAGGGTGCCGCCCAGCAGCGTCCAGAACAGCAGCGACAGCGACGGCCAGCCGCGGTCGGCCAGCATCATCGCCGGCACCGTCGTGATGAGCAGCAGCTCGATGATGCGCGGCTTGGTGAGGCCGACGTAGGCGCCGACGCGGGCCCGGAAGCGGGAGGCGAGGCGGGGGGCAGGGGCGGGGGCGGCGGTGCGCTCGGACAGCACCGTCACCGGGTGCCCTCGTGCGCGGTCGCGCGCGGGCAGCAGGGCACCACGGGATCCCTTCGAACCGGGGGCGGAACTCCCCCACTGTAGCCCCGGCCCGTCCCGAGGCCGCCGCGCGGCATGACCTCGGATGACTAGGGTTGATCACGTTGCTGCCGCCGGCGCAGCGGGTAGGGCCCGACCCGACGACGCCGTTCCGTCCTCCGGGCCCACCAGCCCGCCGGCGGCCGGCCGCGCCCGGGCACGACGTCAGGCCTACCTCGAGGGAGAACCGACCAGATGGACACGCGCAGCACCGGGCCGGAAGCACCGGCCGAGGCCGCGACCGACGCGCCGACCGGCAGCCCGGCGCAGCCGCAGCCGACCCTCCCCGACGGCTTCGGGGACCTCGACCGCCGCGCCATCGACACCGCCCGCGTGCTCGCGATGGACGCCGTCCAGAAGGTCGGCAACGGCCACCCCGGCACCGCGATGAGCATGGCCCCCACGGCCTACCTGCTGTTCCACAAGTGGCTGAAGCACGACCCCAGCGACCCGAACTGGGTCGGCCGCGACCGGTTCGTCCTGTCCATGGGGCACTCCAGCCTGACGCTCTACGTGCAGCTGTTCCTCGCCGGCTACGGCCTCGAGGTGGAGGACCTCCAGGCGCTGCGCACCTGGGGCTCCAAGACCCCGGGTCACCCCGAGGTCAACCACACCCCGGGCGTGGAGACGACGACCGGCCCGCTGGGCCAGGGCGTCGGCAACGCCGTCGGCATGGCGATGGCAGCCCGCCGCGAGCGCGGGCTGCTCGACCCCGACGCCCCCGAGGGCGAGAGCCTGTTCGACCACACCATCTGGTGCTTCGCCTCCGACGGCGACATGGAGGAGGGCGTCAGCGGCGAGGCGTCGTCGCTGGCGGGCACGCAGAAGCTCGGAAACCTGGTGGTCGTCTACGACGACAACCGCATCTCCATCGAGGACGACACGACCGTCGCCTTCACCGAGGACGTCGCGGCCCGCTACGAGGCCTACGGCTGGCACGTGCAGACCGTGGACGACGGCGAGGACCTCGCCGCCGTGGACGCAGCCTTCGCCGCCGCCGAGGCGGAGACCGGCCGGCCGTCGTTCATCCAGCTCCGCACGATCATCGCCTGGCCCGCGCCGAACAAGCAGAACACCGGGGCCTCGCACGGCTCCGCGCTGGGCGAGGACGAGGTCCGCGCCACCAAGGAGATCCTCGGCTTCGACCCCGAGCGCACCTTCCAGGTCGACGACGAGGTGCTGGCCCACGCCCGCTCGGTGGTGGAGACCGGCCGCGCCGCCCGCGCCGAGTGGGACGAGGCGTTCGCCGCCTGGGAGCAGGCCAACCCCGAGGGCGCCGCGCTGCTGGCCCGCATGCGCGAGCGCCGGCTGCCGGAGAACTGGGCCGAGGGGCTGCCGACCTTCCCCGCCGACGCGAAGGGCGTGGCCACCCGCAAGGCCTCGGGCAAGGTGCTGGCCGAGCTCTACCCGCGGCTCCCCGAGCTGTGGGGCGGGTCGGCCGACCTGGCGGAGAGCAACAACACCGCGGTGGAGGGCGAACCGTCGTTCCTGCCCGCCGACCGGCAGACCAAGATGTGGTCCGGCGGCCCCTACGGACGCACCATCCACTTCGGCGTCCGCGAGCACGCCATGGGCGCGGTGATGAACGGCATCGCCCTGCACGGCGGCACGCGCGTGTACGGCGGCACCTTCCTCACCTTCTCCGACTACATGCGCGGCGCGGTGCGGCTGGCCGCGCTCATGCAGCTCCCGGTCACCTACGTCTGGACCCACGACTCCATCGGGCTCGGCGAGGACGGGCCCACCCACCAGCCCATCGAGCACTTCGCCGCGTTGCGCGCCATCCCGGGGCTCGACGTCGTCCGCCCCGCGGACGCCAACGAGGTCACCGTCGCCTGGCGCACGATCCTGGAGAACAACGACCGGCCCGCCGGCCTGCTCCTGTCCCGGCAGAACCTGCCCGTGTTCGACCGCGAGCAGTTCGCCTCCGCCGAGGGCGTGGCCCGCGGCGCCTACGTCCTGGCCGAGGCGTCGGGCGGCAGCCCCGAGGTGATCCTGCTGGGGACCGGCTCCGAGGTGCAGATCGCCGTCGCCGCGCGGGAGCGGCTGGAGGCCGAGGGCGTCCCGACCCGCGTGGTCTCCGTGCCCTGCGTCGAGTGGTTCGCCGACCAGGACCAGGCCTACAAGGACGAGGTGCTCCCGCCCTCGGTCCGCGCCCGGGTGAGCGTGGAGGCCGGCGTGCCGATGGGCTGGCGCGAGTTCGTCGGCGACGCGGGCCGGATCGTCGGGCTCACCCACTACGGCGCCAGCGCCGCCTTCTCCGTGCTCTACGAGGAGTTCGGCCTGACCGACGAGGCGGTCGTCTCCGCGGCGCGGGAGAGCCTCGAGGCGGCCCGCGCCGGGAACGCCGTCCCCGCCGGCCCGGTGGCCGCCACCGGCGGCCTCCCCCACCCCACCGGCGACCGCTGAAGCAGAAGGAGCCCGTCGCCCCCCAGCCCTCGCGAGCTCGGGCCGGGGCCCTGCGACAGGGCCGTTCCAGAACCTCACCAGAAGGGCTGACGAACATGGCACAGAACGAGAAGCTGGCCGAGCTCTCCTCGGCCGGGGTCGCCGTCTGGCTCGACGACCTGTCCCGCGACCGCATCCGCAGCGGCAACCTCCAGTCGCTCGTCGACGAGCACTCCGTCGTCGGCGTCACCACCAACCCGACGATCTTCGCGGCGGCGATCAGCGGCTCGGAGTCCTACGACGACCAGCTGCACGCCCTCGCCGTCCGCCAGGTGAGCGTCGAGGAGGCGCTGCGGACCATCACCGCCGCCGACGTCCGCGACGCCTGCGACCTGCTGCGGCCGGTGGCCGAGCGGCAGCCGGGTGACGGGCGGGTCTCCCTGGAGGTGGCCCCCGGGCTGGCCGACGACACCGATGCGACGGCCGCCGAGGCCGCGCACCTGTGGTGGCTGGTCGACCGGCCGAACCTGTTCATCAAGATCCCGGCCACCGAGGCCGGGCTCCCGGCGATCACCGAGACGATCGCCAACGGCATCAGCGTCAACGTCACCCTCATCTTCAGCCTCGAGCGGTACAAGGCGGTCATGGACGCCTACCTCGCCGGCCTGGAGAAGCGGGTCGCCGAGGGCGGGTCGCTCGACGGCATCGCCTCGGTGGCGTCGTTCTTCGTGTCCCGGGTGGACAGCGAGATCGACAAGCGCCTCGACGCGGCGGGTGCGGACGCGTCGCTGAAGGGCAAGGCCGGCGTGGCCAACGCCCAGCTGGCCTACCAGGCGTACGAGGAGGTCTTCTCCAGCGACCGCTGGAAGGCCCTCGAGGCGGAGGGCGCGGTCGCGCAGCGTCCGCTGTGGGCCTCCACGGGGGTCAAGAACCCCGAGTACTCGGACACGATGTACATCAGCGAGCTGATCGCCCCGGGCACGGTGAACACCATGCCCGAGAAGACGCTGATGGCCTACGCCGACCACGGCACCCCGGGCACGCCGGTGCAGAAGTCCTACGACGACGCCGCCGCGGTCATGCAGGCGGTGCGCGACGCCGGCGTGGACCTCGACGACGTGTTCCGGGTGCTCGAGGAGGAGGGCGTGCAGAAGTTCGTCGACTCCTGGGACGAGCTCACCACTTCCGTGCGCGAGCAGCTGGAGGACAAGGCGTGACGCTCCAGGTCACCCGCGCCGACCTGGACGTCCCCGGGCCGCTGCGCACGGAGCTCGAGCAGGACGACGTCGCCGCCCGCCTGGCGCGCAAGGACGCGACGCTGTGGGGGCCCGACGCCGAGAGCGAGGCCGCGGTGCGGCTGGGGTGGCTGGACCTCCCGGCCACGTCGCGGCCGCTGCTCGCCTCGCTCGCCGAGCTGCGGGCCGAACTGGTCGCCGAGGGCCTGGACCGCATCGTCCTGTGCGGCATGGGCGGCTCGTCGCTCGCCCCGGAGGTCATCTGCCGGACCGCCGGTGTGCCGCTGGTCGTGCTCGACACCACCGACCCGGGCCAGGTGCTCGCGGCCATGACCGACCTGGAGCGCACCGTCGTGGTGGTGAGCTCCAAGTCGGGCGGCACCGTGGAGACGGAGAGCCAGCGCCGGGCGTTCGTGGCCGCGTTCGCCCGCGCCGGGCTCGACGAGGCCGAGACCGGCCGGCGCTTCGTCGTCGTCACCGATCCCGGCTCCCCGCTCGCCGAGACCGCCTCGGCCATGGGTGCCCGGGCGGTGTTCCTCGCCGACCCCACCGTCGGCGGGCGGTACAGCGCGCTGTCGGCCTTCGGGCTGGTGCCCTCGGCGCTGGCCGGGGCCGACGTCACCGCGCTCGTCGACGACGCCGAGCGGCTGGCCGAGCGGCTGGCCGAGCCGGGCAACCCCGCGCTGGAGCTGGGCCTGGCGCTGGGTGCGGCGTTCCGAGCCGACCGCGACAAGCTCGCGCTCGCCGACGCCGGGGAGACCCCGATCGAGGGCTTCGGCGACTGGGCCGAGCAGCTCATCGCCGAGTCGACGGGCAAGGAGGGCCGCGGCATCCTGCCCGTCGTGCTGGAGTCCCCGGAGGCGCCCGGCGGCTCGGGGCCCGACGTGCTGCTGGGCCTGGTCGGTGCCGACGCCCCGCCGGCCGGTCCGGCGGTCTGCGTCACCGGTCCGCTGGGGGCGCAGTTCCTCGGCTGGGAGTACGCCACCGCCGTCGCCGGACGGGTCCTGGGCATCAACCCCTTCGACCAGCCCAACGTGACCGAGAGCAAGGAGAACACCCAGGCGATCCTCGCCGCCGGGCTGCCCGACGAGCCGGCCGAGGCCACGATCGGCGCGGTGGAGATCCGCGGCACCGCCGAGCTGCTCCAGGGGGTGGACCTCACCTCCCACGACGGGCTGTCGCTGACGCTGGACGCGCTGCTGGCCGCCGTCCCGCCCCGCGGTTACCTGGCCGTCATGGCCTACCTGGACCGGCTCCGGGACGCGCGCGCCGCCGAGGTCCGCGCCGCGCTGGCGAAGCGCACCGAGCAGGCGGTCACCTTCGGGTGGGGCCCGCGCTTCCTGCACTCCACCGGGCAGTACCACAAGGGCGGGCCGCAGGTCGGGGTCTTCCTGCAGATCACCGGCGCCGCTGACGAGGACCTGCCGGTCCCCGACCAGCCGTACACCTTCGGCACCCTGCAGGCGGCACAGGCCGCCGGCGACCGCAAGGCGCTGGCCGATCGGGACCGCCCGCTGCTCCACCTGCACCTGACCGACCGGGCGGCGGGCATCGACCAGCTGCTCACCGCGTTGCACTGCTGAGGGCGGCGAGCCGGCCGGGGAGCCGCCCGAGCCGCGCCCGCCCCTCCCCGCCGTCCGGTCCGCCCGGACCGGACGGCGGGCCCCCGACCACGAGGACGGACGATGACCTCCCACCCGCTGCGCGGTCCGCGATGATCGTCAATCCGCTGCGCGACCCCCGGGACCGGCGACTGCCCCGGGTGCCCGAACCGTGCGCCCTGGTCGTCTTCGGCATCACCGGGGACCTGGCGCGGAAGAAGCTGCTGCCCGCCGTCTACGACCTCGCCAACCGGGGGCTGCTGCCGACCAACTTCGCCCTCCTCGGGTTCGCCCGGCGCGACTGGGGCGACACGGAGTTCGCCGAGCTCGCCCGCGACGCGATCCGCCAGCACGCCCGCACCCCCTGGCGCGAGGAGGTGTGGGAGCGGCTGGCCGGCAGCGTCCACTTCGTCCAGGGGTCGTTCGACGACGACACCGCGTTCGACGAGCTCGCCGCGGCGCTCGGCGAGCTCGAGGGGACGCACGGCATCGGCGGTAATGCCGCGTTCTACCTGTCGATCCCCCCGGGGATGTTCCCGGTGGTGCTCAAGCAGATGCAGCGCACCGGCATGGCCGAGAACACCCCCGGGCGGTGGCGCCGCGTCGTCGTCGAGAAGCCCTTCGGCACCGACCTGGCCTCCAGCCGGGAGCTCAACGCGCTCGTCGACTCGGTGTTCAGCGCCGACGACGTCTTCCGCATCGATCACTACCTGGGCAAGGAGACCGTCCAGAACCTGATGGCGCTGCGGTTCGCCAACAGCCTGTTCGAGCCGGTCTGGAACGGCCACCACGTGGACTCGGTGCAGATCACCATGGCCGAGGACGTCGGCATCGGCGGCCGGGCGGGCTTCTACGAGAAGACCGGCGCGGCCCGCGACGTGCTGCAGAACCACCTGCTGCAGCTGCTGGCCCTGACCGCGATGGAGGAGCCGGTCGAGTTCTCGGCGGAGGAGATCCGCACCGAGAAGCTCAAGGTGCTGCGGGCGGTCTCGCTGCCCGAGGACCTCTCGACCTTCGCGGTCCGCGGGCAGTACGAGCAGGGGTGGCTCGCCGGGGAGCGCGTCCGGGCCTACCGCCAGGAGGAGGGGGTCGACCCCGCGTCGACGACCGAGACCTTCGCGGCGGTGCGGCTGGGCGTGGAGACCCGCCGCTGGGCGGGCGTGCCCTTCTACCTCCGCGCAGGCAAGCGGCTGCCCCGCCGGGTCACCGAGATCGCCCTGGTCTTCAAGCGGGCGCCGCACCTGCCCTTCGCCGACACCGACACCGAGGAGCTGGGCAACAACCAGCTCGTCGTCCGCGTGCAGCCCGACGAGGGGGTCACCCTCAAGTTCGGGTCGAAGGTCCCCGGCAGCGTGATGGAGGTCCGGGACGTGTCCATGGACTTCCTCTACGGCGAGCAGTTCACCGAGACCAGCCCCGAGGCCTACGAGCGGTTGCTGCTCGACGTGCTCCTCGGCGACGCGACGCTCTTCCCGCGCAACGCCGAGGTGGAGGCCTCCTGGGCGGTGATCGACCCGCTGGAGGAGTTCTGGGCCGGTTCGGAGCCCGCGCCGTACCGGGCCGGTGAGTGGGGGCCGCGCGCGGCCGACGCGATGCTGGCCGCCGAGGGCCGCCGCTGGCGGCGGCCGTGACCGGCGGGCGCGCGACCGGCCTGCAGCCACGAGCGGAGGAGACCCCGTGACGACCCTCTGGGACACCACCGGTTCTGCGGTGGTCAAGGAACTGGCCGCCCAGCGCCGCACCGGCGGCGCCGTCCTCTCCGGCGTGGCGCTCACGCTGGTGGTCGTGGCCGACGAGAGCCGGGTGGCCGAGGCCGAGGAGGCCGCGACACACGCGGCCGAGATGCACCCCTGCCGGGTGCTCGTCGTGGTCCGCCGCCAGATCGACGCGCCGGTCCCCCGGCTCGACGCCGAGGTGGTCATCGGGGGGCGGCTGGGCCCGGGCGAGGCGGTGGTCATGCGGATGTACGGCCGCCTGGCGCTGCACGCCGAGTCCGTCGTCCTCCCGCTGCTGGCCGCGGACGCACCGGTGGTCGCCTGGTGGCACGCGCCGGCGCCCGAGCAGCTGGCCACCGACGCGCTGTCCGTCGTCGCCGACCGCCGGATCACCGACAGCTCCCTCGCCGAGGACCCGCTCGCCGCGCTGCGCACGCGCGGGCAGGACTACGTGCCCGGCGACACCGACCTGGCCTGGACCCGGGGCACCGCGTGGCGGGCCACGCTCACCTCCACCCTCGACGCCGTGGCCGGCCGCCGCGGCGAGCCGGTCCGGGTGCGCAGCGGGCAGCTCACCGGGGACCCGCGGAACCCCACCGCGCAACTGCTCGCCGGGTGGCTGGCCGCCCGCGGCGGGTGCCCGGTCGACATCGAGGCGGGCACCCGCCGCGCCGGGCCCTCGGGCGTGGAGGCCGTGGCGCTGCGCCTGGACCAGGACGAGGAGGTGCGGGTCGCCGCCGACCACCGCGGCGGCGCGGTGATCTCGCAGCCCTACCGGCCCGACTCCACCGTCGCCCTGCCGGAGCGGGTGCTGGGCGACCTGCTCAGCGAGGAGCTGCGGCGGCTGGACCCCGACGAGCCCTACGCCGACGCGCTCTCCTCCGCCACCGGCATCGCCGGGCTGGCCGAGCGTGCGCGGTCCCGGCAGCACATCTGGTTCGACCCGGCCGAGAACGACGGCGACGAGACCGGCCCGACCGGCCCGACCGGCCCCACCGTGCCCGGCGACTCCGAGGACTCCGACGAGGTCGCCCTCCACGGGGAGCGGAACGCCGGGGAGCCCGCGCCCACCGACGTCCGACCGGGGAGGACCTCGTGAGAACTGACCCTCCCGCCGCCCACCACTCGCAGGCCGGCACCGGGCCCCAGCAGGAGGGCCAGGTGGCGGACGTCGTCATCGAACCCGACGCCGACCGGCTGGCCCGGTCGGTCGCCGAGGCGCTCGTCGCCCGGCTCGCGGCCGCCCAGGCGGTGCACGGCACCGCGTCGGTCGTGCTGACCGGTGGCGGCATCGGCATCGCGGTGCTGGAGCGGGTGGCCGGCCTGGCCGCCGAGCCGGTGCGGGAGACGGTCGACTGGACCGCCGTCGACGTCTGGTGGGGCGACGAGCGCTTCGTCCCCGCCGGCGACGCCGAGCGCAACGAGGGGCAGGCCCGGACGGCGCTGCTCGACCGCGTCGGCGTGCCCGCGGAGCGGGTGCACGCGATGCCCGCCACGGACTCGGGCGCCTCCCCCGAAGAGGCCGCCGAGGCCTACCTCGCCGAGCTCCGCGCCCACGCCGGCGGGGCCGGCCTGCCCCGTTTCGACGTGCTGCTGCTGGGCATGGGGCCCGAGGGCCACACGGCGTCCATCTTCCCGGGGTCGCCGGCGGTCCGCGACGAGCGACCGGTGGTCGCGGTGCGCGACTGCCCCAAGCCGCCGCCGACCCGGATCAGCCTCGGTTACCCGGCGATCAACAGCGCCGAGGAGGTGTGGGTGCTCGTCACCGGCGAGGGCAAGGCCGAGGCCGTGGCCGCCGCGCTGGGCGGCGCCGACCCCGCCGACATCCCGGCGGCCGGGGTGCACGGCACGCGCGCCACCCGCTGGCTGCTGGATGCCGGCGCGGCGTCACGCCTGCCCCGCGCCGGAGGTTGAGTCAGCCGCCGCGGCGCACGCGCAGCCGGTCGAGGGCCTCCTCGAGCAGGGCGTCGCCGTCGGCGTCGCTGCGCCGCTCGCGCACGTAGGCCAGGTGGGTCTTGTACGGCTCGATCCGCGGCGCGGGCGGCGGGGCGGCGCTGTCCTGCCCGGCGGGCAGCCCGCAGCGCGGGCAGTCCCACAGCTCGGGGACCTCGGCCTCGCTCGCGAGCACCACGCGGGTCTCGTGCCCGTTGGCGCACCAGTAGGGGATCCTCCGGCGGGGTGCGGACTCGCCGCGCTCCACCTCGCCGACCGGACCCGCCCCGACCCGGGTGCCCCGGATCGCATTCCCACCAGCCACGTGTGCCCCCTGATCGTCCGTCCGGGCGCGGCGCCGCCGGCACCGCGGGAGGAGTCTAGGGCCTGGGCAGCCGCTTCCCGGTCACTTTTCCGCGCCGGTTGTGAAGCGGCCCACTCACGGGCAGGTCAGGGCGTGACCTTGATCAGGATGCCGAGGCCGACGATGCACACGGTCCACACCAGCGCGGTCAGCACGGTCAGCCGGTTGAGGTTCTTCTCGACCACCGACGACCCGGACAGCGAGGAGGAGACCGAGCCGCCGAACATCGAGGACAGACCGCCCCCCTTGCCGCGGTGCAGCAGGATGAGCACCACGAGCAGCAGGCTGCTGAGCACCAGCAGCACGTTGAGGACCAGCTCCATCGACCTCTCCGGAAGGTTGTCGGCGACCGGCGACCGACGCCAGTTCTCCGCCCGAGGGTAGCCGACGGACCGCACCCCGCGGTCCAGCCCTGCCGGGAAGGGCGCCCCCGCGGATCAGCCGCCCGCGGCGGGCGCCCGTCAGCGGACGCCGGCGGTGGCCACGTCGTAGCCGTCGTACGGCCGCATGACCAGACCGTTGCGCAGCCGCTGCCCCGCGAGCAGCTGGATGCGGGTCTCGGCCAGCGGCACGTAGGCCGCCCGGTCCTGCGCCGCGGCGGCGACCTCGGCCCACCGGGCGTCCCCCGCCCGGGCGCGGTCGACGAGGGAGTCGATCTCCGGATCGGCCAGCCGCGCGTAGTTCGGGTTGCCCACCCGGGCGATGCTCCGCCCGTCGACGAGGGGCACGAGGAACGACCCCGGCGTCGGGAAGTCGGCCGTGCGGGTGGCGAGGACCAGCCCGTAGCCGCTCGCGGCGACGTTGTCCGGGTTGCCGACGTCGGTGGCGTAGAAGGTGGCCGGGTCCAGCGGCCGGACCTCGACGTCGATCCGGACCTCGGCGAGCTGGGCGGCGATCTCCTCGGCGACGTCGACGCTGCTGCTCACGTCGGGGACCGCCAGGACGGTGGTGAACCCGTCGGGCCGGCCGCACTCCTCGAGAGCGGCGCGGGCAGCGTCGAGATCGGGCTCCAGCTCACCGGCGTCGGGGCCGCCGGCCAGCGCCCGCGGCCACAGGGTGCTGCTGCGCACCGCGTCGACCGCACCGCCGAGCGCCTCCTGGATGCCGCGGCGGTCGATGGCGGCGGCGACGGCGGCGCGGCAACCGGCGTCGTCCATCGGGACGACGTCGGTGGGCAGCGCGAGCAGGCGGACGGCGCCGGTGGTGACGTCGTCGACCCGGTCCAGCAGCTCCTCGCCACCGTCCCCGGCCAGGCGGGCCGTCGTCGCCGGCATGACCCCGGTGCCCGAGAGGTCGAGGTCCGCGGAGCCGGCGAGCAGCGCCTGGTCCCGGGCCAGGCCGGAGAGCCCGGTGCGCACCACGACGGCGTCGGGCAGCGCCGTGCGCACCTCGTCGGTGGAGGGGTCCCACTCGGGGTTGCGCTCCAGCAGGATGCCGGTCTCGGGGTCCACCGAGGAGACCGCGTAGGGGCCCGAGGACACCGGGTCGGCGCCGTACTCGCCGCGGGTGTCGGCCTCGGCCGGCACCGGGCTGGCCGACGGCAGCGCCAGCACGTACGGGAGGTCCGGCTGCGGGGCCCGCAGCCGGAAGACGATCGTGCGCTCGTCGGGCGTCTCGATCGAGGACAGGACCGGGTCGTCCTCCTCGGTGGAGTACGGGCCCGGGTAGGGGTTGGCGGGGTCGTCGAGCAGGCCGACCAGGTAGGTGGGGCCGCCGACGATCACGTCCGAGGCGAACGAGCGCTGGATGCCGTACTTGACGTCCCCGCTGGTGATCGGCCGGCCGCTCTCGAAGCGGACCCCCTCCTTCAGCGTGAAGGTCCAGCTCAGCCCGTCCTCGGAGACCGTCCCGAGGTCGGTGGCGAGGTCGGGCACCAGCTCGGTCGTCCCCCCCGGCGCGCTGGCGAACGTCACCAGGGTGCGGGCGTAGAGCCGCATCAGGTTCCACACGCCGGGCAGGTAGGAGCGCTGCGGGTCCAGGCTGTCCAGGGTGGGGGCGACGACCCGCAGCGTGCCGCCGCGCTCGTCCGACGGCGACCGGACGCCCTCGACGCCGGCGTCGGGACCGTCGCCCAGCACCGGCACGTCGGCCCGCCCGCCCGCGCCGCCGAGGCAGCTGACGGCGAGGACGACGACCAGCGCGATGACCGCCGCCGAGCCGAGCAGGCGCCGGCGCGACCAGCCACGGGCCCAGCCCGGCAGCCGATCCGCCGTCGAAGGCTCCACCTGCTGCCCACCCCCATCCGTGTCCGGCCGGGGGCGGGCAGCAGGGTTCAGCTACCGCCCGCGGCGATCCGGCAGATCTGCGCGAACTCGTCGGCGTCCAGGCTGGCCCCGCCGACGAGCGCACCGTCGATGTCCGCCCCGGCCAGGATCCCGGCCGTGTTCGCGGCCTTCACCGACCCGCCGTAGAGGATACGGACGGCCGCGCCCGTCTCGTCGCCGAAGCGCTCGGCGAGCCGCGCCCGCAGCGCCCCGCAGACCTCCTGCGCATCGTCGGGCGTGGCGACCTCGCCGGTGCCGATGGCCCACACCGGCTCGTAGGCGACGACCAGGCCGGCGACCTGCTCGGCGGAGAGCCCCTCGAGCGCGGCGTCCAGCTGCCGGGTGCAGTGGGCGACGTGCTCGCCGGCCCGGCGGACGTCGAGCCCCTCCCCCACGCACAGGATCGGCACCAGGCCGTGCCGGAGCGCCGCCTGCACCTTCGCGGCGACGACCGCGTCGTCCTCCCCGTGCAGCGCCCGCCGCTCGGAGTGCCCGACGGTGACGTAGCCGCAGGCCAGGGCGCTCAGCATGCCGCCGCTGACCTCACCGGTGTAGGCCCCGGAGTCCTGGGCGGAGAGGTCCTGGGCGCCGTAGCCGATGTCGAGCTTGTCGCCGGCCACCAGGGTCTGCACGCTGCGCAGCGCGGTGAACGGTGGGAGGACGACGACCTCGGCGGCCTCGAGCTCCTTCTCCTTGAGCGTGAACACCACCTTCTGGACCAGGCCGATGGCCTCCAGGTGGGTCAGGTGCATCTTCCAGTTGCCGGCGATCAGCGGCCGGCGCCCCTCGGGCGCCGGGGTGGACCGGTTGCGTGCCATGTCGCTCCTCGCTCAGTCGGCCAGCACCGCGAGGCCCGGGAGGTCCCGGCCCTCGAGGTACTCCAGCGACGCGCCGCCACCGGTGCTGATGTGCCCGTAGGCGCTCTCGTCGAGACCGAGCACCCGCACCGCGGCCGCCGAGTCCCCGCCACCCACGACGGAGAGCCCGTCGACGGCGGAGACCGCCTGCGCCACACCGCGGGTGCCGTCCTGGAAGGGCGCCAGCTCGAAGACGCCCATCGGGCCGTTCCAGAACACCGTGCGGGCGTCGCCCAGCGTGGCGCCGAACAGCTCCACGGTGCGCGGGCCGACGTCCAGACCCATCTGGTCCTCGGGGATGGCGTCGACCGGCACGGTGGTGGTCGGGGCGTCCGCGCTGAACTCGGGCGCGCAGACGACGTCGACCGGGAGCACGATCCTCCTCCCCGCCTCGGCCAGCAGCCGCCGGCAGGTCTCCACCTGGTCGGCCTCCAGGAGGGACTTCCCCACCCCGTGGCCCTGGGCGGCCAGGAAGGTGAAGCACATCCCGCCGCCGACGAGCAGCCGGTCGACCTTGGGCAGCAGGGCCTCGATCACCGCGAGCTTGTCGCTGACCTTCGAGCCGCCCAGCACCACGACGTAGGGCCGCTCGGGGTCGGTGGTCAGCCGGGTGAGCACGTCGAGCTCGCGGGCGACCAGCCGCCCGGCGTAGTGCGGGATCCGCTCGGCGACGTCGAAGACCGACGCGTGCGCCCGGTGGACGGCGCCGAACGCGTCGTCCACGTAGACGTCGGCCAGCGCGGCGAGCCGGTCGGCGAGCTCGCCCCGCTGGGCGTCGTCCTTGCTCGTCTCGGCGGCCTCGAAGCGGACGTTCTCCAGCAGCAGGACGTCGCCGTCGCCGAGGGCGGCCGCCTGCTCGCGCGCGTCCTCCCCCGCCACGTCGGCGGCGAGGGGCACGGTGGTGCCGAGCAGCTCGCCCAGCCGGGCGGCCACCGGCGCGAGCGAGAACTGCGGGTCGGGCGTGCCCTTGGGCCGGCCGAGGTGCGCGGCGACCAGCACCCGCGCCCCGGCCTCCCGCAGCGCCTGCAGCGTGGGCAGGCTGGCGCGGATCCGGCCGTCGTCGGTGATCTCGCCGGTCTTCTTGTCCAGCGGGACGTTCAGGTCGGCGCGCAGCAGCACGCGCCGGCCCGAGACGCCCTCGGAGATGAGGTCGTCGACGGAGCGCATCAGAGGGACTTGCCCACCAGGGTGGTCAGGTCGACGAGGCGGTTGGAGTAGCCCCACTCGTTGTCGTACCAGCCCAGGACCTTGACCATCGGGCCGAAGACCTTGGTCAGCTTGGCGTCGTAGATGCACGACGAGGGGTCGGTGACGATGTCCGAGGAGACGATCGGCGCGTCGGTGTAGGTGAGGTACTTGCCCAGCGGCCCGGCGGCGGCCTCGCGGTAGGCGGCGTCGATCTCGTCGGCCGAGGCCTCGCGGGAGACCTGCACCGTGAGGTCGGTGGCCGATCCCGTGGGGACCGGCACGCGGATGGCGTAGCCGTCGAGCTTGCCCTTGAGCTCGGGCAGGACCAGGCCGATGGCCTTCGCGGCGCCGGTGGAGGTCGGCACCATGTTCAGCGCGGCGGCGCGGGCCCGGCGCAGGTCCTTGTGCGGGCCGTCCTGGAGGTTCTGGTCGGCGGTGTAGGCGTGGATCGTGGTCATCAGGCCGCGCTCGATGCCGAAGGCGTCGTTGAGCACCTTGGCCAGCGGCGCGAGGCAGTTGGTGGTGCACGAGGCGTTGCTGATGATCGTCTGCGAGCCGTCGTAGAGGTTGTCGTTGACGCCCATGACGATCGTGATGTCGTCGTCGGTGGCCGGCGCGGAGATGATGACCTTCTTGGCGCCACCGGCGTCGACGTGCTTGCGGGCGTCGGCGGCCTTGGTGAAGAAGCCGGTCGACTCGACGACGACGTCGACGCCGAGGTCGCCCCAGGGCAGGTTGGCCGGGTCGCGCTCGGAGAGGACCTTCATGGTCCTCCCGCCGATCTTGATGCCCTCGCCGTCGGCGGCGACGTCCTCCTTCAGGACGCCCAGGATGCTGTCGTACTTCAGCAGGTGCGCCAGCGCCTCGTTGCTGGTCAGGTCGTTGACCGCCACGATCTCGATGTCCTGGCCGCTGGCCGCGGCGGCCCGCCAGAAGTTGCGGCCGATCCGGCCGAATCCGTTGATGCCTACCCGGACCGTCACTGCAGACCTCCCATGGGAACCGTCACGTCGGTTGCCGCGCGGACCGCGCGGCCTCGCTCCGTGGAGACCCTATCGGTCGCGCTGGGCCCTGGCTCCCGCTCCCTGTCGGCCAGGTCACCTGATCGAGAAGGTCCTGGCTCAGCACCGACGGTGAGCCCGGACCCTCGACGTCGGGCAAGGACACCCCGACCAGGAACCCGCGCCGAGGGACGAGGCGCGGGGGCGAGGGGGTCCTTCTACTGGGCCAGCATGTCGTCGGTGACGACGGACTCCGTGTCCGGGATGCCGAGGTCCTTGGCGCGCTTGTCGGCCATGGCCAGCAGCCGCCGGATCCGCCCGGCGACGGCGTCCTTGGTCATCGGCGGGTCGGCCCGCTGGCCGAGCTCCTCCAGCGAGGCCTGGCCGAACTCGAGGCGCAGCCGGCCGGCGACCAGCAGGTGCTCGGGCGCGTCCTCGCCGAGGATCTCCAGCGCCCGCTCGACCCGGGCGCTCGCGGCGACGGCGGCCCGCGCGGAGCGGCGCAGGTTGGCGTCGTCGAAGTTGGCCAGACGGTTGGCGGTGGCCCGCACCTCGCGGCGCATCCGCCGCTCCTCCCAGGCCAGCACCGCGTCGTGCGCGCCCATCCGAGTGAGCAGCGCGCTGATCGCGTCGCCGTCCCGGACGACCACGCGGTCGGCCCCGCGCACCTCCCGGGCCTTGGCGGCGATGCCCAGCCGGCGGGCCGCGCCGACGAGGGCCATCGCGGCCTCCGGGCCGGGGCAGGTGACCTCCAGCGACGACGAGCGCCCCGGCTCGGTCAGCGAGCCGTGGGCCAGGAAGGCGCCGCGCCAGGCCGCCTCGGCGTCGTTGATGCTGCCCGAGACGACGGCCGGCGGCAGGCCGCGCACGGGGCGGCCGCGCTGGTCCACCAGCCCGGTCTGGCGGGCCAGGCCCTCGCCGTGCTTGGCGATGCGGACCAGGTAGCGCACCCCCCGGCGGATGTTGCCGCCGGCGAGCACGCTCACCCCGCTGGTGTAGCCGTAGACCTCGCTGATGTCCCGGCGCAGCCGCCGGGCCACCGAGCCGGTGTCCAGCTCCGCCTCGATGACGACACGGCCTCCGACGATGTGCAGGCCACCGGAGAACCGCAGCAGCGCGGTCACCTCCGCCTTGCGCTCGGAGGTCTTCGTGCACTCCACCCGGGAGAGCTCGTCCTTCACCATGGCGGTCATCGCCATGCCGTCCACCCCCACGTTCCCCCGGGAG
>NZ_SSXC01000029.1 GCF_021699055.1 Blastococcus sp. MG754426 | reverse complement strand
CCGGCAACGCCTCATGCAGCAGTCCCACGACAGCCTCCCGCCCTCCGCAGCAACGTCAGGGAGACGCTTCCGCAGAGGGCGGGTCAACGGCTATCAGCTAGCGCGGCAGCAGCCGGTCCAGGACGTCGCGGAGCAGCGCGAGCAGCTCCTCGCGGGGCATCGTCGGCTCCAGCACCCACTGCGCCACGAGATCCTCGGTGAAGGCGAAGAACGCGAGGACGAGCTGGCGGCGGCGGGCGTCGTCCGGCAGCCCCAGGGTGCGCAGCCCCACCTCGACGAGCCGGTCGCGGGTCTCCGCGTAGACCTCGGCGACCCAGGGGTCACCGCCCGAGGCGCCGCGGACGAAGGCCAGGTGGGTCTCCCGGAAGGTCTCCACCCAGCCGACGTAGCGGTCCAGCATGCCGTCGACGCCCGAGCCGTCCCCGGGGGTGCCCGGCCGGGGCAGCAGGTGGGCCCACAGCAGCTCCGCCGCCGCGCGGGTCACGGCCGCGTAGTAGTCCCGCTTGCTCGGGAAGTAGTGGAACAGCAGGCTGCGGCTGATGCCGGCCCGGCGGGCCACCTCGTCGATGGTGAGCTCCTGCACCGGGGTGGTGGGCAGCAGCTCGAGGCCGATCTGCACGAGCTGCGCCCGGCGGTCGTCCGCCGACCGGCGGGCGCGTCCGGTCACGCGGGGCCCTGCCCGCCGGCGGCGGCCACGAGGCGCAGCAGGCCGTCGGCGACGAGCCGGGGGCGCTCCTGGGGCAGCATGTGGCCGGTCCGCTCCACCCGGTGCAGCCGGGCCCCGGGCAGCGCCTCGGCGAGCTGCGCGCTGTGCCGCTCGGGGGTCAGCTTGTCGCTGTCGCCCACGAAGATCTCGACCGGGACGCGGGTGAGCGCGTCGAGCTGCGCGCGCTTGTCGTGGTCGCCGAGGGCGGGCAGGAACTCGACGAAGGACCGCACGGTCGACGCGTGCATGATCTCCGCCCCCTCCCGGACCATCTCGTCGGTGGCATCGGCGCCGTAGAGCAGGTCACGCACCATCTTCCGGTGCCGCGGGTGGTCCGGCGGGACGAGCGCGCGCAGCCGCTCCACCAGGGCCGCGCCGGCCAGCGCCGCGGTCAGCACGCCGGGGCGGATCCGGGCCATGCGGCCGCCGGCCGACCGGGGGTCGGAGGCGAGGTCGCCGGCCGACGTCGACACCAGCGCCGCGCCACGCACCCGGTCCCCGAAGAGCTCGGGCCGGGCCGCGGCCAGGCACATGATGGTCATGCCGCCCATGGAGTGACCGCCGAGGACGACGGGCCCGGTGGGCGCCAGCCGGTCGAGGACGTCGGCCAGGTCCTCGCCGAGCCGGTCGATGGAGACCGGGGCCTCCGGCCGGGGAGCGGGCCAGGCCGAGCGGCCGTGGCCGCGCTGGTCGTAGCGGACCAGGCGCAGGGCGCCGTCGGCGACCGGACCGGTCAGCAGGCCGGCGACGTCGTCCCAGGCGGCCTGCGACAGCGTCCAGCCGTGGGCGAGGACGACGGTCACCGGGGCCTCCTCGCCGCCCTCGGCGGTGGCGTGCAGCCGCGCGCCGTCGGAGGTGGCGACCGCCGCGGTGCGCCGGCGGACCGTCCGGGTGAGCGTGCCGGTCACGCCGCCTCCTCCGTGCGGACGGGCGCCCCGGCGGGGACGCCGACGTAGTTCTCGCGGTCCAGGCGCCGGGTGAGCCTGCGGAACCGGAAGGTGAAGTCCGGCCAGAGCGTGGTGTTGTGGCCGTGCTCGTCGAGGTACCAGCTCGCGCACCCGCCACCGAGCCAGACGGTGCCCTGCGACTTCCGGGCGATGAGGTCGCGGTAGGCCGCCTGCGCCTGCGGGGTGGTCTCCAGGACGGCGAGGCCCTCGGCCGCCATGGTGCGCAGCGCGTCGTCGACGTAGGCCACCTGCGACTCGATCATGTAGACCATCGAGGTGTGCCCGACGCCGACGTTCGGCCCGACCAGCAGGAACAGGTTGGGGAAGCCGGCGACGGTGGTGCTGCGGTTGCTCACCATGCCACCGGCCCACACCTCGGCCAGGGACCGGCCGTCACGGCCGTGGATGCGCTCCGCGATCGGCAGGTCGGTGACGTGGAAGCCGGTGGCGAGCACGAGGGTGTCGGTGGGCCGCTCGACGCCGTCCCGGGTGACGATCGAGCGCGGCCGGACCTCGGCGATGCCCGCGGTCACCAGTTCGGCGTTGGGGGCGCAGAGGGCGGGGTAGTAGTCGTTGCTGATCAGGATCCGCTTGCAGCCGATCGTGTAGTCCGGCGTCAGCGCCGCCCGGAGCCGGGGGTCGCGTACCTGGCGGTGGAGGTGGGCCCTCGCCAGCCGGCCGACGGGCCGGAGGAACGCCCGCCGCTTGGCCATGCCGATCACGAGGAACTCGCGCAGCGCGTAGAGCGCCCCGCGGACGGCGCGCTGCACCCCCGGCACCAGGCGGTACAGCCGGCGGGCCCACGGCTTCACCGGGTGGTCGGTGCGGGGGACCACCCAGGGCGGGGTGCGCTGGTAGACCGCGATGCTCTCCACCTGCGGCTGGATGGCCGGCACGATCTGGACGGCCGAGGCGCCGGTGCCGATGACGGCTACGTGCTCACCGCCCACGTCGTGCGAGGGGTCCCAGCGCGCCGAGTGCATGACGGTGCCCTCGAAGGTCTCCAGGCCCGGGATGTCCGGGTAGGTCGGGTCGGCGAGCGCCCCCGCGGCGGAGACCAGCACCTGGGCCCGGAACTCGCCGGCCGTCGTCCGCACCTGCCAGCGGCGCGCCGCGTCGTCCCACCGGGCATCGGTCACCTCCGCCCCGAAGACGCAGTGCCGGCGCACGTCGAACCGGTCGGCGGTCGCCTGCAGGTAGGCCTGGATCTCCGGCTGCTCGGAGTAGGCGCGGGGCCAGTCCGGGTTGGGGGCGAAGGAGTAGGAGTACAGGTGCGACTGCACGTCGCACGCCGCGCCCGGATAGGTGTTGTCGCGCCAGGTGCCGCCGACGTCCCCGGCCCGCTCCAGGAGGACGAAGTCGGCCTCCCCGCGCTGCCGCAGCGTGATCCCCATGGCCAGGCCGGCGAAGCCGGACCCGATGACGGCCACCCGCACCTCGCGCGGGGCGGCGGAGGTGGTGGCGTGCGTCCGCGTCGTGCTGGTCACCTCGGTCGGCTCCTTCCCTCGGCTTGCTGAGCAACGATCAACAAGCTACAACATCTGTTGAGCAGTGCTCGATGGGAGCGCGACGAGCCGAGGAGCAACCCGATGGCGTCCCGACACCGCACCCCGCTGGCCGGGAGATCGGTCCTGATCACCGGCGCCGCCCGGGGCATCGGCGCCGCGCTGGCCCGGAAGGCGGCCGCGCGCGGGGCGCGGGTCGCCCTCGTCGGACTGGAGCCCGACGAGCTGGCGCGGGTCGCCGGCGAGCTCGGCCCCGAGCACCTGTGGGTGGAGGCCGACGTGACCGACGCCGACGCGCTGGCCGCGGCGGTGCGGCGCACGGTGGACACGTTCGGCGGGCTGGACGTCGTCGTCGCCAACGCCGGCATCGCGCCGCTCACCACGGTGATGACGAGCTCGGCCCACGCGCTGGCCCGCACCATCGAGGTGAACCTGATCGGCACGATGCTGACCGCGCACGCCGCCCTGCCCGAGGTCGCGAAGCGCAGGGGGCACGTGCTGCTCGTCAGCTCCGCGGCGGCGTTCACCGTCCTCCCCGGCATGAGCGCCTACTGCGCGTCCAAGGCCGGCGTCGAGCGCTTCGGCGACGCGCTGCGGCTGGAGGTCGCGCACCGCGGCGTCACGGTGGCCAGCGCCCACCCCACGTGGATCGACACCGACCTGGTGCGCGACACCGAGGCCGCGCTGCCCACCTTCGCCGAGACCCGCCGGCAGCTGCCGGGGCCGCTGGGTGCGTACACGTCGGTCGAGGCCTGCGCCGAGGCGCTGGTGCAGAACCTGGAGACGCGCCGCCGGCGGGTGTTCGTCCCGCGCTCGGTGGGCACCGTCGCCGCCCTGCGCCAGCTGGTCACCGGCGTCCTCGCCGAGAAGGTGGCGACGGCGGTCGCGGCGAAGCGGGTGCCCCAGCTCGAGCGGGACATCGCGGCGCTGGGGGGCCGCGAGTTCGGCACCCACTCGCTCGGGGCGCAGCCCAGGAGCGGTCCGGCGGCCTGACCGGGCCGCCTACGGTGGGTGCCGTGCGGCGCTTCTTCTACGACACCGAGTTCATCGAGGACGGCACCACCATCGACCTCGTCTCCATCGGCGTCGTGGACGAGACCGGGCGGGAGTTCTACGCGGTGAGCACGGAGTTCGACCCCGACCGGGCCATCCCGTGGGTGCGCCGCAACGTCCTCGACCAGCTGCCCCCGCCGGCGAACCGGGCGTGGCGGAGCCGGGAGCGGATCCGGGATGACCTGCTCTCCTTCCTGACCGCGCCGGGGGAGGAGATCGAGCTCTGGGCGTGGTTCGCCGCCTACGACCACGTGGCGCTCTGCCAGCTGTGGGGTGCGATGCCGGCGCTCCCGCGGCCGATCCCGCGGTTCACCCGCGAGCTGCGCCAGCGCTGGGACGACTCCGGGCAGCCGCCGCTGCCGCCCAAGCCGCAGGGCACGCACGACGCGCTGGTCGACGCCCGCTACAACCTGGCCCGCTGGAACGCGATCGAGGCCGCCCGCGGGTGATCCCGCGGACGGCCCCGGCCGTCGATCCCTGCAGCCTCAGACGGTGAACACCGAGAGCAGCCGGTTGAGCTCCTTGGACAGCGCGTCGAGCTCCTGCGCCGACGTGCGGGCCCGGTCGACGTCGGACGCGCTGTCGTCGGCGTCCTGGCGCACCGAGGTCAGCGTCGTGGTGACGGCCCCGGCACCCTCCGCGGCGCTGGCGACGCTGCGGCTGAGCTCGCGGGTGGTCGCCGTCTGCTCCTCGACGGCGCTGGCGATCGTCGTCTGGTGGTCGTTGATCGCCCGGACCACCTCGGCGATGCGGGCGATCGACCGCACCGCGTCGGTGGTCTCGGACTGGATGCCCTGGACCCGCTGGGCGATCTCCTCGCTGGCCTTGGCCGCCTCCTGGGCGAGCTCCTTGACCTCGTTGGCGACGACGGCGAAGCCCTTGCCCGCGTCGCCGGCGCGGGCCGCCTCGATGGTGGCGTTGAGCGCCAGCAGGTTCGTCTGCTCGGCGACCCCCGAGATGACCTTGACGACGTCGCCGATCTCCGCGGAGCTGGCCCCGAGCGCGGCGATCGTGGTCTCGGTCTGCTCGGCGAGCGAGGCGGCCTGGCGCCCGACCTCCGCGGCCTCGGCGGCGCTGCGGGCGATCTCGGTGATCGAGGCGCCCATCTCCTCCGCGCCGGCGGCGGCCGACGAGACGCTGCTGCTGATCTCCGACGCCGCGCCGTGCGCCCCCTGCGCCTGGTCGCGGCTGCGGGAGGCCCGCTGCGCGAGCCCGTCGGCCACGGCGGAGACCCCGGCCGCGGAGGAGGCGACCTCCCGGGCGCAGCGGTGGATGTCCCGCACGGTGCCGGCGACCTTGTCGACGAAGCGGTTGAAGGCGCCGGAGAGCTGCCCCACCTCGTCGTCGCGGGAGTCGTCCATCCGCTGGGTCAGGTCGCCCTCGCCGTCGGCGATCTCGGCCATGCGGTCGCGCAGGCGGGTCAGCGGACGGGTGAGCCGGCGGCCGACCCACAGCGCGATCAGCCCGCCCACGACGGCGATGAGCAGCGCCGCGAGCACCATCGCCCAGACCATCGAGGTGCGGCCCTCGGCCAGCGCGTCCGTGGCACCGGCGAAGTCGGCGTCGCGGGTGACGGCGGTGATCACCCAGTCCCACGGCGCGTAGTAGGAGACGCGGGCCGTCATGGGGCCCTCCTCGGGGTCGACGTAGCGCACCGTCGCCTGCTCGCCCTCCTCGAGCGGCAGGGCGGCGTCGACGATCTGCCGCACGTAGGGCGCGCCCTCGGCGTCGGCCGCGTCGATCAGCTGCTCGCCGTCCCGCGCACCGCCGGGGCTGACCAGGACGCTGCCGGCCCGGTCCCCGGTGCCGCCGAAGACCTCGATGTGACCGTGCTCGCCGATGGTGGTCGACTCCAGGCCCTGGCGGAGGGAGGGCAGGTTGGTCTGCTTCACCCCGACGTAGAGGACGCCGACGACGTCGCCGGTGGGGCCCAGGATCGGCTCGTAGGCCGACACCAGCCACGAGTCGACGACGAACGCGTTGCCGCGGTAGGTCTGCCCGCTGCTGACGGCGGCGGCGACCGGGTTGGGCGTGCCGTCGGGGTTGACGGCGGGGATGTAGGTGCCGATCGCGCGCGAGCCGGACGCGGCCTGCACGTTCGTCGCGACCCGCAGGAAGTCGCCCTCGGGCGTCTTCTGGAACAGCGTCACGGTGGCGCCGACCATCGCCATGACGTCGTCGACGACCGGCGTCCGGACCGCCATGTCGGTGTTCTGGCCCAGCCACTCGCCCCCGACCAGGACGCGCGGCAGGGTGAGCCGCGTGACCTCGCCGTCCATCTGGTTCCTGGCGTCCCAGGTCACGAGGTTGCGGCCGGAGGCGTCGATGGCGAAGCCCCCGGACTGCTGCAGCACGTACCGCGCCGCGTTGAGGTCGTGGTCGACCTTCACGGCCGTCGACGCGCCCTGGGTGGCGACCAGGTCGTAGGCGCCCCGGGCGGCGCGGCTGATGTTCTCCTCGACGAGGGCGTCCATGTCCCGGGCGGCGTCATCGGCGAACCGGCTGCTCTGCCACGCGCTGACACCGCCCATGGCCACGCCGGTCACGGCGATGCTGGCGACGGCCAGCGCCACCACCTTCGTGCGGATGCCCGTGTTCGAGGGAACCGCCCAGGAGAGCAGGTTCGTCCAGCGCATGTTCGGCCTTCCGGGTCGGGGGCGGCACTCCGTCCGCCGTCCCGGTCCCCATCGGCAGTCCGCGGTCGATCCGGTACCGATCCGGGCAGGCGTGCGAGCGGCGTCGCAGAACCCCTCCCGGAGCCCCGGCCTGCGGCATCATGGCGCGGCCAGGAACAGAGCTGGAGCTGGAGGCGTCCATGCGCATCGGCATCCTCACGGGGGGCGGCGACTGCCCCGGCCTCAACGCGGTCATCCGCGCGGTCGTGCGCAAGGGCGTCGGGCACGACGGCGACGAGGTGATCGGCTTCCGCGACGGCTGGCGGGGGGTGCTGGACGGCGACGCCGTGCCGCTGGACCTGGCGGCGGTGCGCGGCATCCTGCCCCGCGGGGGCACCGTGCTCGGCACCTCGCGCACCAACCCCTACGCGCGCGAGGACGGCCCCGACCGGGTGCTGGCCTGCCTCGACCGGTGGGGCATCGACGCGCTGGTGCCCATCGGCGGGGAGGACACCCTCGGCGTCGCCACCCGGCTGGCCGACCGCGGGGTGCGCGTGGTCGGGGTGCCCAAGACCATCGACAACGACCTGGACGCCACCGACTACACCTTCGGGTTCGACACCGCGGTGGGCGTGGCGATGGAGGCGATCGACCGGCTGCACACCACCGGGGACAGCCACCACCGCACGCTGGTCGTCGAGGTCATGGGCCGCCACGCCGGGTGGATCGCGCTGCACGCGGGCATGGCCGGCGGGGCGAACGTCATCCTCATCCCCGAGCACCCGTTCGACGTCGACGCCGTCGTCGCGCACGTGCAGCACCGCTTCGACACCGGCTTCTCGCCGATCGTCGTCGTCTCGGAGGGCGCCCAGGCGAGGGACGGCGCGCTCCCCGTGGCGGCCGGGCAGGCGGACGCCTTCGGGCACGTCCGGCTCGGCGGCATCGGCCCGGCGCTGGCCGCGCTGATCGAGGAGCGGACCGGCCGGGAGTCGCGGGCCGTCGTCCTGGGCCACCTGCAGCGCGGGGGCACGCCCTCGCCCTTCGACCGGGTGCTGGCCACCCGGTTCGGGCTGGCCGCGGTGGAGGCGGTGCACGACGGGGAGACCGGCGTGATGGTCGCCCTGCGCGGCACCGACATCGTGCGGGTCCCGCTGGCCACCGCCACCGCCCGGCTCAAGCTCGTGCCGGCCGAGCGCTACGCCGAGGCAGAGGTCTTCTTCGGCTGAGGCAGGCCGCCGCCCCTGGGCCGGTGGGAGCGCGCCGTACGCTGGCCCCCGTGAGCCTCCCCGAACCTGCCGAGCTGGTCCCCGGTCTGGACCGGTGGCGGGAGCTGCCCGCCGCCCAGCAGCCGAGGTGGCCCGACCGGGTCGCCCTGGACGCGGTGCTGGAGACCCTGTCCACCGTGCCACCCATCGTCGCCCCCAGCGAGGTCGACACGCTGCGCGCGCAGCTGGCCGACGTCGCCCAGGGCAAGGCCTTCCTGCTGCAGGGCGGTGACTGCGCCGAGACGTTCGACCTGAACACCGAGCCGCACCTGCAGGCGACCACCCGCACGCTGCTGCAGATGGCCGTCGTCCTCACCTACGGCGCGAGCGTGCCCGTGGTGAAGGTCGGCCGCGTCGCCGGTCAGTACGCCAAGCCGCGCTCCTCGGACACCGACGCCCTGGGCCTGCCGTCCTACCGCGGCGACATGGTCAACTCCCTGGAGCCGGTGCGGGAGTCGCGGATCCCCGACCCCAACCGGCTGGTGCGGGCGTACGCGAACTCCGCGGCCGCCATGAACATGATCCGTGCCTACGCCCGCGGGGGCCTGGCCGACCTGCACGCCGTCCACGACTGGAACCGCGACTTCGTCGCCAACTCCCCGGCCGGGGTGCGGTACGAGGTCATCGCCCGGGAGATCGACCGCGCGCTGGCGTTCATGCGCGCCTGCGGCATCGACTCCGACGCCCTCCGCGGGGTGGAGCTGTACAACTCGCACGAGGCGCTGATCCTCGACTACGAGCGGGCGCTGCTGCGCATGCACGAGGGCCGCCCGTACGCGCTCTCCGCCCACTTCGTGTGGGTGGGGGAGCGCACCCGCCAGATGGACGGCGCGCACATCGAGTTCGCCTCGAAGCTGGCCAACCCGGTCGGCGTGAAGATCGGCCCGACGACGACGCCGGAGCAGGCCACCGAGCTCGTCGAGCGCCTCGACCCGGACGGCGTCCCCGGCAAGCTGACGCTGATCAGCCGCATGGGCAACGGGAAGATCCGGGACGTCCTGCCCGGCATCGTGGAGAAGGTCACCGCCAGCGGCCACCAGGTCGTGTGGCAGTGCGACCCGATGCACGGCAACACCCACGAGTCCCCGACCGGCTACAAGACCCGCCACTTCGACCGGGTCGTCGACGAGGTGCTCGGCTTCTTCGACGTGCACCGGGCGCTGGGCACCTGGCCGGGTGGCATCCACGTGGAGCTGACCGGTGAGGACGTCACCGAGTGCCTCGGCGGCGCGATGGAGATCAGCGACGAGGACCTCAACAGCCGGTACGAGACCGCCTGCGACCCCCGGCTGAACACCGGCCAGTCGCTGGAGCTGGCGTTCCTGGTCGCGGAGATGCTGCGGGGATGACCGACGCTGCCGAGCTCGTCGACCTGCGGTCGGACACCGTCACCCGGCCCACCGCCGGCATGCGCCGGGCCATGGCCGAGGCGGAGGTGGGCGACGACGTCTACGTCGAGGACCCCACCGTCACCGCCCTCGAGGAGCGGACCGCGGAGCTGTTCGGCCACGAGGCGGCGATGTTCGTGCCGAGCGGGACCATGGGCAACCAGATCGGCATGCGCCTGGTCTGCGACCCGGGGCAGGAGGTGCTCTGCGACGCCGATGCGCACGTCGTCACCTACGAGATGGGCGCCGCGGCGGCGGTCTTCGGCATCTCCACGCGCACCGTGGTGTCCGCCGGCGGCCGGCTGGACGCCGCGCAGCTGATCGAGCAGGTGCGGCCCAGGGACAACTGGCACCTGACGGCGACCGCCGCGGTCGCGGTGGAGAACTCGCACAACCGCGGCGGTGGCCTGGTGCAGCCGCTGGAGGAGCTCCAGGCGCTGTGGGACTGGTCGCGGGGCGCCGACGTCGCCGTGCACCTCGACGGCGCCCGGATCTGGAACGCGCACGCCGCCTCGGGTGTGCCGCTGTCCACCTACGGCCGGCTCGCCGACACCGCGTCGGTCTGCTTCTCCAAGGGGCTCGGCGCGCCCGTCGGCTCGGTGCTGGTGGCGTCGGCGGAGCGGATCGCGGCCGCCCGGCTCTGGCGCAAGCGGCTCGGTGGCGGCATGCGCCAGGTCGGCGTGCTGGCGGCCGCCTGCCTGTACGCCCTCGACCACCACCTCCCGCGTCTGGGTGAGGACCACGAGCACGCCCGCCTGCTGGCCAAGCGGCTGGGGGTGGACCCGGCGGCGGTCGAGACCAACATGGTGGTGCTCGACGGCGTCGAGGCGCCGATGGTGGCCGAGGCCGCGAAGGCGCGGGGCGTGCTGGTCAGCCAGGTCAGCGCCTCCCGGATCCGGCTGGTCACGCACCTCGACGTCGACCGGGCTGCCGTCGAGCGCGCCGCCGACGTCCTCACGGAGCTCCTCGACCGCTGACGTCGCCGCCGCCCCGCCCGGGCCGACCCGCTCGGGGAAGGGGTGAGCCGCGTGCGCACGCGGCTCGACGCGACCACCCCCGGCTCGACCCGCCGCGGGAGGCGGCGGTCAGTCGCCGATGAGGGAGTTGAGCAGCTTGATGTCGGCCGCGTGCCCGCCGCAGGGGTCGCCGTCGCGCACGCTCGGTGTCTCGACGACCATCGGCACCCCGGCGGTCGTGCGGTGCCGCACCAGCTCGGCGAACGGGCCGGTGCCGTACGCGCCGGAGCCGATCAGCCCCTCGCCGATCGTGGTGTGCCGGTCGCGCTTGGAGCCGCACTCGTCCAGCGAGTCGTTCACGTGCACCAGGCCCAGCCGGCCGGGGCCGACGGTGGCCTCGAGCGCGTCGAGGGTCGCCGACATCCCACCGGGGACGGCGAGGTCGTGCCCGGCGGCCCAGGCGTGGCAGGTGTCGAAGCAGACGCCGAGCAGCGGGTGGTGCTCCAGCGCGGCGAAGTACGGCCCCAGGTCCTCGACCGTGGCCGCCAGCGCCTTGCCGCCGCCGGCGGTGGGCTCGACCAGCAGCCGCGGCCCGTCCGGGTCGGCGGCCTCCAGCACCGGCAGCAGCTGCTCGTGCAGCTGGCGCAGCGCGGGCTCGTAGCGGTCCTCGCCCACCGCGGAGCCGGCGTGCACGACCACGCCCTGGCAGCCCAGCTGCGCGCCGCGCCGCAGGTTGTGCGCGATCGAGGCGATCGACTGCGCCACGGTCGCCTCGGTGGGGGAGCCGACGTTGACCAGGAACGGGGTGTGGATGAACGACGGCACCCCGCGCTCGGCGCACCCGGCGGTGAACAGCGCGTCCTGCTGCGGGTCCCCGTCGGTGAGCCGCCAGCCGCGCGGGTTGCCGACGAACACCTGCACCGCACGGGCGCCGACGGCGTCGGTGTAGGGCAGGCCGCCCTTGGCCAGGCCGCCCTTGATCTGGATGTGCGCGCCGATCGGCGGCACGGGGGAGGGGTCGGGCACGGGCCTATCCGAAGCTGAGCAGGATGGTGACGGAGGTGCCGCGCTCGACGGTCTCCCCGGCCGCGGGGCTCTGCCGCAGCACCCGGTTGCCGAAGAAGCGGGTGGCCTCCACCTCGAGGCCCGCCTGCTCGAGGATCGACGCGGCCTCGTCGCCGCTGCGGCCGACGACGTCGGGCACGGTGACCAGCGGGACGCCGGCGGAGACCTGGATGCGCACGGTGCTGCCGTAGGGGACCGGCCCGGCCGCGGGGCCGGGCTCGACGGCCATGACCTCGCCCTGGTCGACCTGGTCGCTGCGGCCGTCCTCGATGCGCTCGACGACGAAGCCCAGCGCCTCCAGGTTCGACGTCGCCTGCTCCGGGGTCTGCCCGGTCACGTCCGGGACGGAGACCGGCGCCCGGCCCTGGCTGATCACCACGGTCACGACCTGGTCGCGCTTGAGCGCGGTCCCGGCGGGCGGGTCGAAGCGGACGACGTGGCCCGGGGGCACGGCGTCGTCGTAGTCCTGGCCCCGGGTGATCTGGATCGGCAGGTCGGCCTGCAGGCGCGCCTCGACGTCGTCGACCGGCAGGCCGACGAGCTCCGGCGGCACGGTGTAGCGCTCCAGCCCCTTGGAGACGACGACGCGCACGTCGGTGCCGCGGATGACCTCGCCCGAGGCCGGGTCCGTGGAGATGACGACGCCCTCGGGCACCTCCTCGCTCCACTCCCGGACGACCGGGTCGGGATCCAGACCGGCGTCCTGCAGCAGGTCGATGGCCGCGGCCTCCTGCTTGCCGGTCAGCTCGGGGACGTCGGTCCACCTACCCGAGCCCAGCCACCAGCCGACGGCGCCCACCGTCACGGCCATCAGCAGGACGATCGCGATGAGCAGCCGGGCGCGGCGGCGGCGGACGTGGTCGGGGACGCCGGGGCGTGGCCGGCCGGGGGCGGGCCGGCGTCCGTGCACGTCGGTGGTGGGCCCGGCCCCCATCCCCGGCAGCATGCTGGTGCGCCCGGCGCGGTCGGTGCGGTCGCCGAGCACCGCGGTACCGGGGTTGCTCGGGTGGCCGGGGCGGGGCCGGGTCGGCCGGTTGGTGGGCCGCAGCGTGCCGGGGCCACCGGTGCTCTGCCCGGTCGGCACGGGCACCGGCTCGATGCCGAGGTCGGTGCGCACGTCGGTCAGCTCGGCGAGGAACGCCCCGGCGTCCAGGGGCCGGCCGGCGGGGTCGCGCCGCGTGGTGCGGGCGACCAGCTCGTCGACCTGCCACGGCAGGCCGGGCACCTCGGCCGACGGCGCGGGCACGTCGTGGTGCACGTGCTGGTAGGCGACCGCCAGCGGGGTGTCGCCACCGAACGGCGGGTGCCCGGTGAGCATCTCGTAGAGCACGATCCCGGCGGCGTAGATGTCGCTGCGGGCGTCGGCGCGGCCGCGCTCGAGCTGCTCGGGGGAGAGGTAGGCGACGGTGCCGATGAGCACCCCGCCGGTCTGGCTGGTCTGCCCGGTGCCGACGACGGCGCGGGCCAGGCCGAAGTCGGCGACCTTGACCACGCCGTCGACGCCGATCAGCACGTTCTCCGGCTTGATGTCGCGGTGCACGATGCCGGCGCGGTGCGCGGCGGTGAGGCCGGCGAGCACCGGCTCCAGGACGGCGAACGCCTCGCCGACGGTGAGCCGGCCGCGGGCGCTGAGCAGGTCGCGCAGCGTGCGGCCGCGCACCAGCTCCATGACGAGGAAGACCAGGCCCTGGTCGCTGCCCTGGTCGCTCACGCCCACGACGTTGGGGTGGCTGAGCATCGCGGCCGCCCGCGCCTCGCGGGTGAACCGGTCGACGAAGGTGGGGTCGTGCGCCAGGTGCTCGGCCATCACCTTGACGGCGACGGTCTTGTGCAGGCGGAGGTCGGTGGCCGCGTAGACCGTGGACATGCCGCCCCGCGCCACCCGCTCCTCGAGGCGGTAGCGCCCCTCGAGAACGAGGCCGACCACGGGGTCGGTCACGGCGGTGTCCACACGGCCGAGTGTATGAGTGACGGGGGCGCTGGTCGCTCCGCGACGCGGCGACGGGGGTCACCGGGGCGCCTGTGACGCATGCAGTCCCCCACGTCGAGGAGCCCGTCCCGCTCACCGCACGCGGGGGCGGCGAGGAGGGACGGGGTCATCCGGGCGTCAGGCCAGGTCGAGGCCCGGGTACAGCGGGTGCGCCGCCAGCAGTTCGGCGGCCGCCGCGCGGGTGCGGTCGGCGACGCCGTCGGCGACCACGTACTTCGCCTGCGACGCGCGCCCGTCGCGCGTGGCGGTCGGGGTGGTGGCGGAGAGCACGTCGACGATCAGCTCCGCCGTCCGGTCGAACTCCCCGGGGCCGAAGCCGCGGCTGGTGAGCGCCGGGGTGCCCAGCCGGATGCCGGAGGTGTACCAGGCGCCGTTGGGGTCGGCCGGGACCGCGTTGCGGTTGGTGACGATGCCGGCGTCGAGCAGCGCGGACTCCGCCTGGCGGCCGGTGAGCCCGAACCCGGTGACGTCGACGAGCACCAGGTGGTTGTCGGTGCCGCCGGTGACCAGCCGGGCGCCGCGCTTCGTCAGCCCCTCGGCCAGGACCTGCGCGTTGTCGGCCACCGCCCGGGCGTAGCCGGCGAACTCGGGACGGCGGGCCTCGGCGAACGCCACCGCCTTGGCGGCCATGACGTGGGGGAGCGGGCCGCCGAGCACCATCGGGCACCCGCGGTCGACTGCGTCGGCGAACTCCGGCTGGGCCAGCACGAACCCGCCGCGCGGGCCGCGCAGGGACTTGTGGCTGGTGCTGGTGACGATGTGCGCGTGCGGCACCGGGTCGAAGTCGCCGGTGAGCACCTTGCCGGCCACCAGCCCGGCGAAGTGGGCCATGTCGACCACCAGCGTGGCGCCGACCTCGTCGGCGATCTCGCGCATCGCCGCGAAGTCCACCCGCCGCGGGTAGGCCGAGTAGCCCGCCACGATGATCAGCGGCCGGAACTCGCGGGCCCGGGCGCGGACGGCGGCGTAGTCGAGCAGCCCGGTGGCGGGGTCGGTGCCGTAGGAGGACTGCTCGAACATCTTGCCGCTGATGTTCGGGCGGAAGCCGTGCGTGAGGTGGCCGCCGGCGTCCAGCGACATGCCGAGCATCCGCTGGTCGCCCAGGGCGCGGCGCAGCGTCGCCCAGTCGGCGTCGGTGAGGTCGTTGACGTGGCGGGCGCCGGCCTGCTGGAGCGCGGGCAGCTCCACCCGCTGGGCGAGCACCGCCCAGAAGGCGACCAGGTTCGCGTCGATGCCCGAGTGCGGCTGGACGTAGGCGTACGGGGCCCCGAACAGCTCCCGGGCGTGCTCCGCGGCGAGCGCCTCGACGGTGTCGACGTTCTGGCACCCGGCGTAGAAGCGGTGCCCGGCCGTGCCCTCGGCGTACTTGTCGCTGAACCAGTTGCCCATGGTCAGCAGCACGGCGGGACTGGCGTAGTTCTCGCTCGCGATCAGCTTCAGCGAGCCGCGCTGGTCGGTGAGCTCCTGGCTGATCGCGTCGGCGACGCGGGGCTCGACGGCCCCGATGACCTCCAGGGCGCTGCGGTAGGCGGCCGAGGCGGCGACGCCGTCGAAGGTGTGGGTGGTGCGGGCTGCGGTCACGGGTGCCTCCTGCGCTGAACGACGGTGAGGTGCCCAGGCGCACGGCGACGGTGGTGCGGACCGCTCCCCGGTGGTGGCCCACCTCGACGCGCCAGTCACGGCCCTCGGAGAGGTTAGCGCGCCGCCACCACGGTGTCGGCGGGCACCGACCGGACGTCGTCGAGACCGCAGAGCACCATCGTGTGCTCGAGCTCGTCGGCCAGCCCGGAGAGCACCCGGGCCACGCCCGCCTGGCCGCCGGTGGCCAGCCCCCAGACGATCGGCCGGCCGAGGAAGACCGCCGAGGCCCCGAGGGCGAGCGCGGTCAGCACGTCGGAGCCGGAGCGGACACCGCCGTCGGCGTACACCTCCACGTCGTCGCCCACCGCCTCGACGATCTCCGGGAGCGCCTGCGCGCTGCTGATCGCCGGGTCCACCTGCCGGCCCCCGTGGGTGGTGACCCACACGGCGGCGGCGCCGGCCTGCACGCAGCGGATGGCGTCGTCGCCCCGGAGCACCCCCTTGACCACCACCGGCAGCCCGGACAGCTCGCCGAACCGGGCGATCTCGTCGAAGGTCCAGGTGCCGGTGGCCAGGCCGTCCAGCGTCGGCTCCTCGCCCTCCGGCGGCCGGTTGGCCATCCGGACGCCGGCGCGGTGCACGAAGTCGTGCCGCAGGTCGCGGCGGCGCCTGCCCAGCAGCGGCACGTCGACGGTGAGCACCAGCGCCCGGTAGCCGGCGTCCCCGGCGCGGCGGGCGAGGTCGTCGGTGTGCCGCTCGGAGTGCAGCCGGTAGAGCTGGAACCACTTCGGGCTCGCGGGCGCGACGGCGGCGACCTCCTCCAGGCTGTGGTTGGCGCTGGTGGACACGGTCATCAGCGCGCCGGTCGCGGCGGCGGCCCGGGCGGTGGCGAGCTCGCCGTCGGGGTGC
Source organism: Blastococcus sp. MG754426 (assembly GCF_021699055.1). Classification (GTDB taxonomy): domain Bacteria; phylum Actinomycetota; class Actinomycetes; order Mycobacteriales; family Geodermatophilaceae; genus Blastococcus. Next base: position 28,745 of record NZ_SSXC01000029.1, on the reverse strand, counting down.
GCCATGGCCTGGTAGGCCCACGGGGCGATGCCGATCGGGGTGCGCACCGGGCTGCCGAGCAGCTCGGTGCCGAGCGCGGCGGTGGTGGTGCCGCGCAGCACCCGCGGCCGCAGCCGCCAGGCCCGCCAGGCGGCCGTGGCCTCCCGCACCGTCGTCTCGGTCTCGGCGCCGCCGGCGTAATAGTCGTACACCGGCGCGGACAGCAGCTGCCGGGACCGGGACTCCAGCTCCTCGAAGTCGACGAAGGGCGGTTCGGCGCCCGGCTCCTCCGCGGCCTCGGCCGCCCCGTCCCACCCGCTGGTCCCCGGTACCGGGCTGCTCGCTGGTCCACCGCTCGCCATAGGCTGACACTCTATGGACACGCTCACGCCCGCGGAGGTCGCCCAGCTGCTGGGCACCTCGCCCAACCGGGTCCGGCAGCTGCTGCGCGACCGGAAGCTGATGGCCGTCCCCGGGAGCGGGAACGGCAGGATCCCCGCCGCGTTCCTGCAGGACGGCGCGGTGCTCAAGCACCTGCCCGGGCTGCTGACGGTCCTGCGCGACGGCGGCTTCAGCGACGAGGAGGCCTTCGACTGGCTCTTCCGCGAGGACGAGTCGCTGCCCGGCACCCCGGTGCAGGCGCTCCGCGACGACCGGCACACCGAGGTCACCCGCCGGGCCCAGGCCCTGGCGTTCTGAGCCGGGTGCATCCGGAGCCGGTGCGGGAACGGAAGCCCGACCCGTGGAGCAGCTGACGTACCTCGGCCTGCTGGCCGGCTGCCTGGTGGTGACCGCGCCGCTGGAGCTGGTCCTGGGTGTCCGGGTGTACGCGCGCTGGCGCCGGCTGCTGCTCGCCGTCGTCCCGGAGTTCGTCGTGTTCGTGAGCTGGGTGCTGTACGCCATCGCGCAGGGGCACTGGGGCTACTCGGCCGAGCGCACCGTCGGCGTCCGGCTGCCGGGCGGGATCCCGCTGGAGGAGATCCTGTTCTTCCTCGTCGTCCCGCTGTGCTCGGTGCTGGCGCTGGAGGCGGTGCGGAAGGTGACCCGCTGGGACGCCGGCTACCCCGCCGAGGAAGCGGAGGCGCGCCGGTGAGCTACAGCGCCCTGGCGGTCACCGCGGTGGTCGCGGTCCTGGTGGTGGACCTCGCCGTCTACCGCACCCGCATGGTGACCCGGCCGGTGTTCTGGGTGGCCTACGCGATCATCGTGGGCTTCCAGCTGCTGATGAACGGCGTGCTCACCGGGCTGGACGTGGTCACCTACGACCCGGCCACCATCTGGGGGCCGCGCGTCGCCTACGCGCCGGTGGAGGACCTGCTCTTCGGGTTCGCCATGGTCACCCTCACCCTGGCCAGCTGGGCGGCGGTCAACCGGCGGGCGAACACCGCCAGGCGGCGCGGCCTGGACACCGACACCCGCCGGTCGAGCACCCGGTAGCCCGCGCGCTCGATCTCGGTGAGGATGCCGCCGTAGAGGTCGGTGGCCGCTCGGACGCAGTCCCGGGACTCCGGCGCGAGCATCGGGGTGCCGGGCGCGGCGTCGTCGTAGCGGCGGCGCACGATCGCGACCATCTCCCGCATCAGCTCCCGGAAGCCGTCGTCGAAGCGCTTCTCGGCCAGCTGCTCGCGGGTGACCCCGTGGGCGGCCATCAGGTCGGCGGGCAGGTAGACCCGGCCGCGGTCGACGTCCTCGCCGACGTCGCGCAGGAAGTTGGTCAGCTGGAACGCCTCGCCGAGGGCGATGGCGTGCGGCGCCGCCTCCTCGCGGGTCACCCCGGGCGCGGTCCCGAGCACCGGCAGCACCTGCAGCCCGATCACCGACGCCGAACCCCACATGTAGCGGTCCAGGGCATCCATCGTGGGATAGCCGGTGACGTCGAGGTCGCTGGTCATGGCGGCCAGGAAGTCGACGAGGTGCTCGACGGGGATCGCGTAGCGGCGGTAGGTGTGCACCAGCGCCAGCCGCACGGGGTCGTCCGACCACCCGGACTCGAGCTCGGCGAGCAGCGCCTTGGACCAGGTCATCAGGTCGCCGGCCGGGTCGGCGCCGGGGTGGTCGACGAAGTCGTCGGCGACCCGGGCGGCGGCGTAGAGGGCGTGCACCGCCGGCCGCCGCTCGGGCGTGAGCAGCCGGGTGGCCAGGTGGTAGCTCTTGCCGTGCTCGGCGGCGATGGCGGCGCAGTGGCGGTAGGCCGCGGTCAGCTGCGCCTGCCGGGCGGCCTGGGTGCCGGGGGGCTGCAGCATCACCGCGCCACCGGCCCGGTGATCCGCTCGGCGGCCAGCCGGCCGCTGATCAGCACCATGGGCACGCCGACGCCCGGCTGCACCGACGACCCGGCCAGCACCACGTTCTCGGGGCCGCGGCGCGGCAGCGTGGACGGGCGGAACGGGCCGGTCTGCCCGAAGGTGTGCGCCAGCGCGAACGGGGTGCCGGCGGCCATGCCCTGCGCCGCCCAGGTGGCCGGGGTGTCCATGTGCTCCACCTCGATCGCGCCGGAGAGGCCGGTCACGCCGCGGGCCTCCAGCGCGGCCAGCAGCTCCTCCCGGTAGCGCGGCCCGAGGGCATCCCAGTCCAGGCGCGGGTTGCCGCCGCTGCGCGGGTCCAGGTTGGGGGTGGGGGCGACGACGCTGAGCACCTGCCCGCCGTCCGGGGCCAGCGACCGGTCGGTGCGCGAGGGCATGCTGATCAGCAGGCTGGGGTCGCTCATGGGGCGGCCGTCCCGGGTCAGCTCGTCGAAGACCTGGCGCCACGAGTGGCCGAAGCTGATCGTGTGGTGCGCCTGCTCCGGCAGCTCGGCCCGCACCCCGAGGTGGAGGGCCACGCAGGACGGCGAGTAGACCGGGCGGCGGGGTCCGCGCAGCCCTGGCACGAGGGCGTGCGGGGCGTCGGTGGTGACGACGACGGCGTCGGCGGGCAGCCGGTCGCCGCCGTCGAGCAGCACGCCGGTGACGCGCTCGCCGTGGAGCTCCAGCTCGTCGACGGCGGTGCCGTACCGGAAGGTGACGCCCGCGTCGGCCGCGGCGGCGGCGAGCGCCCGCGGCACCGCTCCGATGCCACCGACCGGGTGCCAGACGCCGGCGCCGATGTCGAGCTGGGCGATGACCGCGTAGGCGGCGATGGCGCGGAAGGGGGAGACCCCGGCGTAGAGGGCCTGGAAGCTGAAGAGCCGGCGCAGCCGGTCGTCGGTGAAGTACCGGCCCACGTGGTTCGACAGCCGGCCGAAGCCGCCGCGCCGGACGAGGGCGAGCAGCTCGGGCCCCAGCAGGTCCAGCGGCGAGTCCAGGTTGCGGTCGATGAAGGTGGCCAGCTGCAGGCGGTAGAGCTCGGCGAGGTCGGCGAGGTAGCGGCGCAGCGCGTCGGCCTCGCCCGGCCCGCAGAGCGCGGCGACCTCGGCGGCGAAGGCCTCCGGGTCGGCGTGCACGTCCAGGTGCGTGCCGTCGGCGTACTGCGCCCGGTAGCTCGTCTCCAGCCGGCGCAGCTCCAGCCGGTCCTCGAGCCGGTCGCCGACGGCCGCCAGGGTCTCCTCGACGACCTCCGGCGCGGTGAAGACCGACGGGCCGGTGTCCAGCGCGTACCCGTCGCGCTCGATGCGCCCGGCCCGCCCGCCGGGGCCGCCGGCGCGCTCGACGACGGTGACCTCGCGGCCGGCGCCGCGCAGCCGCAGCGCGGTGGCCAGCCCCGCGAGCCCGGCCCCGACGACGACGACGCGGTCGGTGCGGCCCGGGACGGTGCGGACCATCAGGCGGTGCGCGACGTCGCGGCGACCGCGAGCGCGTCCAGCGCCCGGCGGGCGTCGTCGGCCAGCGGCGCCTCGGCGATCGCCTCGCGGGCGCGGGCGGTGCTCAGTGCGATCCGCTCCTCGACCCGGTCGCGGGCGCCGGTGCCGACCAGCAGGTCGCGCAGCGCCTCGAACTCCTCGTGCCCGGCCTCGGGGTTGCCCAGGAGCTCGTCGAGCAGTGCGCGCCCGGCGTCGTCGGCGGCCTCCGCGGCCAGCGCCACCAGCAGGGTCTGCTTGCCTTCCCGCAGGTCGTCGTCGGCCGACTTGCCGGTGACCTCCGGGTCGCCGAAGACGCCGAGGAGGTCGTCGCGCAGCTGGAACGCCTCGCCCAGGGGGAGCCCGATGGCGGTGCACGCCTCGACCACCCGTGGCCCGGCCCCGGCGATCGCCACGCCGAGCTGGAGGGGGCGCTGGACGGTGTACCCCGCGCTCTTGTAGCGGGCGACGGTGAGCGCGCCGTCCGGGCCCGGCAGCCCGCCGGCGGCCCGCAGGAGGTCCAGGTACTGGCCGGCGGTGACCTCCGTGCGCATCGTGTCCCAGACGGCGCGGGCCCGGCCGAGCGCCGCCTCGGAGATGCCCGAGCAGCGCAGCAGCTCGTCGGACCACACCAGCGCCAGGTCGCCGACGAGGATCGCCGCGCCGACGCCGAACAGCTCCTCGTCCCCGGAGAACCCGGAGTCGGCGTGCCGGCCGGCGAACCCGACGTGCGTGCTCGGGCGGCCGCGCCGGGTGCCGGCGGCATCCATCACGTCGTCGTGCACCAGCGCGCTGGCGTGCACGAACTCGAGGGCGGCGACGGCGCGGAGCACGGCGTCCTCGTCCTCCCCGGCGCCCGGGCCCTGGCCGCGCGCCCCGCGCCAGCCCCAGTAGGCGAAGGAGGGGCGCAGCTTCTTCCCACCCTCGGCGACGGCGCACACCTCCTCCACCACGGGGACGAGGCTGGCGTCCATCGCGGCGAGCGTGGCGCGTTGCTGGTCGAGGAAGCCGGTGAGCGCGTCGGCGACCGCGGTCCGCACCCGGTCGAGCTCCGCGACCGACAGCGGGGGGGCGAGGCGGGCGGACTCGCGCTGCTGCGCCCCGGCGGTCATGCGGTCAGTATCGCCCAACCCGGTGGGGTGCCGCCCCACCAGCGGCCGGGCCGAGGGGGTCGGCTGCATCGTTCCTCCGTCGATCCGTGCTTCCGTCGTCCGCGACACGCCCTCTTCCGCGCGGGGGCCGGTCCCGGATGCACCGGTGCGCCGTCCGGGGAGACGGCCCCCGGGCCGCAGGGGTGCCGCCCGTACCCTCGGGTGCCGTGACACCCACCGTCCGCGAGCTCCTGGCCACCGAGCACCCGACGTGGTCGTTCGAGTTCTTCCCGCCCAAGACCCCGGCGGGGGAGGAGCAGCTCTGGACGGCGCTGCGCGAGCTGGAGCGGCTGCACCCCTCGTTCGTCTCGGTGACCTACGGGGCCGGCGGCTCCACCCGCGAGGGCACCGTGGCGATGACCGAGCGGATCGCGGCGGACACCACCATGACGCCGCTGGCGCACCTGACCGCGGTCGACCACAGCGTCGCGGAGCTGCGGCACGTGATCAGCCGGCTGGCCGCGGCGGGGGTCCGCAACATCATGGCGCTGCGCGGCGACCCGCCGGGCGCCGATCCGCAGGCGGACTGGGTCGCCCACCCCGAAGGGCTGCGGTACGCCTCCGAGCTCGTCGAGCTGATCCGCTCGGTCGGCGACTTCTCCGTCGGCGTCGCCGCCTTCCCCGAGCGGCACCCCCGCTCGCCGGACTTCGACACCGACGTCGAGATGTTCGTGGCCAAGTGCCGGGCCGGGGCGGACTTCGCCATCACGCAGATGTTCTTCCGTGCGGAGGACTACCTGCGGATGCGCGACCGGGTCGTCGCGCGTGGCTGCGAGGTGCCGGTCGTCGCCGGCGTCATGCCGGTCACCAACGTCCGGCAGATCACCCGGATCGTGCAGCTGTCGGGCCAGGCGTTCCCGCCGGAGCTGGCCCAGCGGTTCGAGGCGCTCGACGGCGACGCGCCCGAGGACAAGGCGGCGGTCCGCGCCCTGGGTGTCGAGGTGGCCACCGACCTGTGCCGCCGGCTGCTCGACGAGGGGGTGCCGGGCATCCACTTCATCACCATGAACCGCTCGACGGCGACCCGCGAGGTGTTCGCCAACCTGGCCGGCCGGGTGCCCGCCGTCCGCTGAGCCGTCACCGGGCCGGCTGCACGCCCTCCAGCAGGTCGGCGGCGCGGGCGGCCGCCCGGCGCAGGCCCTCCCGCTCGGAGGCGTACCCGCCGGCGACGCCGACGACCGGCAGGTTGGACACGGCGCGGGCGAAGAGCTTCCCCTTCGGCCGCGCGTCCAGCGCGTCGTCGATGCGGCCCAGCAGCCGGGCCGCCCGCCAGAGCGTCCGGGCCGCGCCGGAGGCCCCGCGGCGCTCGTCACGGGGGCCGAGGGCCCCCTCCACGTAGGTGCCCTTGGCGCGGGTGAGCAGCGGCTGGACCTGCTCGGCGGTGAGCTCGCGCCGCAGCAGCACCCGGGCCAGCAGCGAGACGCGCTCGGCGGGCGGCTCGACCCCGTGCTCGCCGGCGACGCCGAGGACGACGAGGGCCTGCACCGCGGTGCCGACGGTGTTCTGCAGCGGCAGCAGGTCGGCGAGCTTGCCGGCGAAGCGCGGCGCGGCCGACACCCCGGCCGCCACCCGGGACACCCGGTCGGCCCACCACTCGTCGCGCTCCTCGCGCGGCAGCGCCGGGGGCCGGCCCAGCCGGGTCGCGAGCGGGGTGAGCAGCCGGTCGAGCCGGCGGAGGACGTCGACGACGACGGCGTCGCTGATCGGGGCAGCCATGGGTGCGGGGTAACCCGGGTGCCGGTCCGCGACACCCCCGGTGGTGGGCCCTACCCTGCGCCGGTGATCACCGGAGCCGCCGTCCTGGCCTGCGCCGTGCTGGGCGGCCTCGCCGTCTTCCAGGTGGCGCTGGCCGCCGGGCGGCCGTGGGGCCGGTTCGCCTGGGGCGGGCAGCACGACGTGCTGCCGCCGCGGCTGCGCGCCGGGAGCGCGGTCTCCGTCGTCCTGTACCTGGTCTTCGCCGTCGTCGTCCTGGCGGCCGCCGGGCTCGTCGCGGTGCTGCCCGCGGCCGTGGCCGACGTCGGCATCTGGGTGCTGACCGGCTACCTCGCGCTCGGCGTCGTGCTGAACGGCATCTCGCGGAGCCGGCCCGAGCGGTTCGTCATGACGCCGCTGGTGCTGCTGCTCGCCGTCTGCTGCCTGGTCGTCGCCCTCGGGTGAGGCGGCCGGTCCGGGGCGCCGGCCGCGCCCCGGACCGGTCGGTCACACCCCGGCGCCGTGCCTGCCCTCGCCGGCGGCGAACCGCGCGGCGCCCGGCAGCGCGTCGACGGCGAGCGAGACCAGGCCGTGGCGGAACTCGTTGGCCATCGCCGCCTCCTCGTCCAGGCCGTCCTGCTCGAGCAGCGAGGCGCGGTCCTCGCGCAGGCAGGTCTGCGGGAAGGCGGCGATCCGGGCGGCCAGCGCCTGCGCCTCGGCCAGCGCCCGGCCCGGGGCGACCACCCGGTTGACCAGTCCGATCTGCAGCGCCTCGGTCGCGTCGACGCCGCGCCCGGTGAGGACCAGGTCCATCGCGCGGGAGGTGCCGATCAGCCGGGGCAGCCGCACGGTGCCGCCGTCGACGAGCGGGACGCCCCAGCGCCGGCAGTAGACCCCGAGCACCGCCGTCTCGTCGGCCACGCGCAGGTCGCACCACAGCGCCAGCTCCAGCCCGCCGGCGACCGCGTGCCCGGCGATGGCGGCGATGACCGGTTTGCGCAGCCGCATCCGGGTGGGCCCCATCGGTCCGTCCCCGTCGGTCTCCGTGCGGTTGCCGCGGCCGGTGCCGATCGCCCGCAGGTCCGCGCCGGCGCAGAAGGTGCCGCCCTCGCCGTGCAGCACCGCGACGGCGGCCTCCTCGTCCTCGTCGAAGGCCCGGAAGGCGTCGGCCAGCGCAGCGGCGGTCGGCCCGTCGACGGCGTTGCGCGCCGCGGGCCGGGAGAGCCGCACCGTCGTCACCGGGCCGTCCCGCTCGACGGTCACCGCACCGGTCACGACGAGCGCTCCGCGGCGTCGGCCCACAGCGGCTCGCGCAGCGCCCGGCGGAGGATCTTGCCGACGGGGGAGAGGGGGAGCTGGTCGACGACGTGCACGGCCTTGGGCACCTTGTAGCCGGCCAGCGCGCCGCGGACCGCCTCCCGCAGCTCGTCCGGGCGGGCGCTCGCCCCGGGGCGGAGCGTGACGAAGGCGGTGACCGCCTCCACCCACGTCGGGTCGGGGGCGGCGACGACGGCCGCCGCCGAGACCGCCGGGTGCGCCATCAGCGCCTCCTCGACCTCCCGCGGGTACACGTTGTAGCCGCCGGTGATGATCATGTCGCTGGTGCGGTCGACCAGGGTCAGGTAGCCGCGGTCGTCCAGCCGGGCGAGGTCGCGGGTGGCGATCCAGCCGGCGGCGTCGACCGTCTCGGCGGTGAGCCCGGGCGCCTCGTGGTAGCCGGCCATGCCGAACGGGGCGCGCACCTGGAGCTCGCCGATCTCCCCGGCCGGGAGGGCGCCGCCGTCAGGGCCCACGACGCGCACCTCGGCGTCCACCGAGGGGTGGCCGCAGGTGCCCGCGAGAGCCGGGTCGGTGTGGTCCGTGGCGTCGAGCACCGTGATCGCGAGGGGTGCCTCCGTCTGCCCGTAGTACTGCACGAGGCGCGGGCCCCAGACGTCGAGGGCCTGGGCGAGCACGGGGCCGGGCATCGGGCTGGCCCCGTACACCGCCGTCCGGAGGCTGGAGACGTCGGCGCGCTCGGCGGCGCCGGAGGAGAGCAGCATCCCCAGCATGGTGGGCACGAGGTTGATCTCGGTGGCCCGGTAGCGGGCGAGGGAGTCGAGGTAGCTGCCCGGGTCGAAGCCGGGCAGGACGGCCGCGGCGCCACCGCGGATCCAGTACGGCAGCACGAAGGTGCCGCTGGCGTGGATCAGCGACGCCGCGTGCAGCATGACCGAGTCGCGCCCGGGGGAGACCAGGTTGGCCAGGATGTTGGCGCAGATCGCCGCGTAGCTGGCCTGGGTGTGCACCACGGCCTTGAGCGAGCCGGTCGTGCCCGAGGTGTAGAGGATCAGCACCGGGTCGGCCGGCTCGGCCGGCAGCTGCGGGTCGGCGGGGCTGGCCTCGGCCATCTCGTCGAGCAGGTCCAGCGCCGCCACGTCGGGGGCCTGCCCGAGGCTGACCAGCCGCAGCCCGTCGACCCGCCCGGCGAGCTCCGCCGCCCGTCCGGCGAGCGCGGCGCCGTGCACGAGGAGCCGGACCCCGGTCGCGGCCAGCATCCGCGCCTGCTCGTCGGCCGAGAGCCGGGCGTTGAGCGGCACCCGCGCCGCGCCGGCCTTGAGGCAGGCGAAGTCGATCGGCACCGACCACAGGCCGTTGTCGACCAGCAGGCCCACCCGGTCCCCGCGGGCGACGCCCAGCCCGATCAGGACGTTCGCCATCCGGTTGGCGGTGTCGTCCACCTCCCGGAAGGTCAGCGACGCGTCGCCGCTCAGCACCGCCGTCCGCTCCGCGAACCGCCGGGCGCCCCGTCGAACCAGATCCACCGTCAACACCGGTTGCCACTCCCTCTCGCCGCTGGTGCGGCGAACTTACAGTCAGTCCGGACGGTTTGTCAGCGCCTATCCTCTTCCGGTGACCGAGCGACGGACCCAGGAGCAGCGGCGCGCGGGCACCCGGTCCCGGCTGCTCGCCGCGACGATCGACTGCCTCGTCGAGCACGGGTACGCGGGCACGACCACCCAGCGGGTGCAGGAACGGGCGGGGCTGTCGCGCGGGGCGCTGCTGCACCACTTCGCCACCAAGGAGGCGCTGCTGGTCGCCGCCGTCTCGCACGTCGCCGACGCGCAGATCGCCCAGGTGCGCGCCGATGCCGGTGCCGGCCGGGTGCGCGACGAGGTGGACCTCCTGCACCACGTGATGTCCGGCCCGCTCTTCCTGGCCGGGCTCGAGCTGTGGTCGGCCGCGCGCACGGAACCGGCCCTGCGCTCGGCCCTGCTGCCCGCCGAGCGGCGCGTGGGGGCGGCCGTCCGGGAACTGGTCGCCGAGCTCTTCCCGGCGGCCCCCCGCGACCGGGCCGAGATCGACGGGCTGCTCGCCCTCTACCGGGGGCTGGCGCTCACCAGCGTGCTCCGGGACGGCGGCGACCTCGACCGGCGGGTGCTCCGGCTGTGGGTCGACCGCGTCCTCGGCACCCCGGCCGTGCCGGTGGACGGAGCCGCCCGACCCGCCGCCCGGTGAGTTCCCGGTGAGGACGCGGAGGTGGCCCGCCGGGCGGGGGCCGCGGTCTACGGTGGCCGCCATGGCGTCCCGCGCACGGGCGGCGGCCCCGCGCTGGGCCGTCGTGGGGGTGGTCGTCGCCGTCCTGGCCGCGCTCCCCGCGATCGTGGGCGCGCTGCCGGTCACCGACGAGCCCGTGCCCGCGGCCGAGCTCCGCGCGGCGGTCCTGGCCTCGGCCGGCGTGCAGTACTCGGGCTACGCGGAGTCGGCCGGCGGGCTGGCCCTCCCGGTGACCGACCAGCTGGACTCGGTCGCCGACCTGTTCAGCGACCGCACCGAGATGCGTGTCTGGTGGCGGGGCCCCGACGACCACCGGGTCGACGTGGTCACCCCGGCCGGCGAGACGGGCATCCACCGCGACGCGCGGGGCACCTGGACGTGGGAGTACGAGCGGGCCACCGCGACCCGTGCGGCCGCCACGCCGCTCGCGCTGCCCGCGCCACCGGACCTGCTGCCCGCCACCCTGGGCCGCCGGCTGCTCGCCGAGGCCGCCGAGGGGGAGCTGACCCGCATCGGGGCGCGGCGGATCGCCGGCCGGGACGCACTCGGGCTGCGCGCCAGCCCCGCGGAGCCGGCCTCGGCGGTGCGCCAGGTCGACGTGTGGGTGGACCGGGCCAGCGGCCTGCCGGTGCAGGTGGTGGTCCTCGGCGAGACCTCGGAGGTGCCGGCGCTGGACACCCGGTTCCTCGACCTGGAGCTGGCGGTCCCGGACGCCGCGACCACCGCCTTCGCCCCGCCCGCGGACGCCCGCCTCCGCACCGCGGAGGAGGCAGAGATCGTCCTGGAGGCCGGGCGGCGGCTCGCCCCGGTGCGCTTCCCGCCCACGGTGGCCGGCCTGCCGCGCCGCACGCTGGAGGGCGCCCCACCGGGGATCGGTCTCTACGGGCGCGGGGTCACCCTGCTCGCCGTCGCCCCCGTGCCCTGGCGGCTGGCCGACGGGCTGCGCCGCACGCTGGCCCAGAGCCCGGACGCCGTCACCGACGGGACGAGCACCCGCATCGCGGCCGGGCCGGTCGGGCTCATGCTCGTCGATCCCCGGGACGCGGAGCCGTACCTGCTCGTCGGGACGGTCACCCTCGACGCCCTGGTCGAGGCCGCCGGGCAGCTGCCGTTGCCGGGGCGCCGGCGGTGAGCACGGTCATCGCCACCCGCGGCCTGGCCAAGCGGTACGGCCGGGTGCACGCCGTCGACGGCATCGACCTGGACGTGCGCGCCGGCGACGTCTACGGCTTCCTCGGCGCCAACGGCTCGGGGAAGACCACCACCGTCCGGATGCTGCTCGGCCTCGTGCTGCCCACCCGCGGGGAGGTCGACCTGCTGGGCGAGCGGATGCCGCGCGCCGGCCGCCTCGTGCTGCCCCGCGTGGGTGCGCTGATCGAGTCGCCCGCCGCCTACGGCCACCTGTCCGGCCGGGAGAACCTCGCGCTGCTGGACGCCGCCGGCCCCGGCGGGGCGCGCCGGGACCGGCGCCGGCGCATCGGCGAGGTGCTGGACCAGGTGGGGCTCGGGGGCGTGGGGCGCCGGCCGGTGAAGGCGTACTCGCTGGGCATGCGGCAGCGCCTCGGCCTGGCCGGCGCCCTGCTGCGCCGGCCCGAGCTCCTGGTGCTGGACGAGCCGACCAACGGGCTGGACCCGCAGGGCATCACCGAGATCCGCGAGCTGCTGCTCGAGCTGAACCGCGGCGGGACGACGGTGTTCCTCTCCAGCCACCTGCTGGCCGAGGTCGAGCAGCTGTGCACCCGCGTCGGCGTCCTCGACCGCGGCCGCCTGGTGCTGCAGGACGACCTCGCCACCCTGACCGCCCCGACCGGCGCCACCGTCGTCCGCACGCCGGCGCCCGGGCAGGTGCGCGCGGTGCTCGACGGCCGGGTCGCCGCCGTGGACGGCGAGCGGGTGGTGGTGCGCGGCGGCGACCCCGCGGAGGTCAACGCGCTGCTCGTGGGCGCCGGGGTGCCGGTCACCGGCCTCGCGGCCGACCGCCCGACCCTGGAGGAGGTGGTGCTGGCGGCCGCGGCCACCAGCGCCGACCGCGTGGAGCGCACGCGGTGATCGCCGTCGAGCTGCGCAAGCTGTTCCGGCGGCCCCGCACCTGGGCGATCGTCGCCGTCCTCAACGCGCCGCCGGTGCTGGTGGCGGTGCTGCTCGTGCTCACCGACCTGGCGCCCCGGCCGGGGGAGGGGCCGCCGTTCCTCTCCGCCGTCCTCACCAACGGCGCGCTGTACCCGCTGGCCGCGCTGGCCATCGTGCTGCCGCTCTTCCTGCCCATCGCGGTGGCGGTGGTCGCCGGGGACTCGGTCGCCGGGGAGGCGCAGGCGGGCACGCTGCGGTACCTGCTGGCCCGGCCCGCGGGGCGGACCCGGCTGCTGGTGGCCAAGCTCGTGGCGGTGCTCGCCTTCGTGCTGGTCACCGTCGTGGTGGTCGCGGCCGTCGGCTACCTGGTCGGCACGACGCTGTTCGAGGCGCGGCCGGCGGCGGGGACGTCGGTGTCGGGGACGTCGCTCACCGCGGAGCAGCTGGCCGTCCGCACCGTGCTCGCGGTCGGCTACGTCGGTGTATCGATGCTGGGCGTCGCGGCCTTCGCGCTGTTCTTCTCCACGCTCACCGACTCACCGCTCGGCGCGACGATGGGCGCGCTCGCGGTGCTCGTCACCTCGTCGCTGCTGTTCACCCTCGACGCCGCCTCGCCGATCGCGCCCTACCTGCCGACCCGCTACTGGCTGGCCTTCGTCGACCTGTTCCGCGACCCGATCCTCTGGCGGGACATCACCCGCGGGCTGGCGCTGCAGGCGGTCTACGTGGGCGTGCTGCTCGCCGCCGCCTGGGCCAACTTCACGACCAAGGACGTCACGAGCTAGCCGCCGAGGCGGGCGCAGTCCGCGCTGCCGAGCGCCACCGGTTCCCCGGCCGTGAGCTGCTCGAGGACGATCGCCTGCACCAGCGGGTCGCCGGGCAGCTGCCCGTGCCCGACGCGGCTGTCCGCGCACACCTCCTGCACGGCCAGGTTGAGCGCGCCCTCGAGCCGCGCCGAGTCCGGCGGGGTCACCGTGCGGTCCAGCGTCGTCCACACCGACACCCAGCCCACCCCGTCGGGCGTCTCGTCGCCGGCGTTGAGCCGGGCGAGGACGGGGCTGTCGCTCGCCAGCTGCCGGCAGCCCTCCGGGCAGGACTCCGGCGCGACCCGTCCGGCCAGGTCGGCCAGGCCCGTGCCGTGGTGCGGTGAGCCCAGCGTCACCACCCGGCGGGCCACCCCCGCACCGCCGTCGGCCACCCACAGCCGGGCGATCACCCCGCCGGCCGAGTAGCCGACGACGTCCACGCTCTCCTCGCCGGTGCGGGCCAGGGCCGCGCGGGCGGCGTCGTCGAGCGCCGCGGCCGCCTCGCCCAGGTCGCCCGTCCCGTCGCCGGGCAGCGGGACCACGGTGGCGTCGCGCCCGGCCTGCTGCAGCCGGTCGGCCAGCGTCCGCAGCGACGTCGTCCCGCCGCCGTAGCCGGGCACCAGCAGCACCGGCCCCGGTCGCGCCTGGGGTCCCGGCCCCTCGGCGTCCGTGCCACCGGTGGCCAGGAGCACGCCGAGGGCGACGACCGCGGCGGTGACCAGGGCGAGCACCGCGACGACGAGGCGGCGACGGGCGGGGGAGAGACCGGCGAGCACTCACCTACTGTCCCTGGTGGAGGGGCCGGCGTCACCGGACGGCGCCGGGTCGGGAGGGGGCGCGCCGTGCTGAGCCGGGAGGAGTACCTCGAGGCCTGGTCGCGCTGGCACGGCGGTGCGGACACGTCCGCCCCCCTCGTGCGGGGCTGGTTGAGCACCGCGCACGCGCTCGCCCGGCCGCTGGCCGCGCTGCCCCCGGCGCTCGCCACCGCCGCCGGCGTGCTCGTCGCGGCCGCGGCGGTGCCCCCGGCCGCCGCGGGCGGCGCGTGGCTGCTCCTGGCCGGGGCGCTGGTCGGGCTGTCGGGGCTGCTGGACAGCCTCGACGGCGCGCTGGCGATCGGCACCGGGCGGGCCTCGCAGCGCGGGTTCGTCCTCGACTCCGTCGTCGACCGGCTGACCGAGGTCGCCTACGCGGCGGCGCTGTGGGTGGCGGGGGCGCCGGGGTGGCTCGCGGTGGCGTTCGGCGCGTCCTGCTGGCTGCCCGACTACCTGCGCGCCCGCGCCGGGCAGGCCGGCGTGCACCGGACCGGCCCGATCTCGCTGTGGGAGCGGCCGACCCGGGTCGCCATGGCCGGGCTCACGCTGGGCGGGGCCGGGGTGGTCAGCGGCCTGGAGGTCGCCGGGGTCGACGGCGCCACCCTGACCGCCACGGCCGGTGCGGCCACCGGGCTCCTGCTCGGCGTCGTGGGCACGGTGCAGCTGGGCCGCTGGCTCGGGTCCGAGCTCGCCGGTCCCGGGGAGGGCACCCTCCCGCCGTCGGGCTGACCTGCGCCTCCGACGGCGGTGCGGGCGCGCTGCACCTAGGGTGTGCGGTGCCCGATCCCCACCGTTCGTCTCCCGTTCCCGCCCGGTTCCCCGCGGCGCGGCGGCCCGAGGCAGCCCGACCCGGAGGAGCGCCTCCCGTGCCCGTCGTCGTCACCGGCTCCATCGCCACCGACCACCTGATGACCTTCCCCGGCCGCTTCACCGAGCAGTTCGTCGAGGGGCAGATGGAGAACGTGTCCCTCTCCTTCCTCGTCGACGACCTCGTCCAGCACCGCGGGGGCGCGGGCGCGAACATGGCCTACGGGCTGGGCCTGCTCGGCCTGGCCCCGGTGCTGGTGGGGGCGGTCGGCAGCGACTTCGCCGACTACGAGGCCTGGCTGTCGCGGCACGGCGTCGACACCGGCAGCGTGCACTGGTCGGAGCTGAAGCACACCGCCCGCTTCGTCTGCACCACGGACGAGGCGAACAACCAGATCGCGTCGTTCTACTCGGGGGCGATGGCCGAGGCCGCGCAGATCGAGCTGGCGCCGGTGGTCCACCGGGTGGGCGCCCCCGACCTGGTCGTCGTCGGCCCCAACGACCCGACCGCCATGGTGCGGCACACGCAGGAGTGCCGGCAGCGGGGCTACGCGTTCGCCGCCGACCCCAGCCAGCAGCTGGCCTGGGCCGACGGCGAGATGATCCGCGAGCTGGTGCACGGCGCGGAGGTGCTCTTCACCAACGAGTACGAGTCGGCGCTGCTGCTGCAGAAGACCGGCTGGACGGCCGACGAGGTGCTGGCCCGGGTGGGCACCTGGGTGACGACCCGCGCCGCGGACGGCGTCCTGGTGCGGCGGGAGGGGGAGGCGCCGCTGTCGGTGATCGCGGTGCCCGAGACCAAGCCGGTGGAGCCGACCGGTGGCGGTGACGCGCTGCGCGCCGGGTTCATCGCCGGGCGGACCTGGGGTCTGGGGCTGGAGCGGGCGACGCAGCTGGGCTCCGCCGTCGCCACCGCCGCGGTCGAGGTGATCGGCACCCAGGAGTACGACCTCCCGCGGCAGAGCTTCCTGCAGCGGTTCGCCGAGGCGTTCGGCGCCGAGGCCGCCGACGAGGTGGCCGCGCACCTGCCGGGCTGACCGCCGCCGGGATCAGCTCCCCTGGTCCTCGCGGCGCCGCACCGCCTCGCCGATCGACGGGTCCTCGGTCCAGCGGCGGTGCGGGATGCGGGCGATCTCGCGCACCTCGCCGATCGTCGCCCACTCGTTGCCGCCCAGCCGCGCGAGCGGCTTCAGGTGCTCGATCCGCGGACGCCCGTCCCGCACGGCGTCGGCCCACACGCTGATGTGCTGGACCCGGCCGAGGACGACGGTGCTGTCGCCGAGGCGCAGGGTGGCGTGCAGGACGCACTCGATGGAGACCGGCGACTCCGCCACGCGCATGGCCTGCACCGTGTCCGCCGGCTCCAGCCGCACCCCGGCCTGCTCGGCCTCGCTGGTGTGCGGGGGGAAGTCGGTCGCGGTGGCGTTGACCTGCTCGAAGAGCGCCTCCGGGGTGAGGTTCACGGTGAACTCGCCGGTGGCCTCCACGTTGCGCAGCGAGTCCTTCCGCCCCACGGACGTGAACTGGACGACCGGCGGGTCGACGCAGGCCACGGTGTAGAAGGAGTGCGGCGCCAGGTTGTGCACGCCGTCGGCGGAGCGGCTGCACACCCACGCGATCGGCCGGGGGACGACGACGCTGTTGAGCACCCGGTAGAAGGCGCCGGTGTCCATCGCGGCGGGGTCGAACGAGGTGCGCGTGCGCTGCTGCTCGGTGGAGGTCACGGGCCCATCGTCTCCGACGCGGGCGGCCGGGTCGCGTCGACCGGGCGGCCACGCCACCGCAGCGTGCCGCGCCGCCGCCCCCGCACCGACCGGAGCATCAGGGCGTCCAGGGCGAGCACCGACAGCGGGTGGGCCAGCGCGTCGGGCCAGGCCCGGCCGCCGCTGGCCCGCGCGCTGGCCACCCGGCCGGCCACCCCGGCCAGGTAGCCCACCAGCCCGGCGCGCGACCCGCGGACGGCGGCCAGCGGCGGGACGACGTAGACGGCGGTGAGCGCGGCCGCGGCGGCGAGCCCGCCTGCCGGCGTGCCGCCCACCGAGGCCCAGAGCGACTTCGCGTAGCCGTCGCGGACGGCGGCCCAGCCCTCGTACATCCGGCAGGCGGCCAGGCGGGAGCCGTCGATCGGCACGCCCCGGCCACCGGCGCGCTTGACCGCCCGCAGGAGGGCGATGTCCTCGAGCACCTCGCCGCGCACCGCCGCGTGGCCGCCGGCGCGGGCGTAGGCGCCGCGGCGCACCACGAGGAACTGGCCGTTCGCGGCGGCCAGCGAGGGGCGGGAGGAGCGCTCGGCCAGCCGCAGCGGCAGCGTCGTCGTCCACAGCCACGGGGCCAGCGGCTGCACCAGGCGCTCGGCGGCGCCCACGGCGAGCGGCCGGGGCCACGGCGAGACGAGGTCCAGCCGGTGCTCGTCGAGCACCGCGACGGCGGCCGCGATGGCATCGGGGAAGAGGCGGACGTCGGCGTCGACGAACACCAGCACCTCGGCTGCGGCCTCGGCCGCGGCCGCCCCCACCGCGCACGCGTGCGGCTTGCCCAGCCACCCGGGCGGTGGCGGTGGCGCGGTGACCAGCTGCACACGCGGGTCGGTCACGGCCCGCACGACGCCGGCGGTGCCGTCGGTGGAGCCGTCGTCGACGACGACGACCCGCAGCCGTGCCAGCCCGCGCTGGTCGAGCAGCGCCTCCAGGCAGCCGGCGACCTGGTCGGCCTCGTCGCGCACCGGCAGCACCACGGTGACCGCGCGGGTCACCGGCGGCGGGTCGGCCGGTGGGCGGCGCAGCAGCGCGGCGTTCACCCCGGCGTGGGCGGCACCGGCGACGGCGACGCCCGCCAGCGCGCGGAGCAGGTGGCCGCTCACCGTCGTCCCGCGCGCCGGTGCTGCACCGCCAGGACGGCCAGCACCGCCGTCCCCAGCCCCGCGCCCCAGGCCGCCGACCCGGGCAGGCCCAGCCAGCCGGCGTGCGCCAGCGCGCCGCCGAGCGTCATCCAGGCCAGCGCGAGCAGCGGCGCGCCCGGGCCCGTGCGCGGTGGCCGGGCGGTGCGCTCCACCAGCACGTCCAGCAGGGTCATGAGCACCAGCCCGGCCAGCAGCCAGCCGGCCAGGTTGGTCAGCGGCACGGTGTCGATCCCCGGCAGGCCGGGGGAGGGGTGGGCCCACGTCCAGTAGCCGGCCTGCACCAGCTGGGGGTCGAGGACGACGTCCCACGCCGCGAAGACCGCCGCGGCCCAGGCGATCCGCGCCGGCCTGCGGCGGTCCGCGCGCACCGGCCGGGCCAGCACCTCGCCGAGCAGCCAGCTGGGCCAGGCCATCATCAGCCACGCCAGCGGCACCAGGAACGGCACGCCGAGCAGCGTGGGGCCGAGGACGTCGCTGTAGGAGTAGGTGCCGTAGGGGAACCCGGTGGCCACGCCCACCGACTCGAAGGCGATCGAGACCAGCGCGACGAGCACGAGCACGCCCACGCCGGTGCGGGCACCGCGGCCGAGGCCCGCGTGCGCGACCGACAGCGCCGACCCCAGCAGCACGATGCCCCAGGAGACGGCGTCCCGGGACGCGCCCGAGGCCAGCGGGTAGGCGATCGCCGTGGCGATCAGCGCGGCGGTGAGGGCCCAGGGGACCACGCGGACGGCGGTGGGCGCGGGGGCCGGTGCAGTGGCCGTCACGCCCGGCCCGCCCCGCCGCGCACCCGGCGCAGCGCGCGACCGGCCACCGCCCGGGCGCGGGGCAGCGCGCCGCGGTCGGCCAGCAGGGTGCGCGCCGCCGTCCGCCCGGAGTTGCCCGAGACGCCACCGCCGGGGTGGGTGGAGGCGCCGGCCAGATAGAGGCCGGTCAGCCCGGGCACGCGGTGACCCGACAGCCCCGGCGCGGGGCGGAGGGCGAACATGCTGGCCAACCCCATCTCCACGTGCATGACGTTGCCACGGGGCAGGGACAGCTCCCGCTCGAGCGCCAGCGGGGTCTGCACGTAGGTCTTCCGCACGGAGGCGGCGAACCCGGGGGCGTAGCGGTCGACGGCGGCCACCAGGCGGCGGGCCTCGGCGTCGGCCAGGGCGTCCCAGTCGGCGCCGTCGGCCAGCGCGTAGGGGTACCACTGGCCCCAGATGGTGACCACGTGCTGTCCCGGCGGGGCCAGCGTGGCGTCGCTCGCGGAGAACGACATCGCCAGCGGGACCGGCTCGCGCGGCACCCGGCCGGCACCCCAGTCGCCGTGCGCGGCGGCCAGCTGCGCGCGGTCGGTGCACAGCAGCTGCAGACCCTGCAGCGCCTCCGGCCCGGCGCCGGGGTAGGACGGCGGGGCGTCGGTCAGCGCCCGCACGACCAGCCCGAAGCCGTTGCCGACGGGTGGCGCGGCGTCGGCGAGGACGGGCGGCGCGGCCTCCCCGGCCAGCTCGCGGGTGACGCCGATGTGGCAGGCGGCCACCACCGAGTTCGCCCGCACGACCCGGCCGGACCGGGTCTCGACACCGGTCACCCGGCCGTCCTCCACCAGCAGCCGCGCGGCGCCGTCGCCGAGCACCACCCGCCCGCCGTCGGCCTCCAGCCGCCGGCGCAGCGCCTCCGTCAGACCGCCGGAGCCGCCGACCGGGTGGCCCGGGGGGACGTCGTGCAGCAGCGCCACCCAGCCGACCATCGCGGCGGTGCCGGGCTCGGACATCGGCGGGCCGGACTGCGCGCCGAACCAGGCCAGGGCGGCCTTGAGCCGCTCGCTGGTGAACCACTTGTCCAGCAGCGCGTCGCCGGAGCCCAGGAAGTCCGCGGCCAGCTCGCCGCCGGGGGTGCGCGGTCGCCCGTCGGCCGGCGCGCCCAGCGGCCAGAAGGAGCGCAGCAGCCCGCCGGCCGTCGGCGCCCGGCCGAACGACGCGACGACGGCGCGGCTGCGGGGCGCCCACACCTCGACGAACCGGCGGTAGGCGGCGGCGTCCTCCGGACCGCAGGCGGCCTCGATCGAGGCGCAGGTGGCGTCCAGGTCGACGGAGAGGACCAGCGGCCGGCCGTCCGGGCCCGGGGCACCGGGGGAGGGCGCGGGCGCGAAGCCCCACGGGTCGCAGTCGATGTAGCGGAGGCCGTGCCCGGCCAGCGCGAGCTCCTCGACGATGCCGCTGTGCCGGACGATCACGTGCGCGCTCGACCCGCGGTCCACCCGCACGCCGGGCCAGCGCTCCACGGTGGAGACCGCCCCGCCGAGGACCTCGTCGGACTCGAGGACCTCCACGGAGAGGCCTTCGCGCGCCAGGTAGCAGGCGGCCACGAGGCCGTTGTGGCCGGAGCCGACGACGACGACGTCCACGGCACCGGGGGAGGCGGTCACGCCCGGGAGTTCGTCGCGGAGGGGCCGGGTGGATGCAGCGGGAGCCGCGCGCCGAGGATCGCGAAGGGCCGCGAGTCGCCCGGGAAGTGGTAGCCGCGGGCCAGGTCGACGAAGCCGTCGGCGCGGTACAGCCGGAAGGCCTTGGTGTCGGCGTCCGGCGTGGACAGCAGCGCGACCGGGTGCGGCAGGCCCTCGACCAGGGCGTGCAGCAGCTGCCGGCCCAGCCCCTGGCTCTGGGCGTCGGGGTGCACGTGCAGCTCGCAGACCTCGAAGGCGCCGGGCAGCCACTTCTTCGCCGTCCGCCGGTCCAGCGCGGCCCGCACCTGGTCGTGCCACCACTGGCCGGGGGCGATGAGGTAGCCGTAGCCGAACCCGACCAGCCGCTCGCCCTCGGCGGTGCGGGCGAAGGCGCCGACCGCGCGGAACCCGGGGCGCTCGGTGTGCTGGATGGCGTAGCCGTACCGGCCGGCGACGATGCCGGAGTCGTAGCCCATCGCCAGCCCGTAGATGGCCAGCACCTCGTGCATGTGCTCGCGCATCCAGGGGGCGGGCAGCTCGAGGATCCGGGTGGCGGGGCGGGTGCCCGTCACGGGGCGACCGCCCCGGCGGGATCCGGCGGCGGCGCGCCGGGCAGCGGGTCCCCGCCGACCGTGGTGCCGGTGCCGTCCAGGAGGCCGCCGCCCACCTCGGCCGCGGTGCCGGCGGTGATGCGGAGCAGCTCGTCGTAGCTGGTGGGGAAGACCGCCGCCGGGTGCCCGGCCGCGGCCCACAGCCGGTCGTAGCGGGCGAGCTCCACGTCGACCAGGGTGCCCAGCGGGGCGGGGTGGCCGACCGGGGCCACCCCGCCGATGGGCTGGCCGGTCTGCTCGCGGACGACCTCCGGCGGCGCGGGGACCAGGGAACCGACGCCCAGCAGCGCCGCGACCTGGAGGACGTCGACGCGGTGCGCGCCGCTGGTGAGGACGAGCAGCGGTGCGCCGTCGGCGAGGAAGACCAGGCTGTTGACGATCGCGCCGACCGGGACGCCCAGCGCCTTCGCGGCAGCGGCCGCGGTGCGGACCTCGGCGGGGAGGGTGCGCACCTCACCCTCGGCGCCGGCCGCGGCGAGGGCCCGGGCTACGGCGGCCACCCGGGGGTGCGTGGGCGGGCTCATGGGTCGATCCTGCCACCGCCCGCAGGCGCGCGCGCCCGGCGTGTCCCGGGCGGTGCAGTCCGGCAGATCGCTGCGGCCTGCCGGAGGCCGTCCGCCGACCCGGCCGGTGCACTGACGAGGCGGCGAGCCGGGAGCCGCGGAGGAGATGCCGCTCCTGAACGGTGAGGTGCTGGCGTGAACCATGCCTTCTCGACCGCGCCTCCCGGCCTCTGACCGCTCAGAAATGTCGTAGCCCCGGCCTAGCGTGCAGCCATGGAGGACGACGGCTCGTGCCTGCCCGGCGACGGCGTGCCGATGCCGCTGCTCCCCGGCGAGGTCGTGCCACCGGACGGGGGCGAGTTCGAGCTGGTGTGCGACATCTGGTCGGCCGACGCGCACATGGCCCGGGAGTACGCCCGGCAGGCGGCCGCCATCGCGGAGCTGGCGCGCCGCCGGTCGGTGGAGCGGGACGCCGACTACCGCCCCCGCGGCAGGCCGGGGCCGGATTCCCGGGCGGCGCGCCCGGCCGCGCTCGCCGACGTCTCCGACGACTTCGTCTCCGAGCTGGCGGTGATCCGCCACTGCTCGGAGGCCGAGGCCGGCCGCCTGGCCGCCGAGTCGATCCTGCTCACCACGAAGCTCGCCGCCACGTGGGCGGAGATGTTCGCCGGGCGGCTGAGCATCCGCAAGGTGCGGATCCTGCTCGACCTGCTGGGCGACGCCTCCGACGCCGTCGCCGCCGCGGTGCAGGCGCGGGTGCTGCCGGGCGCCGCGGACTGCCCGCCGTCCCGGCTGGGCGACCGCGTCCGCTACCACCTCTACCGGGTCGACGGCGAGGCGAAGGAGCGCCGCCGCAGGGAGGCCGAGCGGAAGGCCGACGTGCACGTGCAGCGCACCGCCGACGACCTGGGCCGGCTGGTCGTCGAGGGCCCGCTGCCGGCGGTGCACGCGGCCCGTGACGCGGTCGACCAGTACGCGCGGTGGATGCGGGCCGACGGCGACGACCGGCCGATGGGCGTGCTGCGCTCGGCGGCGACGCTGGACCTGATCCTGCGGCCGTGGGACACCAGCCGTCCGCCGGTGACCGCGCAGCTGCACGTCCACGCCGCGCTGCCCTCGCTGCGGCCCGACGCCCCGCCCGGGGCGGCTCCGGCGGAGCTGGACGGGCAGCTGATCTCCGCCGCCCAGTGCCGGGAACTGCTGGACTCCTTCGACGTGCTCGACCTGTCCCCGGTACCGGGCGGGTCGGTCCACGTCGCGATCGACGACCCGACCATCGGTGAGACCGTCGCGGTGGCCACCCCGGCCGAGCTCCGCCGCGCCGCCGGCCGGGGGCGCCGGGTGCGTCGCGGGAAGAGCTCGCCCCGCAACCACCCACCCGGCAACCACCCGCCCGGGCAACCCGACGGGCCCGGCCTCCGGCCGCCACCCCCGACGCCCGGGTACCGGCCCACCGCGGCCCAGGAACGGCTGGTCGGCGTGCGCGACCGGCACTGCCGCATGCCGGGCTGCCGCCGCCGCGCCGGCCGCTGCGACATCGACCACGGGCAGGCCTTCGCCGACGGCGGCCCGACCGACTGCTGGAACCTCTGCTGCCTGTGCCGGCGGCACCACCGGATCAAGACCTTCGCCCGCGGCTGGTCGTTCACCCTGCACCCCGACGGCCGGCTCGTGGTCCGCACCCCGTCGGGCGTCTCCCGCACCACCCGCCCGCCCGGTTGGTACCACGACCCCGAGCCGGAACCGCCGTGGCTCGACGAGCAGGCACCCCCCGACCCGCTCTGGAGCTGAGGGCGGCCGGGGCGCTCCGGGTGGTTCGGCGGGGCGGGCCGCAGGTGAGGGCCGGGCCGGCGTGCGTCCGACGGCCTCGGGATCCGCGCGCACGGGCCCGTCGCGCGGCCTGGGTCCGGGTGGGCGGACACGCCGCGGCCCGGCTTGACGAGGGGGGAGCGTTCCGGTCTACTGGACACCAGTTCGAACGCATGTTCGAACGAAGCGGATCGGCCCGCCTCTCCCGGCTTCTTCCCCGCCGGCGGGGTGGTGGGCGTGCGGCGGGCGAGGCGTGGGGAGGCTGTCATGGGTCGGGTGCTCGGTGAGGTCGTCGTCGGTCGGGCCGGCGAGGAGGTGCAGGTCGAACGCGGCCCGCTGGGCCCGCTGCAGTTCTGGCGCGGGCAGTCCCGGTACGTCGTGGGTGAGCTGCTCGACTCCTGGGTGGAGACGGCGCCCTGGTGGCTCCGGGACGCCGAGGCGGGCGGCGCATCGGACGACCTGGTCGCGCCCCGCGAGGTCTGGCGGGTGGAGGCGGTGCGGGCCGGGCGGTCGCGCATGAGCTTCGCCGGCGTCTACGACCTGACGTGGGACGCCTCCGGCAACCGCTGGTGGCTCGTCCGGGTGCACGACTGATGGGCGCCGCACGCGCCGTGCCGGCCGGCCAGCTGCCGCTGCCCCCCGCGCTGCCCGCCGCGGCCGCCGGGCTGCTCCGCCAGGCCCACCGCGGCCTGGCGGAGGCGGTCTCGGCCACCGACCCGCGGGAGCGGTACGCCACCGCGCACCTGGCCGCTCTCCGTGCCGCCGCGGCGGTGCTCGCCGCGCGCACCCGGCCCGAGGGTGGCCGCCGGCGCCCGCGCAGCGCCTGGGTGCTGCTCGGGGATGTCGCCCCGGAGCTGGGGGAGTGGGCCACCTTCTTCGCCGCCGGCGCGGCCAAGCGCGCCGCGGCGGAGGCGGGGCTGTCCCGCGCGGTCACCGAGCGGGAGGCCGACGACCTGGTCCGCGACGTGCGGAGCTTCCTCACCGTGGTCGAGGCGGGGCTGGGCGCGGACCCGCTGCCCGAGCCGCCCCGCTACCCGCGGCCGCACGTGGTCGGCGGTGCCGCCTCCCGGTCCACCGGTCCCCGGAGGTGAGCGATCCCTTCGTCCACCTGCACGTCGCGTCCGGTTACTCCATGCGGTACGGGGCCAACCACCCCGCCGACCTGGTGGCGCGGGCGGCCGAGCACGGCATGCCGGCCCTGGCCCTGACCGACCGGGACGGGCTGTACGGCGCGGTGAAGTTCGCGCTGGCCTGCCGGTCGGCCGGGGTGCGGCCGATCTTCGGTGTCGACCTCGCGGTGGCGCCGGCGCTGGGCACCAGCGTGCCGCCGGCGCTCGCGCACGTGCTGGGGGATGACCCGGCCACGGCCCGGACCCCGCGGTCGCGGGCCGCCACGCCGCCGCGCCGGTCGCCGGCCCGCGGTGGGGTGAGCGTCGACCCGCGGCTGCCCCGGGTCACCTTCCTCGCGCGCGACGGCGCCGGCTGGCGCTCGCTGTGCCGGCTCACCAGCGCCACCCACCTGCGCGGCACCCGCGGCGAACCGGTGAGCTCGCTGGCGATCGCCGCCGAGCACGCCACCGGGCTGGTGCCCCTGCTCGGCCCCGGCTCACCGGTGGGCCGGGCCCTCCTCGCCGGCCGGGCCGACCTGGCCGTCCAGCAGCTGGACGCCTGGCGCGCGGTCTTCGGCCCGGGGCTGGCGCTCGAGGTGGTGCACCACCGGGGCCGGGGCGACCGGCAGCGTGCGCAGGCGCTGCTCCGGTTCGCCGCCGAGCAGCAGGTGCCGGTGGTCCTGAGCAACGCGGTCCGGTACGTCGACGCCCTCGACGCCCCGACCGCCGACGTGCTCGACGCCGCCCGGCGGCTGGTCCCGCTGGGTGCCCGGCACGTCGACCGCACCACGGCCGAGGGCTACCTGAAGTCGGGCAAGGAGATGGCCGAGGTCGCCGAGGACCTGGCCGGCCCCGACCGGGACGCCGCCCTGCGGCTGCTCGAGCGCACCGCCCGGCTGGCCGAGCAGTGCGCCGTCGACCCCACCGGCGACCTGGGCATCGGCAGCGTCCGGTACCCCGAGCTGGACGTCGTCACCAGCCCGGCCGAGCGGGGGATGGGCCCGGCGCAGGTGCTGCGCGCCCGGTGCGAGGCCGGGCTGGGGCGGCGCGGCATGGCGCCCACCGCCCGGGTCCGCCGGCGGCTGGAGGAGGAGCTGGCGGTCATCGACTCGCTCGGCTACCCCTCCTACTTCCTCACGGTCGCGGACGTGGTCGACCTCATCAAGAGCTCGAGGGTCCGGGCGGCGGCGCGCGGATCGGGCGCCGGCAGCCTGGTCACCTACCTGCTGGGCATCTCCGACGTCGACCCGCTGCGCTACGGCCTGCTGATGGAGCGGTTCCTCTCGCCGCTGCGCCACCAGCTGCCCGACATCGACATCGACGTGGAGTCCGCCCGCCGGATGGAGGTCTACGACGCGGTCATCGACCGCTTCGGCGCCGACCGGGTCAGCTGCATCTCGATGATGGACACCTACCGGGTGCGCCACGCCATCCGCGACGTCGGGGCGGCGCTCGGCCTGCCGCCGGCGGAGATCGACGCCGTCGCCAAGGCGTTCCCGCACATCCGGGCCAACCAGGTGCACGCCGCGCTGCGCGACCTCCCCGAGCTGCGGGCCAGCCGGTACGGCTCGCGCCGCGCCGGTGGCACCGGCGACCTCGACCTGCTGTTCGACCTGGTCTCCCGGCTGGACGGCCTGCCCCGGCACATCGCCCTGCACCCGTGCGGGGTGCTGCTCTCCGACGCCACCCTGCTGGACCGCACGCCGGTGGAGAGCAGCTACCTCGGCTACCCGATGAGCCAGTTCGACAAGGACGACGTCGAGGAGCTGGGGCTGCTCAAGCTGGACCTCCTGGGCATCCGGATGCAGTCGGCGATCGCGCACGCGCTCGACGAGATCGAGCGGGTCGACGACGAGGCGGTGGACATCGACGCGATCCCGCGGGACGACCCGACGACGTTCGAGCTGATCCGCAGCACCCGGACGCTCGGCATGTTCCAGATCGAGTCGCCGGGTCAGCGGGAGCTGGTCGGCAAGTTCGGGCCGCGGACGTTCGAGGACATCATCATCGACATCTCGCTGTTCCGGCCCGGGCCGGTGAAGAGCGACATGGTCACCCCGTTCCTCATGGCCAGGAACGGCTGGCGCGACCCCGAGTACCCGCACACCGACCTGGAGTTCGCCCTCGCCGAGACCGCCGGGGTGGTGGTCTTCCACGAGCAGGTGCTGCAGGTGGTGGCGCGGATGGCCGGCTGCACGCTGGCCGAGGCCGACGAGGTCCGCCGGGCGCTGGGGGAGAAGGACGCCCACCCGGAGGTGCGGGCGTGGTTCGTGCCGCGGGCGCTGGACGCCGGCTACCCGGTGGAGGTCGCCGAGCGGGTGTGGGAGGTGCTCGCGGCCTTCGGCTCGTTCGGCTTCTGCAAGGCGCACGCGGCGGCGTTCGCGCTGCCCACCTACCAGTCGGCGTGGCTGAAGACCCACCACCCGGCGGCCTTCCTGGCCGGGGTGCTCACCCACGACCCCGGCATGTACCCGAAGCGGCTGATCCTCGACGACGCCCGCAACTTCGGCATCCGGGTGCTCGGGCTCGACGTCAACGCCTCGACCGGCAGCTACCGGGTCGAGCGGCTCGGCGGCGGGTCCGGCGGCGACCCTGAAGCTGAGATGGAGGTCGAGGGTTCGGCCTGGCGCCGCCCGGAGTGGATGCCCGCCGCGATGCCCGACCCCACGCGGTACGGCATCCGGCTGTCGCTGGCCGACGTGAAGGGGATCTCCGACGACGAGGTGGCGCGGGTGGTCGCCGGGCAGCCCTACCGGTCGCTGACGGACTTCTGGGGGCGGGCGTCGGTGTCCCGCCCGGTGGTCGAGCGGCTGGTGCTGGCCGGCGGGTTCGACTCGCTCTACGGGTTCGGGATGCGCGACCGGGAGGCCGGCCGGCCCACCCGCCGGCGCCACCAGGTGACCCGGCGCGACCTGCTGCTGCAGATCAGCGAGCTCGACCGGTGGAGCCGCAGCGGCGCCCGGGCGACCTCCGACGGGCAGCTGAGCCTGGACCTCATGGGGCTGGAGCTGCCCGACGAGTCCACCGGTGAGCCCGGTGGGGAGGCGGCCGGCCCGGAGTGGGCCGAGGGCAGCGGGCTGCCCGAGTTCACCGACGCCGAGCTGGTGCGGGCGGAGCTGGAGGTGCTCGGGCTGGACGCCAGCCGGCACGTCGTCGACTTCTACCGGCCGTTCCTGTCCGCCCTCGGCGCGGTGCCGGCCGGGGAGCTCCTCGGCTGCCGCAGCGGCAGCGAGGTGCTGGTCGCCGGGGTCAAGGTGGCCACCCAGACGCCGCCGATCCGGTCCGGGCGCCGGGTGGTGTTCGTGACCCTCGACGACGGCACCGGCTGCACCGACTCGACCTTCTTCGAGGACGCGCAGGGCCCCTACGCGGCGACGGTCTTCCACTCGTGGCTGCTGGTCATCCGCGGGGTGCTGCGGCGGACCGGACCGCGCGGGGTGTCGCTGCGGGCCACCGGGGCGTGGGAGCTGCCGGCGCTGCACGAGGCGTGGGAGGCCGACGGGCTGGGCGGCGTCCGCGACCTGATGGCGGCGCCGGGGGGGTACACCGAGCAGGCGATCGCCGGGGCCGCCGCCTCGCACGGTTCCCGGCCGGTGGTCGTGCGGCCGGTCCTGGTCCACCCGACCGGCTTCCGGATGTCGCCCTACGCCGACATCAAGCCCGCCGGCGACGAGACCAAGGTCGCGGCCCGCCGCGCCGCCGCGGGGCCGCCGCGGAAGCTCTGGCACTCCAGCCCCGGCAGCTCGGGCCACTAGCAGGGCGACGCCGCCGCGCCCGGGCCCGGGAGGTGCCTCCCCGGCCCGGGCGCGCCGGTGGTCGGCCCGGAGAGGGCGCGTGGATCAGTCCTCGACCTCCTGCTCGGTGTCCTCGACCTCCTGCTCGGCGTCCTCCACGCCCTCCTCGACGTTCTGCTCCACCCCGTCGTCCACCACGTCCTCCCCGCATGCGGCGGTCGTCAGCGACGCGGCGGCGATGGCGAACGCGGCCACGGTCCGGCGGACCAGGCGGGGGCGGGTCGAGCGGGCCATGAGTTCTCCTCGTGGTCGGGAACGCGGTCCTGCTCCCAGTGCCCGCCACCGGCGACCGGTCAAACGGCGGGGGCGCCCGGCGCCGCGGACCGATGAGTCCGGCCGCCGGCAGGCGTCCACACCTCGACACCGGCGCCCGGCCGGTGCGCGCAGGGAGGACCCGACCATGCCCCAGCAGATCCCGTGCCTGTGGTTCGACGGCCAGGCCGAGGAGGCGGCGATGCTGTACACCTCGGTCTTCCCGAACTCCCGCATCGACGAGGTCACCCGCTACGGCCCCGGCATGCCACCGCCCATGGAGGAGGGCGACGTGCTGACGGTCGACTTCACCCTCGACGGCCAGCGGTACACCGCGCTCAACGGCGGCCCGCAGTTCCCGTTCACCGAGGCGGTCTCCTTCCAGATCATGTGCGCCGACCAGGAGGAGGCCGACCACTACTGGGACCGGCTCACCGACGGCGGCGAGGAGAGCATGTGCGGCTGGCTGAAGGACCGCTTCGGCGTCTCCTGGCAGGTGGTCCCGGTCGAGCTGATGGCCCTGCTCCGCGACCCCGATCCGGCGCGCGCCCAGCGGGCGACCCAGGCGATGCTGCAGATGCGCCGCATCGACCTCGCCGGGATCCGGCGGGCCGCCGACACGGTCGACGCCTAGGGCGTGTCTCCTAAGTTGAGCGTGGTGGGGCTGATTTGCTGCGGATATGTCTCGCGATCGAGTGCTGACCGACGCTCAGTGGGAGCGGATTGAGG
>NZ_SSXC01000028.1 GCF_021699055.1 Blastococcus sp. MG754426 | reverse complement strand
CGCCGAACTGCTCGAGCGGGGCGAGGCCGTGCTCCTCGACGTCCGCGAGCCACAGGAGTGGGCAGCGGGCCACGCCCCGCAGGCCGAGCACCTGCCGCTCGGTCTCCTCACCCCGGAGGCGGTGCCGCGGGACCGGCCGGTCGTCGCCGTCTGCCGTTCGGGTAACCGCTCGGGCAAGGCCGCCGACGCCCTGGCCGCTGCCGGCGTGCGGGTGCACAACCTGACCGGCGGCATGCAGGCGTGGGCGCAGGCAGGCCTCCCGGTCGTCACCGACGACGGGAAACCGGGCGCCGTCGCGTGATCGTCGCCGCCACGCTCGGGCTCGGCCTGCTCATCGGTCTCAGCCTGGGCGCCCTGGGGGGTGGCGGATCCGTCCTCACCGTCCCGGCCCTGGTCTACGTCATCGGCCAGGACGCGCGCGCGGCCACGACCAGCAGCCTGTTCATCGTCGGCATCACCTCGGCCATCGCCGCGCTCGGGCACGCCCGCAGCGGCCGGGTGCGCTGGGGCGTGGGCGTCGCCTTCGGGATCACCGGCATCGCGGCCGGCTTCGCCGGGACCGTGGTCAACCGGCTGGTGGACCCCGATGTCCTCCTGCTCGGCTTCGCCACGGTGATCG
This sequence comes from Blastococcus sp. MG754426, assembly GCF_021699055.1. Lineage (GTDB taxonomy): Bacteria > Actinomycetota > Actinomycetes > Mycobacteriales > Geodermatophilaceae > Blastococcus. The sequence goes on along the minus strand of NZ_SSXC01000028.1, from coordinate 49,357 downwards.
TCGTCGCCGCCGTGGGCATGCTCGCCAGCAGCGGAGACGAGACGCTCCCGCGAGAAGAGGGTGACGCACCACAGCCCGCACGACGCCGGACAGCCGGGTGGATCGGACGGATCGCCGGCGCCGGCCTGCTCGTCGGCTTCATGACCGGCCTCTTCGGCGTCGGCGGCGGCTTCGTGATCGTCCCGGCGCTCACCCTCGCCCTGGGCATGTCCATGCCGCGCGCGGTCGGCACGTCGCTGGTCGTCATCTCGATCAACTCCGGTGGCGCCCTGCTGGCCCGGGCCGGGACAGCGCAGTTCGACTGGGCGGTGATCGTCCCGTTCACGCTGGCCGCCGTCGCGGGCTCGCTCGGCGGTGCGCGGGTCGCCAGCCGGGTGTCCGGGACGACGCTCACCCGCGTCTTCGCCGTCCTGCTCCTCGCCGTCGCGGCCTACACCGCCACCTCGAGCCTGATCTCGCTCTTCGGCTGACCGGCGGGAACACGGCGCGACCCTGGCCGGTTCATACCCCCGCGGGTATCCGACGCCGAAAGGACCACATCATGAGCTCGACCGCCCTCACCGCCTCGACCTTCCAGGACACCGTCGACCGCGACGGCATCGTGCTGGTCGACTTCTGGGCCGCCTGGTGCGGTCCCTGCCGGGCCTTCGCACCGGTCTTCGAAGCCGCGGCGCAGCGGCACCCGGACATCGTCTTCGGCAAGGTCGACACCGAGGCCGAGCAGGAGCTGGCCGCCGCTGCCGGGATCCGGTCGATCCCGACCCTCATGGCCTTCCGCGACGGCGTCCTCGTGTTCGCGGAACCCGGCGCCCTGCCCGCCGAGGCGCTGGAGGGGCTCGTCGCCGCGGTGCGCGGGCTGGACATGGACCGGGTGCGCGCCGACCTCGCCGACCAGCGCCGCACCGCCTGATCGGCCGTGCCGAACGCTGAGCCGCACGTGAGCCGCGCCGGCCGGGTCGAACTGGGCCTGCGGCAGAACGCCGCCCAGTTCGCCCTGCTCGTCGCGGTCAACGCCCTGGTGGGTGGCATGGTCGGCCAGCAGCAGACGGTTCTGCCGCTGCTCGCCGAGAGCCAGTTCGGGCTGACCGGCTACACCTTCGTCTTCACCTACGTGGCCGCGTTCGGGATCACGAAGGCGGCGGCCAACTGGTTCGCCGGCACGCTGTCGGACCGCTACGGGCGCAAGCCTGTGCTGCTGGTCGGCTGGCTGTTCGCGGTCCCCGTGCCGCTGATGCTGATCGCCGCCCCGAACTGGGGCTGGGTCGTGGCGGCGAACGTGCTGCTCGGCATCAACCAGGGACTCACCTGGTCCACCACCGTGGTCATGAAGATCGACCTGGTCGGTCCCAGGCAGCGCGGGTTGGCGATGGGTCTCAACGAGGCGGCCGGCTACGGCGCGGTCGCGGTCACCTCCCTGCTCGCCGGCTACCTGGCCGGGGAGTACGGCCTGCGCCCGGCGCCCTTCCTGCTCGGGCTCTTCTACATCGCCCTGGCCCTGCTGCTGTCCGGCGCGTTCGTGCGGGAGACCCGCGGCCACGCCCACCTCGAGGCGGGGACGCACGTCCCCCGCGCCGACGGCCGCCACGACCACCTGCACGCCGGCCTCACCGACCGCCAGATCTGGGCCCAGACCAGCCTCAAGGAGCCCGCGCTGTCCTCGGCCAGCCAGGCCGGGCTGGTCAACAACCTCAACTTCGGCCTCTCCTGGGGCCTGTTCCCGCTGCTGTTCGCCACCGCCGACCTGCCCGTGGGGCAGATCGGCCTGCTGTTCGCGCTGTACCCCGGCGTGTGGGGAGCCGGGCAGCTGATCACCGGCGCCCTGTCCGACCGGATCGGGCGCAAGCACCTCGTCACCGCCGGCATGGCCATCCAGTCCGTCGCCCTCGCGGTCATCGCCGCATCCGACGGTTTCGCCGGGTGGGCCACCGGCACCGCGCTGCTCGGAGCCGGCACCGCGATGGTCTACCCCACCCTGCTCGCGGTCATCGGCGACGTGGCACACCCCGCTTGGCGCGGACGGGCCGTGGGCGTCTACCGGGTCTGGCGCGACCTCGGCTATGCCGTCGGCGCCGTCCTCGGCGGGATCGTGGCCGACCTCCTGGGTCTGCACGCCGCTGTCTGGGCCGCCGCGGCCGTCAGTGCCGGCTCCGCCCTCGCCGTCACCGTGCGCATGTACGAGACCCACCGGCGGCCGGCGCGGACGACGTCCGACGGGGACCCGGGCGCCGACGGACGCTGAACCGGGCCCGCCCGGGCACGGTGCCGGACCGACCAGGAGGCCCGGGCCGGCGCCCTACCTGAGGAGACTCCGCGCGATCACCATGCGCTGCACCTGGTTGGTGCCCTCGTAGATCTGGGTGATCTTCGCGTCGCGCATCATCCGCTCGACCGGGAAGTCCTGGGTGTAGCCGGCCCCGCCGAACAGCTGGACGGCGTCGGTGGTCACCTGCATCGCGGTGTCGGAGGCGAACGCCTTGGCCGCGGCCGAGACCCGGGTGACGTCGGGCCGGCCCTGCTCCCCCGCGGCGGCGGCGACGTAGACCAGGTGGCGGGCCGCCTGGATCTTCATCTCCATGTCGGCGAGCATGAACTGCACGCCCTGGAACTCACCGACGGCCTTGCCGAACTGCTTGCGCTCCTTCACGTAGGCCACCGAGGCGTCCAGCGCCCCCTGCGCGACCCCGACCGCCTGCGCGCCGATGGTCGGCCGGGTGAAGTCCAGCGTGCGGAGCGCGGTCTTGAAGCCGGTGCCCGGCGCGCCGATGATCCGGTCGGCGGGGATGGTGCAGTCGGTGAAGTAGAGCTCGCAGGTGGGCGAGCCCTTGATGCCCATCTTCCGCTCCTTGGGCCCCACCGCGAAGCCCGCGTCGTCGCGGTGCACCGCGAACGCGGAGATGCCGTTGGGCCCCTTCTCCGGGTCGGTCACGGCCATGACGGTGTACCACTCGGAGACGCCGGAGTTGGTGATCCAGGCCTTGGTCCCGTTGAGCACCCAGGTGTCGCCCTCGAGCCGGGCGCGGGTCTTCATGGCGGCGGCGTCGGAGCCCGCCTCGCGCTCGGAGAGGCCGTAGCTGATCATCGCCTCGCCGGCGGCGATGGGCCCCAGCACCTGCTGCTTGAGGGCCTCGTCGGCGGAGAGGATCACCGGCATCGAGCCCAGCTTGTTCACCGCGGGGATCAGCGAGGCGCTGACGTCGACCCGGGCGACCTCCTCGATGACGATGCAGGTCGCGATCGCGTCCGCGCCCTCGCCCCCGTACTCCTCGGGGATGTGGGTCGCGTGGAAGCCCGCGGCGGTGAGCGCCTTCTGCGCCTCGATCGGGTAGCGGGACTCGGCGTCCACCTCGGCGGCGTACGGGGCGATCTCCCGCTCGGCGATGTCGCGCACCGCCTCGCGGATGGCCTCGTGCTCCTCGGTCAACGCGTACAGCCCGCTGTTCGTACCCACGTCTCCGATCGTAGGACGTCCGACTACCCGCCGGTCGCGAGGCGCTCCTGCAGGGTGAGGTCCCGCGCGACGACGCTTTCGGCGAGCTCGGCCTGGAACCGCTCGACCCGGCCCCGCAGCTCCGCGTCCCCCGCGGCGAGGATGCGCACGGCCAGGAGACCGGCGTTCCGGCCACCGCCGATCCCCACCGTCGCCACCGGCACGCCGGCGGGCATCTGCACGATGGAGAGCAGGCTGTCCAGGCCGTCGAGCCGGTCCAGGGGGCGGGGCACGCCGATCACCGGCAGCGGCGTGGCCGCGGCGACCATGCCCGGCAGGTGGGCCGCCCCACCGGCGCCGGCGACGATCACCCGCAGCCCGCGGCCGGCGGCGGCCTCGGCGTAGTCGAGCATCCGGCGTGGGGTGCGGTGCGCCGACAGCACGTGCGCCTCCCAGGCGACGCCGAACTCCGCCAGGGCCTCGGCGGCCGGCTGCATCACCGGCCAGTCCGAGTCGCTGCCCATGACGATGCCGACGACCGGGTCGCTCATGCCCTGCTCCTCAGTGCTCGGGGTCGTGCGGGAAGGCGAAGGCCGGGTCGACGACGCCGTCGGCCAGGTAGCGGGCCGCGGCGACCGCCCGCGCCCGCGCCTCGGCGAGGTCGGCGCCGAGCGCGGTGACGTGGCCGAGCTTGCGGCCCGGGCGCTGGGTCTTGCCGTACCAGTGCAGCTTCACGTCGGGCCAGTGCGCCATGAGGTGGTGGATCCGCTCGTCGAGCGCCGGCCCGGACCAGTCCTCCCGCGCAGCGGCGCCGCCGAGCACGTTGGCCATCACGACCGCCGGGGCGACCATCTCCGTGGAACCCAGCGGGTAGTCCAGGACGGCGCGCAGGTGCTGCTCGAACTGGCCGGTGCGCGCGCCCTCGATGGTCCAGTGCCCGGAGTTGTGCGGGCGCATGGCCAGCTCGTTGACCAGCACCCCGTCGGCGGTCTGGAACAGCTCCACGGCGAGCATGCCCACGACGCCGAGGCGGTCGGCGATGCGCACCGCCAGCTCCTGCGCCGCGGTCGCCAGCTCGTCGGAGAGACCCGGGGCGGGGGCGTACACCTCGGCGCAGACCCCGTCGCGCTGCACGGTCTCGACCACCGGCCACACCGCGACCTGGCCGAACGGCGACCGGGCCACCTGCGCCGACAGCTCGCGCACCATGCGCACGCGCTCCTCCGCCAGGAGGGTGCCGTGCCGCTCGAGCAGCTCGGCGACCGCATCCGGCCCGTGCACCACGAAGACACCCTTGCCGTCGTAGCCGCCGCGCGGGGTCTTGAGCACGACCGGCCAGCCGACCTCGTCGGCGAAGGCGGTGACGTCGTGGACGGTGTGCGCCTCCACCCAGGCCGGCTGCGGCTCCCCCGCCTCCCTGAGCGCGCGGCGCAGCACCAGCTTGTCCTGCGCGTGGACCAGCGCCTCCGGGCCGGGTGCCACCCGGGTGCCCTCCGCGACGAGGGTGCGCAGGTGCTCGGTGGGCACGTGCTCGTGGTCGAAGGTGACGACCGTGGCGCCCTCGGCCAGGGCTCGCAGGTCACCCAGGTCGCGGTGGTCGCCGATCCGGACGTCGGCGCTGACGAGGGCTGCGGACTCCTCCGGCCCCGCGGACAGCACCCGCAGCGACTGCCCCAGGGCGATCGCGGCCTGCTGCATCATGCGGGCCAGCTGCCCACCCCCCACCACGGCGACCACGGGCAGACCGGTTCGCGGGTCCAGGGCGGCAGGCACGGATCGGAGGCTATCCCGGCCGCCGCGACCGGAGACGCGGCACCGGGCGGGTAGCTCCGTACAGTGGCTCGACGTGGGACCAATCCACCGGTTGCGCGGTCTGCTGCGCCGGGGGGAACGCCGCCTGGCGCGCGAGCTGGGCGCCTTCGGGGTCGTCGGGGCCGCCTGCTTCCTGGTCGACCTCGGCCTGTTCCAGCTGCTCTACGCCCACCTCGACGCGGGCGCGGTGACCGCGAAGCTGGTCGCGGGGGTGGTGTCGACGTCGCTGGCGTTCCTCGGCCACCGGTTCTGGTCGTTCAGCCGCCGCGCCCGTACCGGGCTGCCGCGCGAGTACTCGCTGTTCGCGCTGGTCAACGTCGCCACCCTGCTGCTGAGCCTGGGCATCGTGGCCCTCGTGCGCTACCCGCTGGGCCAGGAGTCGGCCGTCGTGCTCCAGGCGGCCAACGTCGTGGCGATCGCCGTCGGCACCGTCGTCCGCTTCGTCGTCTACCGGCGGTGGGTGTTCCCCGCCGGGGTGGCGGACCGGCCGGGGCGCCCGTCGGCGGAGGTGGCCACGGGGCGCCTGTGACTGCGGCGACGCAGGCGACCGCCGATCCGGTCGCTCGACCGCTCCGGCCGCCCGGCCGGGTTACCGTCGCTGCGTGTCAGACCAGGCCCAGGAGCGCCGGGACCGCATCCGGTCCCTCGCCGTCGCGTACGCGCGGGACCCTGCCGTACGGTCCGTCGCCGTCGTCGGCAACAAGCCCCTGGACCCCGACCCGGAGCGCGCCGCGGCCATCGACGGCTGCGACCTCGTCGTGCGGGTGAACGGGTTCCGCCTCGACGACTCCCCCGCGGAGCAGACCTACGGCATGCGCGCGGACGTCGTCTTCTTCAACCGCGCGCTGCGGGCGACGCCGTGGTTCTTCGCCGGCTACCAGGACCGGATGCACCTCATGGTCGAGCCCGGGCGGCTGCACTGGGAGCCGGACCTGGTGCCGTCGTGGTGGCCCGCCGACCTCGGTCACCTGCACGTCAACAACGACGACCTCACGCTGCCGCTCTCCGAGGACCTCGGGCTGGACTCGCGCACGGAGGGCCTGTGGTCCACCACCGGCACCATGGCCGCCTGGTGGGCCCGCACGACCTTCCCGGAGGCCCGGCTGGAGCTGGCCGGCTACAGCTTCGTCGACGACCCCGAGCAGACCCGGTGGGCGCACGCCTCCGGTGACGACTGCATCGTGGGGCCCGAGCACCGCATCGCCCTCGAGGCCGAGCTGTTCCGCCGCTGGGCGGCGGCCGGCCGCACGACCCTCTGGTCCTGACGCCCCCGCGCCCGGCCGACCGGCGGGGCGCCACCGAGATGGAGGAGATCCCGTGAGGCTCCGCACGAAGCTGACCCACCGCATCAACCGGTCCGTCGCCTGGCGGGTCGAGGAGATGATCGAGGGGCTGCGCGGCGAGGTCGCCGACATGCGGCGCCACCTCGACGACCTCGGGCACCGCACCCACGAGCTGGCCGACCGCGGGGCCGACGTGGAGAAGCGGCTCGGCGAGGTGCAGCACCGCCTCGACGCGGTGGAGCGCGAGTCCTCCTGGTCGGCCAACGAGCTGGCCCGCCTCGCGCCGCAGGCCGCCGCCTTCGAGACCCGGCTGGAGCAGGTGGCCCGGCCGACCGTGCTCACCGGAGAGCTGGCCGACCTCCCGGAGGCGCGCCTCCTGCTCGACGTGGTCCGGGAGGAGCACGCCCGGGTGCGGGCCCGGCTGTCGCTGGTCTCCGCCTACGAGGAGCGGCTCCGCCGGCTCGAGCAGCGGACGGCCCCCCAGGGCCGGTCGTGAGCGCCCTCGACCGCCTGCTCACCGGCGGCGGCGCCCCGTGGGTGATCGCCGAGCTGTCGGCCAACCACGACGGCAGCCTGCAGCGTGCCCTGGACACGATCGACGCCATAGCGGCGACCGGCGCCCAGAGCGTGAAGTTCCAGACCTACCGCGCCGAGTCGATGACGCTGGACTCCGACGGCGAGCCGTTCCGCATCAGCGGTGAGCACGGGCTGTGGGGCGGCCGGCGGCTGTTCGACCTGTACCGCGAGGCCGGCACGCCCTACGAGTGGCACGCGCAGCTGTTCGCCCACGCCCGCGAGCGCGGCCTCGTCCCCTTCTCCAGCCCCTTCGACGCCGGCGCCGTCGAGCTGCTGGAGAGCCTGGACTGCGCCGTCTACAAGATCGCCTCGGCCGAGCTGGTGGACCTGCCGCTGATCCGGCTGGTCGCCTCGACCGGCAAGCCGGTCGTCCTCTCGACCGGCATGGCGACGCTGGCCGAGATCGAGGCTGCCCTGTCGGCCGCCCGCGACGCCGGCTCCGGTGACCTCGTGCTGCTGAGCTGCACCGCCGCCTACCCGGCCGACCCGGCGGCCAGCCACCTGGCGAACATCGCGGTGCTGCGGGAGGCGTTCGGGGTGCCCGTGGGGCTCTCCGACCACACGCCGGGCATCGGCGTCCCGGTGGCCGCTGTCGCCCTCGGCGCGGTCGCGGTCGAGAAGCACGTGATGCTGGACCGCGACGGCGGCGGGGTGGACTCCGCGTTCTCCCTGGTGCCCACCGAGCTCGGCGACCTGGTGCGCGAGTGCACCGCGGCGCGGGCGGCGGTCGCCCCGGCACCCCGGTTCGGCGTGCGCCCGGGAGAGGAGGAGACCGCCCGGATGCGCCGCTCCCTGTGGGTCGTGGCGGACGTCGCCGCCGGTGACGTCGTCGGTCCCGGCACGGTCCGCGCCCTGCGGCCCGGCGGCGGGCTGCCCCCGGCGCGGTGGGACGACGTCGTCGGGCGGCCGTTCGCCCGGGCGGTGCCCGCCGGGACCCCGCTGGGCTGGGACGTCCTCGGGGCCGCGGGCAGCTGAGCGGAGCCGGCGCTCAGGCGCCGAAGAACCGCCGGACCAGCTCGCAGACCCGGTCGACGTCGTCGTCGGCCAACCCGACGAAGAGCGGCAGCGAGATCTCCTCCCGGTACCACTGCTCCGCGACCGGGCACTCCCCGCGGCGGTAACCGAGGTCGGCGAAGGCGGGGTGCCAGTGGGCGGGGACGTAGTTGACCTGCACGCCGATGCCCGCGGCCCGCAGGTGCTCGAACAGCGCCTTCCGGGCCTCGGCCGGGACCCGCGCCGGGTACAGGTGCCAGGCGACGGTCGCGTCGTCCGGCCGGTGCGGCGTGCGCACCTCCGGGACGTCGGCGAGCGCGGCGTCGTACCGCGCGCTGATCTCGGCTCGGCGGGCGACGAAGCCGGCCAGCCGCGCCAGCTGGCTGGAACCCAGGGCGCAGAGGACGTCGGGCAACCGGTAGTTCAGGCCGAGGGCGTGCACCTCCTGGTGCCACGGGCCCTCGTCGGGCCAGCGCTGCTCCCGCGGGTCGCGCACGAGCCCGTGGTTGCGGAAGGCCGCGGCGCGGGCGACCAGCCCCGGGGAGGTGCTCACCACCGCGCCGCCCTCGGCCGTCGTGAGGTTCTTGGTCGCGAAGAAGCTCAGCGTGGTGAGGTCGGCCAGCGAGCCCACGGGGCGGCCGCGCCAGACGGTGCCGATCGAGTGGGCCGCGTCCTCCATCAGCAGCGCGCCGGCGTCGTCGGCGACCGCGCGGAGCGCGTCCATGTCCGCCGGCAGGCCCGCGTAGTCGACGGCCGTGACGACGGCGGTCCGGTCGGTGACGGCGGCCGCCGCCGCGGCCGGGTCGAGGCAGCCGGTGCGCTCGTCCACGTCGGCGAAGACGACCCGGGCGCCCAGGAGCGCGGCGGTGGCCGCGGTCGCGACGAAGGTCAGCGTCGGGACGACGACCTCCTGGCCGGCCCCGACGCCGGCGGCCGCGTAGGCGGTGTGCAGCGCCGCGGTCCCCGAGGTGACCGCCACCGCCGGGTGGCCGCCGGTCCAGCCGGCGAGGTCGGCCTCGAAACGGGCGACCGCCGGTCCCGTCGTCAGGTACTCGCCGCTGACCGCCGCGGCGACCGCGGCGACGTCGGACTCGTCCACCGACTGGCGGGCGTAGGGCAGCATCCGGTCAGTCCAGCCCGGCGATGAGCTCGCGGAGCCCGGGCACGTCGAGGAGCAGGTCGTTGGTGTCGGAGCGGTAGGCGAAGCCGTCGGCCATCTGCTCCCCCGCCGGCGGCTGGTAGCCCCAGCCGGCCAGGTAGGGGGTGATGACGTACCGGTCGCCGATGAGCAGGGTCCGCCGCGAGTCGTCGGCGGCGATCATCTCCTCGTGCAGCTTCTCGCCCGGGCGGATGCCGACCTCGACGGTCTCGGCCCCGGGCGCGATCGCCTCGACCAGGTCGAGCAGGCGGGTGCTGGGGATGCGCGGGACGTACAGCTCGCCGCCGTCCATGAGGTCCAGCGAGGAGACGACGAAGTCCACCGCCTGCGGCAGGGTGATCCAGAACCGCGTCATGCGGCGGTCGGTGATCGGCAGCGGCTTGCCCTCCTCCGCCAGCCGACGGAACAGCGGGATGACGCTCCCGCGGCTGCCCATGACGTTGCCGTAGCGGACCACGCTGAAGCGGGTCTCCTGGTGGGCGGCGTAGTGGTTGGCCGAGATGAACAGCCGGTCGGCGCAGAGCTTGGTCGCGCCGTAGAGGTTGATCGGGCTGGACGCCTTGTCGGTGGAGAGCGCCACCACCTTGCGGACGCCCGCGTCGATGGCGGCCTCGACCACGTTCTCCGAGCCGTTGACGTTGGTGCGGATGTACTCGACGGGGTTGTACTCGGCGGTGTCCACCTGCTTGAGCGCGGCGGCGTGGACGACGAAGTCGACGCCGTGCATGGCCCGGCGCAGCCGCTCGCGGTCGCGGATGTCGCCGATGAACCAGCGCAGCCGCTCGTCGTCGCCGAACTGGGCGCGCATGTCCGACTGCTTGAGCTCGTCCCGGCTGAAGACGACGATCCGGGTCGCGCCGAGCTCCAGCGCGCGCTGGACGAACGCCTTGCCGAAGGAGCCGGTGCCCCCCGTGACGAGGACGGATGCGCCGTCCAGCGAGGTGGGGCCGGTCAGGTGGGTCACGTACTGCTCCCTCGTGTTCGGTCGAGCCCTCGCGATGGTGTCACAGCCGGGGCCCCTCTCCCGGGTCGGGCAGGATGACCGGCATGCGCGTGGCTGCCGTCGTCCAGGCCCGGATGGGCTCCACCCGGCTGCCCGGCAAGGTGCTGCGCCCGCTCGGCGGGCGACCGGTCCTCTCCTGGGTCCTGCGGGCCGCGCGGGAGAGCGGCTGCCTCGACCGCGTGGTGGTCGCGACGAGCACGCTGCCGGAGGACGACGCGGTCGCCGGCGCCGCGCGCGCCGAGGGCGCCGAGGTGGTCCGTGGCGACGCCGACGACGTGCTGGCCCGCTACCTGCTGGCCCTCGAGCAGCACCCGGCGGACGCGGTGCTGCGGCTGACCTCGGACTGCCCGCTGCTGGACCCCGACCTGCTGCGCGCCGTGGTCGCGCTGTGGCGGGCGGCGCCGGCGTCCTGCGACTACGTGGCGACGACGCTCGAGCGCACCCTGCCCCGGGGGCTCGACGCGGAGCTGGTCACGGCGGGGGCGCTGCTGCGGGCCGGGCGGGAGGCGGAGGGCTACCACCGGGCGCACGTCACCTCCTACGTGTGGAGCCACCCGGAGCTGTTCCGGCTCAGCGGGCTGGTGGTGCGCCCGGCGGCCGCCGATCTCCGGTTGACCCTGGACACCCCCGAGGACGCCGCCCTCCTCGACGCGGTGGTCGCCGCGATCGGGGACCGGGCCCCGTCGTGGCGGGAACTCGTCGAGCTGATGCGGTCCCGCCCGGAGCTCGCCTCGCTCAACGCGACCGTGGTGCAGAAGGCGCTCGAGGAGGGCTGAGCCCCGCCGCTCACCCGGCCAGGCGCGAGCCGTTGCGGCCGGCGACGACCTCGAGCCGCGTCGGGATGCGGGTCCGCAGCTCCTCGAGGTGGCTGATGACGCCCACCGTGCGCCCGCCGCGACGGAGCTCGTCGAGCACCGTCATCACCGCGTCCAGCGCCTGCGCGTCCAGCGTGCCGAACCCCTCGTCCACGAAGAGGGTGTCGATGCGGACCCCTCCGGTCTCCGCGGTGACCACGTCGGCGAGCCCCAGGGCCAGCGCCAGGGAGGCCATGAAGCTCTCCCCGCCCGACAGGGTCTTGGTGGGCCGCCGGGCCCCGGTGTACTCGTCGAACACGTCCAGCCCCAGGCCACCGCGGGCACCGTGCCGGCCCTGGGCGTCGCTGTGCAGGAAGGTGTAGCGCCCGCCCGACATGTCCAGCAGCCGCCGGCTGGCCACCTCGGCGACCTGCTCGAGGCGGGCGGCCAGCACGAACGACTGCAGCCGCATCCGGCGTGCGTTGGCCCCCCGGCCGTGCGCCAGGTCGGCCAGCGCGGTCACCTGGTCGCTCCAGGCCCGCAGCTCGGCCAGCGTGAGCTCGGCCGCGCTGACCCGCCCCACCAGCTCCTCCAGCGAGCCCGTGCAGCGGCGCGCCTGCTCCAGCTCGGCCACCGCCTCCTCCCGCCGGCGGGTGCCCCCGGCGCAGCGGGCCTCGAGCGCCGCCAGGTCGGGCCGCGCGGGCAGGTCGGCGAGCTCCGGGTCGGTCAGCTGGGCGCGCAGGACGGCCACCCGCTGGTCGTGCCCGTCGAGCCGGCCGTCCAGCTCGGCCAGGCGGCCGGGGCCGGGCAGCGCGGACTCCGCGGCGCGGGCGTCGTCGAACCCGGCGGTCACGGCCCGCTCCTCCGCCGCCCGGCGGGCCGCCTCCGCCTCGACGCGGGTGCGCAGCTCATCCACCTCGGCGGCGACCACCGCCTCGCAGGCGTCGGCGGCCGCCGACAGCCGGGCGACGCGGGCGGCGAGGTCGGCGTCCTCCCCGCGGGCGGCGGCCAGCCGCGCGGTGAGCTCGGCGAGCCCGGCGCCCAGTGCGTCCCGCTCGGCGGTCCGCGCGCGCAGCTCCTCCCGGTCGGCACCGAGGCGGGCGGCCACCTCCTCCCGCCGGCCGACCAGCTCGCGCAGGCGAGCCTCGGCCGGGGCGAGCCCCGCGGCCAGGCCGGTCGCGGTGCGCACCGCTGCGGTGAGCTCGGCGACGCGGCCCGCCTGCTCCTCCGGCGGCAGCTCGCCGGCGCGCGCCCGCAGGCCGGCGAGCTCCCGCTCCGCCGCCTCCAGGCGTCCGGTCGCCGCGGTGAGCGCTGCCTCCGCGGCGTCGGCGACCACGCGGGCGGCGTCCTCGTCGGCGGCCGTGACCCGCTCGCCACCCGGTGCTGCGGGCCGCGGGTGCTCGACGGCGCCGCAGACCGGGCAGTCTGCGCCGTCGGTGAGCCCGGCGGCGAGCTCGGCGGCCATGCCGTCCAGCCGCCGGGCGCGCAGGTCCAGCCAGCGCTCCCGGGCGTCCGCGCGGGCGTCGCGCGCGGACGCGGTGTCCTCGCGCAGCCCGTGGAGCGTCCCGTCCAGCTCCGCCGCCGCCCGGCCGGCCACGAGCGCCGCCTCGGCGGACTCCAGCGACGCGCGCAGACCCGGCAGCTCCGCGGTGGCCGCCCGCGCCCGGGCCACCTCCTGCTCCTGCCCGGCGACCTGCTCCGGGAGGGCGGCGAGGTCCTGCTCCCCCGCCCGGCACCGCCCGGTCAGCTCGCCGACCTGCCGGGCGAGCGCTGCGACGGACCGCTCCAGGGCACGGGCGCGGTCCACCTCGGGGAGCAGCGCACGCGCCTCGGCGGCCCCGTCCCGCAGCTCGCGCGCCACCAGGCCGTCGGCCGGGCGGCCGCCGGCGACCGGCTGCCACGCCGCGACGGCGCCGGCCAGCACCGCGGCGGCCCGCTCGGCCGCGCGGCCGGCCGCACCCGCGGCGTCCAGCACGTCGCGCAGCGGCTCGGCCCGTCGAGCGGCGTCGCGCTCGGCCCGCAGGCGCGTGAGCCCCGGCTCGCGCCGCTCGAGGTCGGCGAGCTCCGCTGCCGCCTGGTCCCGCCGGACGTGCCGCGCGGCGAGCGCGCGGGCCCCGGCCAGCTCGGTGTCCGCGGCGGCCACCTCGGCGGCGGCCGCGTCCGCGCGCGCGGTGGCCGACGCGAGCCGCGCCTCCGCGGTCGCGCGGACGTCGGCGACCCAGCGGAGCACGCCCCCGCCGGCACCCGCGCCCACCAGCTCGGGGGCGAGCTCCTCGGGCACGTCGACGTCGGCGGCCTGGGCGACGCGGTCCAGCAGGGCACCGAGCTGGTGGCGGGCCTCCTCGGTGCGCGCGCGGACCGCCGTCCGTTCCTCGGCGAGCCACTCCTCGGCACGGGCGAAGCGGTCGACGTCGAAGAGCGTGCGGAGCAGCTCGGTGCGGTGCTCCGGCTCCGCCCGCAGGAAGCGCGCGAAGTCGCCCTGCGGGAGCAGCACCACCTGGCAGAACTGGTGCACGTCCAGCCCGAGCCGGGCGCGCAGGTGCTCCGAGCCCTCGTCGATGCGCGTGCTGACCGGCTCCCACCCGCCGTCGGTGAGCCGGGAGACCACCAGCTTGGCCTGCTCGGTCGCCCAGCCCTCGCCGCGCTTCTTCGGCCGCTGCTGCTCGGGCCGCCGCACGACCCGGAGCCGCTCCTCCCCGAGGGTCAGCTCGCAGCTGACCTCGGTGCGGGTGGCCGCGTCGGCGTGGTCGCTGCGCAGCCGCTTCTCCTCGCCGCGGGCACCGGGGACCCGCCCGTAGAGGGCGAAGACGACGCCGTCCAGCAGCGTGGTCTTGCCCGCGCCGGTGGGCCCCCACAGCAGGAACAGCCCGTCGCGGCCCACCTCGTCGAGGTCGACCTCCACCGTGCCCGCGAAGGGGCCGAACGCCGTCAGGGACAGCCGGTGCAGCCTCATCGGGTCGCCTCCTCGCGGTCGGCGGCGCCCAGCGCCCGCGCCAGCAGCTCCCGCTCGGCGGCGCTCGCCGGGACACCGCGCACCGCGCTGACGAACTCGCCCGCGATCTCCAGCGCGCTGCGCCCCCGCATCCGCTCCTGGTAGCTGCCGCCCCCGGTCGAGGCCCCGGCCCCCGTCCAGTCCAGGTGCACGCAGTGCGGGAAGCGGGTCTGCAGCCGGCGCATGGGGTCGGCCGGCCGTGCCGGGTCGGTGAGCCGGGCGGAGACGAAGTGCTGCTCCGCTGCCTCGTGGGCCGGGTCGGCGAGCAGCTCCTCCAGCGTGCCGGCGAGCACGCTCAGCGGCCGCGGGGTGGGCAGCGCGACCGGGCGCACGCCGGCCAGCCCGGCGGCGTCGAGGTCGACGAGCCAGGCCTGCTTCTGCTGCCCGGCCTCGCCGAAGGAGTAGGCCAGCGGCGAGCCGCTGTAGCGCATGCGCGGGGTGAGGGTCTGCGGGCGGTGCAGGTGCCCGAGCGCCACGTAGTCGACGCCGTCGAACACCGCGCCGGGCACCAGGTCCACACCGCCGACGCAGATGTCCCGCTCGCTGTCGCTGGCCACCCCGCCCCCGACGAAGGCGTGCGCGAGCACCACCGAGCGCGCGCCCGGCCGGAGGAACAGATCGGCGCGCACGCGGTCCATCGCCTCGCGAAGCACCGCCTCGTGCCCGCGGGCACCGGGGACCCCGAGTTCGTGCCGCGCCACCTCGGGCTCCAGGTAGGGGATGCCGTAGACGGCGACCTCCCCGTGCTCGTCGGCCAGCAGGACCGGCTCGTCGAGCCGGGCGGTGGCCGCGCGCACGTGCAGGCCCGCCGCGCTCAGCAACCCGGAGAACGTGCCCAGCCGCCGGGCGGAGTCGTGGTTGCCGGGGGTGAGCACCACCCGGGCGCCGGTGGCCAGCAGCCGGCCGACGACCCGGTCCAGCACCGCGGTGGCGTCGGCGGAGGGAACGGCGCGGTCGTAGACGTCACCGGCCACGACGACGACGTCGACCCGCTCGCTCGCGACGACCGAGGCCAGCCCGCCCAGCACCTCCTCCTGCTCGGCGAGCAGATCGGTGCCGTGCAGGGTGCGGCCGATGTGCCAGTCAGAGGTGTGCAGGAGCCGCATGGGCGCAGAAGCTAGAGAGGGGGTCCGACAGTTCCGCCCAGGCGCGCCGTGACGGATCCGTCACGGTCGGCCCCGGGAGGTCTGCCCGCGTCAGCGCACGCGCCCGGCGACCTCGGGACGGGTGCGCGTCCGCGCCGGCGTCTCCTGGGCCGGCAGCGGCGGCAGCGCGCGCCGCGGCGGCAGCTCCGCCCCGGCCGACCGCCGGTCGCCGTGCATCGCGGTCGCACGTGGCCGGCCAGCCGTGCCGTCACCGGCTCGACGTGCTCGGGCGCGTCGCCGCCCCCCACCCCGCCGCCGGCCGGGATCCGTTCGCGAGCGGCCGGGCGGCGCCCCTCGGCCGGGGCGGCGAC
Source organism: Blastococcus sp. MG754426 (assembly GCF_021699055.1). Lineage (GTDB taxonomy): Bacteria > Actinomycetota > Actinomycetes > Mycobacteriales > Geodermatophilaceae > Blastococcus. Next base: position 33,862 of record NZ_SSXC01000028.1, on the reverse strand, counting down.
CCGGGTCCAGAGGGCCAGCATCCGGCGCCGGGCGGGCTCCTCCACCGCCTGGTGCAGGACCGCGGCCAGCGCCATCGAGACGAGCACGATGACCGGGATGGCGAGGGCCACCGCCGGCGTCACCTGGCCGCGCCGCGACACGTCCTGCCAGGCCACGGTGATCGCCACGTCCATGACCACGAAGTGCACCAGGTAGAGGCAGTAGGAGATCCGGCCGCCGTACACCAGCGGACCGGACGAGAGCCACCGTGACGGCCCGCGCTCGCTGAGCGCCAGCCCCACGATGAGCACCGGGTAGAGGATCGTCACGATACCGGCGTAGTCGCCGCCGCCCGCGACACCCGCCCGCCAGTGGGCCCAGATGCTGCCGGTCACCACACCGACGACGCAGACCACCGACAGGACCAGGCCCCACTGCTCGGACCGCACGGAGGGACGGGTGGCGTGGAAGGCCAGGCAGGCGAGGATGCCGGCGACGAAGCAGCAGCCGATCCGCAGCACCCAGCTGGTGGCGACGTCCGGAGTGCCGTGGAGGTAGGCGTTGAGGAACAGCGGCACCATCGCGGCGCAGCCGAGCCCCAGCAGGACCACCGCCGGGAGCCGTCGCAAGGGTCGCAGGAGGAGGGCCAGCACCGGGAAGAGGAGGTAGGCGAACCACTCGGCGCTGATCGACCAGCCCGGCGGGTTGAAGCTCTGCCCGGTGAGGACGCCCTCGCCCCACATCTGGGTCATGGTCAGCTGGCGGGCGAGCTCCCCGACCGTCGCCTCGGGGTGGCGCGCGACCACGTCGACGGCCCAGCCGGCCTGCCCGATCGCGAACAGCCAGGCGAAGGCGACCACGGTGACGACGGCGTAGGACGGCCAGACCCGGGCCAGCCGGTTGAAGAGGAAGCGGAGGGACTCACCGGTCCGCCAGCGCGCGCCCATCTCGTCCAGGTAGCTGTGCGCGATGACGAAACCGCTGAGGACGAAGAACAGCTCGACGCCGGTCCACCCGGCGCGCAGCAGGGAGTGCAGCGCCGGGAGCTGGTCCAGGTACGCCGACGAGAGCCAGGCGACGTGGTAGAGCACGACCCACGTGGCGGCGACCGCCCGCAGCCCGGTGAGGGCCCTGATGTCCCGCCTCGGCGCGCCGGTCCCCGAGCGACCCTCGGCCACGTGCGCGCGCGTCGACACAGACATCCCCCAGTTCGTTCGGGCGGGACCGGTCTCCGGGCCCGCACCGACGCTAGACCGGTGAGGTCGACGGACTGAACTCGAACGATCACAGTCTGCAATCGGAGTTGTGGGCAGGTGGTGCCAAGCCACGGCACACCCGTCACAGGAGTCCCGTCAGAAGTCGCCGTGGTCCCCGTGCCACCCGGCGCCCTGCTGCGCCCGGCGCTCGGCGTCCTCCTCGATCATCACGTTGAGCAGGTGCTGCACGCCGTCGCTGTCGGGGATCCGGTGGAGCACCGTCGGGCCGCTGTCGCCGGCGGTCTCGATGGTGAGCGTGCCCGAGTTGACGATCCGCTCCCAGAGGCTCTGGCTGTAGGAGACGTCGGTGATCCGGGACAGCCCCAGGTCCCGCCCGCGGCGGGCGAGGATGCCCTCGCGGAAGAGCAGCCGGTGGGTGGTGACCACGTAGTGCGTCGTCCGCCAGCGCAGCAGCGGCACGACGACGAGGACGAGCAGGAGCACGACGGCGAGGCCCACGATCGCCAGCCGGTAGACCCCCTGCTGCCGGCCCGGGGGCACCAGGGCGGCTCCGAAGGAGGCGCCCCCGACGACGAGCAGGAAGAGGAGCACCGGGCGGACGAGGGTCAGCCAGTGGGGGTGCAGGTGGCGCACGACCTCTTCGTCGTCGGCGAGCAGCTTGTCGGGGTACGGCACCCCACCAGGATGCCGCCGATCCGGTCGCGGGCGGGGTGCGCGACGCCCCCGGCGCGTCCGCCTCGGACCGTCAGGCGCGCCGGACGTGCCGGACGTCGCCGCTGGCGAGCTCCACCTGCCCCTCGGCGGTGTCGAGCACCAGCCGGCCGTCCCAGTCGATCGCCCGCGCGGTGCCCACGAGCGCCGACCCGTCGGGCATCGACACCTCGACGGTGCTGCCGACGGTCGAGGACCAGGTGAGGTAGTCCCGGGCGAGCCCGGAGACGACCGGGTCGCCCAGCGCCTCGCGCCACGCCGCGTAGCGCCGCTCGACCGCCCGCAGGAAGGCCAGCAGCACCGGACCGCGGTCCACGGTCCCGTCGGTCACGGCCGACAGGGACGTACCGGTCGCCGGGAGCTCTGCCTCCGTCGTCGAGACGTTGAGGCCGACGCCGACGACGACGCCCGGCGCCTCACCGGCCCCGCCGACCGACTCGGCGAGGATGCCGGCGAGCTTGCGCCCGTCCCGCGCCAGCAGGTCGTTGGGCCACTTCACCGTCGCCAGCACGCCGGTGACGTCCCGCACCGATTCGGCCAGCGCCACGCCGGTGAGCAGCGGCAGCCAGCCACGGCGGGCGGCGGGCACGTCGGGGCGCAGGAGGAAGGAGACGGTGAGGCCGGCGCGGGGCGGCGACGTCCACACCCGGTCCAGGCGACCGCGTCCGGTGACCTGGTGCTCGGCCACCAGCACGGTGCCCTCGGGGGCGCCGTCCGCGGCGGCGGTGGCCAGCGCGGCGTTCGTGGAGCCGATCTCCTGCACCACCTCGATCGAGCGCCACAGGGCGGTGTCGCGCGTGAGGGCGGCCTGCAGGGCGGCGGCGTCGAGGCCGGGTCGCTCGAGATCGGACCAGCGCGAGGAGGGTGTGTCGGGCACGGGGAGACGGTAGCCAGGGACGGCGGCGGACAGGGCGCTCGCGCTCGGCGGTGGGGACTCCGGAGGGAAGGCGGCGAGCCGCTCCCCTACGCTACGGAACCCGTGGCCGGTCTCCGCGCCACGCCCCGAGCACAGCAGCGCCGCCACGGCGGCCGCCGAGCGCCAGCGAGGAGAACGAGGACGCGTGAGTGCCGCCGAACTGCAGAACGCCGGGGAGCACGTCCCCGACGACGTCGACATCCACACGACCGCGGGCAAGCTCGCCGACTTCGAGCGCCGGGTGCAGGAGGCCGTCCACGCGGGTTCCGAGCGCGCGGTGGAGAAGCAGCACGCCGCGGGCAAGATGACCGCCCGCGAGCGGATCGAGGCGCTGCTGGACCCGGGCTCGTTCACCGAGTTCGACGAGTTCGCCCGCCACCGCTCGACCAACTTCGGCATGGCGGAGAAGCGCCCGTTCGGCGACGGCGTCGTCACCGGGTACGGCACCGTCGACGGCCGGCCGGTGGCGATCTTCTCCCAGGACGTGACCGTCTTCGGCGGCAGCCTCGGCGAGGTCTACGGCGAGAAGATCGTCAAGGTGCAGGACTTCGCCATCAAGAACGGCTGCCCGGTCATCGGCATCAACGAGGGCGGCGGCGCGCGCATCCAGGAGGGCGTGGTCTCCCTCGGCCTGTACGGCGAGATCTTCCAGCGCAACGTGCACGCCTCCGGCGTCATCCCGCAGATCTCGCTGGTGATGGGCCCGGCCGCCGGTGGGCACGTCTACTCCCCCGCGCTCACCGACTTCATCGTCATGGTCGACAAGACCAGCCAGATGTTCATCACCGGCCCCGACGTCGTGAAGACCGTGACGGGTGAGGACGTCTCGCTCGAGGAGCTGGGCGGCGCGCGGACGCACAACACCAAGTCCGGCGTCGCGCACTACCTGGCCGAGGACGAGAACGACGCGCTCGACTACGTCAAGGCGCTGCTGTCCTACCTGCCGAGCAACAACCTCGACCCGCTGCCGGCGGTCGAGATGGCCCCGGTCGAGACCGTCCTCCCCGACGCGCTGACCGACGAGGACCGCGAGCTCGACGCGTTCATCCCGGACTCGGCGAACACCCCCTACGACATGCACACCGTCATCGAGCACGTGCTCGACGACGGCGAGTTCCTCGAGGTGCAGCCGCTCTTCGCACCCAACATCCTCATCGGCTTCGGCCGGGTCGAGGGCCGGCCGGTCGGCGTCGTGGCCAACCAGCCCACCCAGTTCGCCGGCACGCTGGACATCGACGCCAGCGAGAAGGCCGCCCGCTTCGTGCGCACCTGCGACGCGTTCAACATCCCGGTGCTCACCTTCGTCGACGTCCCCGGCTTCCTGCCCGGCACGTCGCAGGAGTGGGAGGGCATCATCCGCCGCGGCGCGAAGCTGATCTACGCCTACGCCGAGGCCACCGTCCCGAAGGTCACGGTGATCACCCGCAAGGCCTACGGCGGCGCCTACGACGTCATGGGCTCCAAGCACCTGGGCGCCGACGTCAACCTGGCCTGGCCGACGGCGCAGATCGCCGTCGTCGGGGCGCAGGGCGCCGTCGGCATCCTCTACCGCAAGGAGCTGGCCGCGGCCGAGGACCCCGACGCCAAGCGCGCCGAGCTGATCGCCGAGTACGAGGACACCCTCGCCAACCCCTACATCGCCGCCGACCGCGGGTACGTCGACGCGGTGATCCCGCCCTCGCACACCCGGGTCCAGGTCACCAAGGCGCTGCGGGTGCTGGCCAACAAGCGGCAGACCCTGCCGCCCAAGAAGCACGGGAACATCCCGCTGTGACCGAGGGGACCCCGCTGCTGCGGGTGGTCAAGGGCGAGCCGACGGCGGAGGAGCTGGCGGCGCTCACCGTCGTCGTCGCCGCGCTGTCGCAGCGCCGCCCGCGCCGCCGGCCCACCCCGGTCGGCGCCTGGGCCTCCTACGGCGACGCCCACCGGGGCGCGCTGCGCGCCGGTCCCGGTGGCTGGCGGGCCGCGGGGAGGTTCGCGTGACCGCGGAACGCCGGCTGGTGCTGGCCTCGGCGTCGCCGGCCCGGCTGTCCCTGCTGCGCCAGGCCGGGCTGTCGCCGGAGGTCGTGGTCAGCGACGTCGACGAGTCGGCCTACTCGGCCCCGCGCGTGGCCGAGCACGTCGCGCTCCTGGCCGCCGCGAAGGCCGCGGCGGTCGCCAAGCGGGAGACCGACGCGCTCGTCATCGGCGCGGACTCCCTCCTGGAGTTCGGCGGCAAGCCCCAGGGCAAGCCCGCGGACGCCGCCGAGGCGCGCGACCGGTGGCGGCGGATGGCCGGGCGCTCGGGCATCCTGCACACCGGTCAGGCGCTGTTCGACGTCCGGGACGGCGCCGTGGTCAGCCGCGACGTCGCCGTGGCGTCCACGGTCGTCTACTTCGCCGACCCGACGCCGCCGGAGGTGGAGGCCTACCTGGCCACCGGGGAGCCGCTGGCGGTGGCGGGCGCGTTCACGCTCGACGGCCTCGGCGCACCGTTCGTCCGCCGCGTCGAGGGCGACCCGGCCGCGGTGGTGGGGCTCTCGCTGACGGTCCTCCGCACGCAGCTGGGCAGGCGCGGGCTGACCATCACCGACCTCTGGCGCCGCTGAGCCCGGCTGGTGAGGGCGAGGGCATCGAAGGGCTAGCGGCCAGTCGCGGACTCGCCCTGAAAGCGGCTTCAGGGGCAGGCCCCAGCGGCTCATGGCCTCACGTCATGGACCCGGATGTGCGACCACCTCGTACATCGGTGCAGACGGGCCGTGCCAGCAGTAGAGCGCGTGTTCGCGCTCGCGCGCTCTCACCGCCCAGTGCAGCCGCTCAAGCCGATGCGACGTCGACTCGACCCGTCGGGGCCACTTGGTCGCGGTGCGCCAGGCCTTGTCGAACTGCTCCATCCGCGCGTCCCGAAGACGGCTCCCTCTCGCCTGGTCCTCGACAGCGAGTTGATCAAGTTCCTCACGCGCGTCCGCCATCGCGTTGACGAAGCGTTCGGTGCAAACGTGCAGAACACCCTTGCCTTTCCTAGCGACGACCTCCAAGGCACCGGCGGCGGGCTCACCTGTGAGCGCGGTCAGCAGGGCCGCTGTATGCCGGGGCGTCTCCCCATGGTCCTGGCGGGTAAGGCCGGCGAGTGCACGCTTGCGGCCGCCTGCTGCAACGCATGGCCCGGTCTCCACGTCCATGCGGCGCACCTCCCTCTCCGACGTCGTGAAGACGACGACGGAGACGCTGGAATCGAGGTCCCCCAGGGCCCGGGCAACCCACGACGACAGAGTCACGTCGTCAAACACTAGCCGTGAGTAGTCGTGGCACGACGGTGTGACAACCCCGTCTCACTGCCAAGGTCGCCCCAGGGCGTCTCTTGGTGGGCCGCTCAGGGACACAACCCGTCGGCGCAGGCGTTCCCGCTGGACGTCTGGGCCGCTGCGCACCTTGAGCGCGTTTCCGCGGGGAACGCATCGGCCGCTGTCCACGAGTGGGCAGCACAGGACGGGTTTCGCAGCCTTTCCTGGTCGGACGCCCTGGCCGCATCTCGGGCGGTCGCATCCGCCGAGTCGGCCGGATCTGTCACGCATGTGCCGTGCTCAGCCTGCGCTGACCTCGGGTCGGGCCCACACCCCCGAGGGACCGTGAGCGGCGCCCGCCAGGCGGGCCGCCCCCTGGCGGGCCACGCGGACTACCGGGCGGGCGCCGCGTCGGATCGCGCGCGCCAGCACGCGCTTCGCCCGCGCCGAGGTGCGCGCCGCCTCGGCCGCCCGCGCCTCCGCGGCGAGCCGCTCGACCTCCGCGGCGAGGCGCTCGGTCTCGTCCGCGGCGCGCCGCTGCGCCTCCGCGGCGGCGAGCCGGTCCGCCTCACCCTGCGCCGCGAGGGCCACCACCAGCCCTGCCACGCCGTCGACCGCCGCGTCGAGCAGCTCCTCCGGCGCGGTGACCAACGGCTCCGCGAGGACGGCGGGCTGCGGCACCAGCTCCTCGAGCGACCCGATCACGGGGATGCCCAGCTCCTCGACCTGGCGGATGTGCCGCTTGGACTCCAGCACCGCCCACTCGTGGTGCTCCGCCGGCAGCACCAGCCGGGCTTCCTGCCCGCGACGCCCGCTGAGCACCCCCTTGGCCAGGCCCCACTTGAGCAGCGGGTCGCCCAGTCGCCACTGGAGCCCCTGCTCCCGGGTGGTCACGTTGATCCGGCGCATGAGCTCCGCCGACGCGGCCCCGAGCGACTCGTTGAGCTCCGGCACACGGGTGTCGTAGCCCTCGGGGTCCACCTCGATGGCCTCGGCGAACCGCCGCCACAGCAGGGCGTCGTCCGCACCGCGCCCGGGGGTGGTCACCAGGCGCATCCGGTCGGCGGGGACGGCCTCGGCCCAGGTGCGCATGATCCGGCCCAGGTCGTGGTCGGTGTGGAACTGGCGGCCGGCCTCCCGCTCGAACGGCTCGTCGCTGGTGACCGCGTCGAGGTACTCCTCCCAGGTCCAGGTGGCCCAGTTCTGCATCTGCTCCTGCCACTGCGACGGCACCGCCCGGGCGATGTCACGGGCGGTGGCCACGACCCGCACCTCGTGGTGCCGCAGCGAACCGGCGATGTACCCCACCTGCGCCGGGGTGGCGTGCACCAGCCACTCCATCGAGAGGACGGCCGCCCGCCCCTCCCAGGCGTCGACCTCGGCCACGAAGCGGTCCCAGGCGCCCGCCGCCTCGTCGGACCGCTGACCGCCCGGGTGCACGTCCAGCACGTCGCGGACGGCGTGCACCTGGTCGGCCCACACCCGACCGGCCCACAGCACCCCGTCGGCGGCCAGCCGGTCCCGGTTCCTGGCCATGAGGCGCTGCAGGTAGGTCGTCCCGGACTTGGGGGTCCCGATGTGCAAGTGGACGATCATGGGTGCGAGCTCCAGACGTTCCGTGTGCCGCGCTCTGCGTGCGGTGAGTTGCCAGTCGGTCACCAACCGTAAAGACGTCGGACCCGTTCCGGCGGGAGGCGTAATCCGATCGGCATGTCGACATGTCGCCATGCCCGGGCGCGGGCCACCCCGCGGTCGGCGACGCCCCGCCCGCCTGGCTACAGTCCGAGCCGTCCGAACGAGAGGGAGAGCCCCGTGCAGAAGGTCCTGATCGCCAACCGCGGCGAGATCGCGGTCCGCGTCGCCCGCGCCTGCAAGGACGCCGGCCTGACCAGCGTGGCCGTGTACGCCGAGCCCGACCGCGACGCGCTGCACGTCCGCGTGGCCGACGAGGCCTTCGCCCTGGGCGGCACCACGCCCGGCGACTCCTACCTCGTGATCGACAAGATCCTGGATGCGGCGAAGCAGTCCGGCGCGGACGCCATCCACCCCGGCTACGGCTTCCTCTCGGAGAACGCCGACTTCGCCCAGGCCGTCCTCGACGCCGGGCTGACCTGGATCGGCCCCTCCCCCCAGGCGATCATCGACCTCGGGGACAAGGTCGCCGCCCGGCACATCGCCACCAAGGCCGGCGCGCCCCTGGTGCCCGGCACCAAGGACCCGGTCGGCGGCGCCGACGAGGTCGTGGCCTTCGCCGAGGAGCACGGCCTGCCGGTGGCCATCAAGGCGGCGTTCGGCGGTGGCGGCCGCGGCCTCAAGGTCGCCCGCACCATGGAGGAGATCCCCGAGCTGTTCGACTCCGCGGTCCGCGAGGCCGTCGCCGCCTTCGGGCGCGGCGAGTGCTTCGTCGAGCGGTTCCTGGACAAGCCCCGCCACGTCGAGGCCCAGGTGCTCGCCGACACCCACGGCAACGTCGTCGTCGTCGGCACCCGCGACTGCTCGCTGCAGCGGCGCAACCAGAAGCTGGTCGAGGAGGCCCCGGCGCCGTTCCTCACCGACGAGCAGCGGGCCCGCATCCACGAGTCGGCGAAGGCGATCTGCCGGGAGGCCGGCTACCACGGCGCCGGCACGGTGGAGTACCTCGTCGGCACCGACGGCTCGATCTCCTTCCTCGAGGTGAACACCCGGCTGCAGGTCGAGCACCCCGTCTCGGAGGAGACCAGCGGGCTGGACCTGGTCCGCCAGCAGTTCCGCATCGCCGAGGGCCTCCCGCTGGAGATCACCGAGGACCCGGACCCCCGCGGCCACAGCATCGAGTTCCGCATCAACGCCGAGGACGCCGGCCGCAACTTCATGCCGGCCCCCGGCCCGGTGGAGCGCCTGGAGATCCCGCAGGGCCCGGGCGTGCGCTGGGACTCCGGCGTGGAGACCGGCGGCGAGGTCGCGGGCGCGTTCGACTCGATGCTCGCCAAGCTGATCGTCACCGGTGCCACCCGCCAGGAGGCCCTGCAGCGCGCCCGCCGAGCCCTGGACGAGCTCGTCGTCGAGGGCATGCCCACGGTCATCCCGTTCCACCGCGCCGTCGTCCGCGACGAGGCCTTCACCAGCGAGCCCTTCACGGTGCACACCCGCTGGATCGAGACCGAGTGGGACAACCAGGTCCCGCCCTACAGCGCCGCACCCGCCGGCCACGACGAGGAGACGCCCCGGCAGACCGTCGTCGTCGAGGTCGGTGGCCGCCGGCTCGAGGTGTCGCTGCCCGCCGGGCTCGCCGCCGGAGGGGCCGCCGCGGCGCCCGGTGCCGCGGCCAAGCCCCGCAAGCGGGGATCGGGCCACGGCGGCTCGGCCGCGTCCGGCGACTCCCTCACCTCGCCCATGCAGGGCACGATCGTCAAGGTCGCGGTCGAGGACGGCGCCACCGTCGAGGCCGGCGACCTCGTCGTCGTGCTGGAGGCGATGAAGATGGAGCAGCCCATCACCGCGCACAAGGCCGGCACGGTCTCCGGCCTGGCCGCCGAGGTCGGCGCCTCGGTCACCAGCGGCGCGGTCCTCTGCACCATCGCCGACGCCGAGGGCTGACCGCCCCGGGTGCGGAAGGGCCCGCCGGCGCACCTGCGCCGGCGGGCCCTCGTGCTCAGATCCTTCGCACCTGACCGGTCCGGTAGTCCAGCCGCAGCGTCCCGCTCTGGAACCGCTGGGACTCGCCGTCGGTGAAGAAGCGCCGCCCCTCCACCGGGTACCCCAGGCCGCGCTCCCAGCCGAGCGACGCCCACGCGTCGCGCACCCAGCCCCCGACGGCGTGGCTCCCGCTGCTCGCCGAGGTGTACACGGACCCGCCCTGGAAGTGCACGAAGCAGCCGGAGTCGGGCAGCCCGCAGACCTGGTCGGTCACCGGGTAGCCCAGGGCGCCGTTCTCCCAGCCCGAGGCGGCCCAGACGCCGCGCGTGGCCGGGTCGACCAGCCGCGCCCCCGTCGCCGGCGACCAGTACACCGAGCCGCGCTGGAAGTGCTGGAAGCAGCCACCGCCCCGGATGCCGCAGACGGTGTCGCCGGCCGGGTAGCCGAGCGGCCCCCGTTCCCACCCGGAGGCCGCCCAGCGGTCGCGGACCGGACCGACCAGGTCGTGCGCCCCGGTCGACGCCGAGGTGTAGACCGACCCGCCCTGGAAGTGCACGAAGCAGCCGGAGTCGGGCAGCCCGCAGACCTGGTCGCCCACCGGGTAGCCGAGCCGGCCGTTCTCCCAGCCCGTCGCCGCCCAGCGCTGCCGGACCGCCGTGCCGATCAACCGCGTCCCCGTGCCGGCGGACGAGTACACCGACCCGCCCTGGAAGTGCTGGAAGCAGCCGCCGTCGCGGAGCCCGCAGACCGTGTCGGAGACCGGGTAACCGAGCAGGCCGTTCTCCCAGCCCGACGCGGCCCACCGGTCCCGCGTGCGCCCCTGGGTGAGGTACGCCCGCGCCTGGGCGCCGGTCGCGTACAGGGAGCCGCGCTGGAAGTGCTGGAAGCAGCCGCCGCCCCGCAGCCCGCAGACCGTGTCGGTCACCGGGTAGCCCAGCCCGTTCTCCCAGCCCAGCGAGGCCCACCGGTCCCGCGGCGAGTGCATGACGCCGCGCGCCCCGGTGGCCGGCGACCAGTAGATCGATCCCCGCTCGTAGTGGGTGAAGCAGCCGCCGTCACGGAGCCCGCACAGCTTGCCGGTCGTCGCGGCGCCCAGCACCGCGGCCCCGCCGAGCCGCTGGTAGGCCAGCTCGACGGGGTCACCGGCGACCACCTCGACGACGGCGGAGGAGCTCGTCGCCTCCAGGACCGTCACGGCGAAGGGCGCGCGGCCGAAGGTGACCGGGGTGCCCTGCGGGATGACGACGCCCGCGTCCGAGTACCAGTCGGCCTGCCCGGACGGGGTGCCGTCCAGGAGCCAGGAGGTGTCACCGAGCGCGTCGGTGGACTCGCGCAGCTGGACCCCGCTCTGCAGGCCGGGCCAGTTGGTCGACGTCCCGAGCCAGCTGTCGCGCCCCGTGGGCGTCCGGTACTCCAGCCAGTACACGACCCCGTCGGCGTCGACGAGCCGGACCGCCCGCGTGCCCGTGCGGCTGCCCACCGGCGAGAGGGTGAACCGGGTGGTCGCGGCGCCCGCCGAGAAGCTCGGGGTGCCCGTCGGGAGCACGCCCAGCAGGGCGGCCTGCGGCGCGTTGAGGGACCCGACCGGCCCCCAGTCGATCCCCATCACGTCGTACATGTCGTCGTAGCCGGTGATCTGGCAGGGGCCACCGACCACGACGCCGTCGCACTGGCGGCGGGAGGAGTGGCCGAGGCCGAAGTTGTGGCCGAACTCGTGGGCGATGACCGCGAGCCCGGGTGCCTGCACGTAGGCCAGGCCCCCCGAGCCCAGTCCGTTGCCGATGGTGCCGAGGCCGTGGGAGCAGCCGGGCGAGCCGGCGGGGACGTACACCAGGAGGTGCTTGCCGGGGCCGGAGGTCCACCCCGCCCGGGCCGCCGCCTCGTTCCAGAGCGCGAAGGGGTCGGTGCACGAGGTCGTGGACTGGGTCGTCCAGTCGAAGCCGGCGACCGTGCCGAGGCGGACGGCGCCGCCGGTCTGCTCCGCCCAGAAGTCGGCGACCGGCCCGTTGACGGCGTTCTCGACCTGCGCCAGCGTGGTCCCGTCCCGGGTGGCGCCGGCCGGCTGCAGCATCACCACGGTCACGGGGTGGTTCACCGTGGTCGTGCTGGTGGTGGACGCCGCGACCGGTTCCTCCGGCGCGGCCAGCACCTCGGTGGCCAGCACCTCGCGCGCCGGCTCCATGCCCTGCTCGGACGCCTCGTCGACGACCTCGTCCCCCACGGTCACCTCGACCGTGGAGCCGACCTCGACCGGCGGGAGCTCCGCGGTCGACACCCGGACGGCGTCACCGTCGTCCGTGCGGACCCAGCTGAGCAGCCCGGCCCCGTGCCCGCCGTCCTGGTGCTCGCCGTCCTCGTGGACGTGCCCGCTCTCGGGGGCCACGGCCGGATCGGCGTACGCCTGGACGAGTTCGCCGACGACCGTCTCGCCGGGGGTGACCGTGTCGTCCTGCGCCTGGGTCGCCGGGGCGGCGAACACGGTGAGGAAAGCGGCACCGGCGGCGACCAGGACGGACGCGCGCAGGTGTCGGGATCGGTGGCTGTCGCGCACGCGGAGCTCCTGGGCCGGGGGGACTACTCCCAGCACATCGGCGGGGGCACGGCGGAACTGGATCCGGATGTGGGGCGCATCACCCGCGCAGGCGATGCCGGCGCAGCGCCTGGACCAGCAGCAGGGCCGCACCGGTGAGCGCCGCCGCGGCGCCCGGCAGCAGCAGGCCGCCGAAGGAGCTCGAGCTGTCCGCGACCGGCTCGAGCGGGACGCCGCGCTGCGGCACCGCGATCGTGACCGCCGGCGCCCACGGCACCGGCGGCTGCGCCGCCACCTCCGGCTCGGCCGCCGCGGCCGGCCCGGCGTCGCCGACCGGGGCCCCGGCCACGGCACCGAGCCGGGAGCCGCTGCCCTGGCCGGGCTGCTCCGGCGCCGCGGCGGCCGCCGTGGCGGGCCGCGGCGCCGGGACCACGTCGACGACCGCCCCGCCCGCGTCGACGTCCCGCACGGCGACGGTGAAGTCGCCCCCGGACAGCGGGACCGCGATCCCGGACGGCAGCGCGAACTGGAGGTCGGCCTCCCAGCGGTCGGCCGGGCCGGGCGTGCCGTCCAGCAGCAGCGAGGTGTCGGGGAACTGGCCCGTCCGGCGCAGCAGCACCCCGGCGTCGAGACGGTAGACGTTGTCCCGGGTGCCGAGCCACGCGTCGCGGCCGGTCGGGGCGCGGAACTCGAGCCAGTAGGCGACGCCCTCGGCGTCCACCAGCCGGAGCGCCCGCAGCCCGGTACCGCCGGCCAGCGGCGCCAGGCGAACGCTGGTGGCGCCCTCCCCCACCGAGACGGTCCGCTGGGCGTCCCCGGGCAGGACCCCGAGCGCGGCGGCCTGGACGGCGTTGAGCGAGCCGAGCTGGGCCCAGGAGGCGCCCATCACGTCGTAGTAGTCGCGGTAGCCGGCGGTGCGGCAGGTGCCACCCTCCACCGCGCCGTCGCACTGCTCCCCCGAGGAGTGGCCGAGGCCGAAGTTGTGCCCGAGCTCGTGGGCGAGCACCGAGGCGCCGCCGTCGCGGACGTAGAGCCGCCCGCCCGACGCCGGCGAGGTGCCCACCTGGGCCAGCGCGTAGGAGCAGGCCGGCAGCCCGGCGGCCTGGCCGCTCAGCCGGAGCACCAGGTGCCTGCCGGGGCCGGCGGCGAACCCGACCGACGCCGCGACCTCGTCCCAGAGCGCCTGCGGGTCCCCGCAGCCGGCGGTCGTGCGCACCCAGCCGTGCCGGCCGGTGACGCCGAGGGCGATGGCCCCGCCGGTCTGCTCGGACCAGAACCGGGCGACCGGGCCGTCGACCGTCGAGACGACGTCGCCCAGCTGCGTGCCGTCCGGGTCCGTCCCCGCCGGCGCGACCAGGACGACGGTGACCTCGTTGGTCAGGCCGCCCCGCGGCACGGGCTGGGGCTCGGTCCCGGTCACCGGCGGCGGGGCGATGACGTCGCTCTCCAGCACCGTGCGGGCCGGGTCGTGACCGTCGGCGCTGGCCTCGTCCTCCACCGGATGCCCGACGGTCAGCTCGACCGTGGCACCGGCCGGGACGTCGGCCACCTGCTCGGCCGGGACGCGCACCGCGCCCTGGGCCGTGGCGACCCAGCTCAGCCGGGTGGCGTCGTCGGCCCCCTCGGCGTGGTGCCCCTCGGCGCCCTCCGCCCAGACGTGCACGAGCTCGCCCCGGACCGTGGCGGTCCCGCTGTCCGCGGCGGCCACCGCGGGCACCGCGACGACGCCGAGCGCGGCGGCCAGGACCGCGCCGGCCAGCCCGAGCGGGCGGGCGGGACGACGGCGGCCGCGGGGACGACGGGGGTCGTGGTCAGGAGACATCGACCCCTGACTCGGCGGGCCGGGGCCGCATCGGCACCGGATCGGCGATGTTGAGCCGAACTCCCGTCACACCAGCCGCACGGACCCCCGGCGCCCCGGGGGTGGGCTGCGCCGGGGCGTCGGGCCGGGCTCCGCGCCTCGGTCCGCTCCTCGCTCGTCCCTCGCTGCGATGCTCCCCCGGCTGTCGTCAGGCCAGGTCGTCGGCCCCCATCAGCCGGCGCCCCGCCTCGGTGATCGACCCCGACAGCGACGGGTAGATGGCGAACGTCTGCGCCAGGTCGTCCACCGTCAGCCCCTTGGTGACGGCGAGCGCGATCGGCAGCACGAGCTCCGAGGCCCCCGGGGAGACGACGACGCCGCCGACGATGACGCCGGTGGACCGCCGCGCGAAGAGCTTCACGAACCCGTCGTGCAGGTCGCTCATCTTGGCGCGGGCGTTGGTCGCCAGCGGCAGCCGCACCGCTTCGACGTCGGCGTTCTCGGCGAGCGACTTCTCCTGCACGCCGACGGTGGCGATCTCGGGGTGGGTGAAGACGTTCGCGGCCACCGTCTTGAGCTTGATCGGCGCGACCGCCTCGCCGAGGGCGTGCCACATGGCGATCCGGCCCTGCATGGCGGCCACCGAGGCCAGCTGGAAGACGCCGGTGACGTCGCCGGCGGCGTAGATGCCCGGCACCGAGGTGCGGGAGACGCGGTCGACGACGACGTGCCCGGACTCGGTCACCTGCACGCCGGCCCGCTCCAGCCCCAGCCCGGTGGTGTTGGGCACGGTGCCGACGGTCATGAGGGCGTGCGACCCCTCGACGCAGCGCCCGTCGGTGAGCTCGACGGCGATGCCCTTCTCGGTGCGCGTCACCGCTGCGGCCCGGCCGCGCTCCAGGCGGCCACCGCGGGACTGGAAGACCTGCTCGAGGACCTCGGCGGCGTCGGAGTCCTCACCCGGCAGGACCCGGTCGCGGGAGGAGACGAGGGTGACCGGCACCCCGGCCTCCAGGTAGCCGGAGGCGAACTCCGCGCCCGTGACGCCCGAGCCGACGACCACCAGGTGCTCCGGGGGCTCCTGCAGGTCGTAGACGTCGCGCCAGTCGAGGATGCGCTCGCCGTCGGGCTCGGCGCCGGGCAGCACCCGCGGGTCGGCGCCGGTGGCGATGAGGACGACGTCGCCCGCGATCTCCTCGGTGACCGTGCCGTCGTCGTCGAGGACCTCGACCGCGTGCGCGGCCAGGCCGGGCTCCTCGTCCGCGAGCCGGCCGCGCCCGGCGACGATCCGCACGCCCTCGGCGGTCAGGCGGGCGTGGATGTCGGCCGACTGCGCCATCGACAGGTTCTTGACCCGCTGGTTGGCCGCCGGGAGGTCGAGGCTCACGGTCGCGAGCTCGGCGCCGTGCACGCCGAGGACGGCGGAGTCGCGCACCGACGTCATCGCGCCCGCCGCGGCGATCAGGGCCTTGGAGGGGACGCAGTCGGTGAGCACGCTGGCGCCACCGATGCCGTCGCGCTCGATGACGGTGACCTGCGCACCGAGCTGCGCGGCGACCAGGGCGGCCTCGTATCCGGCCGGGCCACCACCGATGATGACGATGCGGGTCATGGCTCCATCTTCCGTTGCCGAGCGGTCCGTCCCCGCCATTGTCCCCGCCGCGGTGCGGATCGGCGCCACCGCCCGGTCCCGGCCGCCCGGTTAGGCTCGCCGGGATGGGCCTCTACGCCGCGTACGGGTCGAACATGGACCCGGCACAGATGCTGCGCCGGTGTCCGTCGTCCCCGCACACCGGTACCGGCTGGATCCGCGGCTGGCGGCTGACGTTCGGCGGCGAGGAACTGGGCTGGGAGGGCGCCCTGGCGACCCTGGTCCCCGCGGACGACGACTCGCCCGGCGTGTTCGTCGCGCTCTACGACCTCACCGAGGCCGACGAGCGGGCCCTGGACGCGTGGGAGGGCGCCGACTCCGGGCTCTACCGCCGGGTGCACCTGCGGGTGCACACCCTGGGCGGTGACGTCGTGGCCTACGTCTACGTGCTGGACGCCTTCGAGGGCGGGCTGCCCTCCGCCCGGCACCTGGGGGCCATGGCCGACGCCGCGGAAGCTGCCGGTGCACCCGACGACTACGTGCGCGAGCTGCGCTCCCGGGACTGCCGCAGCGCCTTCTGAGTTCTTCTGCCCCGGTGATCATGGCGCCGTGACCGGTCCTGCGCCGCTTCGAGCGGTCGTCGCGCCGTCACCGCGGGGGAAGGTGCGGGTCAGGCGCGGAAGGTGTCCAGGATCTGCCGGGCGGCCAGCGCCGGGGTGAGCTCGCCGGCGAGCACCGCCTTCTCCAGGTCGGGGACGGCCGCGCGCACGCCCGGGTGCGCCCGGAGCTGGTGCTCCAGGCCGTCGCGCACCAGCTGCCAGGTCCAGCGCACCTGCTGGGCGCGCCGCCGCTCGTCGAACTCCCCCGAGACCTTCGCCCGCTCCTGGTGCTCGACGAGCTTGGCCCACACCTCGTCCAGGCCCTCGCCGGTCAGCCCGGCGCAGGTGAGCACCGGCACGTCCCACCCGTTCCCGCGGCCGCGCAGCAGCCGGATCGCCTGGGACAGCTCCCGGGCGGCCTTGCGGGCGTCGGCGGCGGCCGGCCCGTCGGCCTTGTTGACCGCGATCACGTCGGCGATCTCGAGGATGCCGCGCTTGATCCCCTGCAGCTGGTCCCCGGTGCGCGCGATGGTGAGGAAGAGGAACGAGTCGACCATCTCCGCGACGGTGATCTCCGACTGGCCGACGCCGACGGTCTCCACCAGCACGACGTCGTAGCCCGCCGCCTCGACGACGACCATCGACTCGCGGGTCGCCTGCGCCACCCCGCCGAGCGTGCCCGAGGTCGGCGAGGGCCGGATGAACGCCTGCGGGTCGACCGCCAGCCGCGCCATCCGGGTCTTGTCCCCGAGGATCGAGCCCCCCGAGCGGGCCGACGACGGGTCCACGGCGAGCACCGCGACCTTCGAGCCGGCCGCCGTGAGGTCGACCCCGAGCTGGTCGATGAACGTCGACTTGCCCACGCCGGGCACGCCGCTGATCCCCACGCGGCGCGCTCCCCCGGCGTACGGCAGCAGCTCGACCAGCAGCTCCTGCGCCTTCTCGCGGTGGTCGGCCCGGCGTGACTCCACCAGCGTGATGGCGCGCGCCACCACCCGGCGGTCCCCGGCCAGCACCCCCTCGACCAGCGCCGGGACGTCGATCGGCCGACCCATCAGTGGCCGAGGCGCTGCGACAGGGTCCGCAGCAGCTCCTGCGCCGCCTCGGCGATGACCGTGCCGGGCGGGAAGACGGCAGCGGCCCCCATCTCCTTCAGCGTCGGCACGTCGTCGGGCGGGATGACGCCGCCGACCACGATCAGCACGTCGTCGGCCCCGAGCTCGGCCAGCGCGTCGCGGAGCGCGGGCACGAGCGTGAGGTGGCCGGCCGCGAGCGAGGAGACGCCGACGACGTGCACGTCGGCCTCGACCGCCTGCCGGGCGACCTCGTCGGGGGTCTGGAAGAGCGGGCCCACGTCGACGTCGAAGCCGAGGTCGGCGAACGCGGTGGCGATGACCTTCTGGCCGCGGTCGTGCCCGTCCTGACCCATCTTGGCCACGAGGATGCGCGGCCGGCGGCCCTCGGCCTCGGCGAACTCCTCGGCCAGCCGGCGCGTCTCCTCCATCGGACCGGGCATTCCATGCCCTCCAGAATTGACTTCGTCGCGGTAGACGCCGGAGATGGTGCGCACCTGCCCGGCGTGCCGGCCGTAGACCGCCTCGAGCGCGTCGGAGATCTCCCCGACGGTGGCCTTGGCCCGCGCGGCGTCGACGGCGAGCTTGAGCAGGTTGGCGTCGAGGTCGTTGCCGCGGCGCCCCTCGGCGGCGGCCCGGGCGGCGTCGGTGAGCCGGCCCAGCGCCTCGGTCACGGCCCGGTCGTCGCGGTCGGCGCGCAGCTGCTCGAGCTTGGCCTTCTGCTGGGCCAGGACGTCGGCGTTGTCGACCTTGAGCACCTCGATGGCCTCGTCGGCGTCGACCCGGTACTTGTTGACGCCGATGACCGGCTGGCGCCCGGAGTCGATGCGGGCCTGGGTGCGGGCCGCCGCCTCCTCGATGCGCAGCTTCGGGATGCCGTCGTCGATGGCCTGCGCCATGCCGCCGTGCTCGGCGACCTCCTGGATGTGCGCCCACGCGCGGCGGGCCAGGTCGTAGGTGAGCCTCTCGACGTAGGCCGAGCCGCCCCAGGGGTCGACGACGCGGGTGGTGCCCGACTCCTGCTGCAGCAGCAGCTGGGTGTTGCGCGCGATGCGGGCGGAGAAGTCCGTCGGCAGCGCGAGCGCCTCGTCGAGGGCGTTGGTGTGCAGCGACTGGGTGTGCCCCTGGGTGGCGGCCATCGCCTCCAGGCAGGTGCGGACGACGTTGTTGTAGACGTCCTGCGCGGTGAGCGACCAGCCCGACGTCTGGGAGTGGGTGCGCAGCGACAGCGACTTGGGGTTCTGCGCCCCGGCCTCGCGCACCAGCTTGGCCCACAGCAGCCGCCCCGCCCGCAGCTTCGCGACCTCCATGAAGAAGTTCATGCCGATGGCCCAGAAGAACGACAGCCGGGGCGCGAACGCGTCGACGTCCATGCCGGCGGCCTGCCCCGCCTTCAGGTACTCGACGCCGTCGGCGAGGGTGTAGGCCAGCTCCAGGTCGGCCGTCGCCCCGGCCTCCTGGATGTGGTAGCCCGAGATCGAGATCGAGTTGAACTTCGGCATCCGCTGCGAGGTGAACGCGAAGATGTCGCTGATGATCTGCATCGAGGGCTTGGGCGGGTAGATGTAGGTGTTCCGCACCATGAACTCTTTGAGGATGTCGTTCTGGATGGTGCCGGTCAGCTGCCCCGGCTCCACCCCCTGCTCCTCGGCCGCCACGATGTAGAGCGCGAGCACCGGCAGCACGGCGCCGTTCATCGTCATCGAGACGCTCATCCGGTCCAGCGGGATGCCGTCGAACAGCTGCCGCATGTCCAGGATCGAGTCGATCGCGACCCCGGCCATGCCGACGTCGCCCGGTACCCGCGGGTGGTCGGAGTCGTAGCCGCGGTGGGTGGGCAGGTCGAAGGCGATCGACAGCCCCTTCTGCCCCGCGGCGAGGTTGCGCCGGTAGAAGGCGTTGGACTCCGCGGCGGTGGAGAAGCCCGCGTACTGGCGGATCGTCCACGGCTGGGTGGTGTACATCGTCGGGTAGGGGCCGCGCAGGAACGGCGGCAGCCCGGGCATGGTCTCCAGGAAGTCCAGCCCGTCGAGGTCGGCCGGCGTGTACAGCGGCGGGACGGAGATGCCCTCCGGGGTCTCCCAGGCGGCCTCCTCGACGCTGCGACCGGTCGCCTCCTCGAACGCCTTGGCCCACTCACCGGCCGAGGCGCCCGCGGAGGGCGCGCCCAGCTCGACGTCGCCGAAGTCGGGGATCGCGCTCATGCCGTTCCTCCCAGCTGCTCGTGCACCGTGCGGAGCGCCGCGAGGGCGTCGCACCCGGCGAAGACGTACCCGTCGACCCCGTCGACGGCGAGGTCGGGCTTGCCGGCCAGCCACACCTGCGTGGCGCCGGCCGCCCTCAGTTCCGCCGCCAGCCCGGCGGCGTGCTCGGCGTAGTCCTTGTCGGTGCCGCAGATGCAGGCCACGGTCGTGCCCGCGTCGGCCAGCCCGCCGGCGCCGTCCCCGGACGGGGTGGCCAGGCCACCGGCCTGGAACAGGTTGGCCGCGAACGTCGCCCGGGCGGTGTGCCGGGCGATCGGGCCGAGCGTCGCGAGGTACACCGACGGGCGGGTCCCCGTCGACTGCTCGGCGGCGTCGGCCGCGTCGCGCAGCGCCTCGAACTCCTGCGCCGCCCGGACCCGCGGCAGCCCGCCGGTGGCCGGCAGCACGTCGGCGGCCGGTTGCCGTGCGGGCAGCTTCTCGGTCAGGTTGGGGAACTCGCTGACGCCGGTGATCGCGTCGGCGCGGGTGGCCAGCCGCTGCGCCCGCGCGTCCCACGCCTGCGCGATCCGGTCGCGCACCAGGCCCGAGGCCAGCGCCGCCGACAGCCCGCCGGCCCGCTCGATCTCGGTGAACCACTCCCACGCCGCCCGCGCCAGCTCGTCGGTCAGCGACTCCACGTACCAGGAGCCGCCGGCCGGGTCGAGCACCCGGCCGAGGTGCCCCTCCTCCACGAGGAGGTTCTGGGTGTTGCGCGCGATGCGGCGGGAGAAGGGGTCGGGCAGGCCGAGGGCGGCGTCGAACGGCTGCACGGTCACCGCGTCGGCGCCGCCCACGCCGGCGGCGAAGCAGGCCACCGTGGTGCGCAGCATGTTGACCCACGGGTCGCGCCTGGTCGTCATCACCGACGAGGTGACGGCGTGCTGCCGCTGCGCCCGGGCCCCGGGCGAGGCGCCGCTGACCTCGCCGACGCGGTCCCACAGCCGGCGGGCGGCGCGCAGCGCGGCGATGGTCGTGAACTGGTCGGCCGAGGCGGCGTAGCGGAACTCCAGCTGGGCGGCCGCCTCGTCGACGGTCAGCCCGCCGTCGGTCAGCGCGCGCAGGTAGGCCACGCCCGCGGCCAGCGAGCAGCCGAGCTCCTCGACCACCGAGGCGCCGGCGTCGTGGAAGACCGTGCCGTCGACGACGACGGTCCGCAGGGTCGAGTGGGGGCCGGTGCTGAGCGCCGCCGCGCGGCGGGCGATCCCGGCGAGGCCGGAGAGGTCCTGCTTCTCCCCCGAGGCGGCCTCGACGCCGAGCGGGTCGAGGCCGAGCGAGCCGCCGGACGCCAGGTCGGTGCGGCCCTCGACCAGGTCGAGGAACGCCTCCGCGCCCGCCTGCCCGCCCTGCACGGTCACCGGCGCCAGGTCCAGGTAGACGTCGGCGAGCACCTCGCCCAGCGCGTCGACGGGGATCGCCCCCTCGCCGAGGACCAGCCACAGCGAGGTGACGCCGTTCTCCAGGTCGGCGGCGATCGCCTCCCTGGTGGTGGCGACGTCGGGGTGCGCGTGCCGCTGGCGGATGTCCCACCCGCCGGACGCGCCGCCCTCGGCGCCCCCGGAGGCGGTCACCTCGGCCGAGCCGGCCGGCCCGCCGGCGGGTCGGGCGCCGCGCACGAACGGCGGCAGGCCGGGCACGCCGACGCCCGCGGGGAGGTCGCCGGCGTCCTCGGCCGTGTAGAGGGGGGCCACCGTCACGCCCGGCGCGACCGACCGGCGCAGCGCGTCCTCGACCGGGTCGGGCAGGTCCTCGCGCCCGGCCTTGCGCAGCACACCCGCGACCAGCTCGCGCCACTGGTCGCGGGTCACCGCGTCGAACTCGGCCGCCAGCGCCAGGTCCTCCGGGACCGCGTGCTCGGCGGGCACCTCGGCGTCAGCCGCCGCCGGCCCCTGGCCGGTCGTCTCGTCGGTCGTGCTCATCCTGCGGTTCCCGCCTCTCGTCGACGGCTCGTCGGGCAGAAGTGTCTCCGGGGGCCGGTCTCCGCGTGCGAGGGGGTGCCCCTGAGCTGCCCGGGGACGGCTCGGCGTCGGCCTCCAGGGCGAGCAGCGCGGTGCGGGCGAGCAGCCGCACGCCGACGCCGATGGCGCGCTCGTCGACGTCGAAGGTGCCCCGGTGCAGGTCGAGGGGGGCGCCCCCGCCGTGGGTGCCGAGCCGGGCCAGCGCGATCGGCATGACGTCGGCGAACCAGCCGAAGTCCTCCCCGCCCATGCTCTGCGGCGAGAGCACCAGGTTCTCCGCGCCCACGGTGGCCAGCGCGGCCGATCGCAGCAACGCCACGGCGCGGGGGTCGTTGACCACCGGCGGTACCCCGCGGATGTAGTCGACGTCGACCTCCGCGCCGGTGGCGGCGGCGACCCGCCCCACCAGCGAGCGCATCAGCTCCTCGGCCCCCTTCCACGCGTCCCGGTCCAGCACCCGGACGGTGCCCCGCAGCGTGCCGCGCTGCGGGATCGCGTTGGCCGCGACGCCGGCGTTGACCGCCCCCCAGACGAGGGACATCCCCGTCCGCGGGTCGACCTGGCGGGAGAGCAGCCCCGGCACGTCGGTGATGAGCCGGCCGAGCGCGTCGACGAGGTCGACGGTGAGCTGCGGCCGGGCGGTGTGCCCACCCGGCCCGGTGAGCGTGACGTCCATCCGGTCGCAGGCCGCGGTGATGGCGCCGGTGCGCAGCCCGATGCTCCCGGCCGGGATCGACGGGTCGCAGTGCAGGGCGAAGGCACGCGAGGCCCCGTCGAGCACGCCGGAGGCGACCACCTCGGTGGCCCCGCCCGGCACCGTCTCCTCGGCGGGCTGGAACACGCAGCGGACGGTGCCGGGCAGCCCGTCGAGCGTGGCGAGCGCGACGGCGACGCCGAGCACCACCGTCGTGTGCACGTCGTGGCCGCAGGCGTGGGCCAGACCCTCGCGGGTGGAGGCGTACGGCACGTCCTTGAGGTCCTTCAGGGGCAGCGCGTCGATGTCGGCCCGCAGGACGACCACCGGCCCCCCACCCGCCCCGACGTCGACGGTGAGGCCGGTGCCGGTGGGCAGCCGGCGCGGGGTCAGCCCGTGGTGGCGCAGCCGTTCCTCGAGGAAGGACGTCGTCTCGAACTCCGCGTAGCCGAGCTCGGGGTGCGCGTGCAGGTGCCGCCGCGTGGCCGACAGGGCGGGCCCGTTGGCGGCGACCCACTCGTCGACCGCCGCACCCAGCTTCTCGACGACCGGGGTCATGCCGCGTGACCGCCCGCGCACTCGGCCGGGCCGGGCACCGGGCCGTCGGGCCGGCCCGCGGGGCCGGAGGTGGGCAGGCCGTCCCGCAGCTCGGCCAGCAGGCCGTCCACGACCGGCGCCAGGCCGCCGTCGTGCGCCAGGGCCACCGCCCGCTGCCGCTGGTAGGAGGCCCCGACCTCGAGGATGCGCAGCACGTCGGAGAGCTCTGCCTCGCAGTGCAGCCGCTTGGCCGTGGGCATCAGCTCCTCGACCAGCTCGGTGATCGCGTCGCGCACCGGCCGGACGACGTAGTGCTCGTCGACGATGATCTCGGCGTCGAGGCCGTAGCGGGTCGCCCGCCACTTGTTCTCCCGCACGACCCACTCCTCGGGGCGGGGCAGGGTGTAGCCGCGGTCGAGCTGGGTGTCGAACTGCTCCACCAGGCACTGCGCCAGGGCGGCGACGGCACCCACCTCGTCGAGCGTGGGCAGCCCGTCGCAGATGCGCAGCTCGACGGTGCCGAAGTCGGGGTGCGGGCGGATGTCCCACCAGACCTCGCGGACGCTCTCGATGCTCCCGGTGGAGATGAGCGTCTCCATGTACTCCTCGAACTCGTCCCAGTCGTCGAGCTGGAAGGGCAGCCCGGCGGTCGGCATCCCCTCGAAGATCTTGGTGCGCGCCGAGGCCAGCCCGGTGTCGCAGCCCACCCAGAACGGGGAGGACGACGACAGCGCCAGGAAGTGCGGCACGTACTGGCACAGCGCGTTGACGATCGGGATGACCTTCTCCGGCGCCCGGACGCCGACGTGCACGTGCACCCCGAAGATCTGCAGCCGGCGGGCCAGCCACTGCATGCGCTCGACGAGCTCCTGGTAGCGCTCCTTGGGCGAGATCTCCTGCGTCTGCCAGTCGGTGAACGGGTGCGTGCCCGCGCACAGCAGCCCGAGCCCCCGCCGGTCGGCCTGGGCGACGACCTCGGCGAGGGTGCCCGCGAGGTCGGCCTTGGCCTCGCGGACCGTGGTGCAGACGCCGGTGATGATCTCCACCGTCGACTGCAGCAGCTCGTGCTTGGCCTTCGGGTGCTCCTCGGCCCCGTCCGGGCGCAGCGCCTCGAGGATCTCCACGGCGCCGGGGGCGAGCTCGCGGGTCTCCCGGTCGACGAGCTGGAGCTCCCACTCCACGCCGAGGCTGGCGCGACCGGAGCTACGGAAGGGGATCTCCACTCCGGCAGTCTAGGGACGACCGCGCTCCCCCACCGGGCGGCGTCGTCCCCCGCCCGACGCGCTCCGGCCGCCGGGCGGGCGCCCGTTCCCGGCGGCTGCGTTAGCGTCCCTGCGTGAGCGAGCTCCCCGGGACCGACCCCACCGCCCTGGCCGCGCAGGCCGCCGACGCCCTGACCACCGCGCTCGGCGGTCCGCACGACGTCGCCGTCGTCATGGGCTCGGGCTGGGCGCCCGCGGCCGACGCGTTCGGCGAGACCGCGGGATCGGTGGCGATCGGCGACCTGCCCGGCTTCGCCGCCCCCACCGTCCTCGGGCACGGCGGCGAGATCCGCTCGGTGCGGGTGGGCGAGCGCAAGGTGCTGCTGTTCCTCGGCCGGACCCACTACTACGAGGGGCGCGGCGTGGAGCCCGTGGTCCACGGCATCCGCACGGCGGTCGCCGCGGGCGTGCGGACCGTCGTGCTGACCAACGCCGCCGGCGGGCTGGCCCCCGAGCACCGGGTGGGCCAGGCCGTGGTGATCTCCGACCACTTGAACCTCACCGCGCGCTCGCCGCTCGTGGGCGCGAACTTCGTCGACCTCACCGACCTCTACTCCTCGCGGTTGCGCGCGATCGCCCGGGAGCTCGACCCGTCGCTGGCCGAGGGGGTGTACGCCCAGCTCCCCGGCCCGCACTTCGAGACGCCGGCGGAGATCCGCATGCTGCGGACGCTCGGCGCCGACCTGGTCGGCATGTCCACCGCGCTGGAGGCGATCGCCGCGCGGGCCGCCGGCGCGGAGGTCTTCGGCCTGTCGATGGTCACCAACGCCGCGGCCGGGATCACCGGGGAGGCGCTGGACCACGAGGAGGTGCTGGCGGCGGGCAAGGCGGCCGCCGGGCGGCTGGGGGCCCTGCTGGTGCAGCTGATCG
This sequence comes from Blastococcus sp. MG754426, assembly GCF_021699055.1. GTDB lineage: Bacteria > Actinomycetota > Actinomycetes > Mycobacteriales > Geodermatophilaceae > Blastococcus. The sequence goes on along the minus strand of NZ_SSXC01000028.1, from coordinate 9,005 downwards.
AGCGCCTCCCGTGACCGGGCCCGTCCTGGTCACCGGCGCAGCCGGGCGGATCGGCACGGTCCTGCGCGGAGGGCTGCCCGAGCGCGGCTGGGCGGTGCGCAGCCTCGACGTCGTGGCGGTGCCCGAGCCCCGACCCGGCGAGGAGCACCTCGTCGCCGACGTCACGGACCTGGCCGCGATGACCGACGCCACCCGCGGCACGTCCGCCGTCGTCCACCTCGCCGGCATCTCCGGGGAGTCGACCTGGGCGGCGATCTCGCACGCCAACATCGAGGGCACCTACTGCGCGCTGGAGGCCGCCCGGCGGGCCGGCGTCGGGCGCGTGGTGCTGGCCAGCAGCAACCACGCCTCGGGGTACACCGAGCGCCCGGCCGACGGTCTGCTCCGCGAGGAGGACGCGCCGCCGCGCCCCGACACCTACTACGGCGTCTCGAAGGTCGCGATGGAGGCGCTCGGCTCGCTGTACGCCGACCGCTACGGCCTGGACGTCGTCTGCCTGCGCATCGGCAGCGCCTTCGCCGAGCCGACCACCACCCGCCAGCTGTCCACCTGGCTCTCCCCCGCCGACACCGTCGCGCTCGTCGACGCCGCGCTGCGGGCGCCGTCGCCGGGCTTCCGCGTGGTGTGGGGGGTGTCGGACAACACCCGCCGCTGGTGGGACCTCTCCGCCGCCGAGGCGCTGGGCTACCGCTCCACCGACGACGCCGAGGGCCACGCCGCCGCGCTGGTCGCCGCCCACGGGGAGCCCGACCTCGCCGACCCGGTGCACCGCCGGGTCGGGGGCGAGTACACGACCTCCGACTTCGACGCGGAGAACGTCACGGCATGACGCAGGACCTGCTCGACGCCGCCCGCGCCTGGGCCGCGGCCGACCCGCACGAGGGCGACCGCGCGGAGATCCTGGCGCTGGTCGACGCCGGGGACACCGCCGAGCTCGCCCGCCGGTTCGCCGGCCCGCTCACCTTCGGGACGGCGGGGCTCCGCGGCCCGCTGCGCGCGGGACCGGCCGGCATGAACGCGGCCGTCGTCACCCGTGCGGCCGCGGGGCTGGCCTCCTGGCTGACGGCGTCCGGGCACGCGGGCGGCGGCGTGGTGATCGGCTTCGACGCGCGCCGCCGGTCCGACGAGTTCGCCCGCGTCTCCGCCGAGGTGCTGGCCGGGGCGGGCTTCGCCGTGCAGGTCATGCCCCGCCCGCTGCCGACACCGGTGCTCGCCTTCGCCGTCCGCCACCTGGGGTGCGCGGCCGGGATCATGGTGACCGCCAGCCACAACCCGCCCGACGACAACGGCTACAAGGTGTACCTCGGCGACGGCGCGCAGCTGGTGCCACCGGCCGACCGGGAGATCGAGGCCGCGATCGCCGCGGTGGGCAGCGCGCGCGACGTGCCGCGCTCCGACGACTGGCTGACGCTCGGGGACGACGTCGAGACCGACTACGTCGGCGCCGTCGTGCGGGCGGTCGACCCGGAGCGGGTGCCCGCCGACGTCCGCTCGGCGCTGACCGTCGCCTACACCGCGATGCACGGCGTGGGCGCCGGGACGACGCGCGCGGTCTTCGCGGCCGCGGGGCTGCCTGCGCCGGTGGGCGTGCCGGAGCAGGACGCCCCCGACCCCGCCTTCCCGACCGTGGCCTTCCCGAACCCGGAGGAGCCCGGGGCGGTGGACCTGCTGCTGGCCCTGGCCGACCGGGTGCGCGCCGACGTGGCGATCGCCGAGGACCCCGACGCCGACCGCTGCTCGGTGGTGGTCGGTGGCCGGCAGCTCACCGGCGACGAGGTGGGGGCGCTGCTGGCCGACTGGCTGCTGCGCCGCGGCGTGCGGGGCACGTACGCCTCGTCGCTGGTCAGCGGCTCGCTGATGCACGTCGTCGCCGAGGCGCACGGGGTGCCGTCGGAGGAGACGCCGACCGGCTTCAAGTGGATCATGCGGGCCGGCTCGGAGGCGGCCCCCCTGGTGTACGGCTACGAGGAGGCGCTGGGCTACTCGGTGGCGCCCTCGGTGGTGCGGGACAAGGACGGCATCTCCGCGGCAGCCGCCGTCGCGCTGCTCGCGGCGGAGCTCAAGGCCGCCGGCCGCACGCTGCTGGACCGGCTCGACGAGCTGGCCCGGGAGCACGGGCTGTTCGCCACCGGCCAGCTCTCGGTGCGGGTGGAGGACCTGTCGGTCATCTCCGGGGCGATGGCCAGGCTGCGCTCTGCGCCGCCCGCCACCCTGCTGGGCCGGCCGGTGGAGTTCGCCGACCTCGCGCTCGGGGAGCCGCCGGTGGACGCCGTGCGGCTGCTGGGCGACGGCGTCCGGGTGATCGTCCGGCCCAGCGGCACCGAGCCCAAGCTCAAGGCCTACCTGGAGACGGTGGTCCCGGTGCACGACGACGCCGGGCTGATCGCCGCCCGCGGCCGGGGTGCCGACGAGCTGGACCAGCTGCGCGCGGAGATGTCGGCGGCGCTCGGCCTCTGACATCGAGGCGCCCGGCACCGCTCAGTTCCGTCGCCGCGTGCGGTCTCCCCTCTCGCCAGGCCTGGCCACGAGCGGAGGAAGCATGCGGAAGATCGTCGTCCACCTGTCGGTGTCCCTCGACGGGTTCTTCGAGGGCCCCGACCACGACATCAGCTGGCACCTCGTCGACGAGGAGCTGCACAGCTGGATGAACGCCCAGCTGGCGGCGGCGAGCGCCTTCCTCGAGGGCCGGGTCACCCAGGAGCTGATGGCCGCGTACTGGCCGACGGCCGACGAGGACCCGGCCGCCTCCGCCCCGGAGAAGGAGTTCGCCGGCATCTGGCGGGCCATGCCGAAGATCGTGTTCTCCCGCACCCGCGACGAGGTGCCGTGGGCCACCGAGGTCCGCCACGCGGTCGACCCGGACGAGATCCGGGCGCTCCAGCAGCTCCCCGGCGGCGACATGGTGCTCGGCGGCCCGGACCTGACCGCGACCTTCCGCCGGCTGGACCTCGTGGACGAGTACCGGCTCTACGTGGCGCCCGTGCTGCTCGGCCGCGGCCGGCGGCTCTTCGCGGACGCGGACGACCTCACCCGGCTGGAACTGCTGGAGACCCGCCGGTTCGGCAACGGGACCGTCATGCTCCGCCACCGGGTGGCCCGCCCCTGAGGGAGAGCCGTCACGCCCCGACGGGTTCCCGGCAGCCGGAGTCGAGCGCCCGGGCGGCCGTGGCGAGGACGGCGACGACGTCGCGGCCGAAGCCCACGTCGCAGGGGTGGGTGCCCCCGGCGACGGCCGCCGACGTCAGCTCGTCGACGGCCACGCCGAACGCCTCGACCGGGGCCTCGACGTCGGGCAGCAGGACCAGCCGGCCGGCGTCGCCGTGCACGTAGAACTCGATGCCGGCCGACATGGGCGCCACCGTGTGCGACAGCGTCACGGTCGAGGCCGCCCCCGACTCGTGGGTGAGCACCAGGTGGACGGTGTCGAGCAGCCCGGCCCCGGCCTGCACGGCGACGACCGGCCCGAGTGCCGGCACCAGCACCGACAGCGCGTGCGGGCCGATGTCCCACAGCGCGCCGTGCTCCTGGCGCCAGGGCGAGGCGGCGAAGGGGGTGCCGGCGAGCGAGGAGAGCCAGGAGCCCGCTCCCCCGGCGAGACGGGTGCGCGCGGCCTGCGTCAGCCAGGTGGAGGTCGCCGTCTGGAAGCGGAAGGTGAAGAAGACGACCGAGGCGACGCCGGCCGCCCGCACCGCGTCGACCACCCGGTCGGCCGCGGCGACGTCCAGCGCGATCGGCTTCTCCAGGAGCAGGTGCTTGCCCGCCTCGGCCGCGCGCACGGCGAGCGGCGCCTGCACGTGCGGGGGCAGCGCGATGGCGACGGCGTCCACGTCGGCCAGCAGCGCGTCGACGTCGCCGTACCCGGGCACCTCGAACTCCGCCGCCAGCGCGTCGGCGCGCCCGGCGTCCCGGCCCCACACCCCGGCGAGCTCGGCCGTCGGGTGGGCGGCCAGCGCGGTGGCGTGCACCGCCCTGGCCCAGTGGCCGGTGCCGAGCAGCCCGAAGCGCACGGTCAGACCGCGCCGAACTGGCGGTCGCCGGCGTCGCCGAGGCCCGGGACGATGTAGGCCTTGTCGTTGAGCCCCTCGTCGACGCTGGCGGTGAACACCCGCAGCGGCAGGCCGCTCTCCTCGAGCCGGCGCAGCCCGTCGGGGGCGGCCAGGGCGCAGAGCACGGTGATCGACGTCGTGCCGCGGGCGGTCAGCAGCTCGCAGCAGTGCACCAGCGAACCGCCGGTGGCGAGCATCGGGTCGAGGACGAAGACGTCGCGGTCCACCAGGCTCTCGGGCAGCGAGGCCATGTAGGCCTCGGGCTGGAAGGTCTCCTCGTTGCGGGCGAGCCCGACGAAACCCATCTGCGACTCCGGCAGCATCCCGTGCGCGGTGTCGGCCATGCCGAGGCCGGCGCGCAGCACCGGGACGATGAGCGGCGGGGCGGCCAGCCGGTACCCCGTGGTCGTGGTGACCGGGGTGGTGATCGGCTCCTCGGCGATCGCGAGGTCGCGGGTGGCCTCGTACACCAGCATCTGCGTCAGCTCGCGGAGCGCGGCGCGGAACATGGCGTTGTCCGTGCGCTCGTCGCGCATCCGGGACAGACGGGCACGGGCCAGCGGGTGGTCGACGACGGTGAGCTGCACGCCGGACACCGTATCGGCCGGTGCGGGCGGGACCGGGTGCCGTCCTCGCAGCCGGTGCCCCCTTCGGTGCCGTCGGGCCGCCAGGTGCGCCATCGGCCGTCGGGTCGGCGTTCGACGCGGAACCCGTGGTGCACCTTCGTGTGGTGCCGTTCGCACAGCAGCCCGGAGTTTGCGACGCTTCGCTAATCTGCCCCCATGTCGGAGGTCAGAGCGGCGGCGGTCTACGCGCGGATCAGCAGCGACACCGAGGGCCGCGCCCTGGGCGTCACCCGCCAGTTGGAGGACTGCCGCCGCCTGGCGGAGCAGGTCGGCTGGCCGGTCGCGCAGGAGTACGTCGACAACGACCTGTCGGCCTACTCGGGCAAGCGCCGCCCGGCCTATCAGCAGATGCTCACCGACCTGGCCGACGGCCTACGTGACGCGGTGATCTGCTACCACGTTGACCGGCTGACCCGCCGTCCGGTGGAGTTGGAGCAGTTCGTCGCCACGGTGGACGCCGCCGGTGTCCGCAAGGTGCGGTTCGTGTCCGGGGACATGGACCTGGGCACCGGGGACGGGCTGCTGATCGGAAGGATCATGGCGGCGGTGGCAGCGAACGAGTCAGCGGCCAAGAGCCGCCGCATGCGACGCAAGTGGGAGCAGAACGCGGCCTCCGGTGTCCCGCACGGCGGCAGCGTCCGACCCTTCGGCTACGAGGCCGACCGGGTGACCGTGCGCCCGGACGAGGCCGAGGTGATCCGGCATCTGGTCGCCCGCTACCTGGCCGGGGAAAGTCTGCGGTCGCTGTGCACCTGGCTCACCGAGCAGGGCGTGTCCACGGTGACCGGCCGCGAGTGGCGTTCCCCGACGCTGCGCGGGCTGCTGCGCTCCGGGCGCATCGCCGGACTGCGCGAGCACCTGGGCGAAGTGGTCGGCCCCGCGCAGTGGCCCGCGATCATCGACCCCGCCGACCGGGACCGGGTGCTGGCCCGCATGGCCGAGCGCGTGGCCAGCGGACGCCGCACACCGCGCCGCTACGTACTGTCCGGGCTGCTGCGCTGCGGCAAGTGCGGCCGAAGGCTCTACGCCTCCCCGCGCGAGAACTCCCGCCGCTACGTCTGCCTCAAAGGCCCCGACCACGGCGGCTGCGGGCGGCTCACCGTCGTCGCCGAACCGCTCGAGGCGCTCCTGGTCGAGGCCGTTCTACAACGCCTCGACGGCCCCGAGCTGGCCGACGTGCTGGCCGGCCGGCGCGAGGACACCGCCGCCGCCGAGCTCTCCGACGGGCTGGCCGGCGACCAGGCCCAGCTCGACGGGCTCGCGGTGATGTTCGGCAAGCAGGAGATCAGTGCCCGCGAATGGCGGGCCGCCCGCGAGCCGATCGAGCGGCGCATGGCCGACCGGCAGCGCCAGCTCACCGCCCTCACCCGCACCGACGCCCTGACCGGCCTGCCGGGCAACGGCGGTCACCTGCGCGACCAGTGGGACGACCTGAGCCTGTCGCGGCAGGCCGCGATCGTCTCAGCGGTACTCGACCACGCGGTGATCGAACCCGGTCAGCCCGGCGCCCGGTCGCTGAGCCCATCGCGGGTGCGCGCGGTCTGGCGAGGCTGAGCCGCGCCGGGCCGATCCCCGCCCGCGCTCCGCGCGGTCGCCGGTCCCGCCTCCGGCGGCGGCAACAGCGCCGCCACCGTCGCCAGTACCTGCGGGTCGGTCACCCGGACCGGCACGCCCTGGGCCGCGCAGGAGGCGGCCAGCCACTCTGCCACCTGGGCCGGAGTCAGCTTGGCCACGTCGCCCCCGTCGGGGACGTGAAAGAACAGTTGCAGTGCACGACGCGCTCCGAGGCATCGATCCAGTAGGGATCGACCCCGGCGCCTACGCCCTCGGCTCAGTTACTGCTCCGGCATCAGCAGCCTGCCGCCCACCGACTCGATAGAGGCACCGCACGCGGGGATTGGGGTCCTACCCGCCGCCGGGCCCGAGTGGGTGACCCGACGGCTCTGCCGCGCCCGTGCAGTCTGCCGGATGGGTCCGACAGGTTCGCAGTCAGTCGCGGAGCAGCCGTTGCCGTACGGCCTGCGCCGAGACTTGCACTGCGCCGCCGATCCGAGCGAACGACAACCCGGCAGCGCGCGCTTGTCGCATCTCGGCCAGCAGTGCCGACTCGGCCTCTGCACGCCGCTGGGCCGCTCGGCGTAGCCGCACCAGCATGTCGACCTCGTTGACCCTTGGCGGGACCGAGGGAGCCACGTCTCTCGCCGCACTCGGCGGCTGCGCCGCCGGTGGCGGCGATTCGATCAGCAGGCCCGGCCGCGGGCGGTGCTTGGTCGCGCGCCGCTCTGCGGCCCGTCTTTGGGCGCGGTTCACGACCGACAACTTACGTTGTCGCACACGTAAACCAAAGTTGTTATGGGACAAGGCTCTGACCTGCAGTGGGGTACCTATTCGCAACGTTCCCAAGGGGCGCCTCCGGCGCCTTGCCCCGTCCCCGACTCTGGCGCGCGGCCGTCAAGGGCGCTCCGCGCCGCTACGCGATGCCTCCGGCACCCTTGACCGCCGCCCTCGCGCGGCGGTCAGCGAAGTGGAACGACCGCAACCGGCAGTTGCGGGGTCCGGGGGAAGAGTGTCCCCGGCCCCCCACCGCCAAGCGGTCGACGCAGGCACCTGGCGGATCGCCTAGTCCTTCGGGTCTTCCTCCTCGGCTGACTCACCCTCGATCTGACCGGCGGCAGCGGAGGGCAGATCGGCTTCCTTGCCCACGCTTACTTCGTCCGTGGTTGTCGCCTCGAAGACACGAGAAGCGTCGTCCCATCCGGAGATCCGCCCGGTCGTCTCCAGTAGCAGGCTGGCCAACTCGTCCGCACGAGACGGGTCAGCAATGCAAGCCCGCGCCATCGCGAGCAGTTGCAGTCCCGACACCAGACAGTGATTCCGCTGCGCGGAATACGCCAGCATCTGGTCCGGGAATACGTCCTCCCGTCGCTCATCCACTGGAATATCGCGCCAGGCGTTGACCACGAGGATGCCCTTCGCCGGTTTTCCGTTGGCCAGCTCGTCGGACACCCACTTCTCAAGCTGGGCGGCATGCTTCTCGCCCGCACTCTTGGCGAGGCCCTTGACCTCGACCACCGCACGCGCGTCCCCTCGAACGGCGCGGAGGTCACTTCGCCCCTTTACCGTGTCTTCGAGAGTGAAGCCGAACACCTCGAATGCGCGGGCCACCTGGCGCTCCAGTGACTCTCCGCCGCCATGGATAAGCACCTTCCACTGCGCTTCCTGGGCTTCCTCCGCCTTGAGCAAATCGAGGCGGGCCAGCGTCTCAGACAATTCCGCCTCCAGTTTCGATCGGCGTTCGGTCCGTTCGAGCTCGCTTGCAAAAAGGAACCGGCTCGCCCAGTCTGGAACCTTCGCTTCCTCTTCGGTGGTTAAAGACCTGACCCAGTCCAGGAGTGCGAGAGACGCGTCCCTGAGAGAGGAGCTTTCCCCGGCAGACTCTTCCGTTCCTCCAGCGTCTTCGTCAGAATCATCGAGGATTAGGTCGGGGAGCAGCAGTAACAAGCCGCCACTATTCTTTTGCCGGATCATTCCCGACACAATCTTGCGAGTCCCCTTAACGTGCAACAGGGGCCGAAGAGTGTCTTCTTTCTCCAAGACGGATCGGTAGAGCCAAGCGCCAGGAGTGCGCCGAAAAAGCGGGCCGATCAGGTCGCTAGCCGCTTCCATCTCAAATCCAGCCGCTGGCTTCAGCTCAATATTGGCTGGCACGGCCTTCATGATGTCGAACTCTTTGACGATCTTCGTCGTAGCTCGGTTTCGCCCAGTTCCGGAATGCTGCCGCTCGCCAGTGTCAATATAGACCTCGGTTGCGCCAGGGACGAAGACGATCAAAGTGCGCCCGAGATTTATGAATTCAAGGAACTCTGTCCGTCGCCGCGCGACGTCTCGTTGCAACGCGGCTGACTTGTGTGTGGCGAGACTAGGGAGCCCCATGTAGGTCGTGGAATGGAGTGTGTAGTCCTCTAGCGAGTTCGCTGGGTCCCAGATGACGACGTCATAGTCGTACAGAGAAATCGTGGATCCGAAGCTGTAGTCATCGGCGTCGATGCCAAGCCTGCAATCGAGGCAGAGAACTCGCATGACTCACACCCTGACACATGCGCTCGGGGGGATGCCCTGCCGATGGGCGGAGTTCTCCAGGGAGGTGTCCCCGCCGTCGGCCCAGTGCACCAGGTGGTGCACGTCGCACCAGTGGGCCGGGGCGTCGCAACCGGCGAATGAAAGGACCCCTCCGCCCCCCGCCACTCGCAGGCTCGCGGCGGGCCCCTGCGGAGGGGCCGGGGTGCGGCCCACGTCCAGGGGCTGACCCTCGGGGCCCAGCACGATGCGGGTG
>NZ_SSXC01000027.1 GCF_021699055.1 Blastococcus sp. MG754426 | reverse complement strand
AGCCAGGATCAAACTCTCCGTAGATGATTTGATACCGGCTGAGAACCGAGAGCTGACACTCTCGATATCAATCAACCAAAGGAATCCCAGCCAACCCACGACGGGGCCGGCACGGGGTATTACTTGGCACTGACTTTCGGCACGCTGTTGAGTTCTCAAGGAGCGGACGCGCACGACTTCCGGCCGATTTCTCGGCCTTCGTTCGCGGCGGTTTTTCCACTGTACACCGGGCTCCGCAGCAGCTCGGCCTCAGGGGCTCTGCCGGCGGTTTCCCGGGCCTCGCGGCCCGGTCCGTTCTCGCTCGGTGCAGGAGGAACCATACACGGCCTCGGAGGGGTCGTGCAGGGGGGTCCGGTGTGGCCCCCCGCACGCCCGCCGGCGCCTGGCCGGCCCGGCCGACGCCGGCGCCGGGCCCCCTCGCCGAGCCGGGGCGGGGCCGGCGGTTCAGGCGACGCCGCGGGGGCGGAACTGGACGCTGACCCGCGGGCCCACCGGCCGCGTCGTCTTCGGGATGCAGTGCTCCCACGTGCGCTGGCAGGAACCGCCCATCACGACCAGGTCGCCGTGCCCCAGGGGGAACCGCAGGGACTCGCCCCCGCCGACCGGCCGGAGCAGCAGCGGCCGCGGTGAGCCGAACGAGACGATGGCGACCATCGTGTCGGTGGAGCGCCCACGCCCGATGCGGTCGCCGTGCCAGGCCACGCTGTCGCGCCCGTCCCGGTACAGGCACATGCCGGCGGAGACGAACGGCTCGCCCAGCTCGGGCCCGTAGTGCCGGTTGAGCTGCTCGCGAGCCTCGGTGAGCAGCGCGTGCGGAAGCTGCTCGTCCCCGCCGTACCACCGGAGCAGCCGTGGGACGGCGACCTCGCGCTCGTACATCCGGCGACGGTCCTCCCGCCAGCCGATGTCGCCCAGCAGCACCTCGAGGACCTCGTCCGAGCCGGACACCCAACCGGGCAGGTGGTCGACCCACGCCCCGCGGTCCAGCCGGTGTCGCACGACGGCATCGAGCGGGCCGAGCGTGGCCTCCTCGGCGAGGTCCCACATGGAGGGCTGGTGCGCCAGCGTCATGGGACAGACGCTACCCGGGCTTTTCGCACATGTGTGCGAAAAGCTGTGGAGAACTCAGGCGGTGAGCGCCAGCACGAACGGGAGGACCGCCGAGGCACCGGCCCGCCGCAGCTCCCGGCCGGCCACGGTCATGGTCCAGCGGGAGTCCGCCAGGTCGTCCACCAGCAGGACCGGCCCCGACAGCGCGGCCAGCTGCTCCCGCAGCTCCGGCCCCACGACGACCCGGTCCCACACGGCGGCGAGCCGGAAGGCGCTGTTGCCCCCCGGCTGACCGGTCGGCCCGCCGTGGGCGAGCGACAGCTCCCCGAGGTAGGGCAGCCGCCCCATGCGGGCCAGGCCCTGCGCGACCCCGCTGACCAGCTGCGGGCGACGTCGCGACGGCATCCCCACCACCGCTGCCGGGCGCTCAGCCCAGTCCCAGGCGGCGAGCACCCGTCCGCAGGCCCGCAGCAGCTCGTCGTCGGGCGGCACGTCGGAGACCGAGCGCCGCACCGGCACGTCGAAGGCGGCGTCCGGGTCCTCCTCGATGCCCGGCGCCTCGAGCTCGACCACGCCGCCCAGGCCGTCGTCGCCGAGCAGGGTGCGCAACCGCTGACCCCAGCCGAGGTCGGTCAGCCGGGCGACCGCCCGGCCGGTGTGCAGCTGCTCGCCCGGCGCGATCTTGCCCTTCACGCCCACCCCGAGCCGGTCGGCGCCGGTGGGCCACATGGCGCGGGGCGCGAGCTCCACCCCGGGCCGGTCCAGGGCCGCCGATGCCTGCTCGGCCGCGCCCTCGGGCACGTCGGTCGCGTACCAGGGGCCGGCGCAGACGTCGCACCGGCCGCACGGGGCCGCCGTCGGGTCGTCGAGCGCGGACTGGAGGAACGCCATGCGGCACTCGGCCTCGTCGACCGGCTTCGCGTAGCCGAGCATCGCGCGCTGCTCGGCCTCCCGGGTGCGGGTGACCCGGGCGTAGCGGTCGGCGTCGTAGACCCACGGCTGCCCGGTGGAGCGCCAGCCACCCTGCACCCGCTCCACCGCGCCGTCGACGGCGAGGACCTTGAGCAGCAGCTCCAGGCGGGAGCGGCGCACGTCGGCGACCGTCTCCAGGCGGGCCACCGACCAGGCCTTGCCGTCGGCCATCGCGGTCAGCACGGCGGCCGCGTGGTCCTCCCGCGGCATGGAGGAGGTGGCGAACCACTGCCATATGGCGATGTCCTCGGGGCCGGGGAGCAGCAGGACGTCGGCGTGCTCGACGGCGCGCCCGGCACGGCCGACCTGCTGGTAGTAGCTGACGGGCGACGACGGCGCCCCGAGGTGGACGACGAACCCGAGGTCGGGCTTGTCGAAGCCCATGCCGAGGGCCGAGGTGGCGACCAGCGCCTTGACCCGGTTCTCGCGCAGCGCCTCCTCGGCGTCCTTGCGGTCGGCGTCGTCGAGCCGCCCGGTGTAGGCGCGGACCTCGTGGCCGGCGTCGCGGAGCAGGTTCGCCGTCTCCTCCGCCGCCGCGACCGTGAGCGTGTAGACGATGCCGCTGCCCGGCAGGTCGCCGAGGTGGGCGGCCAGCCAGGCCAGCCGCGCCCGGTCCGACGGCAGCCGCAGCACGCCCAGCCGCAGCGAGTCGCGGGAGAGCGGGCCGCGGACCGTCGTCACCTCGACGCCGCCGGCGCCCAGCTGCTCGGCGACGTCCTCCACCACGCGCTCGTTGGCGGTGGCGGTGGTCGCGAGCACGGGTGTGCCGGTGGGCAGCGTGCCCAGCAGGTCGCGGATGCGGCGGTAGTCGGGGCGGAAGTCGTGCCCCCAGTCGGAGACGCAGTGCGCCTCGTCGACGACGACCAGCCCGCAGCGGGCGACGAGGCCGGGCAGCTGCTCCTCGCGGAAGCGCGGGTTGGTCAGCCGCTCGGGGGAGACGAGCAGGACGTCGACGTCGTCGGCGGCCAGGCGGGCGGCGATGTCGTCCCACTCGGTCATGTTGGCGCTGGAGATCTCCACCGCGCGGATGCCGGCGCGGGCCGCGGCGGCCACCTGGTCGCGCATCAGCGCCAGCAGCGGCGACACCAGCAGCGTCGGGCCCGCACCGCGGCGGCGGAGCAGCGCCGTCGAGACGAAGTACACGGCGGACTTGCCCCAGCCGGTGCGCTGGACGACCAGCGCGCGCTGGGAGCGCTCGACGAGCGCCGCGACGGCGGCGTCCTGCCCCTCGCGGAAGACGGCGTCGGGGCGGCCGGTGAGCTCGCGGAGGATCGCAAGGGCTTCCTCCTGGACCGAGCCGGCGATCGAGGACGGCGGTGCGGCGGTGCTCATGGCGACGACAGTAGGCACGGGCAGGGACGGAACGGGTGGCCGCGCGGGACCTGGGGACGGCGGGGGAGAATCCACAGGCGATGGCACTCGAGAGGGCACACCAGGGGCAGCTGCCGGCCGACAACCACGTGCACACCCACTGGTCGTGGGACACGCCCGACTCCTCGACCATGCGGAAGGCCTGCGAGCGGGCGATCGCGCAGGGGCTGCCGGCGATCGCGTTCACCGAGCACCTGGACTTCACCGTGTGGCACGACGAGGACCGGGCCACCGCGGAGGGGCTGGTCGACCGCTACCCGGCCCACCAGCTGCCCATCGACGTCGAGGGGTACTTCGCCGAGCTGGCCGAGGTGCGCGACCGGTTCCCCGAGCTGCGCATCTGGTCGGGCATCGAGACCGGCGAGCCGCACCTGTTCGCCGCCAGCATCGCCCAGCACCTCGAGGACTCCCCCGTCGACCGGATCCTCGGCTCGCTGCACTCGCTCTCCGACGAGGGCCGGCTGGTCGGGGTGGGACGGCTGCTGCACGTGGACGCCGACGCGACGATGCGCCGCTACCTCGGCGAGATGGTCGGGATGATCGAGAGCAGCGACGTCTTCCAGGTGCTGGCGCACGTGGACTTCCCGCGCCGGTACTGGCCGGGTGGCTCGCACCGGTACGTGGAGAAGGACTACGAGGAGGAGTACCGGGCGGTGTTCCGGGCGCTCGCCGGCAGCGGCCGGGCCCTGGAGATCAACACCAGCAGCCCGCTCGCCTCGGCCGACCAGGTCCGCTGGTTCCGCGAGGAGGGCGGCGAGGCGGTCAGCTTCGGCAGCGACGCCCACGCCCCCACGGCGGTCGGGCAGAAGTTCGACCTCGCCGTCGCCGTCGCCGAGGCCGCCGGCTTCCGGCCGGGGCGCGACCGCTTCGACTTCTGGCGCCGCTGACCATCAGGCCGGGGCGGCGGCGGGCTGCGGCCGGTACCAGGCCCAGAACGCCAGGCCGACGACGAGCGACCAGAACGCCGACCCGATGCCGCCCACGGTGACGCCGCTGATCGCCACGAGGAACGTGGCGACGACGGGGATGCGGTCCTCGGCCCGCGCCAGCGCACCGCTCAGGGACGCCGCCAGCACCGGCCACAGCGCCAGGCCCGCGGCCGCGGCGACGAAGCCGGCCGGGGCGGTGACCACCAGCGCGGCGACGGCGGCCGACACCAGCGCGAACCCCACGTACGCGAGGCCGGCGGTGCGGGCGGCCAGCCAGCGCCGGGACGGGTCGGGGTCGGCCTCGGGCCCGGCGGCCAGCGCCGCGCTGATGGCGGCGAGGTTGATCGCGTGCCCGCCGAACGGGGCGCCGAGCAGCGTGCCGGCCCCGGTGACGGCCATCGCCGACCGCCAGGGCGCCCGGTAACCGTAGGCCGCCAGCACCGCCATCCCCGGCACGTTCTGCGAGGCCATGGTGACCAGGAAGAGCGGCAGCGCCAGCCCGACGGCGGCGGTGGAGGTGAGGTCCGGCGTCGTCCACTCGAGGACCGGGACCAGCGCCGCGGCGTCGACGCCTCCGTCGCGCCAGGCCAGCCACCCGGTGATGCCGAGGGTGACGGCGAAGGCGGCCGGCACGGCCCAGCGCGCGGAGAACCGCAGCAGCAGCGCCCAGACCAGCACGACCGGGACCACCAGCCAGGGCATCTCCAGCGCGGACCGGACCGGCTGCAGGCACAGCGGGACGAGGACGCCGGCCAGCATCGCCTGGGCCAGCACGGGGGGAATCGCCCCGATCGCGGCACCCAGCCGGGGCCACGCCGCGGTGAGGAGCACCAGCGCGCCGACCACGACGAAGGCGCCGACGGCCACCTCCCAGGACGGCGCGGCGGCGGTCGCCAGGAGGGCGGCACCCGGCGTGGACCACGCGACGGTGATCGGCATCCGCGTCCGCTGGGCCAGCAGCACGGTGGCCAGCCCCATCGCCAGCGAGAGGACGACCAGGCCCGAGGCCGCCTGCCCCGGCGTGGCGCCGACCGCGCGCAGCCCGGTGAGCACGACGGCGAACGAGCTCAGGAAGCCGACGAGCGCGGTCACCAGCCCGGCGACGGTCGTCGACGACGGGGCGGCGGGCACGGCGCGGGACGCTAGCCCAGCCCGGCGGGGCGCACGGACCGCGGCCGGCCGGGGTGGGCGACCTCACGCCCGCGCGGCGGCGTCCCCGCCCTACGTTGCTGCCCATGGGTGCTCCTCCGACCATCCGGGACGCCACGGTGGCCGACGCCGCCGCCTGCGCGGCCATCTACGGGCCCTACGTCACCGGCACCGCGATCACCTTCGAGGCCGAGCCGCCGACGCCGGAGCAGATGGCCGGCCGGATCGCCGCGGCGCTGCGCACGCACGCCTGGCTGGTGCTGGAGGACGACGGCGCCGTCGTCGGGTACGCCTACGCGGGGCCCTACAAGGAACGCGCGGCGTACCGGTGGTCCTGCGAGGTGAGCGTCTACCTGGCGCCGGGCCGCGGGCGGCGCGGCGGCGGGCGGGCGCTCTACACCGCGCTGTTCGAGCGGTTGGCCGCGCGCGGCTACCGGACCGCGGTCGCCGGCATGACGCTGCCCAACGACCCGAGCGAGGCCCTGCACGCGGCGATGGGCTTCGAGCCGATCGGCACCTACCGGCGGATCGGCTGGAAGCACGGCCGGTGGCGCGACGTGCTGTGGGCGCAGCGGCCGCTGGGTCCGTACGACGACGAACCGGTCGATCCGAGCTGACCTCCTCCGGCCAACTACTTCACCGCTAAGGAAAATGCCGCTAGGGTCGGCGGGGTGACGTCGACCCGCGTGGTGATCGCCCTCGGCGGCAACGCCATGACCGGCCCCGACGGCTCCGCGACCCCGGAGGCGCAGCGCGACGCGATCCGGCAGGCCGCCGGGCACGTCGCCGAGGTGGTGGCCGCCGGCGTGCAGGTGGTGCTCACCCACGGCAACGGCCCGCAGGTGGGCAACCTCCTGGTGAAGAACGAGCTCGCCGCGCACGAGGTGCCGCCGGTGCCGCTGGACTGGAACGTCGCCCAGACCCAGGCCACCATCGGCTTCACCGTCGCCGACGAGCTCGACGCCGCCCTCGCCGCGCGCCGCCTGCCCCAGCGCACCGCCGCGCTGGTGACCCGCACGCTGGTCGACGGCGACGACCCGCACTTCGCCGAGCCCTCGAAGCCGGTCGGCCGCTTCCTCCCCCGCGAGCGGGCGGAACGGTTCATCTCGCTCGGGCAGACGTGGGAGGACCGCGGCGAGAAGGGCTGGCGCCGCGTCGTCGCCTCGCCGGAGCCGCTGTCCGTCGTCGACTCCGCCGCCATCCACGCCCTGGCCGCGGCCGGGTTCGTCGTCGTCTGCGCCGGCGGTGGCGGCATCCCGGTCGTCGACGACCGCGTGGACGGCCACGCCCTGCGCGGCGTCGAGGCGGTCATCGACAAGGACCTGACCGCCGCGATCCTCGCCCGCGACGTGGACGCCGGCACCCTGGTCATCGCCACCGACGTCCCGAACGTGATGGTCGGCTTCGGGACCCCCGCGCAGCGCCCGCTGGGCCGGGTCACCGTCGCGGAGCTGCGCGAGCTCGCCGCCGCCGGCGAGTTCGCCCGCGGCTCGATGGGCCCCAAGGTCGAGGCCGCCCTACGTTTCGTCGAGGCGGGCGGTGCCCGTTCCGTCATCACCTCGCTCGACCACATCGCCGACGCCGTCCGCGGCGACGACGCCGGCACCGTCGTCACCACCACCTGAAGGGAACCCGCATGCCCGCACCGATCGAGGTCCGCAAGGTCCCGCTGCACAACGTCAGCGACGCCTCCGAGCTCGCCAAGCTCATCGACGACGGCGTGATGGAGGCCGACCGCGTCGTCGCCGTCATCGGCAAGACCGAGGGCAACGGCGGGATCAACGACTACACGCGGATCATCGCCGACCGCGCCTTCCGCGAGGTCCTGCTCGAGAAGGGCTCGCGGAGCAAGGAGGAGGTCGGCGACATCCCGATCGTGTGGTCCGGCGGCACCGACGGCGTCATCAGCCCGCACGCCACGATCTTCGCCACGCTGCCCGAGGACGCCGTCGAGAAGACCGACGAGCCGCGGCTGACCGTGGGCTACGCCATGAGCGACGTCCTGCTGCCCGAGGACATCGGCCGCGTCGCGATGGTCGAGAAGGTCGCCGAGGGCGTGAAGAAGGCGATGGCGGCCGCGGGCATCACCGACCCGGCCGACGTGCACTACGTGCAGACCAAGACGCCGCTGCTGACGATCGACACGATCCGCGACGCCCACCAGCGCGGGGAGACGACGATCCTCGAGGAGCCGCACGGCTCGATGGACATCTCCAACGGCACGACGGCGCTGGGGATCGCGGTGGCGCTCGGCGAGATCGAGCTGCCGACGCAGGAGCAGATCATGCGCGACCTGTCGCTGTACTCGTCGGTCGCGTCGTGCTCGTCGGGCGTGGAGCTGGACCGGGCGCAGATCGTCGTCGTCGGCAACGCCCGCGGCCACGGCGGCAGCTACCGCGTCGGCCACTCGGTCATGAAGGACGCGCTGGACCAGGACGGCATCTGGGCCGCGATCCGCGACGCCGGCCTGGAGCTGCCCGAGCGCCCGCACCACACCGACCTCGGCGACCGGCTGGTCAACGTGTTCCTCAAGTGCGAGGCCTCGCCGGACGGCAAGGTGCGCGGGCGCCGCAACGCGATGCTGGACGACTCCGACGTCTCGTGGCACCGCCAGATCAAGGCGTGCGTCGGCGGCGTGACCGCGTCGGTGACCGGCGACCCGGCGGTGTTCGTCTCGGTGGCCGCGGTGCACCAGGGCCCGTCCGGCGGTGGCCCGGTGGCCGCGATCGTCAAGGCCTGATCAGCTCTCAGCGGCACGCCTACTTCGGGGAGGTGGGGCTCCGGACGGTCGTCCGGGGCCCTGCTTCCCCGAAGTCGTTCCTCGCGAGGATCAGGCCACGAGGCCGTGCAGGCCCGCCACCGGCGGGAGCGGTGAGGTGAGCTCCTGGTCCGCGACCGGCCGGGACGGCGCGGGGACGGGCGGCCGCCCGCGGCGCTCGGCTCCCCCGGGGATCACGAACCGGTAGGTGGCGTCCACGTCGCGGACGGCGAAGACGTCCGCGTCCGGGCCGGCGTGGTGCAGGACGACGGTGTCGAAGCGCTCCGCCACACGGCGGAGGGAGTCCGCGTCCGAGACGTCGATGACGGTGCCGCCCGCGGCGAGCCCCGCCACGGGGACGATCCGGTCGGCGTGCCGCACGACGAACTCGTCGGCGGCGTCACCGCGGCCCGCCCGGCCGAGCAGAGCCCCGACGCCGGCGACGGCCAGCGCGAGCACCAGCACGGCGAGCGCGACGCCCCGTGCGACGCCGATCGGCACCGACAGCGCCAGGACGTCGAACGAGCGGGGGCCGACCGTCGTCACCGGCACGGAGGTCGGGGTCAGCGTGGTCAGGACGGTCCCGGGGTCGCCGGCCAGGCGCAGCGCCGTCGGGTCCAGCGCGAAGTCCAGCCCGGCCGGGGAACCCGCCTCGAAGGCGGTGCCGCGCACGCTGCCGGACAGCGCCACGGTGGGGGTGACGGTCAGCGTCGCGGTGCTGCCCGAGGCCCCGACCTCGGCGTAGTGCTGCGCCAGCACCTCGGCGGCGCGGGCGGCGTCGACGTCGACCGACGCCGTCGCCACCCCGCCCGCGTAGCCGACGACGGGGCCGCTGGTCAGGTAGGTGGTCCAGCCGTCGGCGGCCTGCACGGTGACGTCGAGGCGCAGCGCGCCCTGGAGGCCGGTGAGGTCGGGGCCGGTGACGGTGTCCTCGTAGGAGACGGTCAGCCCGGTCGAGAGCCTGGTCCAGACGGTGTCGCCGGTCGCCACCGTCCCGTCGGGGTAGGTGGTGCCGCGCTCGGCGGTCCCGGTGTAGGAGAAGCGCCCCTGCTGGGTGACCGTGGCCGGCTCCTCGACGGTCTCGGTGCCGGGGACGGCGAAGAGGGCGCCGGCGCCGAGCGCGGCGACGAGCGCGACGGCCCCGGCGGCCAGCGCGGCCTGCCGGGCGCGGGCCCGCACCAGCGCCGTCGGCGTGCCGCGGCGGACCTGGGGCAGCCGCACCGCGGGCACGGAGATCGACGGCACGGGGAAGGACGGGACGGCGAGGGACGGCCGGCGCAGGGCGGGCAGCCGGCGGCGGAGCACCCGGGCGCGGGAGCCGCCGCGCTTCCGGCGTGCCGCGGAGAGGACGAGGGAGGCCGCGAGACCGACGGCGCCGAGCACCCACGGGGAGGCGATCGCCTCGAGCGCCGTGCCGCCCTGGGGGATGCGGACGAACAGCCGGCCCAGGATCTCCTCCTGGGCGGGGCGGTCCTCGTCGAGCCAGTCGTTGTTGTCGCCCTGGGTCACGAACCCCTCGGCGTCCGCGGCGACGATGCGGTGCATGACGATCGTGTTCAGCGACTCGCTCTGGTAGGCGACCACATCGCCCACCGAGTAGGAACCGGCCCTGCTGAGGATGGCGAGGTCACCGGCGGAGAACCCTGGCTCCATGCTGTCCCCGAAGGTGGAGACGTACGTCGTGCCACCGCCGAGGCCGGCGGGCCAGAACAACCACACGGTCGCCAGCACCAGCGCGATGACGGCGCTGGTGCTGGCGACTCGTGATGCGGCGGTCATGGGGCCCTGTCCACGGGGAGCGGAGTGGCTCTGCGAGCCGCTCCGCCGAAGAGGGATCGACTACTTGGACGTGACCGTCAGGCCGACCTCCGTGATCGTCTCGATGTCGATCGTGTTGGAGACGTCGCACTTGATGGTGTGGGTGGTCGTGGCGACCGCTTCGTAGCCACAGGTGAAGGGGCTACCGGTGATCTGGGTGGCTCCCGCACGGAGAGTCAGGAGGGCGTTCATGTCGGTGGCGTCCTCGGTGATCGTGAAGACGATCATGTCGAGCTTCGAGGCGTCCGTGCCGAGGGGGGTGTAGGCGATGTTGCTGACGGTGACACCCGTCGCCGTGTAGTCCATGTAGCCGACGACGTCATCGCTCGTCGCGTTGTTGGTGTTGCCCGCGGTGAAGGCGGAGGAGGTGGCGGCGACGCCGGCGACCGCGACACCGGCGAGCAGAACGCGCGACAGGCGCATGGCAGTGGTCCTGTTCTCTCAGTGGCCCAGACCCGCCGGGATGCTGGTCACCCGGTCCACGTGCTGGCTGCGCCGATTCGTTGACGCCCCAGTTCTCGGCAGGGCCCCGCGCCTTCTCAACTCCTGTCCCAGAAGAAGCCGGAGTCGCCGAGTCGACAGTTCCGGGACGGTGACCGGAATGGCTCCGGAATGGCTCCGGAATGGCTCGGCCGAGTCGTCTCGGCCACCTCCCGGCGCGCCTTCCAGGGGCGGCGGGGGTACGGCCTAGCGTGTCCCGGAACCTCCCCGGCCCGCGGGCAGGTGCAACTGCAGGAGGGAACGGGTCGTGCGTCCGTCCGCGTCGTCAGGCCCCGCTCCGCTCGCCCCGGCGGCGGCCGTCCCGGCACCGCGGGCACCCCGGCGCGCCGCCGAGCGGGACACCAGCATGGAGGACGCCGCCCAGCAGGCCGGCGTCCTCGCGCGGGCCTCCCGCGAGGTCTCCGACACCTCGGCGGAGGCCGCCGCCTCGCTCGCCGAGCTGCGCGCCGCCATCGGCGACATCTCCGCCAGCACCGGCCGCGCCTCGGTCGTCGCCGAGGAGGCCGTGCACGACGCGCGCGCCGTCGACGAGCGGATCGCCGCGCTGCAGGCCGCCAGCGAGTCGATCACCCGGTTCGTCCGGCTGGTCGGGGCGATCAGCCAGCAGAGCCGCTTCCTCGCGCTCAACGCCTCCGTCGAGGCCGCCCGCGCCGGCGAGCTCGGCCGCGGGTTCGCCGTCGTCGCCGACGAGGTCAAGGAGCTCGCCGACCGGACGGCGCAGGCCGCCCGCGACATCGACGCGCAGATCACCGCGGTGCGGCGGGAGACCCAGCAGGCCGTCGAGGCGGTCCGCCGGATCACCGGCACGCTGGGCTCCATCGCCGAGGCGCAGGACACCATCGCCGCCGCCGTCGAGCAGCAGCGGGCGGCCACCGACCGCGTCGTGCAGAACGTCGAGCGGGCCGCCGGCGGCTCCGCCCGGATCAGCGAGGCCGTCGGGCAGCTGGCCGAGAGCCAGCGGGTGGTCTACGTCCGCCGGGCGCTGGCGGTGGCCGAGCAGCGGCTGGCCGGCCTCGGCGGCGCGCGGCTCGGCGAGGGCCGCACCCGGCTGACCGTGCGCGACCAGGCCACCGGGGCCACCCGCACCGCGGAGCTCCCCGACCTGCTCCTCGGCGACCGGCCGCTGGAGCGCACCGACGACCCCCGGCGCCCGGCGGTGCTCGTGGACGACGTGGTCCGCGAGGTCGGGGGCAGCTGCACGCTGTTCCAGCGCCTGGACGGCGACGCCGGCATGGTGCGGGTGGCGACGACGGTGCTGGACCCGGCCGGCCGGCGCAACATCGGCACCGCCATCTCCCGGACCGACCCCGACGGCCGCCCCAACCCCGTGCTCGCGGCCGTCCTCGCCGGCCAGACCTACACCGGCGCGGCCACGGTGGCCGAGCGGCCGTACTTCACCGCCTACACCGGGCTGCACGACGACGGAGGCGCCCTGATCGGCATGCTCTACGTCGGGCTGCCGCTGGACGCGCTGCCCGGCACGGGGGCGTGACCGCGTCCGCCACGACCTGTCCACCGGTGCCCGTCCTCTAGGTTGAGCGCCGTACGCGCCCCGTCGCCGGGCGGCTCGAGGGGGATGCGGTGAAGCGGTCACGGCGCGTCAACGCTGCCCTCCCGGCCCTCGTGCTGCTGCTCGTCGTCGCCGCCGAGATCGTCAGCGGCCGCGGCCAGGTGGTGCTCGGCCTCAGCGTCATCGCCCCGCTCGCGTCGGCCACCTTCCTGGGACGGCGGGCCACGGTCGCCTATGCCGCGGCCGCCTTCGTCGTCGCCACCCTGCTGGGCCTCTACAGCCAGCAGTACACCGCCGAGACGGCGGTGGCGCAGACGATCCGCCTGGTCGCCGTCGCCCTCGGTGGCGCCCTCGCCGTGCTCACCTGCCAGCTGCGGCTGCGCCGGGAGGCCCACGTCGCCCGGCTCAGCGCGGAGGCCGCGGCGACGCGGGCCGCCGTCCGTACGGGGGAGACGCTGCAGCGGGCCCTGCTGGGCGAGGTCCCGACCGTCCCGGGGCTGGAGACCACCGCCCGCTACCTGCCCGGCGCGCGGGACGCCCAGGTCGGCGGGGACTGGTACGACGCCTTCCCGCTCACCGACGGACGGACGATGCTGGTCATCGGCGACGTCGCCGGGCACGACGCCCCGGCGGCGGCGACCATGGCGCAGACCCGCGGCATGCTGCGTGCCCTGGCCCGGGTCGGGCACGGCTCCCCCGCGGCCGCGCTCACCGCGCTGGACGACGTCCTCGCGGGCCTGGGCCTGGACACGCTGGTGACGGTCGCCGTGGCCACCGTCGACCCGCGGGACGGGGGCGCCGACGCGGTGCCGCTGCAGTGGTCCAACGCGGGGCACCCGCCGCCGGTGGTCGTGCGGGCCGACGGGCGGGTCGAGGTGCTGGAGCGGATGCCCGACCGGCTGCTGGGAGCCGGCCCCGGCGACGGGCCGGCCCGCACCGACCACGACGTGCTGCTGCGCCGGGGGGACACGCTGCTGCTGTACACCGACGGGCTGGTCGAGCGCCGCGGCATGACCCTCGACGACGGCACCACCTGGCTGGTGCGGACGCTGCGGGACATCGGCCGCGAACCGCTGGGCCGCATGTGCGACGGGTTGCTCAGCGCCCTGGGGAGCCGGGGCGACGACGACATCGCCCTGCTGGCGGTGCGGCTCCCCGCCTGACGGGCGGCGCAGATGCCGGGCCGGCCGGGATGCCGCACGATGGGCGCACCGCCGGACACGGGCGGTGACCCGGTGCGACGGCGACGCCGTCCCCACATCAGGAGCCCCCATGCGAACTTCCCGCGTGCTCGCCGCCCTGCTCACCGCCACCGCCCTGACCGCGTGCGGTTCCGACGACCCCGGGCCGGGCGAGGGCGGCTTCCCGTCCCAGAACGTCCGGCTGCTGGTCCCGTACACCGCGGGCGGGCCGACCGACATCGCGGCGCGCGCCCTGGCCTCGCACATGCAGGAGGAGCTGGGCGAGACCGTCGTCGTCGAGAACCTCCCGGGCGCCTCGGGGGCGACCGCGTACCAGGAGCTGATCCAGCAGGACGCCGACGGGCACACCCTCTCCATGACCGCGCTGCCGACGGCGGTGCTCAACTACCTGACCAACGACGTCGGCTACACCCGCGAGGACTTCACCCCGATCGGCGTCGTCACCCGGGTCCCGTCGGGCATCGTGGTGCCCGCCGACTCACCCCACCAGGACCTGGCGTCGCTGTTCGGCGCCGCCCAGGAGGAGCCCGGTGCGGTCACCGTCGGCACGCCCGGCGCCACCAACACGCACGCCGCCGAGACGCGGCGGATCACCCAGCTCTACGACGTGCCGCTGACCGTCGTCCCGTTCGACGGCAACTCCGAGGTGCAGACGGCGCTGCTCGGCGGCAACGTGACCGCCGGCTTCCTCAACCTCTCGCAGGACGTGCTGCCGGCCATCGAGGCGGGCGACCTGCGGGTGCTGGCCGTCGGCAGCGAGGAGCCGTTGCCCTACGTCGACGCCCCCACCTTCGTCGAGGAGGGGTACCCGGAGCTCGTCCAGAGCACGACCACCTTCGGGGTCATCGCGCCCGCCGGGCTGCCCGACGACGTGCAGCAGACGCTCGAGGAGACGCTCCGCAGCGCCGCTGAGGAGGCGAGCGTGGTCGAGGCGCTGGACGAGCGCTACGTACCGGAGGAGTTCATCGACGGCGAGGGCCTGGCGGAGCTGTTCACCGAGACCGAGGAGACCTTCCGCGGCGTCCTGGACGGGTGAGCGGCGGCTCCCCTCCCGGGTCGGTGGCGGCGCCCACCACGGTGAGGTAGCGCGGGGCAACGGCGTCCACCAGCCACACGCCGTTGGCCGACCGGCGGAAGGCGGCGCCGTCCGCGGTCATGCCGGCCGCGTCCACCCGGAGCACGACCGGGCGGCCGCGTCGCCCGCCGACCGCCCGCGCGGTGACGACGTCGGCGGACAGGTGGACCGCGTGCCGGCGGCCCGGCCGCAGCCCCTCGAGCAGGATGGCCGGGAGGAACCGCTCGACGGTGCCGTGGAACAGCTCCTGCGGCGGCGGCTCGGGGAGGTAGCCGAGGTCGACCGGGACGCTGTGACCCTGGCTGGCCCTGATCCGCGTGCCGGTGCCGTCGAAGGCGAACCGGCGCCTGTCGTTCGCGGCCACCACGTGCTCGAGCTCCTCCCGGGTGATCCCGAGCGCGGCGAGCAGCCGGCCGACGTCGGCCCAGCCCGCCTCGTCGAGGGTGAGGCCGACCGAGTCGGGGCGGTGGCGCAGTACGAACGACAGCCGCTTGCTCGTCCGGACGACGTCCACGGCCCGCTCCGCCCGCCTCAGCTGCGCCGGACGACCACGAACGCGACGTCGTCGTCCGGGGCGTCACCCAGCAGGCGCTCGGTGAGCAGCGCCGTGAGCTCGGCCGGGGCCAGGTGCCGCCCCTCGACCAGGGCCGCCGCGGCCCGCTCGATCCCCTCGTCCATCGCCTCGTCCCGGCGTTCGACCAGGCCGTCGGTGTAGAGCAGCAGCGTGGAGCCGGCCGGGAGCACCGCCTCGGCCTCGGGCCGGTGCAGCTCGTCGACGACCGCGAGGGGCAGGGAGTCCGCGTCCCGCAGCAGGCTCGTACGGCCGTCGGCGTCGACGAGGACCGCCGGCGGGTGACCCGCGCTGCTGTAGCGCAGCGCACCCGTGGCGGGATCGACGACCGCGCAGAACACCGTGCTGACGGCGGCACCGGGGACCATGTCGGCGAACCGGTCGAGCGCCGCGAGCACCTGCGAGGGGGACCTGCTCTCCAGCAGCAGGGCGCGCCCGGCGCTGCGCAGCTGACCCATCACCGCGGCGGCGGAGAGCCCGCGCCCGACCACGTCGCCCACCACGACCCCGTAGCCGTCGCCGGGCAGGTCGACCACGTCGTACCAGTCGCCGCCCACCTCGAGGGTCCCGGTCGCCGGCTGGTAGTGGACGGCGAAGCCCGGAGGCAGCACGGTGGGGCCGAGGACCGCGCGCTGCAGGGTGACGGCGACGTCGGTGTAGAACTGGGCGCGAGCCTGGTCCGACCGCGCCCGCTCCTCGGCCCGGCGCCGCTCGGCCGCGACCGCCTGCGCGTCGGCGACGGTCGCGGCGACCTGCCCCGCGACCAGCGCCATGAAGACGCGGTAGTCGTGGTCGAGCGGGAGGTGGGGGCTGGCGCCGAGGACCACGGCCCCGATCGGCCGTTCCGCGCCGGCGGCGGTGAGCGGCAGGACGACGGCGGTGTGGACGGCGTCCCGCCCGGCGGGGCTCGCACCGGAGGCCTGTCCGCCCGGGAGGAGGGCGGCCAGGCCGGTGACCGCCTGCGCCTCCCCCGTGGCCATCGCCCGGAACACCTGCTCCGGGACCTCCACCGGCGCCGGCCCCTCGTGCCCGGCGAGTCCCTGCCCGGCCACGAAGCGCGGCACGCCCTCGTCGTCGGCGAGGTAGACCAGGGCGAACGGGCAGTCGGACCGGGCATCGGCGAGCAGCCCGAGCGCGGTGACGACCGCCTCGGTGGTGTCCCCGTGCGCGGCGCGCGGCAGGCTGCCCAGCCGCTGCAGGACGCCGAGCCGCCGGGCGGTGAGGACGCGGGACGTCGTCTCGACGACGGTGTCGAGGAAGCCGACCACGCCGCCGCCCGGCTCGACGACCGGGCTGTAGGCGAAGGTGAAGTAGGTCTCCTCGTCGTACCCGTGCCGCGTCATGGTCAGCGGGAGGTCCTCGTCGTACGTGGCGCCCCCGGCGAGGACCTCGGTGATCATGGGCTCGATGTCGGCCCAGACCTCGGGCCAGACGTCGGCCACCCGCCCGCCGAGGGCCGCGGGGTGCCGGCCGGCGAGGATCGCGGCGTAGCCGTCGTTGTAGATCATGACGAGCTCGGGCCCCCACACGAGCAGCATGGGGAACCGGGAGTTCAGGCAGAGGCCGACGGCGGTGCGCAGCGTCGGCGACCAGTCCTGCTGCGGGCCCAGCGGGGTGCGCGCCCAGTCGTGCTCGAGGACCATCCGCTGGAGCTCCGACCGGGGGTGACCGGGGATCAGCTCCGCCAGTTGGCTGTTCAGCGCACCGCTCCCCACCCGCCGGGCACGCCCGCACCACCGAACCGGTGGCTGTCCGCGCGCGCCGCTCGCATCCTCGCACCTGGACCGACCGCAGGTGAATCGGGCACGACCGGGCGCCACCCCACCGGATGCACGCGCGGTCGCCGGATCTCCGGCCCGACGCGGGCCCGCGGCGACCGGCGCACGGCGGGCACGGGCCCGGGCGCACCGGTCAGCGGGAGTAGTACTCGACGACCAGCTGCTCCTCGCAGACGACCGGCACCTCCTCGCGCGACGGCGTCCGCTCGTAGCGGGCGGTCAGGTCGGCCAGCCGCACCTCGAGGTACGTCGGCGCCTCGGCGTGCGCGCCGGATGCGGCGACGACGAACGGCTCCTTCGTCCGCGACCTCTCCGCGATCTGCACGAAGTCCCCGGGCGCGAGCCGGTAGGACGGCCGGTCGACCCGCTTGCCGTTGACCAGCACGTGCTGGTGGGTGACGAACTGGCGGGCCTGGTAGATCGTGCGGGCGAAGCCGGCCCTCAGCACCGTGGCGTCCAGCCGCGACTCGAGGTCCTGGATCAGCGCCTCGCCGGTCTTGCCGCCGGAGCGCTTCGCGCGGTCGAAGGCGGCGCGCAGCTGCGTCTCGCTGATGTCGTACTGGGCGCGCAGCCGCTGCTTCTCCTTGAGGCGGGTGGAGTAGTCGCTGTCCTTGCGACGCTTCCGCCCGTGCTCGCCCGGCGGGTAGGGGCGGCGCTCGAAGTACTGCACGCACTTCGGGGTGAGCGGGATGCCCAGCGCGCGGCTGAGCCGGACCTTGGGACGGGGCGTGTTCACTCGGGACCTCCGGTTTGGTTAGGCTCACCTTACTACTCATCCGCGAGCACCCCGAGGTGGTCCATGACGGCCGGCCCCACCCCCTCCTCCGCGGCCGTCGACCGGCAGCCGCCGGCGGCCGAGCGCGCCCGCACGGTCGCGGTGCGCTCCTCCGCCGCCCTCCACGTGGCCGGGACCGGGTCCTGCGCGGTGCTGGCCGCGACGACGACGGCCGACGGCGACGTGCTGCTCGTCGTCCCGACCGACGGCGGGGTCGTGGCGGCGCTGCGGAGCTCCCCGCTGGGCGACGTCCCCGCGCGGCTGACCGTCGCCGACCGGGCGCCCTTCCCGCTGCGCCACCCCGTCCGCGGCCTGGTGCAGCTCGGCGGGTGGCTCGCGCCGGTTCAGGAGCGGGACGTGCCGCGGCTGGTGCTCGACTTCGCCGGCAGCTCGCCGGCCGACGTCCTGTTCGAGGTCGGCCTCGGCGCGTCGCTGGTGCGCCTGGACCTCGCCGAGGTGGAGCTGGAGGAGTCCGGCACCCGCGCCGACGTCGACCCCGACGACTTCCGGGCCGCCCGGCCCGATCCCGTCAGCGGGGCGGAGTCGGAGCTGGTGGCCCGCCACCGGGCGCCACTGGGGCGGCTCCGCGGGCGGGTCCAGCGCTGGGCCGGGCGGCACGACGACGTCCGACTGCTGGGGCTGGACCGCTTCGGCGTCCGGTTCCGGGTGCAGGGCCGCAGCGGCTGCTACGACCTGCGGGTGCCGTTCGCGGAGGCGCTGGACGACGTGGACGGGTTCGCCGCCGCCGTCGACCACCTGCTCACCTGCGGCCCCGCCTGAGCCGCCGCCTCCCGGTACGACGACACGCCGGCCGCCGTTCCGCCGGGAATGCGGGGCAGCGCCCCTCTCCGCCCACTAGCCTGCGCGCGATCCAAGACGCGTCCGTTCTAGAAGGAGGAGGGGCCGTGATGCTGGTGGACGCAGGGGTGGACTACCCGGAAGCGCGCACGGTGGTGGACCTGCTGGCCACGAGCCGGGGGGACGTGCTGATCAGCCTGGTCGAGTCCTCGGACCCCACCGAGATCGTGGTGTCGATCGGCGAGGACCGCTCGCGGCGGCGGGTCCGCCTGGAGGCAGGCGAGCACGTCGAGGTGATCTGGCGCGGGCCGGAGGAGCTGCGCTCCCTCCCCACCGAGCTCATCGCCGCGGAGCTGCACCCGCCGCAGTGGCGGCTGCGCCCCGTCGGCCCGTCGACCCGGGGGCAGCGGCGGTCCGCGGTGCGCGCGCCGCTCAGCCTGCAGGTGCAGATGACCGTCGGGCCGGACGTGCTGCACGGCCTGACCGTGGACATCAGCGAGGGCGGGATCCGGGCGCTGTTCGCCCCGCGCGAGCCCGCGCGAGCCCCCGCGCCGGCCGGGCAGCCCACGGCGGGCGTCGCGCCGGAGCAGCCGGTGGCGGACGGCGGCCCCGACGCCGGCAACCCGCTGCGCGTCGGCGCGGTCCTCCCGCTGGTCGTGCGCCTGGATGACCGGGAGGAAGTCGCCTGCCGCGGCGAGGTCATCCGGCGGATCCCGCGCCAGGACGGCGGCATCGAGCTGAGCCTGCGGTTCCTCGACATGCCGGAGAAGACCCAGGACCTGATCCGCCGGCACGTCTTCGCCGGGCTCCGCCAGCTGCGCTCCCGCGGCATGCTCTGACCGGATGCGACGAACTCGTGGTCACCAGCCGCTGATGGCCACGAGTTCCTCGCGTCCGCCGCGGGATCAGGCGGTGCGGGCCTCCTCGGCCAGCGCGGCCAGGGCCTGCTCGAAGCACTGCTGCGGCGGCTGCACCAGCCCGGCGCCGACCTGGCCGGTGCCGGCGACCCGGCCGGCCATGCCGGTGTTGATCTGCGGCAGCCACCCGGTGCGCGCCACCTTGAGCACGTCGATCCCCGTGGGCGAGCCGCGGAAGCCCATGATCGGGATCTGCATCGCCGGGTTCTCCGCCAGCGTCAGCTGGTACATGCGCTCCGTCGTCGCCAGGGCGTCGGGCACGGTGCCACCGACGAACCGGACGATCGCCGGCGCCGCCGCCATCGCGAACCCGCCGATGCCGTAGGTCTCCATGATCGCGGAGTCGCCGATGTCGGGGTTGGCGTCGTCCGGCCCGTAGTCGCCGAGGAACAGGCCGACCGGGGTGTTGGCCGGGCCGGTGAACCAGCGGTCGCCGGTGCCGGAGGTCTGGATGCCGAACTCCGTGCCGTTGCGCGACATCACCGTGAGCATCGTCGAACCGGGGATGCCGCGGGCGGCGTCGAGCGCGAGCTTCGCCGTCGGCATGCCGAGGTTGAGGAAGAAGTGCTCGTTGCCGCCGATGAAGCGCAGCACGTCGGCGATGTCGGACGACGGCGCGCCGCTGGCCACGATGGCCGGCGACAGCTCGCGCAGCGCCATGAGGGAGCCGGCGCGGTTGCGGTTGTGCGCCTCGTCGCCCATCTGCAGCATCTGGGCCAGCACGGCCTTGACGTCGAGCGGGTCGTTGCCGGCGTCGATCGAGCCGCGCACCGCCTTGGACAGCACCGGACCGAGGACGTCGCGCATCCACCGCAGCCGGGCCTGCACCTCCTCGTTGAAGGCGCCCATGCGCAGCACCTTGCCGAGGCCCTCGTTGAGGTTGCAGAACGCCTGCCCGCCGGTGACCGGGTCCTCCAGGCACCACATCCACATCGACGGGCTGGTGACGCCCGCCATCGGGCCCACGGTGCGGTGGTGGTGGCAGGGGTCGAGGGTGACCGCGCCGGTGGCGAGGAGGATCTCGGCCTCCTCGACGTCGGCGGCCCACCCCTCGAACAGGCAGGCGCCCACCAGGGCGCCACGCATCGGCCCGGAGGCGTTCTCCCACTCCAGCGGCGGGCCGGAGTGCAGCAGCGTGCGGTCGGTGAGGCCGATCACCTCGCGGGCGGGCCGCACGTCGACGAGCACGGAGCCGGCCGCCATGAGCCGCTCGACCGCGGTGCGGTTGGCCGCGGCCCGGCGGGGGTCCAGCGCCAGCGCGGCGAGGTCGGCCGGGTCGCCGAAGCCCGGCGGGCGCCAGTCGACGTCGTGCACGTCGGCGCCCTGGGCGCGCAGCGCCTCGGAGAAGACGTCGACGCCGGCGGCGACGATCGCCGGCGGGCCGGAGAGCAGGTTCTGCAGGCTCATGCGGAGGCTCCCAGCAGGTCGAGGGCGTACCGCGTGGCCGCGGCGTTGGAGGAGAAGACCGCGCAGCCCGCGGCGGCGAGCGCGTCGGCCTGCCGCGACCAGCCCTGCGGGTCGCCCTCGGTGCCGATCAGCGCGACGACGACCGGCAGCGCGCGCCGCTCGCGGGCGGCGGTCAGCGCCGGCACGAGCGCGCCGGCGGGATCGGGGTCCGCGCCGTACCCGAGGACGACGTCGAGCAGCAGGACGGCGGGCTCGTCGGAGGCGGCGAGCGCCTCGATCGCCTCCAGCCGCAGCGTGGGGTCGATCATCGGGTGCGCGCGGCCCACGGTGAGGGCGTCGTCGCCGAAGTCGACGACCAGGTGGCCGGGGGCGGACAGGTCCGTACCGAGGTCGAGGTCCGGCTGCAGCGGGATGTTCGAGCGGATGCCGCCGAGCGCCGGGGAGGCCAGCAGCATCGCCTCGTCGGCCAGCGTGCCCCCGGAGTAGAGCCCCTTGAGCGCTGCGCCGGGGACGGCGGCCTCGGCGGGGCCCGGACGCGACGGCCACACCGGGACGTCGAGCCCCATGTCGGCGAGCAGCGCCTCGACGGCGGCGGTCAGGTCGGGGCTCTCGGGCGAGAGGACGGCGGATCGCACCGGCACCGACAGCTTGCCGGCGGCCTCGGTGACCGCGGCGGCCACCGAGGGCGCGGGTGGCTTGGACACCAGCAGCACGCGCTCGGTGGCGGGGTCGGCGTCCAGGGCGGCGAGCGCGTCGAGCGTGGCAAGCCCCCCGACCTCCTCCTTGAGGTCGCGCCCGCCGACGCCGAGCACGTGCGAGACGCCGACGCCGGCCATGTCGAGCAGGCAGGAGACCTGCTGGGCGCCGGTGCCGCTCGCCGCCACGAGGCCCACCGGCCCGGGGCGGACGACGTTGGCGAAGCCGAGGGCGACGCCGGAGACGATCGCCGTCCCGCAGTCGGGCCCCATGACGAGCACCCCGGCGTCGTGGGCGGCGCGCTTGAGGGCGACCTCCTGCTCGACCGGGACGCCGTCGGAGAAGACCAGGACGCTGCGCCCGGCGGCGATCGCGTCGGCGGCCTCGGCGGCGGCGTACTGGCCGGGCACGCTGACGATCGCCAGGGCCGGCGACTCGGGGGAGAGCTCGTCGAGCCCGGCGCCGGTGGTGCGGTGCGGGATCGCGGCGGCGGTGCCGGTCGAGCGCTCCCGCTCGGCCAGGGCGGCGTCGACGTCGGCGAGCGCCTCGGCGAGCGCCCCCTCGTCGGCCGCGCGGACGGCGATCAGCAGCTGCTCGGGGCTCGTCGGCTCCTCGGGCGCGAGGCCCATGTTCGCCGCGAGCTCGAGGTTCAGCGGGGTGGCCATGGCGACGAGGACGGCGGAGACGCCCTCCCGGGCACCGATCCGGCGGCTCACCTGCATCAGCTTGACCGAGTCGGCGTAGACGCCGGATCGCAGCTGCACCGAGACCGCGGCGTCTCCACCGGAGGGGGCTGAGGGGCTCATCCTCGGCACCGTACCCACAGATCTCTCAGCGGTGAAGTATCGGCATCTCGTTGCAACAACGATTTAGCACTGAGGTACTTCCGCCAGGGTGCGAGCCGTGCCACATTGGCGCCCTCCGGTGCGGGCACACCCCTGTCGACCAGCACCGGACCGCATCGGAAGTGCACGTCGAGGAGGCACTCAATGTCGTTCGGCTGGAAGCTCTACGGGGACGGTAAGACGCCCCCACTGGGAGAGGCCGTCGCCCCTGACGAACGCCTCTCCTGGCCGCGCACCGTCGGGATCGGCGCGCAGCACGTCGTCGCGATGTTCGGGGCGACCTTCGTCTTCCCGATCATCATGGGCCTGGACCCCAACCTCGCCATCATGATGAGCGGCGTCGCCACGATCATCTTCCTGCTGATCGTGAAGAACCGGGTACCGAGCTACCTGGGCACCAGCGCCGCCTTCGTCGGCGGCGTCGCCGCGATCCGGGCGAACGGCGGCGACTCGAGCGACGTCGTCGGCGCGCTGTTCGTCGCCGGTGCCGTCCTGGCGCTCGTCGGTGTGCTCATCCACTTCGCCGGGCTCGGCCTGATCAACAAGGTGCTGCCGCCCGCCGTGACCGGCGCGGTGGTCATGCTGATCGGCTTCAACCTGGCCCCGGTCGCCGCCGGCGTGTACTGGCCGCAGGACCAGTGGGTCGCCCTGGCCACGATGGCCTTCGTGATCATCGCCTCGCTGGCGCTGCGCGGCTTCCTCGCCCGCATCTCGATCCTGCTCGGCCTCGTCTTCGGGTACCTGCTGTCGGTGCTGCTGGACGTCACGGCCGGCCCGATCACCTCGCCGGACGGCACGGGCGTGGAGAGCACCCGCGACCGGATCAACTTCGACTCGGTCGCCGACGCCGACTGGTTCGGCCTGCCCGACTTCACCGCCCCGTCCTTCTCGCTGAACTTCAGCCTGCTGGTGATCCCCGCGGTGATCGCCCTGGTGGCGGAGAACGCCGGCCACGTGAAGGCGGTCGCGGAGATGACCAAGCGCGACCTCGACCCGTACATGGGCCGGGCGGTCGGGGCCGACGGCTTCGCCACCATGGTCGCCACGTCGGTCGGCGGCTCCCCCACCACCACCTACGCCGAGAACATCGGCGTCATGGCCGCCACGCGGGTCTACTCGACGGCGGCGTACTACGTGGCCGCGCTCGTGGCGATCCTGCTCGGCCTGATCCCCAAGTTCGGCGCGCTCATCAACATCGTCCCGGGTGGCGTCCTCGGCGGGATCACGGTCGTCCTCTACGGCATGATCGGCCTGCTGGGCGCGAAGATCTGGAAGGAGAACCGGGTCGACTTCGCCAACCCGATCAACCTGGTGCCGCTGGCCGCCGGGATCATCATCGGCATCGGCAACGTGACCCTCAACTTCTCCGAGGACTTCTCCCTCACCGGCATCGCGCTCGGCTCGATCGTCGCGGTCGTCGCCTGGCACGTGGCGCGGGCGCTGGCCCCGGCGGACATGAAGGCGGCGCTGCTCCGCGAGGGCGCGCACCCGGCCGCCGGCAGCACCTTCGGGCACGACGCCGGCGACCAGGTCAGCTCCGACCCGTCGTCGGTCGACGAGGTGGGCCGACCGGGCGTGCTGGGTGGCAACACCCCCGGGACGGACACCCGCAACCGCTGACCCGCTCCCCCCGCCGCCCCCGGCACCCGGACCCAAGCGTCCGGGCACCGGGGGCGGCGTGCGTCCCGGGGTGGCCCGCGCTCGGGGCCGCCGTCCGGCGGAACCGATGAGGTCCGCAAGCCCGCAACGAAGTTTTAGCGCTGAGGTACTTTCGCCGACCCTCCCGCCGGTGACAGAGTGACCTCTCGCAGCGAGCACGGAGGTGACCGGAGCCGGTGAAGCCCGCCCCCTTCCGCTACGCCGATCCCAGCACCCTGGGAGAAGCGCTGGCGGTCCTGTCCGACGAGGGCGCCAAGGTGCTCGCAGGCGGCCAGTCGCTGCTGCCCCTGCTGTCCATGCGCCTGGCCGCACCCGCCACGCTGGTCGACATCAACCGCATCCCCGACCTGGACGCCGTCGAGGTGACCGACGACGCCGTGACGGTGGGCGCGCTGGTCCGGCACGACGCGCTGCTCCGGCACGGGGGCGCGGCCGCGGTGCAGCCGCTGCTGGGCCGGGCGACGGCGAACGTCGCCCACCCGGCGATCCGCAACCGCGGCACCACCGTCGGTTCGATCGCGCACGCCGACCCCTCGGGCGAGATGACCTCGGTGCTCGCGCTCACCGACGGATCGGTCACCGTGGCGACGACGGCCGGCAGCGAGGTCGTCGGCTGGCGGGACTTCTTCGTCGGCCCCCTGGAGACCTCGATCCCCGCGGGCGCCGTCGTCACCGCCGCCACGTTCCCGGCCCTGCCGCCGCGGTCGGGCACCGCGTTCGCCGAGGTCGCCCGGCGCAAGGGCGACTACGCGGTCTGCGGCGCCGGCGTCGTCGTCACCCTGTCCGAGGACCGCCGGGTCGAGCGGGTGCTGGCCTCCTACGTCTCGGTGGGGCTGACCCCCGAGGTGCACGACCTGACCGAGGCCGTCGCCGGCTCGCCGGCGGAGAAGGCCGACTGGGCCGCCGCCGGGGCGCTCGCGCGCACCCTGGTCGACCCGGACACCGACATCCACGCCAGCGCCGACTACCGGCGGCTGCTGGTGGGGGTGCTGACCGAGCGGACGCTGGCGGACGCCGCCGCCGAGGCCGGCGCGAGAGCGGCGCGCGAGTGAGCATCGCAGCGAGCTGGGGGCACCTCCCGCTTGCGGGGGACAGCGAGCGAGGAGCGGAGCGAATCCGAGCCGACGACATGGGGAGGGCCGCATGACGAGCATCGACAGCGAGCGCACCATCACGGTCACCGTGAACGGTGTTCCACGTGAAGCCACGGTGCCGGTGCGCCGGCTGCTCTCCGACGCGCTGCGCCACGACCTGGGGCTCACCGGCACCCACGTCGGCTGCGAGCACGGCGTCTGCGGCGCCTGCACGGTGGTCGTGGACGGCGCCGCGGTGCGCTCGTGCCTGATGCTGGCCGTGCAGGTGGACGGCGCCGAGGTGCGCACCGTGGAGGGCCTGGCGCGCGAGGACCACCAGGGCGGGCAGGTGCTGCACCCGGTGCAGGAGGCGTTCCGCGAGTGCCACGCCCTGCAGTGCGGGTTCTGCACGCCGGGCTTCCTCATGACGATCGCGGCCGGGCTCGAGGGCCGCGACAACTCGGCCGAGCTCACCGAGGAGGAGGTCGACGACATGGTCGGCGGCAACCTCTGCCGGTGCACCGGCTACGCCAACATCAAGAAGGCCGTGCACCACGCGGCGGCCGCGATGAAGGACGGCGCCTGATGGGTCCGACGGCGTTTTGTGCACATAACGCCGCGTTCTGCCGCCCGCCGCGCGTCGCGCGAGCGGCGTTATGTGCACAAAACGCACGGGAGGGGGGTCTGCGGTGACGACGAAGCTGTTCGGTGAGCCGGTCCGCCGGCGGGAGGACCAGCGGCTGATCACCGGCCGGGGCCGCTACCTGGACGACATCGGGTCGAAGGCGCTGGCCGCGGCGTTCGTCCGCTCGCCGCACGCCCACGCGCGGATCGTCTCGATCGACGTGGACGAGGCGCTCGACGTCGAGGGCCTGGTGGCGATCTACACCTACGAGGACCTCACCGGCCCCATGGCCGAGCCGCTGCCGGTGCTCATCCCGCACCCGCAGCTGCACGCGCCGCGCACCGGGTTCCCGCTGGCCAACGGCGAGGTCAACCACGTCGGCGAGCCGGTGGTCATGGTGGTCGCCACCGACCGGTACGTCGCCGAGGACGCCTGCGACCGCATCGTGGTCACCTACGAGGAGCTCCCCGTCGTCGTCGGCGTGGACGCCGCCCGCGAGGCCGCGCACGCCGTGCACGAGGAGATCCCCGACAACGTCGCGGCCCGGCACCACCAGGAGACCGGCGACGTCGAGCCCGTGCTGGCGAGCTCCCCGCGGACCCTGAGCTTCACCCAGTACATCGAGCGCAGCGCCTGCATGCCGATGGAGGGCAAGGGCGTGCACGCCAAGTGGGACCCCGACGACAGCTCGCTGCGGGTCTACACGAGCACCCAGGCGTCGACGTCGGTGCGCGCGGCGATCGCGGCGAAGCTGGAGCTGAGCCTGGACGCGGTCGAGGTCATCGCGCCGGACGTCGGCGGCGGCTTCGGCGTGAAGATCGTGCACCCGTGGCCCGAGGAGCTGCTGGTGCCGATGGCCGCGATCAACCTCCGGCACGAGGTCAAGTGGACCGAGGACCGGCGCGAGCACTTCATCGGCTCGGCGCACGAGCGCCAGCAGCGGCAGGAGATCACCGTCGGGTACGACGACGACGGCCGGATCACCGCCCTGGACGTGCACATCTGGCACGACAACGGCGCCTACACCCCCTACGGGATCATCGTGCCGATCGTGACGGCGACCCAGCTGGTCGGGCCGTACGCGATCCCGGTGTACCGGGTGGTCGTCGAGTCGGTGTTCACCAACACCGTGATCGTGACGCCGTACCGCGGCGCCGGGCGGCCGCAGGGCTGCTACGCGATGGAGCGGACGATGGACCGCATCGCCGACGAGCTGGGCCTGGACCGCTCCGTGGTCCGCGAGCGGAACCTGATCCAGCCCGACCAGTTCCCCTACGACCACCACCTGACGTTCCAGGACGGCCGGCCGGTCATCTACGACTCGGGGGACTACCCGGGCCTCCTGGACAAGCTCAAGGACCTGGTCGGCTGGTCCGAGGCCGAGCGGCTCCGCGAGGAGGCCGAGGCGCGCGGCAGGCTGCTCGGCGTCGGCATGGCGATGTACGTGGAGGGCACCGGGCCCGGGCCCTACGAGGGCGGGCACGTGCAGGTGCTCGGCAGCGGCAAGGTGCTCGTGTCGACCGGCCTGACCTCGCAGGGGCAGGGCCACGAGACGGCGTTCGCCCAGATCGTCGCCTCGGAGCTCGGGGTGCCGATCGAGGACGTCGAGGTGACCACCGGCGACACCCGCCGCTTCGGCTACGCCGTCGGCACGTTCGCCTCGAGGGCCGCGGTGATGAGCGGCAACGCGATCGCGCTGGCCGCCCGGGGTGTGCGGGAGAAGGCGCTGCGGATCGCCGCGGACGTGCTGGAGGCCTCCCCGGAGGACCTGGAGATCGACGCGGGCCTGGTGCAGGTCAAGGGCGTGCCGGGGACGTCGATCCCGCTGCGCACCGTCGCCGTGCTGTCCAACCCGCTGCGGTACGCGTTCGACGAGGCCGCCAAGCAGGCGACGCAGTTCGCGAAGGCCGGCGACGACGACAAGCCGCCGGTGGCCGAGGGCGACGCCCCCGGGCTCGAGCACCGCGACTACTACTCACCGATCCGCTCGACGTTCGCCTCGGGCGCGCACGCGGCGATCGTGGAGATCGACCCGGCGACGTGGGAGATCGACGTCGTGAAGTACGCGGTGGTGCACGACTGCGGCAACGTCGTGAACCCGATGATCGTCGAGGGCCAGGTGCACGGCGGGGTCGCCCAGGGCGTGGGCGGGGCGCTGTACGAGCGGATGGCCTACGACGCCGACGGGCAGCTGCAGAACGCCTCGTTCATGGACTTCCTGATGCCGTACGCCTCCGAGGTGCCCGACATCGACATCGACCACCAGCAGACGCCCTCGCCGCTGAACCCATTGGGCATCAAGGGCGCCGGCGAGGCCGGCGTCATCCCGGGGACGGCGGCGCTGGCCTCGGCGATCGAGGACGCGGTGGGGCGGCGGATCGCCGCCATGCCGATCTCGCCCACCGAGCTGTACGACCTGGTGCGTTCCCCTGATTCGGAGATGACCGCGACGGCCGGGCGCCGGGCGGGGACTGGAGTGATGGCGTGAAGCTCGACGGCTCTGCGGTGCTGCACGGCGACCCCGAGAAGGTCTGGGCCGTGATCACCGACCCGGCGGTGCTCGCGCGGACGATCCCCGGCTGCGAGTCGCTGCAGCAGGTCGGCGACGACGAGTACAAGATGAACGTCTCCGTCGGCGTCGGCGCGATCAAGGGGACGTACGCCGGCGAGGTGCGCCTGTCGGACAAGGAGCACCCGAAGTCCTACGTCATGCACGCGTCGGGCGCGGGTGCGCCGGGGAACGCGCGGGCGACGGTGACGATCACCCTGGCGCCGGCCGAGGACGGCGCCACGGACCTCACCTACTCCGCGGACGCCGTGATCGGCGGGCCGGTGGCGGGCGTGGGCCAGCGGATGATCACCGGGGTCGCCAAGCGGATGGCCGG
Organism: Blastococcus sp. MG754426; assembly: GCF_021699055.1. Lineage (GTDB taxonomy): Bacteria > Actinomycetota > Actinomycetes > Mycobacteriales > Geodermatophilaceae > Blastococcus. The sequence continues at coordinate 17,660 of NZ_SSXC01000027.1, read as the reverse complement.
CCAGTTCTTCAAGGCGATCGACGCCGAGCTGACCGGGGCCGCGGTGCCGGTGGCGGTCCCGTCCGCCGCCGCCGTGAGCTCGACGGAGGCGGAGCCGGCCGGCAAGCACGCCGCCCCGGCTGCCGAGGCCGCGCCGCAGGTGTTCGCCGGCCGCGCGGGCGCTCCCGCCGGGCCGTCCGGCGACGTGCAGACGCTCGCGCTGGGCGCTCTGGGCGGGGCCGCGCTGACGCTCATCGGCATCCTGGTCGGCTACCGCCTCGGCCGCCGTCGCTGAGTCCGCGGCCGTCGGTCCCTGCCCCGCGTGGGTGGGCAGGGACCGACTGCTCGTCCAGCCCCGGCCGGCCGACGGAGCACACGGGCAGGGCGGGACGCGCCGAGCACTCCCCGGCCGTTCCCGCGGGAACGCCGGAGAGTGCCCGCGGGACGCATCTCCGCGTGTTTCCGCGCACCGGTTTCGGCACGCCCGCCGTGGAACAGGACGGGGGGACGCACGCTGACGGGCGCGGACGCCCGACGAAGGAGACCCCGCATGCCCAGGACCTGGTTCATCACCGGCGCATCCCGCGGCTTCGGCCGCGAGTGGTCGATCGCCGCCCTCGAGCGCGGTGACCGCGTCGCCGCCACCGCCCGGGACACCGCGAGCCTGGACGACCTGGTGCAGCGGTTCGGCGACCGGGTGCTGCCGATCCGGCTGGACGTGACCGACCGCGCCGCCGTCGTCGCCGCGGTGGACCGGGCCCACGAGCGGTTCGGCGGCCTCGACGTCGTCGTGAACAACGCGGGCTACGGCCAGTTCGGCATGGTCGAGGAGATCAGCGAGGCCGAGGCCCGCGCCCAGTTCGACACCAACGTCCTCGGCGCCCTGTTCGTCACCCAGGCCGCGCTGCCCCACCTGCGCGCCCAGAGCTCCGGCCACATCCTGCAGGTGAGCAGCATCGGCGGGATCAGCGCCTTCCCCAACATCGGCATCTACAACGCCTCCAAGTGGGCCCTGGAGGGGTTCAGCCAGTCGCTGGCCGCGGAGGTCGCCGACTTCGGCATCAAGGTGACCATCATCGAGCCCGGCGCCTACTCCACCGACTGGGGCGGCTCCTCGGCGAGGCACGCCACGGCGAACCCGGCCTACGACGAGTTCCGGCAGAAGGCGGCCGAGCAGCGCAAGGCCCGCGCCGGCAACCCGGGCGACCCGCTGGCCACCCGGGAAGCGGTGCTGCAGCTGGTCGACGCGAAGCACCCGCCGCTCCGCGTCTTCTTCGGCGACGGGCCGCTCGGGATCGCCACCCGCGACTACGAGTCCCGGCTGGCCGAGTGGCGCGCCTGGGAGCCGCTCTCCGTCGCCGCGCACGGCACGAAGCGCTGACGGGACAGGGCGCCCACGAGCCGCGCCGGCAAGTCCGCAGGGGACCTCGCCGAGCGCCTGGGAGGCCGGGGCCGCAGGACCGGCTTCGGCGGGGCGAGCGCCGCACGGCCGATCCGGCCGCCCGCCGCTGATCCGGGCAGGATGGCCACCGAATCCCGACCGAGCCGAGAGGGGCACGTGTGCCCGAGCAGCGCCGGCCCCACCGCCTGCGCGAGGTGGCCGCGACCCGGCGCGGCTACGTCCTCGCCTGGTGGGGGTTCACCGCCACCTTCGCGCTGCTACGCCTGCTGACCTGGCTCATCCGCATCGACGTCGACATCGCCGGCCTGGGCGACGTCTCGGCCGGCGGCGTGCACATCCACCACTACGTGTGGGGCATCCTGCTGCTCGCGGTCATCGGTTTCCTGGGCCTGGGTGACCGGAGCCCGCGGGTGCGCACGGCGATGGGCCTGGGCTACGGCATCGGGCTGGCGCTGGTCGTCGACGAGGCGGCGCTGCTCATCCAGCTCGAGGACGTCTACTGGGACACCTTCGGCTGGGTCAGCGTGGGGCTCGCCCTCCTGCTCATCGGCGTCGCCGGCAGCGTGCTCGCCCTCACCCGGGCCCCGCGTGAACCGGAGACCTGAGCCGGGGTCGCGCGCCCGGGGAGGTCAGCCCGCAGCCCGGCCGAGCACGGCGCCGACGGCGTCCCGGAGCCAGCCGGCGGCCTGCTCCGGCGAGGACGGCGCGGAGGCGTGCCGCGCCGCGACGTACGCGTCCGGCCGCAGCAGCAGCACGCCGCCGTCCTCGATCTCCCTGAGTTCGGCCCAGGTCCCGTAGGGGTCCTCGAACGCCTGACCCGGACCGATCGACACCGGCGTGATCGCCAGGCCCCACTCCTCGCCGAGCGACCGCGCCGCGTCCACCCACGCCTCGCCGCCGATGCCGGTGACGACGCTGAACCGCCCGTGCCCGACGAGGTCGAGCGTGGAGACCCGGTGGCCGTCGCGGGTCACCCAGGTGTGCGGGAGCTTCGCGCCCGGCCAGGTCGTGGGCTGCGCGTAGAGCTCGGGGTCCCGGCGGTACTCCGGCATCGGCGTCCCGTCGGGGACGACGGCCGAGGAGGCGTACCGCTGGTTGTGCTCGACGCCGTGCGCGTCGAACTCGTAGGCCTTGTAGGCGATCGCCTCGCGCAGCGCCGTCCGGATCTTCTCCCCCTCCGGCCCGGGCGACTTCCACAGCGCGAGCTGGCGCTCGAGCGCGTCGGCCTCGGTGTGCTCCAGGTCGAGGGCGGTGAGGATCTTCCCGGTGTCCGCGATGCTCTGGTTGGCCCGCTCGACGATCTGCCGGGCGACGGGCGCCCGTTCGGCGTCGTAGCTCGCCAGCAGCGAGGGGTCCGCGGTACCGGCGACGACGTGGGCGAGCTTCCAGGCCAGGTTGTAGGAGTCCTGGATGGAGGTGTTGGAGCCCAGCCCGTTCGTCGGCGGGTGCCGGTGGACGGCGTCGCCGGCGCAGAAGACCCGCCCGCGGGCGAGCGTCGTCGCGAAGTGGTGGTTGACCGTCCACGGCGAACGCGACTTGACCCGCATCTCGAAGTCGTCGGTGCCGACGAGCTTCACCGCCAGCTCCCGGACGACGTCGTCGGTGAGCTCCGGGGGCCCGGCCGCCACCTCGTAGCCCCACATCAGCATCCACTCGTCCCAGGGCTTGATCATGCGGAGCACCCCGAGCCCGACACCCTCCTTCTCCGCGCCGGGCTGCAGCATCCAGTAGAGGACCGACGGGCGGTGGGCGACGAAGCGGGACAGGTCGGCCTCGAAGACGATGCTCAGCGCCCCGGCGACCGCGCCGGGCCCCTCGAAGGGCAGGCCGAGGTCGGCGGCGACCTTGCTGCGCGCGCCGTCTGCCCCGACGAGGTACTTCGACCGGACCGTGAACTCCGCGCCGGTGAGCCGGTCGCGCACGGTCGTGGTGACGCCGTCGGCGTCCTGGACGTGGCCGAGGTACTCCGTGTCGAACCGCACCCGCGCACCGCGCTCCTGGGCGGCCTGCACCAGGATCGGCTCGGTGATCGTCTGCGGCGCGTCCAGCATCGTGCACGGGCTCTGCAGCTCGTAGTCCGCGTGCCGGACGGTGTCGGTGCCCCAGGACGGGATCCGGCCCAGCTCCTCGCCCGCCAGGCTGGTGCAGAAGGTCGTGTTGCCCATGGACGCCCAGGGCGTCGCCTCGCGCACGAGGCGCTCCTCGAGCCCCATGTCGCGCATCGCCTCCATGGTCCGCTGGTTGGTGATGTGCGCCCTGGGGGTGTCCGACAGCCGGCCGTACTTGGTGATCAGCAGGGTCGACGTGCCGTACGAGGCGAGGAACAGCGCGGCCGACGCCCCCGCCGGGCCGGATCCCACGACCAGGACGTCGGTGGTGACGGAGACTCCCGGCTCGGCGGCGTCCGTGGGGAGAGCGGTCATCGGGATCCCTTCGACGGAGCGGCCGAGGCCCTGGCACGGGACCGGCCGAGATAGTGGAATGTTCAACCAGGCTACCCGGACTGTGGTCCACGTCACCAGGGATGGGCGAGGCGGTGCCAGATGCCCGTGCCTGCTCGACAGGTCGGCAGACCCCGGAATGACGGTAATCGTGTAGTACCTTCACAGTCGTGTCCGCCGACGTCGCCGTCTTCGACCGCCTGCTCGAGATCGCGCTGCTCGTCCAGGCCGACATGGCCCGGGAGCTCGAGCCCGCCGGTCTGACCCCGGCCCGCACCCACCTGCTGTGGGAGGTCCACCGGCGCGGCCCGTCCAGCCAGCGCGCGCTCGCCACCGCCCTCGACGTCACCCCGCGGAACGTCACCGGCCTCGTGGACGCCCTGGAGGAGCGCGGCTACGTCCGCCGGGAGCCGCACCCGACCGACCGGCGGATCACCCTCGTCACCCTCACCGACCTCGGCGTCCGGACGACGGCGCAGATGGACGCCGACCACCGCCGGATCGCCGCCCACCTGGTCGACGGCTTCGACCCGGCCCGGCTGGAGCGGTTCCGCGCCGACCTGGACGCCGTCGCCGCCCGCCTGCACGAGCTGATGGACCCGGAGGCCCGACCGTGACCACCCCCGACCCCGGCCGCCGCACCACCGGGCAGCTCGTCCGCCACCTGGCCGCCCGCGCGGTGCAGATGGAGATCGGCATCTGGCAGAGCCTCTACCGGTGGGCCTTCCGCCGCCCCCGGGTCCCGGCCGGCGCAGCGGCGTTCACCTACCACCGGTCGGTGCTGCCGGTGATCATCACCTTCATCGTCGTGTCGGCCATCGAACTGGTCGTCGTCGACGTGCTGGTCCACCGGTGGCCGCTCGTGCGCATCCCGCTGCTCGTCCTCGGCATCTGGGGGCTCACCTGGATGATCGGGTTCCTCGCCGCCCACGTCACGCGGCCGCACGCCGTCGGCCCGGACGGCATCCGCGCCCGGTTCACGGCCGACGTCGACGTCGACCTGCCCTGGGACGCGGTCGACGCCGTCTCCCGCCGGCTGCGCACGCGGGAGGAGAAGGCCCCCAGACTGGACCGGGACGCCGGGTCCCTCGACCTGTGGATGCAGGACCGGACCAACGTGGAGGTCGAGCTGGACCGGCCCGTCGCCGTCCGCCTCCCCGAGGGCGAGGCGACGGTGCGCCGGGTCGGGCTGTTCGCCGACGACCCGGCGGCGTTCCTGGCGGCGGTCCGCCAGTTCACCCAGCCGCCGTCGGCCGACGTGCAGGCGCCCGCCCGCTGAGCACCACCGGTCAGCCGGCGGGGAGCCGCCGGGTCTGCCGGCCGCGGGCGACCAGCGCGCCGTCCTCCGCCCGCAGCTCGACGTCGTCGACGGCGACGTCGTCGTCGCACCAGACGGTCCGCTGGTCGACCCGCACCCACGCTCCCGTCGCCGGCACCGGCCCGGCCAGGTGGGCGGTCAGCTCCACGGTCGGCATCGCGGCCGGGGTGGTGCGGACGGCGAACAGCGACGGCGGCAGCGCGTCCAGCAGCACGCCGAGCTGCACCAGCGGCGGGAGCTGCGCGCCGCGGATGCGGACCCAGGCGTGCAACCGCGGCTCGCTCCCCCCGGCCAGCGGCCGGGATGCCCCCAGCGCCCGGATCTCGGTGTGCTCGGCGACCGGCACGTACTCGCGCGGCAGCTCGAAGGGGACGCCGTCGGCCACCCGCGGCTGCTCGTCCGGCGCCCCGTGCTCCATGCCGGCGGACACCGGGCGGGCCAGCGTGAGCACCTGGGCCACCGCTCGGAGCTCGCCGTCCTGCCGCAGCTCGCTGCGCACGCTGCCGGTGCGGCCGGCCCGGTCCGCCACGGCGGTCACCTCCGCCTCGACACCGGCGGCCACCCCGCCGAGCAGGTGGGCGGTGCCCGCACGCGGGGGCGCACCCGCCAGCGCGGCGGCGGCGTCGAGCAGGTGGCCGACGACCAGCCCACCCTGCGTCGCGGTGAACGAGCGCCAGGTCGGGTCGAAGGCGAGCCGGCGTCCGCTGGTGGTCGTGGTGGTCACGGCACTTCCTCTCGGGTGACGGGGGTGAGCTCGGGGTGCCGGGCGCGGCCGATCGCCAGCGACAGCGCGCTGGCCACGGCGGCGAGGACGACGACGAGCAGCCAGCCCCGGTCGGCGCCGGGCAGCTCCCCGCCGCTGCGGGCGACGGCGGCCAGCAGCAGCGCCACGCCGAGCGTCGCGCCGAGCTGCCGGGACGCCCCGAACGTGGCGGTGCCGGTGGCCAGGGCACCCGGGGGCAGCGCGGAGGAGGCCGCGGCCGACAGGTTGGTGAGGGTGAGCCCCACGCCCAGGCCGGTGAGCAGCTGCCCGGGCAGGAAGGCGGTCAGGTAGCCCGGCTCCGCCCCCACCCGGGTGAGCCACCACAGGGCACCGAGCGCGAACAGCGCCGTCCCGGCCGCGGCCACCGCACCGCACCCCACCCGCGCGCCCAGCCTCCCGGCCGGCACCGCGGCGAGCGCGGCCAGCAGCGGCCCGGGCACGAGGGCGAAGCCGGCCTCGACGGCGGTGTAGCCCCAGCCGCCGGTCAGCCACAGCACGTTGCCCAGCAGCATCGCGGCGAAGGCGGCCATGAACGCCGCGATCGACAGGCAGGCCAGCGCGAACGCCCGGGCGCGGAACAGCGGCAGCGGCAGCACGGGCACCGTGCCCCGCGGCGCCCGCGCCGCCCGGGCCACGACCAGGACGCCCGCGACGACGGCGACGGCGAAGGCCCCGAGGACGACGGCGTCGCCCCAGCCCCGCTCGGGGGCGTCGACCAGCGCGTACGCCAGCGCACCGACGGCCAGCACGAGCAGGGCGGTGCCGACGACGTCGGGGCGGCGGGTCTCGGCCTCGTCCCGCGACTCGGGCAGCACCCGGAGGCCCACCACCAGCGCGGCGACGACGACCGGCAGGTTGACCAGGAACACCCACCGCCACGACGCCTCGACCAGCAGCCCGCCGATCGGCGGCCCCAGCGCGGCGGCGACCCCGCCGACGGCCGACCAGACCGCGATCGCCTGCGCCCGCCGGGCCGGGGGGAAGGTGTGCAGCAGCAGCGCCAGCGACGTCGCCGTCACCAGGGCCGCACCGGTGGACTGGACGACGCGGAAGGCGACCAGGCTGCCCACGTCCCAGGCCAGCGCGCAGCCCAGCGAGCCGGCGCCGAAGGTCGCCAGCCCGGTGAGGAAGACCCGCCGCCGGCCGACGCGGTCGGCGACCCGGCCCGCCGGGGCGAGCAGCGCGGCGAAGCCGATCGTGTAGCCGTTGAGCACCCAGGACAGCGCCGTGGTGGAGGCGTCGAGCGACCGGCTCAGCGCGGGGAACGCCACGTTGACGATGAACAGGTCGAGGGCGGCGAGGAACACCGCCGCCGACACCACGAGGAGCACCAGCCCCGGCCGGGTCGCCCTCGCCCCCTGCCGCTCCGCCGTCGTGCTCATGGGCACCCCTGCGTCGTCGATGGTTCGGTTTCCGAACCGGATGGGCCGGGACGCTACACGACTCGGTTCGACATGCGAACCTGTAGGGGTGACGACGCGACTGGACGAGCTCCCGGGCCGGCGCTGCTCCATCGCGGGCGCGCTCGACGTCGTCGGCGACCGGTGGGCGCTGCTGATCGTCCGCGAGGTGTCGCTGGGGGCCCACCGGTTCAGCGAGATCCTGCGCGGCACCGGCGCCCCCCGGGAACGGCTGGCCGCGCGGCTGGCCGCCCTCGTCGACGCCGGCGTGCTCGAGCGGCGCGAGTACAGCCGCACGCCGCCGCGCGCCGACTACCACCTCACGCGGTCCGGCCGCGACCTGCTGCCGGTGCTGCAGGCGCTCATGCAGTGGGGCGACCGCCACGTCGCGGACACGCCCCCGGTCGAGCTGCACCACCACGGGCACCGGATCAGCGCCTCCTGGGTGTGCGACGTCTGCGGGGAACGGGTCGGGCGGGGCACCGAGCGGCACGTGCCCGACGGCAGCGAACCCGGGCACGGCCCGCTCCCCCGCTGACCCGCACGGTCGGCGTCCCGGACCGGACCGGGGTGGGCCGACCTACGGGAAACGGGGCCTCACCGGCCTCCCGGGAGCCCGGCTTCCCGCATGTCGTGGCCGAGCGCGCCACTCCGGCGCCCGGGCAGCAGTCAGGCGGGCGGCACCTCGACGGGGATGCCGGTCTCCCGCGCCGACACCTCCCACAGGACGTCGATCTGCTCCTGCAGGCCCCACCGGCGCAGCACCGGGCGCCGCACCGCCGCGCCGGTCGAGCCGAACCGGGGCGCGTACAGCTCACCGCCCCGGGCCCGGGGATCGGTCGCCGCCCGCAGCTGCGGCCGGGCGCCCTCGAGCGGGGTCATCCCCGACCGCGCCGTCAGCGCCTCGAAGAACGCGCCCACCCACCCGGCGCCACCCTCCCGCACCGCCCGGGCCTGCAGGTCGGTGCCGGTCAGCCCGGGGTGCGCGAGCAGCGAGGCGGTGGGGACCCCCGCCCGCTCGAACCGCTGCTGGAGCCCCAGCCCGAAGTGGAGGTTGGCCATCTTGGCCCGGGCGTAGGAGGCCCAGGCCCCGTAGCCGCTCCGCAGGTGCGGGTCGGCCGGGTCCAGTCGCCGGGCACGGTGGCGCGCCGTGCTGGTCACCGTCACGACCCGTCCCGCCGGCGCCGCCAGCAGGGCCGGCAGCAGGTGCGCGGTGAGCGCCCAGTGCCCGAGGTGGTTCACCCCGAGCTGCAGCTCGAACCCGTCGGCGGTGCTGCGCTGCGGCATCGCCATGATCCCGGCGTTGTTCACGAGCAGGTCGAGGTGCGGGTGGGCCGCGAGCACCTGCCGCGCCGCCGTCGCCACCACGGAGAGGTCTCCCAGGTCCAGCGGCACCACCTCCAGCGACGCCGCCGGGTACCGCTCGGCGATGCGCGCGACCGCGGCGTCGGTCTTCCGCGGGTCCCGCGCGGCGAGGACCACGTGCGCACCGGCGCCGGCCAGCGCCAGCGACGTCTGCAGGCCCAGCCCGCCGTTGGCGCCGGTCACCACCGCGGTGCGGCCGGTCAGGTCGGGGATGTCGGCCTCGGTCCACGGCACGGGCCGATCCTCCCCGACCGGCCCGGCCCCCTCTCCGACGGTGTGCGCCGGCGCCGGATGAGCGGCGTCAGGACCCGGTGCCTGCGCACACGCACGAGGATCAGGGCAGGCGGCCGGTGGCCTTGAGCTCGACCGCCGTCAGCACCTCCCAGCGGACCGCCGAGCTGCCCGGCCGGATCAGCCGCCAGTAGCGGTCGAACCGGCGCCGGGTGACCTCGTCGGTCGAGGCCACGCGGGTCTCCGAGCTCAGCTCGGTCCCGGCGCCGCGGCGGGTCAGCCGGAAGTCGATCGCCGCCTTGACCCAGCCGCGCTGGGTGAACCGGCGGAACGCCTGCGCGTCGAGAGCCGGCCCGTCCTCGCCGCCGTCCAGGCGCCAGGCCTGCAGCGGGCCACCGAAGACCACCGCCGACGGGGCCTCAGCGCCCAGCAGCGGCACCGGCAGGGCGTCGAGGAACGGCCGGTCGTGCAGCTGCCCGAGCCCGCGGCCGGAGAGCACCACCGGCAGGAACCGGGCGGCGCCCAGGACCAGCGTCACCGGCAGCTGGGAGAGCCGCACCTCGTGCAGCGCGCCCCAGACGGCGGCCGGCTCCGCCGGGATCCAGCGCGCCTGCCGGGTGACGTGCTCCGGCCGGGGCAGGACGTCGTCGAGGTCCATCAGCCCAGCGCGTCGTACACGGCCCGCACGTAGGCCTCGCTGCGCGGCGAGCCGATCAACCCGCCGCCCATCTTGTTCATCATGTAGGTGATCGTCAGCCGCCGGTCGAGGTCGACCACCGCCAGCGAGCCGCCCCAGCCGCCCCAGAAGAAGGTCCGGCCCGCAGGCACGTAGGGCACCGTCGGCGAGCCGAGGCAGAAGCCCGTCCCCCACCGGAACGGCGCGCCCAGCACGAGGTCCACGCCGTCGGCCTGCACCTGGAAGACCTCGTCCACGGTCTCCGGTGAGAGCAGCCGCACCCCGCCGGCCTCACCGCCCAGCGCGAGCGTGCGCAGCACCCGCATGACGCCGCGGGCGTTGGAGTGCCCGTTGAGGGCGCCGAGGTCCGCGGCCCGCCACTCGGGGCTGTTGGCGGCCTTGGCCGAGGCCAGCGGGCCGGTGAAGGTCTTCACCGACACCGACTCGGGGTCCAGCGTGCGCGGGTCGACGTCCGGGGGCGGCGGGGGCACCACCGGCGCGATGCGCGACACCTCCGACTCGCGGGCCCCGATCTGGAAGTCCGCGCCCAGCGGGTCGGCGATCCGGTCGGCGACGAACTTCTTGAACGTCGTGCCGGTGATCCGCCTGATCACCTCGCCGACCAGGTGCCCCTGGTTGTTCGCGTGGTAGCCCGACGCCGTCCCCGGCTCCCACCAGGGCCGCTGCCGGGCCAGCCGCTCGGTGGCCGACGGCCAGTCGTACATGTCGCGGATGGAGAAGGGCTGCTCCCAGCCCGAGACACCGGAGGTGTGCGAGAGCAGCTGGCGGACCCGGACGTCCTTCTTGCCCTTGGCGCAGAACTCCGGCCAGTAGTCGCCCACCGGCGCGTCGAGGTCCAGCTCGCCGCGGTCGGCCAGCACGAGGGCGGCCAGCGCCAGCACGCACTTCGTCGTCGACCAGACGTTGACGATCGTGTGCTCCGACCACGGCAGGGTGCGCGCCTCGTCGCGGTAGCCGCCCCAGAGGTCGACGACGGTCTCGCCGCCGAGGTCCACGGCGACCGATGCGCCGAGCTCCTCGCCGTCCAGCTGCTGCGCCAGCGCCTCGCGCACCCCCGCGAACCGCTCGTCGCACCTGCCGTGGACCTCCGCCATGGGACCTCCTCGCTCGCCCGCGACCTCGTCGTCGCGCCCTCAACCGATCATGACCACACTCCCCGGCGCGGCCGTGGTGCGCCACCGATGCCCGCCGGTGGCGCGGTGGTGGAATGCTCAACCACCGAAGCGGGTTCCTCCGCGCGACGGCAAGGTCGAGCGGAGGAGACGACATGGCACGGATCGGCGTGTTCGGCGGCACGGGCTACGCGGGCGGCCACCTGGTCGCCGAGGCGGCCCGCCGGGGGCACCAGGTGACGTCCTGGAGCCGGTCGCTCCCCGAGCAGCGGACCGACGGCGTGCGCTACGAGCAGGGCTCCCTGCTCGACCCGGCCACCCGCGCCGCGGCCCTCGAGGCGGCCGACGTCGTGGTGGTCGCCGTGGCGCCGCGCGGCGACATGGCCGGCGAGGTGCGCGGGGGCATCGCCGCGCTGGCCGCCGAGGCCGAGCGGGCCGGCGTCCGGCTGGGCGTGGTCGGGGGCACCGGGTCGCTCCGCGTCAGCGCGGACGGCCCGCTGGTGTACGACACCCCCGACTTCCCGGCCGAGTACCGCCCGGAGAGCGTCGAGATGGCCGGCGCGCTGGCCGAGCTGCGGGGGACGGAGAGCCTCGACTGGTTCTACGTCAGCCCGCCCGCCGGCTTCGGCGCCTACGCCCCCGGCGAGCCCCGGGGCACCTACCGGGTCGGCGGCGAGGTGCTGCTGACCGACGACGAGGCCGGCTCGTACATCAGCGGCGCCGACTTCGCGCGCGCACTGGTCGACGAGATCGAGCAGCCGGCGCACCGGCGGGCCCACTTCACCGTCGCCTACTGATCCCGGACCCGGGCGGCGGGTTCCACGTGGAACCCGCCGCCCTCGGCTCACCCCGGCAGCGTCAGGTCCCCGGTCTGCAGCTCACCGACCCGCTGGTAGGCCGCCATGACCGCCCCGGTCGAGGTCACCTCCGAGGAGGTCAGCCGCCACGACCGCGCCGCCGCGTCGTCGGGGAACAGCCGCTTGCCCGCGCCCACGACGACCGGGAAGGTGATCAGCCGCAGCTCGTCGACGAGGTCCTCGCGCAGCAGCGTGTGCACCAGCCCGGCCGAGCCGTGCACCTGCAGCTCGCCGCCGTCCGTGGCCTTGAGCCGCCGCACCGCAGCGGGGACGTCGCCCTCGAGCAGCCGCGCGGTGTCCCACTCCAGCGGTGCGGAGCGCGTCCGCGAGGCCACGTGCTTGGTCAGCGTGTTGAGCGCCGTGCCGACGGGGTCGCCGTCGGTCGGCACCTTCGGCCAGTGGGCGGCGAAGATCTCGTAGGTGCCGCGGCCCAGGAGGAAGTCCCCGGCGGGGGCGAACCACCGCTCCATCCGGGCCCCCATGGCCTCGTCGAAGTGTGGCACGAGCCAGCCGCCCCAGCGGAAGCCGCCGGTGGTGTCCTCCCTCGGGCCGCCGGGTGCCTGCATGACCCCGTCGAGGGTCAGGAACGTGGTGACGACGAGCGGACGCATGGGGTGCTCCTTGCTGGAACGGGTGGGTCGCCGGTTAGACGACCGGCGGCGCCGTAACTCATCGCGAACCCGGGCGGGCACGGCGGATCAGGGCAGGCGGCGCGCCCGCCGGCGCTGGTTGCTCTTCGCGCCGTACATCGCGCGGTCGGCGCGGGCGATGACGTCGTCCGCCGGCTCCCCGGGGCGCCCGACGGCCACCCCGACGCTCACCCCGATCGACAGCGGCCCGTCGGGCCCGGGGAAGGGCAGGCTCATCCGGGTGACGACGCGGCGCGAGAGGTCGACCAGCTCGGCTTCGTTCCCGGCGGGGCAGACGATCACGAACTCGTCCCCGCCGAAGCGCGTCACCAGGTTCTCCGCGCCGGCGACCTCGACGAGGCGGGTCGCCACCTCGGCGAGCAGGCGGTCACCCACCCCGTGCCCGTACCGGTCGTTGACCTGCTTGAACTCGTCGAGGTCGCAGAACAGCAGCCCGCACCCGGTCATCTCCAGGCGGAGCCCGAGCACGTCGAACAGCGCCCCCCGGTTGGCGATCCGGGTGAGCGGATCGGTGCGGGTCTGCTCGTGCAGCCACGCCTCCCGGGCCCGCTCCTCGGTGACGTCGAGCCCGACGCAGGCGATCGCGTACGGCCGGCCGGCCTCGTCCCGCAGGACGGTGTTGCGCAGCGTGATCCGCCGCAGCTGGCCGCGCCCGTCGATCCAGTCGGCCTCCAGCGGGTGGGCCGTCCCGGTGGCGATCGCCAGCCGTACGGCGTCCTCGGCATAGGGGACGTCGCCCGGGATGACCCAGACGTCGACGAACCGCCGGCCGAGCAGGTCGTCCCGGTCGAGGCCGGTGAAGCGCTGCAGCGCAGGGTTGGCGAGCACGATCCTGCCCTCGGCGTCGATGATGCACAGCAGTGCGTCGACCGCCTGCACGAAGGCGCACGCCAGGTGGCCGTCCGGGAGCCCCGCGGCTGCGTCACCGCACGCCCCCGCGCCTTCCTGCGCAGGCATCGCGTTCCCACCCCCGCTGCTCGTCGGACGGACCTGTTCCCGCGCCCGGGGCGGTGACCCTACGGCGGGAGCCCCTCCGCGGCGACCGCTCCGGACTGCCCAGGCATCCCGGGTTGCCTAACGTGGCGGTGGTCCGAGAACCGAGGGGGAAGGAAGCGACATGCTCTCCGAGAGGTCCGCACCCGTCATCCAGGCCACGCTGCCGGTCGTCGCCGAGAACATCCAGGAGATCGCGCGGCGGTTCTACGCGCACCTGTTCGGCGAGCACCCCGAACTGCTCGACGGCACGTTCAACCGGGGCAACCAGGCCGAGGGCACCCAGCAGGTGGCGCTCGCCGGTTCCGTGGCGGTCTTCGCCAGCGCGCTGGTCGACCACCCCGACCAGCTGCCCGAGCACCTGATGAGCCGGATCGCGCACAAGCACGCCTCGCTGGGCATCACGCCGGCGCAGTACCAGGTCGTCCACGACAACCTGTTCTGGGCGATCGCCGACGTCCTGGGCGACGCGGTCACGCCGGAGGTGGCCGCCGCCTGGGACGAGGTGTACTGGCTGATGGCCAACGCCCTGATCAACCAGGAGCGCGGCCTCTACAGCGCCCGCGGCGTCCGGCCCGAGACCGTCTGGCGGGAGTGGGAGGTCACCGACAGGATCCGGGAGACCGAGGACGTCCTCACCGTCAAGGTCAAGCGGGTCGACGACCGGCTGGTGAAGACGTCGCTGCCCGGCCAGTACGTGACCGTGCGCCCGGTGATGCCCGACGGCGTCCGCCAACCCCGGCAGTACAGCCTCACCGCCGCCGACGACGGCGAGCACCGCCAGTTCGCGGTCAAGCGGGTGCACGGCGGCGGCAAGCCCGACGGCGAGGTGTCCAACCTGCTGCACGACCGGGTCCAGGTGGGCGACCGGATCGAGATGTCCCTGCCCTTCGGCGACGTCGTCCTCGACGACTCCGGCCGGCCGGTGGTCTTCGCCAGCGCCGGCATCGGCATCACCCCGATGGCCGGGATGCTCTCGCACCTGGTGAACGCCGGCTCGCACCTGGACATCCGGCTGTGGCACGCGGCGCTGGACGAGCCCTCCTGGGCGTTGCGCCGCCAGGTGCTCGACGACATCCGCACGCTGCCCAACGGGCGGATCGACGTCTGGTTCGAGCGCGGTGGCGAGTGCTCGCTGCCGGTCGACGGCGTGCACGAGGGCCAGGTGGACCTCGACGAGGTGGAGCTGCCGGCGGGCGCGCTGTACTACCTCTGCGGGCCGCTGCCGTTCATGCAGGCGCTGCGCAGCCGGCTCATGGACCGCGGCATCCCGCCGAAGGACATCCAGTACGAGGTGTTCGGCCCCGACCTCTGGCAGGCGGACCTGGACTGAGCAGGAGGGCCGGGCGGCGGACCGCCCGGCCCCTGCCGCTCAGCGCCCCGCGGTGGCCAGCGTCGGGTAGTCGGTGTAGCCCTCCGGGCCGGAGGTGTAGAAGGTGCGCGGGTCGGGCTCGTTCTCCGGGTGCTCGCCGGCCCACCGCTCGACCAGGTCCGGGTTGGCCAGCACGGGCCGGCCGACGGCGACGGCCTCGGCGTGCGCATCCTCGATCAGCTGCACCGCCTCCGCGCGGGTGGTGACCGTCCCGAAGCCGCTGTTGGCGATCAGCGGCCCGCCGAAGCGGCGGCGCAGCTCCTGCACCAGGTCACCGGCGGGCTCGACGTGCAGCACGCTGAGGTAGGCCAGGCCCAGCGGGCGCAGCCCGTCGACCAGCGCGCCGTAGGTGGCCAGCACGTCGGCGCGGTCGGTCTCCAGGGCGCCCTGGATGTTGTGCTCCGGCGAGATGCGCAGGCCCACCCGCCCGGCGCCGATCTCCGCGGCGACGGCGCCGGCGACCTCCAGCACGAACCGGGCCCGGTTCTCCGGGCTGCCGCCGTATGCGTCCTCGCGCCGGTTGGACGCCGGCGACAGGAACTCGTGCAGCAGGTAGCCGTTGGCGCCGTGCAGCTCCACGCCGTCCAGGCCGGCGTCGACGGCGCGGCGCGAGGCGGCGACGAAGTCGGCGACCGTGGCGCGGACCTCCTCGGTGGTCAGCGCGTGCGGCACCGGGAAGGGCTTCTTGACCCCACCGCCGACGTGCACCTCGCCGTCGATGGCGATCGCGCTCGGCCCGACGACGCGCGTGCCGGTCAGCTCGGGGTGGGAGACCCGCCCGCCGTGCATGACCTGCAGGACGATGCGGCCGCCGCGGGCGTGGACGGCGTCGGCGACCCGCCGCCAGCCGGCGGCCTGCTCGTCGGTGACGATGCCCGGCTGGCCGGCGAAGGCCCGCGACTCCTCGTTCGGGAACGTCCCCTCGGTGATGATCAGGCCCACGCCGGCGCGCTGCTCGTAGTGCTCGACGACGACGTCGCGGGGGACGGCGGCCCGCCCGGAGCGCATGCGGGTGAGCGGGGCCATGACGACGCGGTTGGCAAGCTCGAGGTCACCGAGCCGCACGGGGGAGAACAGGTCCATGACAGGGCGCAACCGCCGGGCGCGCGCGGGGGATTCCACGTGCGGCGAGCGTCACGACCGGAAAGGCCCCGCTGCAGGGTCCCGCCGCGAGCAGGTGACGTGCTGGAACGGCCCCGTCGCAGGGAACCGGCGCGAGCGGAGCGAGTGCTGGGGGGCGACGGGGTCCTGCGTCAGCCGGCGAGGGCGGCGTCCCGCTGCGCGAGGCCGGCCAGCCGGGCGTACCGGCCGCCGAGCACCAGGAGCTCCTCGTGCGTGCCCTGCTCGACGACCCGGCCGGCGTCGAGGACGACGATGCGGTCCGCGTCGCGGACGGTGGAGAGCCGGTGCGCGATGGTGATCGTCGTGCGGCCGCGGGCCGCCTCGTCCAGCGCCGCCTGCACCGCCCGCTCGGTCTCGTTGTCCAGGGCGCTGGTCGCCTCGTCGAGCACCAGCACCCGCGGGTCGCGCAGCAGCGTGCGGGCGATCGCCAGGCGCTGCTTCTCCCCGCCCGAGAAGCGGTGCCCGCGTGCCCCCACCACCGTGTCGTAGCCGTCGGGCAGCGCCGCGATGACGTGGTGCACCTGGGCCCGGCGGGCGGCGTCGACCAGCTCGGCGTCGGTGGCGCCGGGCCGGGCGTGCAGCAGGTTCTCCCGCACCGTCCCGTGCAGCAGGTAGGTCTCCTGGGAGACGACGCCCACGACCTGGGCGAGGTCGGCCAGCCGCAGGTCGCGGACGTCGACGCCGTCGATCACCACCCGGCCGGTCGTGGGATCGTCGAGGCGGGCGACCAGCGAGGCGAGCGTGCTCTTGCCCGAGCCCGTCTCGCCCACCAGCGCCAGGGTGGAGCCGGCGGGCACGGTGAGGTCGACGTCGTCGAGCGCCGGGCGGACGCCGTCGGGGTACCGGAAGCCGACGTGCTCGAAGCGGACCTCACCACGCACCCCGGCCGGGTCCAGCGGCACGGGGGAGGCGGGGTCGTCGATGTCGACGGGCAGGTCCAGGTACTCGAACACCCGGCTGAACAGCGCCATGGAGGCGGTGAGCGAGACGCCGATGTCCAGCAGCTGCATGAGCGGGCGGAAGAGCGCGCCCTGCAGGGTGGTGAAGGCGACCAGCGTGCCGATGGTCATCCCGCCCGACGTCGCCGGCAGCCCTGCGGCGAGGTAGATCAGCGCCGGGATACCGGCGAAGACGACGCTCATCGTGGCCATCCGCCAGCGGCCGGCGAGCTGCGAGCGCACCTCGAGGTCCACCAGGAACTCCGACGTGCCGGCGAAGCGCTGCGACTGCGCGGGCCCCGCGCCGAGGGTCTTGCCCAGCAGTACGCCGCTGACGCTGAGCCCCTCCTCGACCTGGGAGTGCAGGTCGGCGAGGTGCCGCTGCCGCTGGGCGGTGATCGTGCGGCGCATGCGGGCGACCCGCCGGGTCAGCCAGACCGCCGGCGGCAGCACGACCAGCGAGAGCAGCGACAGCCGCCAGCTGAGCACCACCATGGCGACCACCGTGCCGACGACCGTGGTGGCGTTGGCCGCGAAGGACGTGGCGGTCGAGGTGACCACCGACTGCATGCCGCCGATGTCGTTCATCAGCCGCGACTGCACCTCGCCGCCCCTGGTGCGGGTGAAGAAGCCCAGCGGCTGGCGCTGCAGGTGGGTGAATACCGCCGTCCGCAGGCCGTGCATGACCCGCTGCCCGACGGTGGTGGACAGCCAGGTCTGGACGACGCCGAACACGGCCGTGACGACGGTGACGGCCAGCATCCCGCCGACCGCCCACAGCAGCAGCGGCACGTCCTGCCGGGGGATCGCCTCGTCGATGACCAGGCGGATGAGGAACGGGGTGGCGAGCGCGACCGCGGAGGACGCCACGATGAGTCCCACCACGACGGCGAGCTGCCCGCGGTAGGGGCGGAACAGGGCGGCCACGCGACCCCAGCGCACCGGGGAACGCTCCAGCTGGGCGAGGTCGGCGGGGTCGGGCCGGCGGCCGGAGTTCCCGCCACCGCCGCCCCCACGGCC
>NZ_SSXC01000026.1 GCF_021699055.1 Blastococcus sp. MG754426 | reverse complement strand
GGGCGGGGGCGGAGAGGAGGGCGCCGGCGACGACGGCGCCGGACACCACCCCGAGCAGACGGCGGGAGGACGGGTTCACGGGGCGCTCCTCGGGATCCGGTGGACGTGCCCGGACAACGAGACGGCGCCGTAGGGGTTACTGCGGAGTCACGGACACTTCGGCGCCACCCCGCCGAGGGGCGTCCTCCCGCACCGCAGCGCGTCCCCCCGCGAGGGAGGACGCGCCATGATCAGGTGCCTCGATCGTGGCCCAGGGGGCGGCCCGGTCAGCCGTAGTAGAGGGCGACCGGCCGGCCGTCGATCTCCCGGACGTCGACCGAGGTGTCGTAGACCGCCGCCAGCACCTCGGGCCGCATGATGTCGCGCGCGGCCGCGTCCGCCACGACCGCGCCGTCGCGCATCGCGACGATGCGGTCGGACCAGGTGGCCGCGAAGTTGATGTCGTGCAGCACCGTGACCACCCGCTTGCCCAGGTCGTCGGCCATCTGCCGGACCAGCCGCATGATCTCGGTCATGTGCCGCAGGTCGAGGTTGTTCAGCGGCTCGTCGAGCAGCACGTACTCGGTGTCCTGCGCGAGCACCATCGCGATGAACGCCCGCTGGCGCTGCCCGCCGGAGAGCTCGTCGAGGAACCGCTGCCGGTAGGGGTCCAGGTCCAGGTAGCCGATCGCCCGCTCGACGTGGTCGCGGTCCACCACCGTGAGCCGGCCCCGCGAGTGCGGGAAGCGGCCGAACTCGACCAGGTCCTGCACGGTCAGGCGGGCGGCGACCTGGTTGTCCTGCCGCAGCACGGCGAGGACCTTCGCCAGCTGGGCGGACGGCGTCGTCGCCACGTCCATGCCGTCGACCGCCACGCGGCCGGCGTCGGGCGCGATCAGCCGGCCCACCAGGGCGAACAGCGTCGACTTCCCCGCGCCGTTCGGCCCGATGAGCGAGGTGACGCCCTCGGCGCCGAAGGTGATCGAGACGTCGTCGACGACCGCCTGGCCGCCGTAGCGCTTGGTGACGTTGTCGAGCGTGATCACCGCGCCCCCTTCCGAAGCACGAGGTAGAGGAAGAACAGGCCGCCGGAGAACTCGATGACCGCCGACAGGGTGCCGCCGAAGTCGAGCACGCGGTCGAGGACGAGCTGGCCGCCCAGCAGGCACACCATGCCGAGGAGCACCGCCGACGGCAGCGTCCACACGTGCCGGAACGACCCCGCGTACCAGTACGCCAGGTTGGCCACGATGAGCCCGAAGAACAGGATCGGCCCGACCAGCGCCGTCGAGGCGGCGACCATGACCGAGACGATCGTGAACAGCACCATCACGACCCGCCGGTGCTCGATGCCGAGCCCCACGGCCGCCGGCGCGCCCAGGGTCAGCACGTCGAGGGTGCGCAGCAGGGGGACGACGGCGGCGCAGCCCAGCGCGACCAGCCCCGCGGTGAGCCCGAGCAGCAGCTCGTCGGGCCGGGTGAGCGAGGCGAACAGCGAGTCGGAGAGCACCTGGAAGTCCAGCGGGTCGAGCATCCGCTGCATCCACTCGGTCACCGCGCGGAAGAAGGTCCCGAGCACGATGCCCACCAGCAGCATGAGGTGCAGCGAGCGCCGCTTGCCGCCGAACAGCCAGGTGAACAGCAGCACGCTGAACGCGACCATGACGGCGACCTGGACCAGCCACAGGGTGAGCGCGTCGAAGGCCAGGAACGACGCGGAGCCCGACAGGAAGACGATCACGGTGCTGATCAACCGGTAGAACGCGTCGAACCCCATGATCGACGGGGTGAGGATGCGGTTCTGCGTGATCGTGTGGAACACGACCGTGGACACCCCCACGGCCGTGGCGACGACGACCATGGCCGCGACGGCGAGGCTGCGGATCTCCAGCGCGAAGAGCAGCGAGCCGGGGACGTCCGTGAACAGGTAGACGACGACGAGAACCAGCACGGCGGCGCCGAGCACCGCCAGCCGCACGGGCGGCTGCGCCCACCGCTCGCGGAGGTGCGCGGAGGTCCGGCGGGGGGCGGTCTGCGGGGCGGGGTCAGTGAGCACGGCTCTTCTTCCGCAGGAGCAGCCAGAGGAACAGCGCGGCGCCGATGATGCCCACGACGAGCGACAACGGGATCTCGTAGGGGAAGCGGACGACCCGCGCCAGGATGTCGCAGGCGACGACGAAGACCGCGCCCAGCCCGGCCACCCAGGGGACCGCGCGGCGGACGTTGTCGCCGATGATCAGGCTCACGACGTTGGGGACGACGAGCCCGAGGAACGGGATCATGCCTGCGGTGACCAGCACCGCCGCCGTGATCACCGCGACGACGACCATCCCGATCGCGACCACGCGCCGGTAGTCCAGGCCGAGGTTGGTGGCGAACTCCTCGCCGAGCCCGATGACGCTGAACCGGTCGGCGGCGACCCAGGCGACGACGACCATGAGCCCCGCGACCCAGACCAGCTCGTAGCGGCCCTGCATGACGCTGGCGAAGCTGCCCAGCGACCACTGCTGCAGCGACTGCAGCAGGTCCAGGCGGTAGGCGAAGAAGGTCGTCACGGCCTCGACGACACCGCCGAGCATGAGCCCGACCAGCGGGACGAGCACCAGCTGCCGCACGGGCACGAAGCGGACCACCCGGAGGAACACCCAGGTCCCGATCAGCCCGAAGACCGCGGCGACGCCCATCTTGCCGAAGACGGCCATGCCCGGGAAGAAGATCATCGCGACGAGCATGCCGAGGGTCGCGAACTCGGTGACGCCCGTCGTGCTGGGCTCCACGAACTTGTTGCGCACGAGCATCTGCAGGATGAGACCCGCGATGCCGAGGGAGGCGCCGACGAGGACGACGGCGACGGTCCGGGGGATGCGGCTGGCCACCAGCAGGAAGGCCGCGTCGCTCTGCGCGCCGCCGGCCAGCAACGACGCCGGGGTGACGTCGGAGACCCCGACGAACAGGCTCGTGACGGCGAGGACCACGAGCAGCACGCCGATGAGCACCCCCACCCAGGTGCGGCGGGACCGCATCCGGGTGGGGGTGCTCGTCGGGGTCGCGGTGAGCGTCGTCACGGGCGACGGGGGGCCAGCCGTGCGGCCCGGTGCCGGGCGGTCACCCCGCGATCTGGAGGACGTCGTCGATCATGATCTGCGTCGAGTCCAGGCCCCCGAACACGATGTACCAGGCCATCGGGTCGAGGTAGACGATCTGGTCCTCCCGGGCGGCGGTCGTCTGCCGGACGATCTCGTTGTCGAGCACCGCCGCGGCCGGCTGGGCGCCCGCCTCGCCGGTGGCGGCGTCCCGGTCGACGACCCAGAGGGTGTCGGGGTCGACCTCGAGCAGGAACTCGAAGGAGACCGGCTCGCCGTGGGTGGCCGCCTCGACGTCCTCCACCGCGGGCTCCACGCCGAAGACGTCGTAGATCAGGCCACCGCGGACAGCGGGTCCGACGGCGTCCGCGCCGGCGGGCGCCAGCGCGCTGAGCTCGCCGCCGGAGACCATGAGGCCCAGGCCCGGGCCGGCGTCGGCGGTCGCGGCGCGCGCCTCCTCGATGCCGGCGTCGATCTCCTCCAGCGCGGCGGCGGCCTCCTCCTCCGCGCCGAGCACCTCGCCGAGGAAGGTGGCGCTGCGCTCGAGGTTCTCGGTGTAGGAGCCCCGGAGGCTCAGGTCGACGGTGGGCGCGATCTCGTTGAGGTCCTCCCACAGCGCCGCGGAGCGGTTGGCGACGACGATGAGGTCGGGCTGCTGCGCCTCGATCTCGACGAGGTCGGCCTCGAAGAGGGTGCCGGCGTTGAAGGCGTCGTCGGCCAGGTACTGCTGGAGGTAGTCCGGCACGTTGTCGAGCGGGGCACCGGCGATCTCGCCGCCGAGCGCGCCGATGGTGTCGAGGCTGGCGATGTCGAAGGTGACGATCTTCCCGGGGTTCTTCGGGACCTCGACGGTCGTCTGCTCGTACTCGGGCTCCTCGTCCTCACCGGCGACGTTCCGGTCCCAGGTGAAGCTGACCGTCTCCGTCTCGGCGGGGGCGGCGGTCTCGGCATCGGCGTCACCACCGCACGCGGAGAGCGCCAGGACGGCGGTGAGCGGGAGGGCGAGGGCCGTGAGCGGCCGGGCGGCGGTGCGCATGGTGCTCCTGTCGGGGACTGAGGCTAGGGAGCCCTAACTAAGGTGTGCCTAACCTGCCACACCGGTCCCGGCCGGTCCGCACCGGGGTCGCGGCCGGCACACCCGGTCGAGCCGCGCCGGCGACCCCGCAGCCGCCCCGCGCCCCGGGGGCGGGAGGATGGGGCCGTGCTCGCCCCCGTCCCGCCCGCGCCGCGATCGTGAGCCCCGCCCTCGTCGTCGCGATCACCGCCGTGGCGGCCCTCGTGGTCCTCGCCGGGCTGGCGTCCACCGTCGCGCGCCGCCGGACCGGCCTGGTGCACCTCGCCGGCGCCGGCCTGCTGGAGGCGCTCCTGGTCCTTCAGGCGGTGCTGGCGTTCGCGCGGATGGGCGACGGCACCCCCGCCGACATCCCCACGTTCCTCGGCTACCTGTTCGGTGTGCTGCTCATCCCGGTCGCGGGGGTGCTGTGGGCGCAGGCGGAGCGGAGCCGCTGGGCCGGCACCGTCCTCGCGGTCGCGGCGGCCGCCGTCGGCGTCATGGTGTGGCGCCTGCTTCAGCTGTGGGAGGCCACGGGTGCGTGACCGCGGGCTGGGCCGGCCCGCCGAGGCGGCGGCGCCGGGTTCCGCCGGGCCCGCGCGCGTGCTGGTGCTGCTCTACGGCATCTTCGCGCTCGCGGCGGGCGCTCGCGCCGGCGTCCAGCTGGCCACCCGGTTCGACGAGGCCCCGCTGGCCTACCTGCTGTCGGCGTTCGCGGCGGCCGTGTACGTCGTGGCCACCGTGGCGCTGGCCCGCGGCGGCCGCGGGGGCCGGCGCACCGCACTGGCCGCGATCCTGGTCGAGCTGGCCGGCGTGCTCGTCGTCGGCACGCTGTCACTGGCCGACCCGGCGGCGTTCCCCGACGAGACGGTCTGGTCGGAGTTCGGCCGCGGTTACGGGTACGTGCCGCTGGTGCTGCCGGTGCTCGGCCTGCTGCTGCTCCGGCGGCGGCGCGGCGCCTAGAAGTCCCCGCCGCCGAAGTCCCCGCCGCCGAAGTCGCCACCGCCGTAGTCGCCGCCGTAGCCGGCCCCGGGGTCCTCGAAGCCGCCGGCACCGTCCTCGTACCCCGCGGCGTAGGCCTCCTCGTCGCCCCCGCCGAAGAGCCCGCCGTCGCCGAGGCCGGTGTCGAACAGCGCATCGGCGACCGCCGTGCCGATGACCAGACCGCCGATGGTGCCGAGCATGCTGCCGCCGATCATGCTGCCCATGCCCGGCCCGCCGTACCCGCGCCCCGGGCCGTACCCCGGCCCGCCGCCGGGACCGCCGAAGGTGCGCTCCATGAACCCGGGCTGCCGCAGCTCGGCCCGCGTGGCGGCGCGGGCGAGCGTCCGAGGGTCGTCACCGGCCGGCCGCTCGCCGGCGGGCACCGACTCGCTCAGCCGGCCGAGCACCTGGGCGCGCTGCTCCGGGGCCAGCTGGGCGAACGCCTCGGCGTGCGCCTGCTCTATCTGGTCGGGCGGCGCCGTGCGCAGCAGGTAGCGGTAGCGCTCGATCGCCTGGTCGTCGGCGGTCGGCTGCGGCGCGCCGTAGGGCTGGCCCGCCGGGGCGCCGCCGTGGCCGCCGGGAGCCCCGTAGCCCCCGCCGTACCCCGCGTGGCCGCGGTCCTCGTGCGGGCGCCTGCGGCCGAAGAGCCGGTCGAGCAGTCCCACGGTTCCTCCTCGCGTCGCCGGACGTGTGCCCCGGTGGGTGCCCCGCGCCCGGGGGCGGGAACCGTGCTCAGCCCTCGCCGTCGCGCAGCAGGCCGTAGCTGCCCCGGTGGAACAGCAGCGGCCGCCGGTCGGGGACCGCCCCCAGGTCGAGCACCCGGGCGACGACGATGGTGTGGTCCCCGCCGTCGTACTCGGCCCACAGCTCGCAGTCGATCCAGGCGACGACGTCGTCGAGCACCGGGGAGCCGTGCGGGCTGGGCCGCCACGGGACCCCGGCGAACTTGTCGGTGCCGGACCGGGCGAAGTTCTGCGAGACGGCATCCTGGCCCTCGGCGAGGACGTTGACGCAGAACCGGCCGATCTCGCGGAGCCGGGCCCAGGTGCGCGACGTCCGGGCGGGGGCCAGCGCGACCAGGGGCGGGTCCAGCGACAGCGAGCTGAAGGACTGGCAGGTGAAGCCGATCGGCCCCTCGGGGGCGTCGGCGGTGACCACGGTGACCCCGGAGGCGAAGTGCCCGAGGACGTCGCGCATCAGCCGGGGGTCGACCACCCGGGGCGGCTCGGGGACGGCCATCAGCGCGCGTCCGCCGCACGGGGGACCGACCGGCCGCCGGCGCGGTACAGGGAGCTCGGCAACTCGTGCCCCACGGCCTGCTCGGTGACGCGGGCGGCCGCCAGCAGCGCATCCAGGTCCAGGCCGGTGCGCACCCCGGACTCCTCCAGCATGTAGACCAGCTCCTCGGTGGCGATGTTGCCGCTCGCGCCCGGGGCGAAGGGGCAGCCGCCCAGCCCGCCGACGGAGGCGTCGAGCTGGGTCACGCCGGCCTGCACGGCGGCGAGGGCGTTGGCCTGCCCGGTGCCGCGGGTGTCGTGGAAGTGCACGCCCACGGCGACGCCCGGGCAGGCGCGGCGGACGGCGTCGACGAGGGTGACCACGCGCAGCGGCGTCGTCGTCCCGATGGTGTCGCCGAGGCAGAGCTGGTCGGCACCGGCCGTGACCGCCGCCCGCGCCACGTCGACGGTCCGCGCCACCGGGGTGCGCCCGTCGAAGGGGCAGTCCCAGGCGGTGGCGATGATGACCTCCAGGGAGCCGCCGGCGCCGTGGGCGAGCGCGGCGATCTCGCCGACCGCGGCGACGGCCTCGGCGGTGCTGCGCCCGGCGTTGGCACGGCTGTGGCCGTCGGAGGCGGAGACCACGTACTCCAGGTCGGCGATCCCGCAGTCGACGGCGCGGACGGCGCCCCGCGGGTTGGCGACCAGCGCGGACCAGTGCACCCCCGGCCACCGCTGCAGCTCCGCTGCGAGCTGGTCGGCGTCGGCGAGCGCGGGCACCGCCCTGGGGGAGACGAACGACGTCGCCTCGATCCGGCGGACGCCGGTGGCCACCAGCGCCTCCAGCATGGCGAGCTTGCCCTCCAGCGGGACGGGGGCCTCCAGCTGCAGGCCGTCGCGCATGCCCACCTCGCGGACGTCGACCGAGCTGGGCAGCACCAGGTCGAACTCGTTCATCTGCGTCTCCTCGGCGCCGGCTCCGGTTGCTCCCCGCATCCTCCCCTCCCCGCGCCGGGTTCCCCCGATCAGGCGTCCCGGAACCGCGACCGGCGGTCCGGAGGGCGGACCGTCGTGCGTGTCCAGCAAGATGGGACCCGGCACAGGAGGTGGAGGGTGATCGAGGTGGCGGGCGCGCTGCCCCCGGCGGATCGGCGGAGCGTCTTCGCCAACGCGCCGATGGGGATCGCGTTGACGACGCCCGGGGGGGCTGCTCCTCGACGTCAACCCGGCGCTCGCGGAGATGGCCGGTCGCTCGGCGGAGGAGCTCCACGGGCGTCCGGTGATGGACCTCGTGCACCCGGACTGGGTCCTCGCCGCGCAGGAGGCGTACGCCACCCTGACGGCCCACCCCGAGCGCCCGATGCGGCACGAGACCCGGCTGCGGCGCGCGGACGGCACCGACCTCCCCGTCCAGATCACCGCCTCGTGGGTGGCCGAGAGCGCGGAGGGGCTGGCCGCGCACCTCGTCCTGATCGTCGAGGACATCACCGAGCGCAAGGCGCTCGAGGCGCAGCTGGTGCACCGCTCGCTGCACGACCCGCTCACCGGGCTGCCCAACCGGCTGCTGTTCCACGACCGGCTGCGGCACGCGCTCGACCGGGGCCGGCGCGAGGCCACCCCCACGTGCGTGCTGATCATCGACCTGGACGGCTTCAAGGCGATCAACGACGAGCTGGGCCACCCCATGGGCGACCTGGTGCTCGTCTCCTTCGCCGACCGGCTGCGCTCGGTGCTGCGGGCCAGCGACACCGCGGCCCGGCTGGGCGGGGACGAGTTCAGCATCGTCTGCGAGAACACCGAGCGGGCCGACGCCCAGGCCCTGGCCGACCGGCTGCGCACGACGGTCACCGAGCCGCTGGAGCTCGGCGGCACCCGGGTGCCCGTCGGCATCAGCATCGGCATCGGCACGGTGCAGGGCGGCGAGCAGCCCGAGGAGGTCTACGAGCGGGTCGTGCGGGCCGCCGACGACGACATGTACGCCGACAAGGCGCGCCGGCGCCGGGCCGGGCGCCGCTGACCCGGCGGGGTTCCCGGGAGACCGCCCGACCGAGAGGAACGGCCATGCCGCAGTACGTCGCAGCCATCGACCAGGGCACGACCAGCACCCGCTGCATGCTCTTCGACCACGACGGCGCGATCGTGTCGGTCGGCCAGAAGGAGCACGCGCAGATCTTCCCGCGGGCCGGGTGGGTGGAGCACGACCCGGTGGAGATCTGGCGGAACACCCGCGAGGTGGTCGGCCAGGCGATCGCCCGCAGCGACGCCGGCACCTCGGACATCGTCGCGGTGGGCATCACCAACCAGCGGGAGACCGCCGTCGTCTGGGACCGCGCGACGGGGGAGCCGGTCCACAACGCCATCGTCTGGCAGGACACCCGGACCACGGCGATCATCGAGCAGCTCGGCGCGCTGGGCGGCGGGGCCGACCGGTACAAGGACCGGGTCGGGCTCCCGCTGGCCACCTACTTCGCCGGGCCGAAGGTGCGCTGGATCCTGGACAACGTCGAGGGCGCCCGCGAGCGGGCCGAGCGCGGTGAGCTGCTCATGGGCACCATCGACTCCTGGCTCATGTGGAACATGACCGGCGGGGTCGAGGGCGGGCAGCACCTGACCGACGTCTCCAACGCGTCGCGCACCATGCTCATGGACTACCGGACGCTCACCTGGGACGAGGCGATCGCCGAGGAGATGGGCATCCCGGTGGCCATGCTGCCGGAGATCCGGTCCAACTCCGAGGAGTACGGCCGGGGCCGCCGGTCCGGCTTCCTCGCCGGGGTGCCGATCGCCGGGTCCCTCGGTGACCAGCAGGCCGCGACGTTCGGCCAGGTCTGCTTCGAGCGCGGGATGGCCAAGAACACCTACGGCACCGGCAACTTCATGCTGCTGAACACCGGCGAGGAGGCCGTCCCCTCGGAGAACGGCCTGCTCACGACGCTGTGCTACCAGCTCGGCGACGGCAGGCCGGTGTACGCCCTCGAGGGCTCGATCGCCGTCACCGGCTCGCTGGTGCAGTGGGTGCGGGACAACCTCGGCCTGATCGGCAGCGCGCCGGAGATCGAGGAGCTGGCCCGCTCGGTCGAGGACAACGGCGGCTCCTACATCGTGCCGGCCTTCTCCGGGCTGTTCGCCCCGCACTGGCGGTCGGACGCCCGCGGCGCCGTCGTCGGGCTCACCCGGTACGTGAACAAGGGGCACCTCGCCCGGGCGGTGCTCGAGGCGACCGCCTACCAGACCCGCGAGGTGCTCGACGCGATGAACGCCGACTCCGGCGTCGACCTGACCGAGCTCCGGGTGGACGGCGGGATGGTCGGCAACGAGCTGCTCATGCAGTTCCAGGCCGACCTGCTCGACGTCCCGGTCATCCGGCCGAGGGTCGCCGAGACGACGGCGCTGGGCGCCGCCTACGCCGCCGGGCTCGCCGTGGGCTTCTGGTCCGGGCTCGACGAGCTGACCGACCGGTGGGCCGAGGACAAGCGCTGGGAACCGCGGATGGCGGCCGGGGAGCGCGAGCGCTACTACCGCAACTGGCAGAAGGCGGTCACCAAGTCGCTGGACTGGGTCGACGACGACGTCAGCTGATCGCGTGACGCGGGGCGGCCCGGATGGGTCGCCGCGGCGTCAGCCTCCGAGCGCGGTGGCGACGACGGCGCGGGCCTCCTCCTGCACCTGCGCGAGGTGGTCGGGGCCGCGGAAGGACTCCGCGTAGATCTTGTAGACGTCCTCGGTGCCCGAGGGGCGGGCGGCGAACCAGGCGTTCTCGGTGGTCACCTTGAGGCCGCCGATCGGGGCGTCGTTGCCGGGCGCGCGGGTGAGCTTGGCGGTGATCGGCTCGCCGGCCAGCTCGGTGGCGGAGACGTCCTCGGGGGAGAGCCTGCCCAGCGCCGCCTTCTCCGCCCGCGTCGCCGGGGCGTCGATCCGGGCGTACGCGGACTCGCCGAAGTGGTCGGTCAGCTGCTTGTGCAGCTTCGAGGGGGACCGGCCGGTGACGGCCTGGATCTCCGCGGCCAGCAGCGCGAGCAGGATGCCGTCCTTGTCCGTCGTCCAGACGCCGCCGTCACGGCGCAGGAAGGAGGCGCCCGCGGACTCCTCGCCCCCGAAGGCGACCGACCCGTCGAGCAGGCCCGGGACGAACCACTTGAAGCCGACCGGCACCTCGACCAGCCGGCGGTCCAGGTCGGCCACCACGCGGTCGATCAGCGAGCTGGACACCAGGGTCTTGCCGACGGCGACCTCCTTGGCCCAGCCCGGGCGGTGGCTGAGCAGGTAGGCGATCGCGACGGCGAGGAAGTGGTTGGGGTTCATCAGCCCCCCGTCGGGTGTGACGACGCCGTGCCGGTCGGCGTCGGCGTCGTTGCCGGTGGCGATCTGGAACTCGTGCCGGCGGTCGACCAGCGAGGCCATCGCGTGCGGGGACGAGCAGTCCATCCGGATCTTGCCGTCCCAGTCCAGCGTCATGAACCGCCAGGTGGGGTCGACCAGCGGGTTGACCACGGTGAGGTCGAGGCGGTGCCGCTCGGCGATCGCCGCCCAGTAGTCCACGCTGGCGCCACCGAGCGGGTCGGCGCCGATGCGGACGCCCGCCTCGCGGATCGCGTCGAGGTCCACCACCTCGGGGAGGTCGTCGACGTAGGTGCCCAGGAAGTCGTAGGGCTGCGCGGCGGCGCGCCCCTGCTCCACCGGCACCCGGCGGACGCCGCTGAGCCCCGCGCGCAGCAGGTCGTTGGCCCGCCCGGCGATCCAGCCCGTGGCGTCGGTGTCGGCCGGCCCGCCGCTGGGCGGGTTGTACTTGAAGCCGCCGTCGCGCGGCGGGTTGTGCGACGGCGTCACCACGATGCCGTCGGCCAGCCCGGACTGCTTGCCCCGGTTGGCCCGCAGGATCGCGTGGCTGATCGCCGGCGTCGGGGTGTAGCGGCCGCCGGCGTCGACCAGCACGGTGACGTCGTTGGCGGCCAGCACCTCGAGCGCCGTCGCCCAGGCCGGCTCGGAGAGCGCGTGCGTGTCCCGGCCCAGGAAGAGCGGCCCGTCGAAGCCCTGCTCGGCCCGGTACTCGCAGATCGCCTGCGTGGTCGCGAGGATGTGCGCCTCGTTGAACGCCGCGTCGAACGACGACCCGCGGTGGCCGGAGGTGCCGAACACCACCTGCTGGGCGGGCTCGGCCGGATCGGGCTCGATGGTGTAGTAAGCGCTGACCAGCGACGCCACGTCGATCAGGTCGGCGGGCTGGGCGGGCTGTCCGGCGCGGGCGTCGCTCATGCCGACGATCTTGGCGTCCGCGCCGGTCCCGCGCGAGCTCAGCCGCCCCGGCGGGGCTCACCCCGGTAGGTGCCGAACTGCCAGAGGTTGCCCTCGGGGTCGCGGGCGGCGAAGTCCCGGGAGCCGTGGTCGGTGTCGTACGGCGGATGGACGATCTCGGCTCCGGCGGCGACCGCGCGGGCGTGCACGGCGTCCGGATCGGCGGTGACGACGTAGCAGCCGGTGGACTCCACCGGCCACTGCCCGCCGTCGTCACGCACCGAGCCGAGCATGACGCCGCCGCCCTCGGGCCAGTCGAGCTGGGCGTGGTCCACCCGCTCGCCCTCGCCGTAGGTGACGGTCTCCTCGAATCCGAAGGCGTCGACGAGGAAGCGGATGAGCCCGCGGGCGTCGCGGGCACGGAAGGCGGGCCACACCTGCGGCGGCGGGGGCTGGCCCGCGCCGGGTGCCTCTGCGGTGGTCGTGGGGTTCGTCATGCCCCCGACAGTGCCGAGTCCAGGACGGAGGTGTCTTGCACGTATCCGAACTCCGCGGCCAGCCAGCGGGTGGGTGCCAGGCCGGCGAACGCGGTCCACTCCCGGGTCAGGTGCGCCTGGTCGCTGAAGCCGGTGGTGACGGCGAGCGCGGCGAGGTCGGGTGGGAGGCCGCGGACGGCGCGGCCGGCCAGGGCGCGCCGGGCCCGGTCGAACCGCACGACGCGGGCCGCCTCCTTGGGGCCCAGCCCGGTCTCGGCGCGGAACCGCCGCTCGAGGTACCGGGTGGACCAGCCGACGCGGGCGGCCACCTCGGCGACGCGCAACCGGCCGCCGCCCGCCGTCGTCAGCCGCCAGGCCTCGGCCACCTCCGCCGGGACGGCGCCGTCGTCCTCGCGCAGCCGGTGCAGCAGCGCCCGGTCGAGCGCGGCGAACCGGGCCGGCCAGCCGTCGGCGGCACGGACCCGCGCGAGGAGCTCCGCGCCCGGCGGGCCGAGCAGGTCGGCCAGCCCGACGTCCGCCGAGGCCAGCTCACCGGCGGGCAGGCCCAGCAGGGCGCGGGCGCCCAGGGGTGTGAGGGAGAGCTGGATGCCGGCCTGCCGGCCGGGGTGGACGATCCGCGCCGGCCGGGTGTGCAGCCCCCCGACCAGGGCGTCGAACCGGCCGGGGGGCTGCGCCGGGTCGGGGTGGGCGGCCATCTCCAGCGGGTCGTCGAGGGTGAGGACGACGGTCAGCCAGGGGGAGGGGAGGCCCAGGTGCTCACCGGGCGGGAAGCCCTCGTGCCGGTAGCCGAGCGCGGCCGAGACGTGCGGGCGCAGCGCCGGGTGCGGGCGGTGCACCACCGACTCCTGCCGCACCCGGCCAGGATGGCAGCGGCGCGGTCCGGGCTCCAGACGTGCGGCGCTCCGGAACCACCCGCCCGTCGCCCCGACCGTGTCCGACACCGTCGGCGGCGCCCCTCTGCGGGTCAGCGGGCGTGCTGCCCGACGGGGTGGGCGTCCGGCGGCGGGGTGCCGTAGGGGGCCGGGTCTCTCGGCGGTGCGGCTTCGGCCGTCAGCGCAGCGCTCTCGATGCGGTCCCAGCGGAACCAGCGGGGCGCGTCCCGCTCGCGGCACCAGGCGACGAGGTACCAGCGGTCGCCGGTGCGGGCGATCAGGTGCGGCTCGACCCGTCGGCGGGTCACCGTCCCGTGGCGGTCCTGGTAGCGCAGGGCGACCACGCGGCGCTGGGCCAGCGCCTCCTCGACCACGGCGGCGGCGCTCGGGCGGGCTGCGGACGAGCCCCGGACCCACACCCGACCGGCGAGCCGCTCGGCCTGGGAGCGGGCCGTCGGGCCCATCACGTCGAGCACCTTCCGCAGCGCCGCGCGGCCGTCGACGGCGAACGGCGCGTCCGGCGCCCCGGCCAGCGCCACGGCCACCGCGACCGCCTGGGCGGGGGTGAGGTTGACCGGCGGCAGGGTGGCCGCCGCGTCCAGCACGTACCCGCCACCGGGACCGGCCGTCGCCCAGATCGGCACACCGGCCTGCTGCAGCGCGGAGACGTCGCGCTTGACGGTCCGGACCGACACCTCCAGCCAGCCGGCGAGCCAACCCGCCGTGCGACCGCGGGGCCCGGCCCGGCGCAGCTCCTCGCTGAGCGCGTGCAACCGGTCGGTGCGGTTCACCCGGAGATCGTCGCAGAGACGGTGACAGGACGGTGTCACCGGGAGAGCCGCACAGTTCTGCCATGACGACGATCGCCCTGTTCCACTCAGCCCTCGGCGTCCGCGCCGGGATCAGCGAGGCCGCCGACCGCCTCCGCGCAGCCGGCCACCAGGTCTCGGTGGTCGACCAGTACGACGGGCTGGTCTTCGACGACTACGAGAAGGGCATCGCCTACACGGAACAGGTCGGCTTCCCTGCCCTCATGCAGGCCGCGCTGGACGGCGTCTCGGACCTGCCCGACGGCTTCGTCGCGGCCGGGTTCTCCAACGGCGCCGGTATGGCCGAGTACGTCGCCACCCGCCGCCGCTGTGCCGGGCTGCTGCTGCTCTCCGGCGCGCTGCCGCTGGAGCTGCTGGGCGTCGCGGACTGGCCGACGGACCTACCCGTGCAGATCCACTACAGCCTGGACGACCCCTTCCGTCGTCAGGAGTGGATCGACGCCGTGGCGGCGGACGCCACCCGTCGCGGCGGTCGGGTCGAGACGTTCGACTATGCGGGGACCGGCCACCTCTTCACCGACCCGAGCCTGCCCACCGAGTACGACCCAGGTGCCACCGAACTGCTCTGGCAGCGGGCGCTGACCTTCGTCCACGACCTCACCGGCTGACCGCGCCAGAGGTCCCGGGCTCGCCCCGTCCCGACGCCGGCCGCAGTGGCCGGCGTCGCGGCCGCGGTCCGCCGACGTCGCGATCGCCGTCCCGACCTGCGGTTTCTGTCGTACCCCACCCCTGCTGTCGGGGTGTCGGTCGAGGTCCTCGCGGGAGGGAGCGCACGTGTCCGAGCTGCGGTCGGCCCTCGACGAGCTGGCCGCGGTCGATCTGGGCGAGCTGTCGGATGACCTCCTGCTGGACCTCGTCGGTGAGCTGAGCACCACGGTCAACCGGGTCACCGCGGCGCTGACCACCGCGGTGCGGGCCGCCGATCGGCGGAAGGCCTACCGCCGCGACGGGGCGGTGTCCATGCAGGCGCGGCTGCGCGGCTCCTGCCGGATGGCGCCGGAGCTGGCCTCCGCGACGGTGTCCACCGGGCGTCGGCTTGAGCAGTTCCCGGAGACCGCGGCGGCGTTCGCCGCCGGGGCGATCAGCGCAGCGCACGCCCGGGTCATCACGAAGGCCATGACGCCCGGCCCGATCGCCAAGGCCGCCGAACTGGGCATCGACCTCGGTGAGACCGACGGCATCCTGGCCGACCTGGCCCGGGCCACCGCCCCGCACGACACCGCCCGCGGGGTGAAGGAGTGGGTCGCCGGGGTGGACCCCGACGGCACCCTGGACGACGCGGCCGACGTGCGCCGCCGGTCCACCCCGGCACCCGGGCTCGACGGGCGGGTGCACCTGCGCGGTGAGCTGGATGCCGTGGGCGGGGAGTACGTGCACACCGCCCTGGCCCCGCTGATGAACGGCGACCGCCCAGCCGGCGACACCCGCTCGCACGCCGAGCGGCAGGCCGACGCGCTGGTGGCGCTGGCCCGCGGGGCGCTGGACGGCGGATCGCTGCCGGCCGTGCGCGGGGAGCGGCCGAACGTGCGCGTCACGATCGACTGGTTCGCCCTCTGCGCCGCCCGCGGCGCCCCCGGTTTCTCCGGCGGCTCGCTGGGCTGGGCCGGCCCGATCAACCCCGAGACCGCCCGCCGGCTGGCCTGCGACGCCGGCGTCGCCCGCGTCATCACCGGCCCCGACGGGCTGCCGCTGGACGTCGGCCGGGCGCAGCGCACCACGTCGGCGGCGATCCGCCGGGCCATCGAGGTCCGCGACGCGCACTGCGCCTTCGCCGGGTGCGACGCCCCGCCGGAGTGGTGCGACGTCCACCACGTGGTGCACTGGGCGCACGGCGGGCCGACCAGCTGCGACAACGGCGCACTGCTCTGCGAACGGCACCACACCAGCTGCCACGAAGGCGGCTTCACCATCGCCCGGGACCCCGGCACCGGCCGGTGGCGCACCTACCGGCCCGACGGGACCGGGATCCGCAGCCGCGCCGGCCCCTGATCCACCGGCGGCGCCGCCGCCGTCCGCTACGCGCCGCGCGGGGCGTACATGATCACCGCGACGCCGACGAGGCAGATCAGCGCGCCGGCGACGTCGTACCGGTCGGGCCGGAACCCGTCGACGACCATGCCCCAGGCCAGCGACCCCGCGACGAAGACGCCGCCGTACGCGGCGAGGATCCGGCCGAAGTTCGCATCGGGCTGCAGCGTGGCCACGAAGCCGTACAGGCCCAGCGCGACCACCCCGGCGCCGATCCACGCCCAGCCGCGGTGCTCGCGGACCCCCTGCCAGACCAGCCAGGCGCCCCCGATCTCGGCCAGCGCCGCCAGGGCGAAGAGGAACAGCGAGCGGGTGACGCTCACCGCTCCACCGCGTCGAGGAAACGCCGCAGCGTCTCCAGGAAGACCTCGGGCTGCTCGGAGTGCACCCAGTGCCCCGCGTTCTTCACCTTCACCAGCCGCGTCGCGGGGAACAGCGCATCCATGTGCGGCCGGTCCTCGGGGAGCACGTAGTGGGAGTCGGCGCCGGCGATCCACAGCACCGGCCCGTCGAAGGTCGCGCCCGGCGGGGGCTCGGGGAAGCCGCGCAGCTCGCCGAGGTCCCGCTCGAGGAGCTCGAGGTTCAGCCGCCAGTGCCAACCGTCGCCCTCCTCCTGGCGGCTGAGGCTCTGCAGCAGGAAGCTGCGCACCATCCGGCTGGGGACGGCGGCGCGCAGGGCGGCGTCGGCGTCGGACCGGGACTCCAGCGCCTCCAGGTCGATCGCCCGCATCGCGGCGATGAAGGCGGCGAACGGGGAGGCCTCCTCGTCGGGGTCCTGCGTGCGGCCACCCGTCAGCGGGTACTCGACAGGGGCGATGTCGACGACGACGAGCGCCCGCAGCAGCTCGGGGCGGCGCAGCGCGAGCTGCATCGCGACCTTGCCGCCCATGGAGTGGCCGACCAGCGTGGCCGGCTCGCCGAAGGACTCGAGCTCCGCGGCGACCAGTTCGGCCATGTCCACGTAGTCGACCCGGTCGGTCCACGGGGAATGGCCGTGGTTGGGCAGGTCCAGCAGCGTCACGCGGTGGTCGTCGGCCAGGCCCTTCGCAATCGTCGTCCAGTTCTTCCCCTGACCGAACAGGCCGTGCACGAAGACCACGGGCGGGCCGGCCTCACCCAGCGTCCGGGCGTGCAGGGCATCCTCGGCGTTCTCCGTCACCGGGCGATTCCACCAGAGGTCGCGGGGCCGCGCGGCCCCGCGTCAGTCCAGCACGACCTCGGTCTCGCCGGTGTCGCCGTCCAGCGTGATGTACCCGTTCTCGAAGTCGGCCCGGCTGCCGCCCTCCACCGAGTAGATCCCGCTCCTCGGGTAGCCCAGCGGCCCCCGTTCCCAGCCCGACTCGGCCCAGCGCGTGCGGATGTCGTCGTAGAGCTCGTGCGCCCCGGTCTCGGCGGTCCAGTAGATCGAGGCACCGCCCGGCCGGGAGAAGTGGTTGAAGCGGCCACGCCCGTCCGGGGTGCCCAGCTCACCGGTCACCGGGTAACCCAGCAGGCTCCGCTCCCAGCCCATCTCGGCCCACCGCGCCCGGATGGCCCCGTAGATGTCGTGGGCGCCGGTGTCCTCGGTCCAGTAGATCGAGCCGCCGCCCGGCCGGGAGAAGTGGTTGAACCGCCCCTCGCCGTCCGGGGTGCCCAGCTCACCGGTCACCGGGTAGCCCAGCGGCCCCCGCTCCCAGCCCATCTCGGCCCAGCGCGCCCGGATCGCCCCGTAGATCTCGTGCGTGCCGGTCGCCAGGGTCGAGTAGATCGAGGCACCGCCGGGCCGGGAGAAGTGGTTGTACCGCCCGTGCCCGTCCGGCGTCCCGAGCTCACCGGTCACCGGGTAGCCGAGCGGCCCCTGCTCCCAGCCCAGCTGGGCCCAGCGCTGCCAGATCTGGCCGTAGATCTCGTGCGCCCCGGTGGACGGCGTCCAGTAGATCGACCCGCCGTCGGGGCGGCTGTAGTGCTGGTACCGGCCCACCTGGTCGGGAGCCACGTGCTCCCAGGTCACCGGCAGCCCCAGCAGGCTGCCGCCCTGCCCCAGCTCGCGGTACCGGGCCTCGACCCCCGACCAGGTGACCGAGACCCCCATGCGCGACCCCGCGTCCTCCCGCTCGGCGATGACCGGCCACACGTTGGCCCGGCAGCCCTGCAGGGAGATCGACTGCTGCTGCATGACCCAGGCGGTGCGTCCGGCGGTCGGGCAGTCGGTGTGCGGGATGCCGATCCAGTGCCCGACCTCGTGCAGGATCACGTAGCGCTGGTACAGCTCCAGGCTGTGCGGCCAGGCGTCCGTGCCGAACCGCCAGCGGTCGTCGTTGATGTAGACCGAGCGCCCGACCCGGCAGCTCCACTGGGCGCTGCAGCCGGGTGCCGCGTTCCCGACCACCGTCGGCGACGCCAGGATCAGGTCGAAGTCGCTCCCCAAGTCCACCTGCTCGAACGCCAGGGTGCCGCCGAGGCTCCACCCGCGGGGATCGGTGAGGGCGTCCCGCGCGACGTCGGTGAAGTAGCCGAGGTCGCCGGCGACCGCCCCTTGCGTGGAGACCGTGTAGGTCACCGTCCGCTCGGCGGCGGAGGCGCCCGCAGGCTGCAGGACGACCGCCGCCACGGCGACGAGGGCGGCGAGGAGGAGGCGCAGGGTTCTGGTCATGGGGTCCTCCGGCGCGGGCAGCGCTGCCCGCGCGTCAGGTCCGGGCCGGTGGACGGCGGGGCCGAGCGCACCGGCTGCTGTCGCTGACCGGTCTACCGCACCGGGGCCGCCCGGTGGCATGTCGATCTCGTGACGATCGGCCGGCGGCGCGCCCGCCACCTGCCCGGGGCCGTCGTCCCCGGCCTCTACCGTGCCGGGGGATCGACGGGGGGATGCAGATGCCAGGACGGCGCCGGAGCGCGAGCAGCAGCACGCGCACCCGACGGACGACGGCGACGGCGACGACGCGGAAGGCGAGCCCGCGGAAGGCGACCGCGCGGAAGCCGGCAGCGCGGAAGGCCGCCCCGGAGCTGCCCACCGCCGGCCCCGGGGAGCGGGTGTGGGTGCTGGCCGTGCCCTTCCGCGCCCCCGCGCCGGGTGCCGTCTGGCACCCGGGGCTGCAGGCGCACGTGTGGGTGGGGGCGGCGCTGCCGCCCGAGCTCACGGCCTACGACCCGCCCGCCTACAGCCTGGAGCGCTTCCTCGAGGACGAGCTCAACGAGGAGCCGCGCCCGCTGCCGGTGAGCCCCGCGCTCGCGCCGCGCCCCCAGCAGGAGGCGGGCGCCGCGGTGGTCGCCGCGCACGCCGCCGCGGGCGGCCGCGTCTTCCTTCTCGGCGACGACCCCGGCGTCGGCAAGACCGGGACGGCGATCCTCGCGGTGCACGAGATCGCCGCGCAGCGGCCGGTGCGCACCGTGCTGGTCATCGCCGACCGGCCGGCCGCGATCACCATCCCGCACTGGGCGCGCTCGATCGCCGGCTTCGGCGACGGCGGCCTGCGCTGGTGCGTCACCACGTGGGACCGGCTGGGCAAGGTGGCGAAGCTGCGGTTCGACGTCGTCGTCGCCGACGAGGCGCACATGGTGCGGCACACGACGACGCAGCGGTGGAAGCACTGGAAGGCCGTCTCCGGCGCCGCCCGCGTCAAGGAGACCCCCTACGTGCTCGCCGCGACCGCGACCCCGGCGCACACGCCGCTGGAACTCCCCTACCTCGCGCCCGAGTTCGCCGCCCGGCACGGGGAGCCGATCAAGGAGTGGGCCGACCTCCCGAAGGCGCTCGAGCGGCACACGTTCCACGTGGAACGTGGCCGCTACGGCTGGCAGTGGACCGAGGACGCCGACCAGCGCCGCGCGGACCTGGCCCGCCTGCAGTCCTGGCTCGCCGACGCCGACCCGCCCGCCACGCTGCACCGCCCGGCCCCCTGGGGGCCGGTCTCGGTGACCGGGACCCCGGTGCTGCTCACCCCGGCCGAGCGGGCGCAGTACGAGGCCGAGTGGTCGGAGTTCCGCGCCGAGATGCAACTGGCCCGCCGCGGCCGGCAGACCGCCCGCGGCCGGGCGGCGCTGCTGCGGTTCCGCCAGAAGGCCGGGCTCATCCGCGTCCAGGCCACCGTCGACTGGGTCAAGGCGCAGGTGGAGGCCGAGCGCCAGGTGGCGGTGTCGGTCGAGTTCGTGGAGACGGCGGCCGACCCGATCCGCGAGGCGCTGCTCGACGCCGGCATCCCGGTGGCGTCCATCTACGGCCGCGACCGGTTCGACGTCGAGGCCGAGCGGCTGCGGTTCCAGCGCGGGGAGGCCGCGGTCTGCGTCTTCACCGTCACCGCCTCGATCAGCCTGCACGCCGGTGAGCTGCTGCCCGGCGGGTCCACGGCATCTGAGGTGCCGCGGGTGGGGCTGTTCCACCAGCCGCGCTTCTCCGGCATCCAGGCGCGGCAGGTCACCGGGCGGACCCATCGCGACGGTCGCTCCTCGCCGTGGCGGGTGGCGTTCGCGGCCGACACGGTGGAGGAGCAGGTCGCGCGGGTGATGGTGGAGCGGCTGGCGGTCAGCGGCTCCACGGCCGGGGCGGACACCTCCTCGCTGCAGGAGATCGCCGAACTCCTCGACGCCGACTGGCTCCCCACCGCCGCCCTGACCGAGGGCTGAGCGGGGTCAGCGACGGCGGAGGGCCTGGCCGTCCGGCAGCGTGCGCCCGGCCAGCAGCGCGACGAGCCGGCCGGTGCCTGCCCGGACGACCGCGCCGTCGCCCCAGGCCCGCGCCGCATCGGTCGCCTCGAACCGCGCACCGGACAGGTCGACGCCGAAGAGCGAGCCGTCCGCGGCGGCGAGCTGGTCGAGGACGGCGAGCGCCGCGCCGGCCGGCGCGACCGGCGGCCGGTCGAGGGCCAGCGTCACGTCGAGCGAGTGGACGACGGCGTGCGTCAGCGCCCCCGGGGCGCCCCCGCCCGGCGGCTGCCACCGGTGCAGGACCGGGGAGCGCAGCGCGGCCAGGAGCTCGGCGGCCGGGAGGGCGGCGTCCCGGGCCGCCACCGTGTCGGAGAGACGGCCGAAGTCGCCACCCGCGGCGGCCATCTCCGCGCCGAACCGCTCCGGCGTCAGCCGCACCGGCATGGTCACGTGCGCCACCACGTGCCGGACCCGCCAGCCCGCGCAGAGCGACGGTCCGTCCCAGGCGCCCGGGTCGGCGGCCAGCAGGTCGGCGAGGCCGCCGTAGGTCGTCGCCACCCACCGCTCGACGTCGCGACCGCCCGCGCCGTCCCCGTTCCCGGTCATCCGCATCCCCTCTCATCGGCCGGTCGCCGCTCCGGGGACGACCGGCCCTCGTGCACACGACCGCGGGGGGCGCGGGAACTCATCGCTCCCGGTCGCCGCCCGTCACGGCACGAGCACCGCCCGGCCCACGACGCGGCCGGCCCGCAGGTCCTCCAGCACCCGAGGAGCGTCCGCGAGCGGGTGTTCCGTGACGGTGGTGCGGAGCCGGCCCCGTG
This sequence comes from Blastococcus sp. MG754426, assembly GCF_021699055.1. Classification (GTDB taxonomy): domain Bacteria; phylum Actinomycetota; class Actinomycetes; order Mycobacteriales; family Geodermatophilaceae; genus Blastococcus. Next base: position 27,982 of record NZ_SSXC01000026.1, on the reverse strand, counting down.
CGGCCAGGTCGAGGGCCGCCACCAGCTCGGAGCGCCGGTTGCCGACGGAGGTGAGGATCCGCTGCTCGGGGACGACGAGGGACAGCGGGTCGAGCCCGATCCGGTCGAAGCTGTAGCCGACGTAGACGAGCCTCCCCTGCTTCCCGAGCGATGCGAGCGCGTTCGCGCTGGTCTCGCGGGTGCCCACCAGCTCGACGACGACGTCGGCCCCCGCACCTCCGGTGGCGGCGCGGACAGCCGCGACCACGTCCTCGACGCCCGCGTCGACGGTCACCTCGGCGCCCAGCTCGCGGGCCAGCGCGAGGCGGTCTGCGTTGCGGGCGACGGCGATCGGCCGGGCACCTCTCTCGCGCAGCACCTGGACGAGCGCCAGGCCCACACCCCCGACGCCGTAGACGACGGCGGTGTCACCGGGCCGCACGCCGGCGACCTCGACGGCGTGCAGCGCGGTGGTCGCGCTGCAGCACAGCACCGCTGCCGTCGAGAGGTCGACCTCCGGCGGGACGGGCACCACGGCCGACGCCGGCACCACGACCTGCTCGGCGAAGCCGCCGTCGGTCGCGAAGGCGAGGAACCCCAGGGGTGCGTCGCAGAGGTGGTCGTCGCCGCTGCGGCACCACCGGCACCGGCCACAGGCGTGCAGGTAGTGCACCGCGACGCGGCCTCCCGCGGCGACGTCGGAGACGCCCTCGCCCACCTCTGCGACGACGCCCGCCACCTCGTGGCCCAGGGTGATCGGCGTCCGCGCCGGGGTCAGCAGCCCGTCGAGGAAGTGCAGCTCGGTCCCGCAGACACCGGCGGCCGCGACGTCGATCAGGACCTCGCCGGGCCCGGGCCGCAGCGGGTCGAGCTCCTCGACCCGCGGTGGACGGCCCACCTCGTGGAAACGCACGGCACGCATCGACAGCCTCCCTACGCCGGTATGACCCGGACAGGTTCGAACGGTCGGCGGCCGCTGCCGCCCTCTCAGCCCGCTCCGGCGGGCTCCCGCGGTACGGCCGGGGACGCTACCTCCTGCTAGGTTCGGCCCCGTACGTGGCACGGGGTGTCCCGCCCGGGACTGAGATCACACCCGCCGAACCTGCTCCAGTTCGCACTGGCGAAGGGATGTCACCGGCATGTCCGATGCTGTGGAAGTCGTCGACCTGCGCGCTGCCCGAGCGGCGCTGAGCGGGACCGCGCCGCTGGTGCACTGCCTGACCAACACGGTGGTGCAGACGCTCACCGCCAACGCCCTGCTCGCGGTCGGCGCGGCCCCGGCGATGGTCGACGCGCCCGAGGAGGCGGGGGACTTCGCCGCCGTCGCCTCCGCCGTCCTGGTCAACGTCGGCACCGTCAACGCGCGCACCGCCGAGGCGATGCGGCTGGCCGCCCGGTCGGCCGGGGCGGCGGGCACCCCGTGGGTGCTCGACCCGGTCGCCGTCGGCGGCCTCGGCTACCGGACGGCGCTGGCGGCCGAGCTGGTGGCGCTCGGCCCCGCCGTCGTCCGGGGCAACCCCTCGGAGGTCATGGCGCTGGCCGGGGCGGGCTCCGGCGGGCGCGGCGTGGACAGCACCGCGGGCGCCGAGGACGCCGCCTCCGCCGCCGCAGGGCTCGCCGGGCGGGCGGGCGGCGTGGTCGCGGTCAGCGGCGAGGTGGACCTGATCACCGACGGCGCACGCACCATCCGGGTGGGCGGGGGCTCACCGCTGCTGACCCGCACCACCGGCGCCGGGTGCGCGCTCGGGGCGCTGGTCGCCGCCTACGTCGCCGCGACCGGCGACCCCTTCACCGGTGCCGTGGCCGCGCACGCGCACGTCGCCCTCGCCGCCGAGCGGGCCGCGGCGGGCGCCGCCGGGCCGGGCACCTTCGCGGCGGCCTGGCTGGACGCGCTCGACGCCGTCGGCCCCGAGGACCTGGCGCGCGCGGACGTGCGGAGCGCCTGATGCGCCCGGCGTTCGACCCGACCCTCTACCTGGTCACCGACACGCAGCTGTGCCGGCCGCGACCGGTGGCCGACGTCGTCCGCGCCGCGGTCGCCGGTGGCGTCACCGCCGTCCAGGTGCGCGACAAGGACGCCCCCCGCCGAGAGCTGCTGTCGCTGACCCGCTCGGTGCAGGCCGCGCTCGCCGACCGGCCGGACGTGGCGGTGGTGGTGAACGACGCCCTCGACGTCGCCCTGCTCGCCGGCGCCTCGGGTGTGCACGTCGGCCAGGAGGACCTGCCGGTGACCGAGGTGCGGGCGGCGCTCGGGCCCGATCGGCTGGTCGGCCTCTCCGTGGAGAGCACCGAGGACCTCGCCGCCGCGCTCCGCCTGCCGGCGGGCACCGTCGACCTCGTCGGCCTCAGCCCGGTGTGGGCGACGCCGACCAAACCCGAGGCCGGTCCGGGGCTGGGCCTGGCCACCGTCCGGGAGCTGGCCGCCACCGCACGGGCCGCGGGGCTGACCACCGTGGCGATCGGCGGCATCGACGCGACCCGGGCGGCCGCGGCGGCGGCCACGGGCGTGCAGGGCGTCTGCGTGGTCTCGGCGATCTGCGCGGCACCCGATCCGCGGGCCGCGGCGGCGGCGCTGCGCGCCCAGCTCGCCCCGGTGGGCGCGCGATGACGCCGACCGCGCTCTCCGTGGCCGGCAGCGACCCCAGCGGCGGCGCCGGCATCCAGGCGGACCTGAAGACGTTCAGCGCCCTCGGCGCGTACGGGACGGCGGTGCTCACCGCCCTCACCGCGCAGAGCACCCGCGGTGTCGACGGCGTGCACCCGGTACCGGCGGAGTTCGTCACCCGGCAGCTGCACACCCTGCTCGACGACGTCGAGGTGCACGCCACCAAGCTCGGGATGCTGGGCAGCGCCGACGTGGTGCGCGCGGTGGCCGCGGTGCTGGCCGAGCGGCTCCCCGGCCCGGTCGTCTGCGACCCGGTGATGGTGGCGACCAGCGGCCACCGGCTGATCGACGACGACGCGGTGGCCGCGGTCCGCACCGAGCTGCTGCCGCTGGCCGACCTGATCACCCCCAACGTGCCGGAGGCCGCCGCGTTGCTGGACACCGAGCCGGCGCGCGACGTCGACGAGCTGCACGAGCAGGCGCGGGCGCTGCTGGCCCTGGGGCCGCGCGCGGTGCTCATCAAGGGTGGTCACCTGGGCGGCCCGGAGAGCGTCGACGTCCTCGCCAGCGCCGCCGGCACCACGGAGACCCGGCGGCCGCGCATCGACACGACGGCGACCCACGGCACCGGGTGCACGCTCTCCTCGGCGCTGGCCGCGCTCGCCGCCCGCGCCGGCGAGCCCCCGGACTGGGTGGTCCTGGTGGAACCGGCCCGCGACTACCTGCAGCGGGCGCTGGCCGGGGGCGCCGCGCTGCGGATCGGCGCCGGCCACGGCCCGGTGCACCACTTCGCCGGGATCTGGCCGGCGTGACCGGCTTCAGCGAGCGCGCCTGGGCGGCGACGGCTGACCTCCGCCGGGCGATCGACGAGCTGCCCTTCCTCGCCGAGCTGGCCGACGGCACCCTCGCCCCGGAGGTCTTCCGCCACTACCTGGAGCAGGACGCGGTCTACCTGGGCAGCTACGCCCGCGCGCTGGCGCTGCTGGCGGCCCGCGCGCCCGACGCGCAGGCCGCGGCCTTCTGGGCCGGTTCGGCGCAGACCTGCGGGGCGGTGGAGACCGAGCTGCACGCCGACCTGCTCGGCACCGACCTGCTCGGGGAGCCGGACGGTGCGCCGGTCGCGTCGCCGACCTGCCTCGCGTACACCTCCTACCTGGTGGCGACGGCGGCGACCGCGCCGTACCCGGTCGCCGCCGCGGCCGTCCTGCCCTGCTACTGGGTGTACGCCGACGTCGGCGCCCGCCTGGCCCCGGTGGCGCGGGCGGCACCTGACCACCCCTACCGACGGTGGGTCGCCACCTACGACGCCGCCCCGTTCCAGGAGGCCACGGTCACCGCCCGGCGGCTGGCCGACGCCGCGGCACGCTCCGCTCCCGGCCAGGAGCCGGCCATGCTGACCGCGTTCGCCGTCGCCACCCGGTACGAGCTCGAGTTCTGGCGCGCCGCCCACGCCCGGGAGGGCTGGGCCGTCCTGGTCTGAGCGGGGGCGGTTCCCGCCGGGCCCACGGTCCGGGCGATCATCGGTGGCATGAGGCGGGAGGCGAGCATCCTGCACCTGGACCTCGACGCCTTCTTCGCCGCGGTCGAGCAGCGGGACAAGCCCTCGCTGCGCGGCCGGCCGGTCGTCGTCGGCGGCGTGGGTGGCCGGGGTGTCGTCGCCACCGCGTCCTACGAGGCGCGGGCCTACGGGGCGCGGTCGGCGATGTCGACCGCGGAGGCCCGGCGGCGCTGCCCAGCGGGGACGGCGTTCCTCGGTGGCCGGTTCGCGGCCTACCGGCGCACCTCCGACGTCGTCATGGACCTGCTGCGCGAGCTGTCGCCGCTCGTGGAGCCCGTGTCCATCGACGAGGCCTACGTCGACCTCGCCGCCGGGGCCGGGCACGACCTCTCGGTTTCCGGTGTGACGGAACTGGCCGCCGGTCTCAAGGAGCGGATCGCGCGCGCCACCGGAGGGGTCACCGGCTCGGTGGGCATCGGCAGCTCGAAGCTCATGGCCAAGATCGGCTCCGACCTGCAGAAGCCGGACGGCCTCGTCGTCGTCGCCCCGGGTGGCGAGCTCGACCTCCTGCACCCGCTGCCGGTCACCCGGCTCGGCGGGGTCGGGCCGGCGACGGCGGAGCGGCTGCACCAGGTCGGCGTGCGGACGGTCGGGGACCTCGCCGCCAAGTCGCTACCCGACCTGATCGCGCTGGCCGGCCGGGCGCACGGCGCCGGGCTGCACGCCCTGGCCCGCGCCGAGGACGACCGCGCCGTCGTCCCCGACCGCGAGGTGAAATCCGTGTCGCACGAGGAGACCTTCGAGCGGGACCTCACCGACGTCGCCGTGCTGAACCGGGAGATCGACTCGATGGCGGCCAGGGTGGGGAGCCGGCTGCGCGCCGCCGCCTACTCCGGGCGCACGGTCACGCTGAAGCTGCGCCGCTACGACTTCACGACGATCACCCGCTCCCAGACGCTGCCGCAGCCGACGGACGACCCCCGGGTCATCGCGACCACGGCCCGCCGGTTGCTCGCCGAGGCCGGTACGGGCGGGGGGCTGCGCCTGCTCGGGGTCGGCGTCTCGGGGCTGTCGCTCTACGCGCAGGGTGACCTCTTCACCACGGACGAGGACGAGCCGGACGAGGCCGTCGCGCCCGAGCAGGAGGCAGCCGACGAGCCGCCGCTGCCGGTGGAGAAGCGCTGGTGGCCGGGGCAGGACGTGCGGCACGACGAGCACGGGGCCGGCTGGGTGTGGGGACGGGGGCTCGGCCGGGTGACCGTGCGCTTCGAGGGCCCGTTGACGCCGCCCGGCCCGGTGCGCACGCTGGCCGCCGACGACCCGGCGCTGCAGCCCGCCGACCCACCCGACTGGAGGCCCCCTGCATGACGACGACGGCGACGCGCTCCTGGTGGGGCTGGGGGACGACCGACCAGGCGCTGCCCGACGACGAGTGCGCCGCGCTCGCCGGGCTGCTCCCCGGGCTGCCCGCGCGCCCGCGGCCGGTCCCCGACGTCCGGGACCTCGAGCTCCCGCCGACGCGGATCAGCCCGCCACCGGCCCTGCCGGTGACCACCGACCCGGGAGCGCGCGCCGCCCGCGCGTTCGGCAAGGCCTACCGGGACGTCGTCCGGGCCCTGTCGGGGGACCTCGCGGGCGCCCCGGACGCCGTCGCCCGGCCCGCCACCGAGACCGAGGTCGTCGACCTCCTCGACTGGGCCGCCGCCTCGGACCTCGTCGTCGTGCCCGTGGGCGGCGGCAGCTCGGTGGTCGGCGGGGTGGAGTACCGCGGCGACCGGCCGTGGCTGGCGCTGGAGCTCACCGGGCTGGAGCGCGTCCTGGAGGTCGACCCGGTGAGCCGGGCCGCCCGGATCCAGGGCGGCGCGCTGGGCCCGGTGCTCGAGGCGCAGCTGCGCCCGCACGGGCTGACCCTGCGGCACTTCCCGCAGAGCTTCGAGTTCTCCACCCTGGGCGGCTGGCTGGCCACCCGGGCCGGCGGCCACTACGCGACCCTGCACACCCACGTCGACGACCTCGTCGAGTCGCTGCGGGTGGTCACGCCGGTGGGCGTCAGCGAGTCGTGGCGGCTGCCCGGATCGGGCGCCGGCCCCTCGCCCGACCGGCTCTTCCTCGGCTCGGAGGGCACGCTCGGGGTGATCACGGAGGCGTGGATGCGGCTCCAGGACCGGCCACGGTTCAAGGCCTCGGCGTCGGCCACGTTCCCCGACGGCGCCGCCGCGTTCGCCGCCGTCCGGGCCATCGCGCAGGCCGGCCTGCACCCGGCGAACTGCCGGCTGCTCGACCCGGGCGAGGCCGCGCTGGCCGGCGCATCGTCGGGGGAGTGGGTCCTCGTGCTGGGCGTGGAGTCCGCCGTGCACCCCGTGGCGGGCCGCCTGGACGAGCTGACCGAGCTGGCGCGGGCGCACGGGGGACGCGTCGCCGACCCGGCGGGCGGGGGAGACGCGGCCGCGGGCGCCTGGCGCAGCAGCTTCCTGCGCATGCCCTACGTCCGCGACGGGCTCGCCCGGATGAGCGCGCTCGTGGAGACCTTCGAGACCGCCTGCACCTGGGACCGGCTCGAGGAGCTCCACGCGACGGTGCGCGCCGAGGTGGGGGCCGCCGTCGAGCAGGTCACCGGCGCACCCGGCCTGCTCAACTGCCGGCTCACCCACGTCTACCCCGACGGCGCCGCGCCCTACTTCACCGTCCTCGCCGCCGGGCGGCCCGGCGCGGAGGTGGCGATGTGGGACGAGGTGAAGACGGCGGCCTCGGAGGTGCTGGGCCGCCTGGGCGCGACGATCACCCACCACCACGCGGTCGGCCGCGACCACCGCCCCGGGTACGACCGGCAGCGCCCGGAGCCGTTCGCGCTGGCACTGCGGGCGGCGAAGTCGGCCCTCGACCCGGCCGGCGTGCTCAACCCCGGCGTCCTGCTCGACGAGCTGCCCTCCGGTCGTTGAGCGCACCGGGCGGGCCGCCCTGTAGAACGGCTGCATGGCCGAACGCCCCGAACCCAGCGCCTGGACCCGCATGACGCAGGAGGACCCGTCCCACTCGGCGGCGTACGTGCAGCGGTTCCGCACGCTGGCGGAGCAGGGGATGGACCTGGTGGGCGAGGCCCGGCTGGTCGACGCGATGCTGCCGCGCGGCTCCCGGGTGCTGGACGCCGGCTGCGGGCCGGGCCGGGTGGGTGCCCACCTGCACGAGGTCGGCCACCGGGTGGTGGGTGTCGACGTCGACCCGGTGCTGATCGCCGCGGCCGAGCAGGACCACCCCGGGCCGCGGTGGCTGGTCGGCGACCTCGCCGAGCTGGACCTCCCGGCGCAGGGCATCGACGAGCCGTTCGACGCGATCGTCAGCGCCGGCAACGTGATGGCGTTCCTCGCGCCGTCGACCCGCGGCGCGGTGCTGCGCCGGCTGCGCGCCCACATCGCGGCGGACGGCCGGGCGGCCATCGGCTTCGGTGCCGGCCGCGGCTACGCCTTCGACGAGTTCCTGGACGACGCGCGGGCGGCCGGCTGGGCGCCGGACCTGCTGCTCTCGACCTGGGACCTCCGGCCGTTCACGCCTGATTCCGAGTTCCTGGTGGCGGTCCTCCGACCCGCCTGAACGCCGGGCGGTCAGAGGCGGCCGTTGGCGCGCAGCAGGAGGAGCGCCTGCACGGTCCGGTGTCCGCGCCACTCGAGGGCGGCGGCCGGGGACCAGCTGTCGAAGTCGACGGTCCACCCGCCGTCGTCCTGCTGGCCCGCGGCCAGCCGGTCGAGCTCGGCGTCGACGACCCCGGCGGCGAACAGCGACCGGGCCGGGCCACCGGGCAGCGGGGCGAAGTCCAGCGGGCGCATGTGCTCGTCCTGGGCACCCCCGGCCACGTGCAGCAGCCCGTCCGCCGGCACGTGCGGCCGCAGCCGATCGACCAGCTCACCGGCCTCCGGGCGGGTCACGGCCGCGGCGTCGAGGAACCGCACCGCGAAGGCCAGCTCCATGGCGTGCGTGCCGCCGCCGAGCCGGCCGACGGCATCCAGGCAGTACCCGGTCGCCCGGTCCAGCCACGGGTGCCCGGCCACGGTCGGGTCCCCGGCGGCGACCTGGTGCGCCGTCGCGGCGACGACGGCGGTGATCTGCAGCGAGGATCGGGTGGGGTCCGCCCGCACCCAGAACGGCGCGCACCCGGCCGGGTCGGGCACCGGCAGCGCGAACGGCAGGCCGCCGTCGGGCAGGCTCACGGCCGCCAGCCAGTCGCAGAGCTCGCCCGCACGCGGCGTGGTCGCGGGGACGACGTCGGCGAACACCTCCAGGGCGTGCAGCGCGCCGCCCGGCTGGCTGGTCGCCGAGCGCAGGTCGGGCTCCAGCCCCCACCCGTAGCCGCCGTCGGCGTTGCGGTACCCGTCGACGGCGGCCAGCACCGGCTCCGGCGACCCGCCGGCGAACAGCAGCTCGAAGCGACGGCGGTCGAGCACCCGCCCGGCGGTGGCGAGGAAGGCGGCGGCGGCGCCGAGGTCGACGGTCACCGCGCCAGCTTTCCGGAGATCCGGACCTCGCGGGACGGCAGCCGACCTCGCGGTCCACCGCGCGGCCCGCGGACCGACCGCGGGGTCGCCCCCGCACGCGGTGCGGACGGCTGTTTCCCGTGAAACCGCACCGCACCCGCGGGCGGCGCGGTCACCCCGGATCCGTCGACGGTGGCGCCACCCCGAGCGCGATCGTCAGCTCCAGGACCGTCTGCGGGTCCTCCAGCACGGGCCCGTAGAGCTCGCGCAGCTGGGTCATCCGGTAGCGCACCGTCTGCGGGTGCACGAAGAGCGCGGCAGCCACCTGGTCGCGCCGACCGTGGTGGAGCAGCCAGCTCCGCAGCGTCTCGGTGAGCTTCTCGCGCGCGGTCTCCCCCACCGTCGCCAGCGGGGCCAGCGCACGGGCCCGGAGGTCGGCCAGCGCCTCCTCGTCGGCACGCAGGACCAGCTCCGCCAGCCGCGCATCGGTGTCCAGCGGCCCGTCGTCCTCCGCGACGACGTCCAGCCGCAGCGCCCGCAGCGCCCGGCCGTACGAGGCCTGCACACCCCACCAGGGCCGGGCGGGGCCGACCACGGCGCGACGACCCGCCAGACCGCGCAGCAACGCGCCGCGGGCGGCGCCCTCCGCGTCCGGGACCAGCAGCACCGACAGCTCCCGCGGGGCGTCCGTCCCCGGCAGGTCCTCGGTCGCGACCAGGGTGCGGGGGTCCAGGGAGACCAGAGCTCCCCGCACGCGCCCCTCGGGCAGCAGCACGGCGGTCAGCGTGCGAGGCGGGGTCCACTCGGCGCGCTGCGCCATCTCGGCGAGCTCGGCATGCGGGCTGCCGGTGAGCAGCCCGCGCGCCAGCCGCTCGCGGAGGCGCTGGCGCTCGCGACTGCTGGACGCGAGCTCGTCGGCGTGGCCGGCGACGCTGGCGGCGGAGAGCCGGTCGATGTAGGCGAACACCAGCTCGGCGAAGCGGGCCAGCGACATGGGGTCCAGCCCGGCGCGGACGGCGGTGGCGCTCATGTCCCGCCACGAGACGCGTGCGCCCACCCGGTAGGCGGCCAGCAGCGCGTCCATCGACCGGCCGCTGCGCGCCTCTCCGCGCCCCAGCGCGTAGGCGGCCTCGACGACGGGCCCGCCCGGGGTGCCGGCGTCCACGCCGCCCCCGTCGACGGCGACCTGCAGGAACCCCCGCAGCGCCATCTCGACCGCGGTCGAGATCTTCCGGCCCATCGGGCCGAGGAAGGCGTCGGCGTAGCTCGGGACGCCCACGATGATCTCCTCGACGGCCCGCTCGGCCACCGCCGGCAGATCGGCGCGCATCGCCTCCGCCACGGCCTCCGGGAACGGTGCAGGGTCTACCGGCATCACGGCTCCTTTGTTCTCAGGGAACAGAAGCTACCGCCCGATTCACGTCCACGGCACAGGTATTTGGTCGCCCGGCTGGGAAAGCTCAAGACCATGACCGCAACCGCTCCGCGCCCCGCCGCGCCACGCCCGCCGGCGCGGAGCGCGCTGCGCGACCGGGTGCTCAAGTTCGCCGAGCTGGTGACCACCCCGCTGCTCCCGGTCGACTACCTCGACCTGTTCGACCCGCTCCGCTCCGGGGCCGCGCTGCGCGGCCGGATCGAGGCCGTCCACCGGGAGACCCGGGACGCCGCCTCGATCGTCATCCGCCCGGGACGCGACTGGCTGCCGCACGTGCCCGGCCAGTACGTGCGCATCGGCATCGACATCGACGGCGTCCGCCAGTGGCGCGCCTACTCGATCACCTCGGTGCTCGACCGCGCCGACGGCTGCTTCACCATCACGGTCAAGGCCATCCCGGACGGGAAGGTCAGCAACCACCTGGTGCACCGGGTGCAGCCGGGCACGGTCGTCCAGCTCGACCAGGCCACCGGGGAGTTCTGCCTGCCCGAGCAGGTGCCCGCGAAGGCCCTGTTCGTCACCGCCGGCTCCGGCATCACGCCGGTCATGGGGATCCTGCGCAACTCCGTGGACCGGCTGGCCGACACCGTCCTGGTGCACTCCGCGCCCACCGCCGAGGACGTCGTCTTCGGCGAGGAGCTGCGGCGGATGGCCGCCGAGGGCCGGATCCGGCTGATCGAGCAGCACACCGACAGCGCCGGGATGCTCGACGCCCGGTCCATCGCCGAGCTCGTGCCCGACCTGCACGAGCGCGCCACCTGGGCGTGCGGCCCGGTGGGCATGCTCGAGGCGCTCGAGGAGCACTGGGCGTCGGTGGGGATCGCCGACCGGCTCTACACGGAGCGCTTCCGGCCGCGCGTCCTGGTCACCGGCGAGGGCGGCACGGTGTCGTTCACGAAGAACGGCACGACCGTCGAGGCCGACGGCGCGACGCCGATCCTCGACGCCGCCGAGGAGGCCGGGGTGCTCATGCCCAGCGGCTGCCGGATGGGCATCTGCTACGGCTGCGTGCTGCCCCTCCGCGAGGGCGCCGTCCGCGACCTGCGCAACGGAGAGATCACCACCGCGGAGGACGTCGGCGACGGCGTCCTCATCCAGACCTGCGTCAGCGCCGCCGCCGGCGCCTGCGCCATCGACCACTGACCCAGCCCCCCGACCGAGGAGCGCACACGATGACCGTCCTGCAGAAGAAGCCCGAGAACCCGATCGCCCACCTCACGCCCGAGGACGTCGAGCTCATCGGCAAGGAGCTAGACACCATCCGCCAGGAGGTGCGCGACAGCCTCGGCGAGGACGACGCCAAGTACATCCGCACGGTCATCGACGTGCAGCGCAAGCTCGAGCTGGGCAGCCGCGCGGTCCTGCTGTTCTCCAAGTTCCCGCCGGCCTGGGTGCTGGGCACCGTGGGGCTGTCGGTCGCCAAGATCCTCGAGAACATGGAGATCGGGCACAACATCCTGCACGGCCAGTGGGACTGGATGCGCGACCCGAAGATCCACTCCACGACGTGGGAGTGGGACATGGCCAGCCCGGCCGAGCAGTGGAAGCACTCGCACAACGAGCTGCACCACACGTACACGAACGTCGTCGGCAAGGACAACGACCTCGGCTACGGCATCATGCGCGTCGACGAGGACCAGAAGTGGGTGCCGCTGTACCTGGCGCAGCCGCTCTGGAACTTCATCAACGCCTGCTTCTTCGAGTACGGCATCGCCGCCTACGACCTCGAGCTCGGCAAGAACCTGGCGACCAAGAAGCGCCGGCAGAACCCGAAGTTCCGGGCCGACGCCAAGAACGTGCTGAAGAAGATCCGCAAGCAGATGACCAAGGACTACGTCGTCCACCCGCTGCTGTCGGGCCCGTCGTTCGTGCCCACCCTGGCCGCGAACTTCACCGCCAACGTGGTGCGCAACCTGTGGTCGCACTCGGTGATCATGTGCGGGCACTTCCCCGAGGGCGTCGAGACCTTCGAGAAGACCTCGATCGACGGCGAGACCCGCGGCGAGTGGTACCTGCGCCAGATGCTGGGCTCGGCGAACATCTCGGGCAGCAAGGCCATGCACATCATGACCGGCAACCTGAGCCACCAGGTGGAGCACCACCTGTTCCCCGACATCCCGAGCAACCGGTACGCCGAGATCGCGCCGAAGGTGAAGGACATCTTCGACCGGTACGGCCTGACCTACCACTCCGCCCCGCTGTACAAGCAGGTCGCGAGCGCCTGGCACAAGGTCATCCGGCTCTCGCTGCCCAACGGCTGGCTCGCCGAGACGACGCCGAAGAACGCCCCCGCGCAGGTGGTCAAGCTGGTCCGCATGACCACCGGCGGCAAGAAGGTCCGCCGCCAGCTGATGCGCCAGGCCGCCGCCTGAGCCCCGCGCAGCGCTGAACGCCAGAAGCCCAGACCCGTCGTGGTTCTGGGCTTCTGGCGTTCAGCGGTCAGCGCCTCACCCCTGGCCGGGCACGTCGAGCGACCGCAGCGAGTCCGGGTCGCTGATCGGCACCTCGCGGACAGGCCCGTCGGCGTCGGGATCCACGACCTCGCCCCGGCCAGGAAGGCGGCGACCTGCCCCTGCGCCTGCATCGCGGCCGCGCAGCGGGAGCTGCTCCTCGAAGAACCAGCGGCTGGCGTCGGGGCTGTTCGGCGCTCACCCCGCGACGTGTAGCCGCCCCGCTCCGGGAGTGCCGACCGGGACCGCAGAGGTTTCCCGTGGAACAGCGACCCGTCAGTACACCCGGCCGTTGCGCACCCGGAGGTTCCCGCCCTGGAATCGCTGGGAGTACGACCCGTCGATGCCCGCGGAGCCGTCCGTCACCGGGTAGCCGAGGTAGCCGTTCTCCCAGCCGCGGGCGCTCCAGGCGTCGCGGATCGCAGCGGGGACGACGGAGGCCCGCGTTCCCGCCCACCCGGCCACCGGGCCGGCCGCGTAGACGGACCCGCCCTGGAAGTGCTGGCCGCAACCGCCGTCGCGCAGGCCGCAGAAGGTGTCGCTGGTCGGCAGGCCGAGAACGCCGTGCTCCCAGCCTTGTCGGGCCCACGCCGTCTTGATCGAGCCGACGACGGTGAGGGTGCCGGAGCGCGTCTGGTAGATCGACCCGCCTTGGAAGTGCTGGCCGCAGGCGCCGTCGCGCAGGCCGCAGAAGGTGTCCGACGTCGGTCGGCCGATGGCCCCGCGCTCCCAGCCCTGCGCCCCCCACCGGTCGCGGATGGGGCCGAGGACGGTGAAGGTGCCGGTCCGCGTCTGGTACACCGACCCGCCCTGGAAGTGCTGCCCGCGGACCCACTCCAGGCCGGGGGCGGCGAACGGCTCGGAGGTCGGGTAGCCCAGCGCACCGGTCTCCCAGCCCTGACCCGCCCAGCGACCGATGACCTCCGGCGCGATGACCCGCGCTCCCGACGAGGGTGACCAGTAGATCGACCCACGCTGGAAGTGCTGGCCGCAGCCGCCGTCGCGCAGCCCGCAGAAGGTGGACGTCGTGGGGTAGCCGAGGTCCCCGTTCTCCCAGCCCTGCCCCGCCCACCGGTCCCTGACGGGGCCGCGGACGGTCCGGGACCCGGTCGAGGAGCTCCAGTAGACGGACCCACCCTGGAAGTGCTGCCCGCAACCGCCGTCGCGCAGCCCGCAGAAGGTGGACGTCGTCGGGTAGCCCAGGATCCCGCGCTCCCAGCCCTCGGCCGACCAGCCGGCCCGGGTCACCGGGTCGACCCGCGCCGGTGCGGTGGCGACCGAGTGGTAGATGGACCCGTGCTCGAAGTGCTGGCCGCAGCCGCCGCCGGGTAGGTCGCAGAACGTGTCCGAGACCGGGTTGCCGATCGATCCCGGCACCGGCACGCCCGTTCCTCCGCCCTCGGCCTGCCAGGCGTCGTGCAGCTCGCCATCGGTGAAGGCCCAGGCCGACGAGGAGCCCTGGAACCAGTAGATCCGGCCGTGCTCGAAGTCCTGCAGGCAGTAGTCGAGGCCGCCGCAGAGCTTCACGTCGAGGGGCGCACCGAGCACCCCTGCCTCGCCGCCGAGCGCCGCGTGCTTGGCCTCGACCAGGTTCCCGTCGACGCCAGGGATTCCGGCTTGGGCGACCCCGACCGGTGCGGCCACCGGCGTCGGCTGCTCGTGCGGGCCCTGCTCCGCCCCGGCCGGGGCGGGTACGGCGAGCGTCGCCGTCAACGTGGCGGCCAGCAGCCCGCCGCGCACCAGTCGTGCGCGCACCCGCCAAGCACCGTGCACGGATCCCCCTCGCCCCGGGCCCGCGGCGTGCGAGCAGGCAGGAAGGTACGGATCCGCCTGCACCACCTCCGGCGAGACACGCCGGTACCGCTTGCGGCGGTCGGAGATCGGCCGGCCACCGCATCTCGGGCGTCGACGAGTCGATCCGGCCCCCATCCCCGCCGGCCGGCCACCGGACGGCGCGAGGCCCAGGACCGATGCGGTCCTGGGACTCGAGCACATGCTGGGTGCTAGTTGGCCATGTCGACGAAGCGGCTGTAGTGGCCCTGGAAGGCGACGGTGACGTTGGCGGTCGGGCCGTTGCGGTGCTTGACCAGCATGATGTCGGCCTCGCCGGCCCGCGGGGACTCCTTCTCGTACATGTCCTCGCGGTGGATCATCATGACCATGTCGGCGTCCTGCTCGATCGAGCCGGACTCGCGGAGGTCGGACAGCATCGGCTTCTTGTCCTGACGCTGCTCGGAGCCACGGTTCAGCTGCGACATCGCGATGACCGGGACCTCGAGCTCCTTGGCCAGGAGCTTCAGCGCACGGGAGAACTCCGAGACCTCCTGCTGACGGCTCTCGACGCGCTTGCCGGAGGTCATCAGCTGGAGGTAGTCGATGACCACGAGCTTGAGGTCGTTGCGCTGCTTGAGCCGCCGCGCCTTGGCCCGGATCTCCATCATCGTCATGTTCGGCGAGTCGTCGATGTAGAGCGGGGCGTCGGCCACCTCACCCATCCGGCGGGCCAGCTTCGCCCAGTCCTCGTCGGACAGCGTGCCGGCGCGCATGTGGTGCAGCGGCACCTTCGCCTCGGCCGACAGCAGACGCATGGTGATCTCGTGCTTGCTCATCTCCAGCGAGAAGATCACCGCGGGCATCTGGTGCTTCACCGTGGCCGAGCGTGCGATGTCCAGACCCAGCGTCGAGTTGTGGGTGGGGATGAAGCTCCGCCCGGCCAGGAAGAGGGAGTCCGGCGCGTCCACCTGGATGCAGCGCACGGGCACGCTGGCGATCGGCCTGACGTCGGTGATGAACCGGGCGCCGCGAGCGGTGAAGGTCCGTGCGCCACGCTCCTTGTGGAGCAACTTCTTGCGCTCGAGCTTGAAGACCTCGTCGTCGGTGCTGAAGGTGAGCGTGTAGCAGGTCGAGGAGGCCTCGGTGCGCCCGCGCACCCGCTTGGTGCTCAGCGTCACCCGGTGGCCGAGGCTCGCGATCAGTTCACGGGCGTCCTCGGCGAGCCGGCGGTTGGTGACGGCGAACTGCACGGCCCCACCCGGCGTGACGGTGCCGTCGGTGTCGAGCAGGCCGGCCAGCAGCGCCCGCCGCTGGGCCACGGACCCCCGGAGGTACGCGAGGGGGATGTGCTTGTCGTCGAGCACCCCCAGCCCGCGCAGGAGTGCCTTGACCGTGCCGTGGTCGTTCCGGCAGGCCTGGCACTGGGTGAACCCGGCGGAGGGACCACCGCAGTCGGGGCAGGAGGCCCTTCGCCCCACGCCACCGCTGGCGCGCAGCGCGCCACCGCACGTCTTGCCACAGGTCTGCACCTGCGACGTCCGTGGCAGGAAGAGCTCGCCGCACATCGGGCAAGTCCGCATCTCCGCGGAGACCTGCGCCGGCAGCCGCAATGAGTACCGACGGTCAGCCCCGGTCGGCTGCGCCACCAGCCCCTCGGCCTCGATGTACACCGCGATCTCCGGGTCGGCACTGGTGAACTGGGCGGCCGCGGAAGTGCCGTCCCCCAGCCACACGCCGAGCGCGTACGGCGGGACGGGGAGATCGGCCGGCGGCAGGTCGAGGGGCAGGCAGTTGCGCACCGAGTGGTTGAGTCGGGCGTCCTTGGTCGCGCACCGGACGGTGCGCGCGATCTCCTCCGTCGTCCGCACCTCGGCGAACGTGCGCTGGTTGCGGTACCCGTTGTACCCGGTGCGCGCCTGCTGGGCGGATCGGCGGCTGGCCCGCGTCTCCGTCAGCCACTGGTGCTGGGCATCGGCCACGATGACCGAGCCGTCGGAGAAGTGCACCTCGAAGCAGGGCCGGTCGGCCATGACGTCGGTCGCCGCCACCACCGTGGTCGGCCGGCCGTCGGATCCCAGCACCCGGTCACCGACACTGATCTCGTCCATCGTCGTCCAGCCGGACGGCGTCGCGATCGGGGTGTCGAGGGCCAGGGCCTTGCCCACGCCCGGCCGCGCCGCGATGACGACCATCTGGCCGGCCTGCAGGCCGTTGGTGAGCTCGTCGAGGTCGCGGATGCCGGTCGGGACGCCGCGGGCGGTACCGCCGCGCGAGGCGATCGCGTCGAGCTCGTCCATCGTCGGCTGGAGCACGTCCTCGAGGCGCGAGTAGTCCTCGCTCATGCGCTTCTCGGTGACGTCGTAGATCTCCTGCTGGGCGCGGTCGACGATGTCGTCGACGTCGCCCTTCCCGCCGGCCGCGCCGTAGCCCAGCTGCACCACGCGGGTGCCGGCCTCCACCAGCCGCCGCAGCACCGCCTGCTCGGCCACGATCGCGGCGTAGTAGCCGGCGTTGGCCGCCGTCGGCGTGGACTGGATGAGCGTGTGCAGGTAGACCGCGCCGCCCATCTTGGACAGCTGGTCGGTCCGGTTGAGCTCCGCGGCGACGGTGATCGCGTCGGCCGGCTCACCCCGCCCGTAGAGGTCCAGGATGCAGTCGAAGATCACCTGGTGCGCCGGCCGGTAGAAGTCGTTGCCGTGCAAGACCTCCACGACGTCGGCGATCGCGTCCTTGCTCAGCAGCATGCCGCCGAGCACCGACTGCTCCGCCGCGACGTCCTGGGGCGGCTGCCGGTCGTACTCCGGCGCCGTCACGGACGGTCGGCTGAACTCGTCGGCCACCGCCACGGGGGTACCTCCATCTCCTTGCGGGCGCGCCCGCATCACCACCGCGCGCAGGGGAAGTACGCGAGCTCGGCGGACGGCGCCGTGCCGAACGTGTGTTCGGCACCTGCCTACCGGAGGGGTCCGACATCCCGGTCGTCCGCTCGGTGGCGGAGAGGACGTTAGGAAGCTCCGCAGGCCGCGTCCACCACAGGTGTGCACGTCGATCTGCACAACTTGTGGACAAGTCGGTGGACGGAGGCGTGTCGACATGTGGAGGGATCGGGGGACAGCGACCGTCCGTCCCCGCGGTCAGCGCCGCTGACCTGCACGGACCCTGCCCACCGGGTGTGGACGGGGAAAACCACGGAAGAATTTTCCGCGACACGCACCACGAGTCACAGCGGTGCGCGGTCGGCCGCCGGCGGGGGTCGGCGGCCGGTGCGCCGCCGGTGGGACCCGGCTCACAGGGGCTGCGCCCGGGGTGGTGGGGCGGGTGCCCCCGGGGCGCGCCGCCCGGGCCCTCAGCGGGCGGCAGAGACGGCAGAGGCACCCCTCCTGTCCACCGAGGCCCGCGCACGCTGGACGAGAGGCCCGGACGCCCTCAGGGCGTGGTGGCACGCACGGAGACCCGTGGCGGCAGAAGCCGGCTCGGAGACGCGACGAGGGGCGCCGGACAGCTGTCCGACGCCCCTCGTGGCCGACCTCCCTCCAGGGAGGTCCTGCACGTCAGCCTGCGACGACCTCGATCGTCAGCTGGGCGGTGACCTCCGGGTGCACCCGCACGGTGACGGTGTGCTGGCCCGTGGTCTTGATGCTGCTGGGCAGCTCGATCCGGCGGCGGTCGAGCTCCGGGCCACCGGCGGCCGTGACGGCCGCGGCGACGTCGGCGGTGGTGACCCGGCCGAACAGACGACCGCCGTCACCGGCGCGCGCCGGCACCTGGACGGTGAGCCCGGACAGGCGACCGGCCAGGGTCTGCGCCTCCTCGTGCGAGGCCACCTCCCGGGCGGCACGCGCCCGGCGCAGCGACTCGACCTGCTTCTCCGCGCCACGGGTGGCCTTGATGGCCAGGCCGCGGGGGAGGAGGTAGTTGCGGCCGTACCCGCCCTTGACCTCCACGGTGTCGCCGGAGGACCCGAGACCGGTGACCTCCTGCGTCAGGATCAGCTTCATCGTGCTCATGATCAGCGCGCCGTCGAGGTGTAGGGCAGCAGGGCCATCTCACGGCTGTTCTTCACGGCCGTGGCGACGTCCCGCTGGTGCTGGCTGCAGTTGCCGCTGACGCGGCGGGCACGGATCTTGCCGCGGTCGGAGATGAACTTCCGCAGCAGGGTCGTGTCCTTGTAGTCGATGTAGGTCGCCTTGTCCTTGCAGAACTGGCAGACCTTCTTCTTGGGCTTGCGAACAGGGGGCTTGGGCACCGGGGTTCTCCTGGTGAGATGTTGGAACGGCCTCGTCCCGAGGCTCGTCCCGAGCGTGCGAGGGATGAGAAGGACGAGGTCCTTCTAGAAGGGCGGCTCGTCCGACGGGCCGGCGGGAGTGGACCACGGGTCGCTCGCGCCACCACCGCCGCCGAAGCCACCGCCGCCGCCACCGCCACCGCTGAAGCCGCCGCCACCCTCACCGCGCGAGGCGCGGGTGACCTTGGCCGTGGCGTAGCGCAGCGAGGGGCCGATCTCGTCGACCTCGAGCTCCACGACCGTGCGCTTCTCGCCCTCCTTCGTCTCGAAGGAGCGCTGCTTGAGGCGACCGCTGACGATCACCCGCGAGCCACGGGTCAGCGACTCGGCCACGTTCTCCGCGGCCTGCCGCCACACGTTGCAGCGGAGGAACAGCGCCTCGCCGTCCTTCCACTCCTGCGACTGGCGGTCGAAGGTCCGCGGCGTCGAGGCCACGGTGAAGTTCGCGACGGCGGCGCCCGACGGCGTGAAGCGCAGCTCCGGATCGGCGGTCAGGTTGCCGATGACGGTGATGACGGTCTCGCCGGCCATGGTCAGTGGACCTCGGGCCGCATCAGCTTCGTGCGCAGGACCGACTCGTTGAGGTTCAGCTGCCGGTCGAGCTCGGCCACCGCGGCGGGCTCGGCCTGGATGTCGACGACGGCGTAGATGCCCTCGACGTGCTTCTTGATCTCGTAGGCCATGCGACGCCGGCCCCAGATCTCGGTCTTGACGGTGCCACCGGAGTTGGTGACGACAGTCAGGAACCGGTCGAGGGAGGGAGCGATGGTGCGCTCCTCCAGGTCGGGGTCGAGGATGACCATCAATTCGTAGTGACGCACGGAGAACCCCACCTCCTCTGGTCTTCGCGGCTGCAGGGCATCTGCAGCAGGAGGGTCGTACACGCGTCGCGCGCCCCGGCATGAGCCGGAACGCGCTGTCCCCAGGCTACCAGCGGCCGGGACCGGCGGGCCAGGCGCTGCCCGGACGGGGGACGACGGCGGTCAGCGGGACCCGCGGGCCGCCTGCGCGGTGCGGACCAGCGCCGCGGTGGCCCCGGCCAGGCTGACGACGGCGGCGAGCGCCGCGGCGGGCAGGGCGACCGGCTGCGCCCCCGCGGCGTCGAGCACCTGACCGGCGCCCTCGCCACCTGGCGCCGGCGTGCTGAGCCCGGCCAGCTGCCCGAACTCGGGGACCGACGCGCCGTCGTAGGTGCCCGCGACGCCCCCCGACCCGGCGCCCTCGGCGGTGAGGGCGGGCACCAGGAAACGGGACGGGTCGACGGCGGCCGCCGCGGCGCGGGCCCCCGGCAGGAGCTGGGCGGCCGGGGCGGAGCCGGTCTCGTACGTGTACTGGTCACCCGCCACGCCCTCCGGCGCCGGACCGGCCTCCGGGGCCGCGGGCTGCCCGGTCGACGGCGCCTGCGGGGCCTCCGGCGCCGGCTCGGGCGCAGGCCCGGCCGGCGGCGGCGTGGCCGGCAGCGTCACCGGCGGCAGCTGCGGCAGGTTGACCCCCGGGAGGTTCGGCAGCGGCAGCAGGGTGTTCACGACCAGCGGCTGCGGCCGGGGCAGCGGCGGCAGCAGCGCGGTGGCAGCGTCGACCAGCGGCTGGGTGAGCGCGGCGCCCGAGCTCATCGAGTAGCTGAAGCTGAGCCAGCAGCCGGCCACGCAGCTCTGGTCGAACCGCTCGGTGGCGCGCGCGCCGGGGGCCAGCTCGCGCTGCCCCGACGGGAGGGTGAGCGTGACCTCGGTGCTGGCGGTGACGCTGACCAGCGACGGCAGCAGCCCCCCTCCACCGACCTGCAGCGTCTTGTCCTGGAGCTCGTTGACGAAGGTGACCGAGCCGCCCTGGTCGATCGACACGACGAGCTGGGTGAGGTCGCGGATCGGCACGGTCGCCGTGGGGGCGGCGCTCGCGGTGGGGGTCGCCGCCACCGACGCGGCGGTCACGCCCAGCCAGCCCAGCAGGGCCACGGCGATGCCCCGGCGGGCCGAGCGTCGGATGCGACCCGTTGCCATGTTCTGCTACCTCCACGTCGACGTCACAGCTGCACCGGTGGGTAACCCCGGTCACAGCCTCAACGATGATGTGACCTCGGCGATACGGGTAAACGCGGATTTCGTCGACGAAGCGGAGATGAGCATGGGCAGCCACCCGATCGGCGTACACGTGGGTGCCGGCCTCACCGACGACGGCGCCCTCGACCGCGGCGGCCCGCTCGCCCGGGCCGCGGAGGTCGACGCCGACGCGGTGCAGGTCTTCCTCGCGGACCCGCAGGGCTGGAAGGCCCCGCGCCCGCGACCGGACGCCGCCGAGCTGCGCGGCTCCGACGTCGCCGTCTTCGTCCACGCCCCCTACGTCCTGAACGTCGCGACGACGAACAACCGCATCCGCATACCGAGCCGCAACCTGCTGGCCGGGCACGCCCGGGCCGCGGCCGACGTGGGCGCCCGCGGCCTGGTGGTGCACGGCGGGCACGTGCTGGCCGGCGACGACCCCGCGGTCGGCGTCGACAACTGGCGCAAGACCTTCGCCCGCCAGGCCGAGCAGGGCGGCTTCCCCGTTCCCGTGCTCGTCGAGAACACCGCCGGCGGGGGCAACGCCATGGCCCGCGACCTCGACGCCCTCGGCCGGCTCTGGGAGGCGATCGGCGGGTTCGGCGCCGGCTTCGTGCTGGACACCTGCCACGGCTGGGCCGCCGGCTGGGACCTGGGCTCCGTCGTCGACGCCGTCCGGGCGGTCACCGGCCGGATCGACCTGGTGCACCTCAACAACAGCCGGGACCCGGCGGGCTCCGGCCGCGACCGGCACGCGCCGCTGGACGGCGGGGAGATCCCGGCGGACGTGCTGGTCGAGGTGGCGCGGGCGGCCGGCTGCCCGGTCGTCCTGGAGACGCCGGGGGACGCCGCGGGGCACGCGGCGGAGATCGCGCTGCTACGCGCCGCGCTGGGCTGACCGGCGGAGCGCCCGGCGGTCCGGGGCGTGCTCCAGCGGGCCGCCCGCCGGGTCGTCCACGCCCGGCCAGCTGGTGCGCACGACGTCCCGGTCGGGGTCGAGCACGTCCCGGACCACCAGCGCCATGAGGACGACGACGGCCGCGTCGCGGAGCGTGACGGCGAGGAAGAACCACTCGACGTCGACACCGCGGTTGTCCGTGCCCAGGTACCAGAGCAGGCGCGGCACCCACAGCAGCGCCTCGGTCGCCTGCCAGGCCAGCAGCGAGCGCCACCGCGGCCGGGCCAGCACCGCGAGCGGGAGCAGCCACAGCGAGTACTGCGGGCTCCAGACCTTGTTGGTGAGCAGGAAGACGGCGACCAGCAGGAAGGCGACCTGGGCGACCCGGGGCCGCACCGGCGCGGCCAGCGTCAGCCAGGCCACCGCGGCGAGCCCGGCGAGCAGCACGACGGCGACGGCGGCGTTGAGCACGGTGGGGGTCTGCCCCTCGGCCAGCGGGCCGTCGAGCCACCCGTCCCCGGCCACGTGCAGGAAGAGGTTCCACAGCGAGTCCGGGTCGGCCGGCCGCGTGCTGTTGAGCGCGAAGAAGCGGGTCCAGTTCTCCGGTGCCAGCACCGCGACCGGCAGGTTGACCGCCGCCCAGGCGACCGCGGCCGCGGCCGCCGTCCGCGCCCAGAGGCGCAGCTGCCCGGACCGCCAGCACAGCAGCAGGAGCGCGCCGAGCAGGAAGGCCGGGTACAGCTTCGCGGCGACGCCGAGGCCCAGCAGCACCCCGGCGAGCACCGGGCGGTGCCGCGCCCACGCCCACATGCCCAGGGTGGCCAGCGCGACGGCGAACAGGTCCCAGTTGGTGAACGCGTGCACGACCAGCAGCGGGGAGAGCCCCACCATCGCCGCGTCCCAGGGGCGGCGGCCGGCCAGGGCCAGGGTGGCCCGCACGACGAGCAGCCCGCACGCCGTCAGCAGCAGGCAGGTCACCACGTAGTAGCTGAGCACCGGGGCGGCCTCGGGCAGCAGCCCCGAGGCCGCCGCCACCCGGTCGTAGCCGCCCGAGACCGCCGCGGCCAGCGCCATGAAGGCGCCGGTGAGCACCGGGTACTCGACGGCGGAGTCCAGGTAGGGGAGGGCACCGTCGTCCAGGCCGTGCAGGCCGAACAGCGGCACCGTGTCCGAGTAGCAGAAGTGCGTGTACTGGACGAAGCCCGCCCAGTCGCCGTCGGCGCACGGCGCCTGCTTCACCCACGCCAGCGCCAGCGCCAGGGTGGCGAAGAGCAGGCAGACCCGCAGCGGCGTCCAGAACAGGGCTCGGCCCGTGACGGCGTAGCGGCCCCACGGGCCGCCGACGGCCTCGCTGGCCTGGCGCGCGACCGGATCGGTCCAGGTGGGCACCACGCGGTCCGGGGCGGACGCCGGCGTCGTTCCACGTGGAACGACCACGGGCCCGTCCGCGGTGGCGGACGGGCCCGTGGGGGTGCTGCTCATGCCAGCAGTGTGCGTGATCGGTCAGCCGGGCGGCGGCGGGACGACCGGGCCGGGCGTGCCGGGCTGGGTGTCGCCACCCGCACCGCCACCCCCGCCGGGGTTGTTCCTGTCGCCCGGGATGGCCGGGTCGTTCGGCGCGGGGTCCTGCCGGTTCGGGAGGCCGTCACCGTCGGCGTCACCGTCGGGGTCGAGCGGCTGCTGGGTCGGCCGCGTCTGGACGCTCGGGTCGTTCGGGGCGAAGTCCTGGTCGTCCGGCACCCCGTCGCCGTCGGTGTCCACCGGCCGCGGGGCGGTCGTGGTGGGTGCACTCGTCGTCGTCGGCGCGGCCGGGGTCTCCACCGGCGGCGGCGCCTGGGTCGTCGGTGCGGGGACGCCCTCGCCGGTGTCGCCCTTGATCAGCGCCCGGTCCGGCAGGTCCTCCTCCGGGGTGCCGGCGAGGACGGTGTCCATGAAGCGCTGCCAGATGGCGCCGGGCAGCCCCGAGCCGTAGATGATCCGCCCGCGGGAGTCGACGATCGGGTCGCTGGGGGAGTCGTTGCCCATCCACACCGCGGTGGCGATGGAGGGGGTGTACCCGACCATCCACGCGTCGGAGTTGTTCTCGCCCTGCCCCTGGGTGCCGGTCTTGCTGGCGACCTCGCGGCCGTCGTCCAGGGCCCGGCGGGAGTAGGAGGCGACGTCCTTGAGCGCGACGGTGACGTCGTTGACGACGTCGCCCGGCAGGACCTGCTCCCCGTCGGTGGCGGCGGTCTGGTCGACCAGCACGGCGCCCTCGCCGTCGGTCACCTTCGCGACGAAGTGCGCGTCGCGGAAGACGCCGCCGGCGGCGAGCGTCGCGAAGCCCTGCGCCTGGTCGAACGGGCGCATCTCGTACTCACCGATGCCGATCGACGAGCCGGTGAGGCCCTCGGAGTTGGCCAGCACGGTCTTGCCCGCGAAGAAGTCGCTGCCTCCCCACGTGTCCGGCAGCCCCGTGGCCGCGAGGACCGTGTCGCGCACGTTCTCCGGGCCGACCTCGTAGGCCAGGCCGTAGAAGGTGGTGTTCAGCGAGCGCGTCATCGCCTCGGTCAGCGTGCAGGCCGGGCAGCTCGCACCGCCGGAGTTGGTCACCGGCTTGCCGGGTCGGTCGGGGAACTCCTGGTCGTCGCTGCCGTCGCGGCGGGCCTGGATCCCGATGCCCTGCTCGAGGGCCGTGGCCAGCACGTAGGGCTTGACCGACGACCCGGGCTGGCGCTTGGCCTGCGCGTAGTCGGTGCCGACGCCGTTCTCGCCGCCGTAGTAGGCGACGACCCCGCCGCTGCGGGGGTCGATGGCGACGAGTGCCTCGCGCAGCTCCTGCGGCTCCGGCGGCGCCGTCACCTCCTGGACGGCGGCCACGGCGGCGTCCTGCGCCGGCTTGCTGATCGTCGTCGTCACCTGCAGGCCACCGGCGTTGATCTGCTGCTCGTCGTAGCCGTACCGGTCCTGCAGCTCCTGGGTGACCTGCCGGACGATGTGGCCCTCGGGGCCCTCCGGCATGCCGAGCGTGGAGCCGGTCTTGGGCAGCACCGCCGGGTACTCCGAGGCGGCCCGCTCCTCCGCGGACAGCCAGCCCTCCTCGACCATCGCGTCGAGCACCAGGCCCCAGCGGTCCTGGGATCCCTCGGGGTTGGTCTCCGGGTCGTAGTTGGAGGGGCTCCGGATCAGGACGGCGAGCACCGCGGCCTGCTGCGCGGTGAGCTCCGCGGCCGGGACGCCGAAGTAGGTGTCGGCGGCGGCCTCGATGCCGTAGGCGCCGCGGCCGTAGTAGATGGTGTTGAGGTAGTTCTCGAGGATCTGCTCCTTCGAGAAGTTGTTGTCCAGCTTGATCGCCAGGAACAGCTCCTGGAACTTGCGGCTGAACGTCTGGTCGTGCGTCAGGAAGGCGTTCTTGACGTACTGCTGCGTGATGGTCGAGCCGCCCTGCGTGGAGCCGCCGGTCAGGTTGTTCCAGGCGGCCCGCACGATGCCGGTGAAGGAGATGCCGGGATCGGAGTAGAAGCTGCGGTTCTCGGCGGCCAGGACCGCGCGCTGCGCCGGCTCGCTGATCTCCGCCAGCGGCACGTTGGTGCGGTTCTCGTCACCGAGCCGCGCCATCTCGGTCACGCCGTCGGAGTAGTAGAGCACCGTCGTCTGCTTGGTCGACACCGAGTCGGGGCTCGGCACCTCGGTGCTGGCGTAGACCACGCCGACGAAGACGCACATCAGCGCGAGCAGCCCACCCGTGATCGCGGCGGTGATCTTCAGCCGGCGGGCGCGGCGCTGCTTCTTGCTGCGCGCCGCCTTGCCCTTGGCCCCGGTCGGCCGGCCCGGGGGACGGCCCGAGCCGGTGCGCGAGGCCGTCGTCCCGCCGCGCGCGGGCGGCCGCCCGCCGCCGGACGGGCGACCACCGCCGGGGGGACGGCCGGTGCCGCCCCCGCCCCCGGTGCTGCGGGTACGGGCGGCCGGCGGCCGGCGCACCGAGCCGGCCCGCGGTGCGACGGGCGAGGTCTCGTCGTGGCTGGGCACGAGCACACCCCTTCCTGGGCTGTCATGGTCGACGCCGGGCACCTGCCCGGACGCAGCGGTTCGTCTTCAGCTGTGGCAGCGGAGAGGGCCCGCTCCGTCGCGGGCCCGGTGGCACGGTGGGGGGCCGGCAGCCGGCCGGTCCGTCACCGCTCGGGAGCGGCCCGGCGCCGGCTGCGGCGGGCCCTGCGACCCGGCTCGGGTTCGGCACCGAGGACGTACGAGCAGTCCAGGTGGTTCCAGCCGCACCCGCGGCACACCTCGACCCGGTAGACGGAGAACTCGTCCTGGGCGGCGTCCATGCGGGCGAGCTCGGCCTCGGTCTTGGCCTGGCCGGCCACCGGCCCGAGGTTCTCGCCGTACACGTAGTTCACCAGGGTGAGGCGCTCACGTCGGCAGACCGGGCAGGCGGCGTCGGTCGGCTCTCCGTGGTACTTCGCCGCCCGCGAGAGGTACGGACTGGCGTCGCACACCTCGGACAACCCCGTGCGCCCCGTTCGTACTCCCGCGAGGACGGCTCGCCGCTGCAGCGAGTAGTCCACGACGGAACGACGTCCGGGCACGGCGGCCAATGTACGCACCAGGCCCTGGTCCGTGGGGTGACCGAGCACGCTACCCGCCCCGGGTGACCCACCCGCCCCACGCCTCGGGATGGAGTGCGCGGACCGATCGATGTATCGTGCCGATACATCGACTGCAGGCGCGACCGGGGAGGGCGACGTGCTCGAGTTCGCCATCCTCGGCCTGCTGCACCAGGCGCCGATGCACGGGTACGAGTTGCGCAAGCAGCTCGCCGCGGTGCTCGGCGGGCTGCGCAGCATCTCCTACGGATCGCTGTACCCCGCGCTGCGGCGGATGCAGGCGGCCGGGCTGATCTCCACCGACGAGCCCGCGCCGCGTGCCCTGCTGCCGGCCGACGCACCGCCGCTGACCGGCCGACGCGGCAAGGTGGTCTACACGATCACCGCGGAGGGCAAGGAGCGCTTCCACGAGCTGGTCAGCCAGACCGGCCCGGAGGCCTACGACGACGGCGGGCTCTTCGGCGTCCGCCTGGCCTTCTTCCGGCACACGGCGCGCGACGTGCGGCTGCGGATCCTCGAGGGCCGCCGGCGCACCGTGGAGCGGCAGCGCGAAGGGTTGCGGTCCTCACTGGCGCGGACCCGCGAACGGCTCGACCGCTACACCCTCGAGCTCCAGCGCCACGGTCTGGAGTCGGTGGACCGCGAGGTCCGCTGGCTCTCCGAGCTCATCGACAGCGAACGGGCGGAGTCCGGCGACCGGCCGGCGCCCCGCGCGGGCGAGGACGACGGGCCGGCCGGTGCGCAGCACGTCCCGACCTAGCAGACGGTCATGCACCACCACCACCGACCAGCGGGCCAGCCCGCCCGAGACAGCAGCGGACCACCACCGGTCCGAGCCCAGCGGACCACCTCGGTCCAGGAGTAAGGAGAGTCATGGGGTCAGTCAAGGTCGCCATCGTCGGCGTCGGCAACTGCGCCGCCTCGCTCGTGCAGGGCGTGCACTACTACCGCGACGCCGACGAGACCACGTCCGTCCCGGGCCTGATGCACGTCCGCTTCGGCGAGTACCACGTGTCCGACGTCGAGTTCGTCGCCGCGTTCGACGTGGACGCCAAGAAGGTCGGCCGCGACCTCTCCGAGGCCATCGTCGCCAGCGAGAACAACACCATCAAGATCTGCGACGTCCCGCCGCTGGGCGTGACCGTGCAGCGCGGGACCACCCTCGACGGCCTGGGCAAGTACTACCGCGAGATGGTCGAGGAGTCCGACGAGCAGCCGGTCGACGTCGTCGCCGCCCTGCGCGACTCGGGCGCCGACGTGCTCGTCTGCTACCTGCCGGTCGGCTCGCAGCAGGCCGCCGAGTTCTACGCGCAGGCCGCGCTGGACGCCGGCGTCGCCTTCGTCAACGCCCTCCCGGTCTTCATCGCCGGCACCAAGGAGTGGGCGGACAAGTTCACCGCCGCGGGTGTGCCCATCGTCGGCGACGACATCAAGAGCCAGGTGGGCGCCACCATCACCCACCGGGTGCTCGCCAAGCTGTTCGAGGACCGCGGCGTGCAGCTCGACCGCACCATGCAGCTGAACGTCGGCGGCAACATGGACTTCAAGAACATGCTCGAGCGCGAGCGCCTGGAGTCCAAGAAGATCTCCAAGACCCAGGCCGTCACCAGCCAGGTCGAGCGCGACATGGGCGCGGGCAACGTGCACATCGGCCCGTCGGACCACGTGCCGTGGCTGAGCGACCGGAAGTGGGCCTACGTCCGCCTCGAGGGCCGCGCGTTCGGCGACGTCCCGCTGAACCTGGAGTACAAGCTCGAGGTCTGGGACTCCCCGAACTCGGCCGGCATCATCATCGACGCCGTCCGCGCCGCGAAGATCGCCCAGGACCGCGGCATCGGCGGCCCGATCCTGTCGGCGTCCTCGTACTTCATGAAGTCGCCGCCGGTGCAGTACAGCGACAGCGAGGCACGCGACGCCGTGGAGGCCTTCATCCGCGGGGACGTCGAGCGCTGAGCCACCACCGGGCATAGG
>NZ_SSXC01000025.1 GCF_021699055.1 Blastococcus sp. MG754426 | reverse complement strand
CCCGCCCGCCGCGTGATCGGCCGGACGAGCGCGAGGGCGCCGGCCGCCCGGCCGATCACGCGGCGGGCGGGAGCGCCGCGGCCGGGACGCCGCCGGAGCTGCCGGACCCGCCGGTCGAGGAGGTCGAGGTGACCGACCTGCTGATCATCGTGGACCTCACCGACGAGGTGCTCGTGGTCGACGAGCACCCGCGCTACCACCTGCCCGGCTGCGTCCACCTCCGCGGCCACGAGCCGATCCCGCTCCCGCTGGACGAGGCGCGCACCGACGGGTTCACCCCGTGCGGGGTGTGCCGGCCCGACCGGCAGCTCGCCGACCGGGCCCGAGCCCGGAGGACCCGGGGCGCCTGAGCGGCGCCCCGGGCCGGCGTCAGACGGCGGCCCGGGCCACCCAGAACCGCGATCCCTCCGGACCCTCGACACCCTCCCCGGCGCCGGGGGTGCCGGCGTGGACGGCGACGGCGAGCACCTCGCCGGCGAGCTGCTCGGCGTGCTCGGTGAGCGCCTGCGCCATGGTGCCGTCGGCGGTCCACGACAGCTCGATCCGGTCGCTGACCTCCAGCCCGCTGCCCTTGCGGGCTTCCTGCACCAGCCGGACCGCCTCGCGGAACAGCCCGGCCCGCTCGAGCTCCGGGGTGAGCGCGAGGTCCAGCGCCACGGTGAGCCCGCTGCTGCTGGCCACCGTCCAGCCCTCGCGGGGCGTCTCGGTGACGACCAGGTCGCCCTCGGCCAGCGCGACCGCCGCGCCGTCGACCTCGACGGTGGCGGTGCCGGCCCGGTAGGCCTTCACCAGCGCCGGGGCGTCGGCGGCGGCCACGGCCTTGGCCACCGCCTGCACCTGCTTGCCGAGGCGGCGGCCCACGGCGCGGAAGTCGATCTTGACGCTGACGTCGACCAGGTCACCGCCGACCGCGGCCAGCTCGAGCACCTCGGCCACGTTGAGCTCGTCGGCCACCTCGGCGACCAGGTCGCGGGGGAGCTCCCCCCAGCCCGGCGCCGCCACGACGGCGCGGGCCAGCGGCTGCCGGGTGCGCACCTTCGCCGTGGTGCGGGCCGAGCGGCCCAGCTCCACCAGCCGGCGGACCAGCGCCATCTGCTCGACGAGGGCGTCGTCGAGGGCGTCCTCGTCCACCTCGGGCCAGGAGGCCAGGTGCACCGAGTCCGGCACCTCCGACCCGCCCGCCGCGCTCCTGCCCGGCACGACCGCGCGGAGCCACACCTCGTCGGTGACGAACGGCGTGAAGGGCGCCATCAGCCGGGTCAGGCCGTCGAGCACTTCGTGCAGCGTGCCCAGCGCCGAGGGGTCGCCGTCCCAGAACCGGCGCCGCGACCGCCGCACGTACCAGTTGGAGAGGTCGTCGACGAACTGCGCGAGCAGCCGGCCGGCGCCCTGGGTGTCGAACTCCTCCAGCGCCGCGGTCACGTCGCGGGTGACCGCGGCGAGCTCGGCCAGCGCCCAGCGGTCCAGCAGCGGGCGGTCGGCCCGCGCCGGGGCGGGGGAGGCCGCGGCGTCCCAGCCGTTGGTCTCGGCGTACAGGGTGAAGAAGCTGGCGGTGTTCCAGTAGGTGAGCAGCACCTTCCGGACCACCTCGGACAGCGTCTCGTGCCCGACCCGCCGGGCCGACCACGGGGAGCCGCCGGCGAGCATGAACCAGCGGACGGCGTCGGCGCCGTGCCGGTCCATCAGCGGGATCGGCTCCAGGATGTTGCCCAGGTGCTTGCTCATCTTGCGGCCGTCCTCGGCCAGGATGTGGCCCAGGCACAGCACGTTCTCGTAGGAGCTCTGCTCGAACACCAGCGTGCCGACGGCCATGAGCGAGTAGAACCAGCCGCGGGTCTGGTCGATCGCCTCGCAGATGAACTGCGCCGGGTAGGCGGCCTGGAACTGCTCCTGGTTGCGGTAGGGCGCGCCCCACTGGGCGAACGGCATGGAGCCCGAGTCGTACCAGGCGTCGATGACCTGCGGCACGCGCCGGTAGGTGCCCTCCTCGCCGGGTCGCGTGAAGGTGACCTCGTCGATGAACGGCCGGTGCGGGTCGAGGTCGGAGAGGTCGCGGCCGGTCAGCTCCGAGAGCTCGGCGAGCGAGCCGACGACGACCATCCGCCCCGGGTCGGCGTCGTTGCGCCAGACCGGCAGGGGGGTGCCCCAGTAGCGGTCGCGGGACAGCGCCCAGTCGACGTTGTTGTTCAGCCAGTCGCCGTAGCGGCCGGTCTTGATGTTCTCGGGGTACCAGTTGGTGCGCTCGTTCTCGGCGAGCAGCCGGTCCTTGATCGCGCTGGTGCGGATGTACCAGGACGGCTGCGCGTAGTACATCAGCGGCGTGTGGCAGCGCCAGCAGTGCGGGTAGCTGTGCTCGTACCGGATCTCCCGGAACAGCACGCCGCGCGCCTTCAGGTCCTCGACCAGCGCGGGGTCGGCCGCCTTGAAGAAGTGCCCGCCCACCAGCGGCACCTCGGCCAGGAAGTGACCGGTGGCGTCGATCGGGTTCACCACGGGCAGTCCGTAGCCGCGGCAGACGGCGAGGTCGTCGGCGCCGAACGCCGGCGACTGGTGCACCAGGCCGGTGCCGTCGTCGGTGGTCACGTAGTCGGCCAGGACGACGAAGTGCGCATCCCCCTCAGGGAACTCGACCAGCTCGAAGGGCCGCCGGTAGTGGGTGCGCTCCCAGTCGCGACCCGGGGCGCCGGCCAGCACCTCGACGTCGTCCCCGAGGACGGCGGCCAGGAGCGGCTGGGCCACCACGACGGGGACGTCGTCGGTGCCGGCGGGGCGGGCGACGACGTAGGTGACGTCGGGGTGCACCGCGACGGCGGTGTTGCTGGGGAGCGTCCACGGCGTCGTGGTCCAGATCAGCAGGTCGGCCCGGCCGGCCCACTCGCCGTCGACGATCGGCAGGCGGACGTACACCGACGGGTCGGTGATCGACTCGTACCCCTGGGCCACCTCGTGGTCGGAGAGGCCGGTGCCGCAGCGCGGGCAGTAGGGCGCGACGCGGTGGTCCTCGACCAGCAGGCCCTTCCCGTGGATCTGCTTGAGCGACCACCAGACGCTCTCGATGTAGCCGGGGTTCATCGTCCAGTAGGCCTGGGAGAAGTCGACCCAGTAGCCCATCCGGCGGGTGAGGTCGGCGAAGTCGGCGACGTGCTTCTCCACCGACTCGCGGCAGCGGGCGTTGAACTCGGCGATGCCGTAGCGCTCGATGTCCGGCTTGCCGGCGAAGCCCAGCTGCTGCTCGACCGCGATCTCGACCGGCAGGCCGTGGCAGTCCCAGCCGGCGCGCCGGGGCACGTGCCAGCCCTGCATGGTCTTGAACCGGGGGAAGACGTCCTTGAACGCACGCGCCTCGATGTGGTGGGTGCCGGGGCGGCCGTTGGCGGTGGGCGGGCCCTCGTAGACGTTCCACTGCGGGCGGCCCTGCGAGGCCTCCAGCGACCGGTCGAAGACCTTCTCCCGCTCCCAGCGTTCGAGGATGCGGTGCTCCAGCGCGGGGAGGTCGACCTGCGGGGGCAGCGCGGCGAAGGGACCCTTGGGAGCACTCACGCCGCCCATTCTCCCCGAACCGGCAAACGGGTCCGGCGGTGCGTCCCCGGATCCGCCGACCCGCCGTCCGCATGCGCCGGGCGGTCCCGCTCACGGGGTGCGGGAGACTGCCCCCATGGGGCGGGCAGGGTGAACACGACGGTCACCGTCGCCCTGGCCCTCGGCGCCGGCGTCGTCATCCTCGCGGCCGTGGCGCTGCGCCTGGCCGACCGGCTCGGGCTGCCCAGCCTGCTGCTCTACCTGGCGATCGGCGTGGTGCTGGGGGAGAGCGGCCTCGGCATCCAGTTCGACGACGCCGAGCTCACCCAGACCCTCGGCGTCGCCGCCCTCGTGGTCATCCTGGCCGAGGGTGGGCTGACCACCCGGTGGGCCGACGTCCGGCGGGCCATCGGGCCGGGGCTGACGCTGGCCACCGTGGGCGTCGCGGTGAGCGTGGCGGTCACCGCGGCGATCACGGTGTGGCTGCTGGACGCGTCGTGGGGCTTCGCGCTGCTGCTGGCCGCCGTCGTGGGCTCGACGGACGCGGCGGCGGTGTTCGCGGCGCTGCGCCGGCTGCCGCTGCCCCGCCGTCTCGCCGCCGCGATCGAGGCCGAGAGCGGTCTCAACGACGCCCCGGCGATCCTGCTGGTCACCACGCTGGCCGCCGTCCTCACCGAGGCCTCGGCCGGCGCGTGGTGGCTGGTCGTCCTGCAGGTGGTCGGCCAGCTCGCGGGCGGGGCCGTGATCGGCGTCGCCTCCGGGCTGCTGGGTGCGCAGCTGCTGCGGCGGGTGGCGCTGCCGCTCGCAGGCTTCTACCCGCTGGCGACGCTGTCGCTGTGCGTGCTCGCCTTCGCCACCGCCACGCTGGCGTGGACGTCGGGCATCGTCGCGGTGTACCTCTGCGGCGTCGTGCTCGGGAACGCCACGCTGCCGCACCGGACGGCGAGCATCGGGTTCGCCGAGGGCATGGCGTCGCTGGCCCAGATCGGGCTGTTCGTCCTGCTGGGGCTGCTGGTCTCGCCGCCCCGGCTGGTCGACGCCGTGGTGCCGGCGCTCGTCGTGGGCGGCGCGCTGCTGCTGGTCGCCCGCCCGTTGTCGGTCGTGCTGTCGCTGGTGTGGTTCCGCTGGCCGTGGCCGCAGCAGGCGTTCGTCTCCTGGGCCGGCCTCCGCGGTGCCGTGCCGATCGTGCTCGCCACGTTCCCCGTCACCGCCGGCGTGCCCGGCGCCGAGCGCATCTTCGACACCGTGTTCGTGCTGGTCGTCGTCTTCACGATCGTCCAGGGCTGGTCGCTGCCCTGGGTCGCGCGGCGCCTGCGGATCGGCGCGCCCGTCGCGCCGCGCGAGATCCAGGTGGAGGCCGCGCCGCTGGAGGAGCTCGACGCCGAGCTCATGCAGATGCGGGTGCCGGAGGGCTCGCGCCTGCACGGCGTCTACCTGCCCGAGCTGCGCCTGCCCGAGGACGCCGCCGTGGTGCTCATCGTGCGCGAGGGGCGCGCGTTCGTGCCCGACGAGACGACGCGGCTCATGCACGGCGACCAGGCGCTCCTGGTGTCGGCGCGCGCATCCCGGCCCGAGGCGGAGCGGCGGCTGCGGGCGGTCAGCCGGGCGGGCCGGCTGGCCACCTGGCGCGGCGAGGACGGCCGCCCCGACGAGAAGGACTGAGCAGGGCCCCGCGTCCTCGCCCCCCGCGTCCTCGGCCCCCGCTCGTCGCCGGTCCCGGAGGTCGGCCGTTCCAGCGCGTCGCCGGGGCCGCGGCGTGGGATCGTGGCGGTCAGCACCTGCCAGCCCCCGGAGCGCGCCATGCGGTACCTCTTCCGACCACCGGCCGACGACGCGGCGGGGTTGCTGGCGCTGCCGTGGCACCAGCCGCTCGAGGAGTGGGACGAGAGCCTGCTGCTCGACGTCCGCTCGCGCGGCATCTCCCGCCACGTCGTGCGCTTCGTCGCCGTCGAGGACCGGGTCTACGCGCTGAAGGAGATCGACGAGCGGCTCGCGCGGCACGAGTACGCCCTGCTTGCCCAGTTCGAGGCCGAGGGCCTGCCCACGGTCTCCGTGCTCGGCATCTGCGTCGACCGGCCCGACGACCAGGCGGCGATCCTGGTCACCCGCTACCTCGAGTACTCGATGTCCTACCGCTGGCTGTTCTCCGGCCCGCGCGGTGGCCGGTCGGCCGACCAGCTGCTCGACACGATGGTCGTGCTGCTGGTGCGGCTGCACCTGGCCGGCATCTTCTGGGGCGACTGCTCGCTGTCCAACACCCTCTTCCGCCTGGACGCCGGCACCTTCGCCGCCTACCTGGTCGACGCCGAGACCGTCGAGCGCCACCCGCGGCTGTCGCCCGGCCAGCGCCGCTACGACGTCGATCTGGCGTGCGAGCGGGTGGGCGCCGAGCTGCTCGACCTCCAGTTCGGCGGGCTGCTGCCCGAGGACGTCGACCCGATCGCGGTGGCCGAGGGCCTGCCGCGGCGGTACGAGGCGCTGTGGGACGAGGTCACCCGCGAGGAGGTCTTCCGCACCGACGAGCAGCGCTACCGCGTCGCCGAGCGGCTGCAGCGGCTCAACGAGCTGGGTTTCGACGTCGGGGAGGTCGAGCTGCGCACCACCGACGAGGGCACCCGGCTGCGCGTGGAGACCCGCGTCGCCGAGCCGGGCCACAACCGCCGCGAGCTGTTCCGCCTCACCGGGCTGGAGGTGCGGGAGCGGCAGGCGCAGCGCTTGCTCAACGACGTCCGGGCGTTCCGGGCCTACCTGGAGCAGAAGTCGGGGCAGCCGGTGCCCGAGACGATCGCCGGCCACCGCTGGCTCGCCGAGGTCTACCAGCCGATCGTGGACGCGATCCCCGAGGACCTGCGCGGCCGGCTGGAACCGGCCGAGGTCTTCCACGAGGTGCTCGAGCACCGCTGGTTCCTGTCGGAGAAGGCCGGGCGCGACGTCGGGACGACGGAGGCCGCGCGCTCGTACTTCACCACCGTGCTGCCGGGCACGCCGCAGGAGCTCACCACCCCCTCGGTCATCGCCGGCCGGGGATAGCCCGAGAGGGCGGCGGACGGGCGCGGGTCTCGGTCGGGTCGCGATCGCCGGGCCCGGCGCCGTTCGAATTGACACCCCCTGTGAGGTGTATCACGCTCCGAGGACCGTCGTGATCTCGGTCGGGCCGGACGCCATTGGAGACGAGGACTCATGCCGAACGCTCCCGGTGAGAAGAGCCGGAAGGGAAGAGCAGCGGGTGCCGCGGCATCGCTCGTCGCGGTCGCCGTCCTGGCGGCCTGCGGCAGCGATTCCGGTGACGACACGACGCTCACCTGGTACACGAACCCGGACTCGGGCGGGCAGGCGGAGATCGCCGCCCGGTGCACCGAGGCAGCGGGCGGTGCCTACACCATCGAGACGGCGCAGCTGCCCCGCGAGTCCTCGCAGCAGCGGGAGCAGCTGATCCGGCGGCTCGCCGCGGAGGACGACTCGATCGACCTCATGAGCCTGGACCCGCCCTACATCCCCGAGTTCGCCGAGGCGGGCTTCCTCGCCCCGGTTCCCGAGGACGTCGCCGAACGCGTGACCGAAGGCGTGGTGCAGAGCGCCGTCGAGGGGTCGACCTGGGACGACGAGCTCGTCGCCGTGCCGTTCTGGGCCAACACCCAGCTGCTCTGGTACAAGCAGTCGGCGGCCGAGGCCGCCGGGCTGGACATGGAGGAACCGGTCACCTGGGAGCAGCTCGCGGCCGCGGCCGAGGAGCAGGGCACCCAGATCGCCGCGCAGGGCATCCGCGCCGAGGCGCTCACCGTCTGGGTCAACGCGCTGATCGAGGGGGCGGGCGGCTCGATCATCGAGGAGACCGCCGAGGCCCCCGAGGACATCGAGCTCGGCCTCCGCTCCGACGCCGCCGTGGAGGCGGCCCGGGTGATGGAGTCGGTGGCCCCCGTCGGTGGCCCGGCGTTCTCCACCGCCGGCGAGGACGCCAACGTGACCGACTTCGAGGAGGGCGACGCGGCCTTCATGGTCAACTGGC
The DNA here is from genome assembly GCF_021699055.1 of Blastococcus sp. MG754426. Classification (GTDB taxonomy): domain Bacteria; phylum Actinomycetota; class Actinomycetes; order Mycobacteriales; family Geodermatophilaceae; genus Blastococcus. The sequence goes on along the minus strand of NZ_SSXC01000025.1, from coordinate 41,861 downwards.
CCTTCGTCTGGCCGCGGGCCCTGGGCGCCGTCGAGGCGGGCACGCTCGAGCCGTCCGTGCCCGAGGACTACGGGTGGGCGCGCTACCCGCGGACCGTCGAGGGCGAGGAGAGCAGGCCTCCCTACGGCGGCATCAACATCGGCGTCGGCGCCTTCAGCCAGAACACCGATCTGGCCTACGAGGCCGCCGAGTGCATCGTCTCCGAGGAGAACCAGACCTACTACTTCGTCACCAACGGGAACCCGGCGGCCCTGGCGTCGGTGTACGACGACCCCGAGGTGCTCGAGGTCTTCCCGCAGGCCCCGCTCATCCGGGAATCGCTGGAGGCGGCCGCGCCCCGGCCGCAGACGGTCTACTACAGCGAGGTGTCGGGGGCGCTGCAGCGCGTCTACCACCCGGCGAGCTCCGTCCAGCCGGGCGTCACCGGCGAGCAGGCCGCCGAACTCATCCAGGCCGTACTGGCAGGGGAGGAACTGCTGTGAGCACCACGACCCTGCCGCCTGGCGAGAAGACCGATCCGAGGTCGGCGCCCGAGAGGAAGAACGGCGTCAGCGACCGGGCGCGCAGCGAGCGGAAGCTCGGCTGGCTGCTGGCCGGCCCGGCGTTCGTGGTGATGCTGGCGGTCACCGCCTACCCGATCCTGCAGGCGGTCTACGAGTCGCTCTTCTCCTACCGGCTCACCGACCCGGCGAACCGTTCGTTCAACGGGCTGAACAACTACTGGGTCATCCTCAGCGACCCCATCTGGTGGCAGGCCATCTGGGTCACCGTCTTCATCACGGTGGTCACGGTGGCGGTGGAGCTGGTGCTCGGTTTCGGGCTCGCCATGGTCATGGCGAAGGCGCTGAGCAGCATCCGGCCGGTGGTGCGCGCGGCGATCCTCATCCCGTACGCGGTGATCACGGTCGTCTCGGCGTTCGCGTGGCAGTTCGCCTTCGACATCAACACCGGCTTCGTCAACTCGTGGTTCGCCTGGATCCCCGGGGTCACCGAGAACACCGACTGGTTCGGCGACAGGTGGCAGTCGTTGCTCGTCATCTGCCTGGCCGAGATCTGGAAGACCACCCCGTTCATCTCGCTCCTGCTGCTGGCCGGTCTCGCGCAGGTCCCCGAGGTGCTGCAGGAGGCCGCCAAGGTCGACGGCGCCACGTGGTGGCAGCGGCTGTGGCGGGTGACCATCCCGAACATGAAGGCGGCGATCATGGTCGCCCTGCTGTTCCGCAGCCTGGACGCGTTCCGTGTCTTCGACAGCATCTTCATCATGACCGGCGGTGCCAACGGCACGGAATCGGTGTCGTTCCTGGCCTACCGGCAGACGATCGCCCGCTTGGAGATCGGGCTCGGGTCCGCGGTCTCGGTGCTGCTCTTCCTCGTGGTCGTGCTGATCGCGTTCAGCTTCATCAAGGCGTTCAAGGTCGATCTGGCCTCGACGCGGGGGGAGTGACGATGTCCACTCGTAGGAAAGTCATGTGGTGGATCGGTGGCGCGATCATCGTCGTCTACGCGCTGTTCCCGATCGCCTGGATCATCTCCATCTCGCTGAAGGCCCCGTCGGACATCGCCAACGGCCAGTTCCTGCCGAGCGACGTCTCCTGGGTCAACTACGAGACGATCCTGACCGGAGATGCCAGCGAGCTGTTCCTGCCGGCGCTGCGCAACTCGTTCGGCATCTGCCTCATCGCGACGGCCATCTCCTGCCTGCTGGCGATGTTCGCCGCGTACGCCATCGCCCGGTTGGACTTCCCGGGCAAGAAGGTGATCCTCTCCACCGCGCTGGCGGTCGCCATCTTCCCGGTCATCTCGATCGTGACGCCGCTGTTCAACGTGTGGCGGCAGATCGGGCTCTACGACACCTGGCCCGGGTTGATCCTCCCGTACCTCTCCCTGACGCTGCCCATCTCGATCTGGACGATGTCGGCCTTCTTCCGGGAGATCCCCTGGGAGATGGAGCAGGCGGCCCAGGTCGACGGCGCGACCACCTGGCAGGCGTTCCGCAAGGTGATCGTCCCGCTGGCCGCCCCCGGTGTGTTCACCACTGCGATCATCGCGTTCTTCATCGCCTGGAACGACTTCGTCTACGGCATCGTGCTCACCTCCACCGAGGCGGCCCGGCCCGTCCCGGCGGCGCTCGGCCTGTTCAGCGGCGCTTCGCAGTTCGAGGACCCCACGGGCGCGATCGCCGCAGCGGCCCTCATCGTGACGATCCCGGTCGTCGTCCTCGTGCTCCTCTTCCAGCGGCGCATCGTCGCCGGTCTCACCAACGGCGCGGTCAAGGGCTGACCGCCGTGCTCGCGACCTGCCTCACCTCATCGACCCACCGAGGGGACGAACACTGATGGCCTCCATCGAGATGAAGAACATCGTCAAGCAGTACGGCGACGGGTTCCCGGCGGTCAACGACGTCAGCCTGGACATCGCCGACGGGGAGTTCATGATCCTCGTCGGCCCCTCGGGCTGCGGGAAGTCGACGCTGCTGCGGATGATCGTCGGCCTCGAGGACATCACCAGCGGCGACATGATCATCGGTGGCAAGCGGGTGAACGACCTCGCCCCCCGCGACCGCAACCTGTCGATGGTCTTCCAGAACTACGCGCTCTACCCGCACATGACGGTGTTCGAGAACATCGCCTTCCCGCTGCGGCTGGCCAAGACCCCGGACGACGAGGTCCGCCGGAAGGTGAACGCGGCGTCCGACGTGCTGGAACTGAAGGAGCACCTGGAGCGCAAGCCGGCCAACCTCTCCGGTGGTCAGCGGCAGCGCGTCGCGATGGGCCGGGCCATCGTCCGCGACGCCGAGGCGTTCCTCTTCGACGAGCCGCTGTCCAACCTCGACGCCAAGCTCCGCGGGCAGATGCGCACCGAGATCTCCCGCCTCCAGCGCCGGCTGGGCATCACCACCGTCTACGTCACCCACGACCAGACCGAGGCGATGACCCTGGGCGACCGGGTCTGCGTGCTGCGCAAGGGCAAGATCCAGCAGGTCGCCTCGCCCCGCGAGCTGTACGAGCAGCCGGTCAACCTCTTCGTCGCCGGCTTCATCGGCTCCCCGCCGATGAACTTCCTGCCGGCGACCGCGAAGGGCAACACGCTCGAGACGCCGTTCGGGACGATCGAGCTGGACGCCGACCGCGCCGCCAAGGTGGCCGGTCGCGACCTGCTGCTGGTCGGCATCCGGCCGGAGTACTTCGAGGACGCCTCGCTGGTCGACGAGGCCAAGCGCCCGCTCGGGTCGACGTTCCGGGCCCGGGTCGACGTCACCGAGTGGCTGGGCGACTCCCAGTACGCCTACATCCCGTACGACGCGCCCGACTCGATCAAGGCCCAGCTGCGGGAGCTGTCCAAGGAGCTGGACTCCGAGGAGCTCCGCACCCAGGCGATCGTGTCCATCGACGCGACCAGCCGCATCCGCGAGGGGCGGGAGGCCGAGTTCTGGCTCGACAGCCGCAAGGTGCACGTGTTCGACCCGGAGTCGGGGGAGAACCTGACCCGCGATCCCGAGGCCGGCGCCGAGCTCACCCGCATGGCGGCACAGGACCGGGAAGAGCAGCTCCAGGACTCGCAGGCGCGGGCGGGCGGCGCACGTGCGGACGGCGAACGCGCGGGCGGGGCCCAGGTGGGTGGGGCCACGGCGGCCTCGGCCTGAAGAAGGACCGCCCTTCCCGCCACGCCTCGCCGGCTCGGCGCGGGCGCCCGGAGGGTGGCCGTTCCAGCCCCTCACCAGGCTCGGAGGTGTCGACGACGGCTCAGGACACCTGGTGGCGGGGCGCCGTCGTGTACGAGGTGTACCTGCGGAGCTTCGCCGACTCCGACGGGGACGGGGTCGGCGACCTCGGCGGCCTGCGGCATCGGCTGAGCTACCTCGCGGAGCTCGGCGTCGACGCCCTCTGGATCACCCCCTGGTACCCCTCGCCCATGGCCGACGGCGGGTACGACGTCGCCGACTACTGCGACATCGATCCCCGGTTCGGCACGCTCGCGGACGCCGATGCGCTGCTCGCCGAGGCGCACGCCAACGGCCTCCGCGTGATCACCGACCTGGTCGCCAACCACACCTCCGACCAGCACCCGTGGTTCCGCGCGGCGCTGGCCGCCGGGCCGGGGTCGCCCGAGCGGGCCCGCTACTTCTTCCGCGACGGCCGGGAGGGCGGCTCGGCGCCGCCCAACGACTGGATCAGCGCCTTCGGGGGTCCGGCCTGGACGCGGGTGCGTGAGCCGGACGGCTCGCCGGGGCAGTGGTACCTGCACCTGTTCGCCCCGGAGCAACCGGATCTCGACTGGGACCACCCGGGGGTCCGGGAGGACTTCGACGCCATCCTGCGCTTCTGGTTCGACCGGGGGATCGATGGCATCCGGGTCGATGCCGCCCCCGCGATGGCGAAGGTCGAGGGGCTCCCCGACGCCGGCCACGGCCCCGGGGCGATGTTCGAGTCCCGCACGTGGGTGGGCAACCCGCACTGGGACGTCGACGGCGTGCACGAGATCTTCCGCCGCTGGCGGCGGATCGGGGACAGCTACGAGGGTGGCCGGCTGTTCGTCACCGAGGCGGTGGTGAACGGGCCCGAGCGGCTCAGCCGCTACGTGCGGCCCGACGAGATGCACACCAGCTTCAACTTCGACTACCTGGCCTCGCCGTGGGACGCCCGTTCCCTGCGCACGGTCATCGACGCCAGCCTCGCCGCCCTCGAGCCCGTCGGCGCCCCGGCCACGTGGGTCCTGTCCAGCCACGACGAGACCCGGCACGTCACGCGCTTCGGCCGGGCCGAGAGCGCCGCCGCGACGATGGGCTTCGACGCCGGGGTGTCCGGCGCCGACCTGGAGCTGGGGTTGCGCCGCGCCCGGGCGGCGACGCTGCTCACCCTGGCGCTGCCCGGGTCCGCCTACGTCTACCAGGGGGAGGAGCTCGGCCTGCCGGAGGTGGAGGACCTGCCGGACGACGTGCTGCAGGACCCGACCTGGGAGCGCTCCGGCCGCACCGCCCGGGGCCGCGACGGCTGCCGCGTACCGCTGCCCTGGGAAGGCGACCGACCCCCGTTCGGCTTCACGGTGGCGGGGGTCGACCCCTGGCTGCCGCAACCGCCGCGGTGGGCGGCGCTGACGGTGGCCGCCCAGTCGGCCGACCCGACCTCGACGTTGTCGCTGTACCGCGCCGCGCTGCATCTCCGCCGGCGCGTTCCCGGCTTGCGCGGCGAGGACTTCGCCTGGCGCGCGATGGCGGACGACGTCATCGCGTTCGACCGCGGGCGGTCGTTCCGCTGCGTGGTCAACCTCTCGGGGGAGCCGCTGGACCTCCGCGGCACGGGGCGCGTCCTCCTGTCCAGCCAGCCCGGTGGCGGGCTGCTCGCTCCCGACACAGCGGTCTGGCTGGATCCCGGCGCGGCGTAGCCGCTCCGGCCTGCCGGGGCCGGCGGGCCCGCGCGGCTATCGTCGTCGGCACCGCCGGGTCAGCCGGCCGGAGCCGATCCACCGAGGAGCCCGACCTGTCCGAGCACGTCGACCCCGCCGACGGCGCGGGCGGTGGCTCCTCGGCCACCGCGCCGCCCGGCCGGCCGCGCACCCGGCTGCTGCTGTCCCTGGCCGCCGCCGTCCTGGTCCTCGACCTGGTCACCAAGCTGGTGGTCGTCGCGACCATCGAACCGGGGGAGGACATCCGCGTCCTGGGTGGCGCGCTGTACCTCACCAACCTGCGCAACACCGGCGCCGCGTTCTCCTTCGCGGAGGGCGCGACGGTGGTGTTCAGCCTGATCGCCGCCGTCGTCTCCGTCGTCATCGTGCGCACCGCCCGCCGCCTGTGGTCCACCGGCTGGGCGGTGGCGCTGGGGCTGGTCCTCGGCGGGGCCGTCGGCAACCTGGTCGACCGGGTGTTCCGCGACCCCGGCTTCCTGCGCGGCGGCGTCGTCGACTTCCTCTCCGTCTTCGGCCCGGACGGGAGCGTGTGGCCGGTCTTCAACGTGGCCGACTCGGCGATCGTCTGCGGGGGCGTGCTCGGCGTGGTCCTGGCCCTGCGGGGCATCGAGTTCGACGGCACCCGCAGCGGCGCCGACGGGCGGCCCGGCGCCGCGTAGGAGGAGGGCCGCCCGCCCTGCCGCCGCTCGCGGGCCCGGGCTGTTCCACCGCCTCGTCCGGCCCGACCCGCACAATGGGTGGCGTGACCAGCACTCCCGGCCTGCACCGGGCCCTCCCGGTGCCCGACGGCCTGGAGGGCCAGCGGGTGGACCAGGCCCTCTCCCGGCTCTTCGGCCTTCCCCGGACGACGGCGGCCGAGCTCGCTGACGCCGGCCACGTCGTCGTGGACGGCCGGGTGCGCGGCAAGGGCGACCGGCTCACCGGGGGCAGCTGGCTGGAGGTGGAGCTGCCGCCCCCGCCCGGCGAGCCGGCACCCCCGCAGCCGGTCGAGGGCATGACGGTCCTGCACGACGACGACGACCTCGTGGTCGTCGACAAGCCGGTCGGGGTCGCCGCCCACCCCAGCCCCGGGTGGGACGGGCCCACGGTGATCGGGGGCCTGGCCGCCGCCGGGTACCGCATCTCCACGTCCGGCGCGGCCGAGCGGCAGGGCGTGGTCCACCGGCTGGACGCCGCCACCACCGGCGTCATGGTCGTCGCCAAGAGCGAGCGGGCCTACACCGCGCTCAAGACGGCCTTCAAGGAGCGCACGGTGGAGAAGGGGTACCACGCGCTCGTCCAGGGCCACCCCGACCCCTCGCGGGGCACCATCGACGCGCCCATCGACCGGCACCCGCGGCACGACTGGAAGTTCGCCGTCGTCAGCGGCGGCCGGCCGTCGGTGACCCACTACGAGGTGACCGAGGCGTTCGCCGCCGCCAGCCTGGTGGACATCAGGCTGGAGACCGGCCGCACCCACCAGATCCGGGTGCACTTCTCCGCCCTGCGCCACCCCTGCGTGGGTGACACCACCTACGGCGCGGACCCGACGCTGGCCGCCCGCCTCGGGGTGTCGCGCCAGTGGCTGCACGCGGTGCGGCTGGGCTTCCCGCACCCGGCCGGCGGGCAGTGGGTCGAGTTCACCAGCGAGTACCCGCCCGACCTCGCCGGCGCGCTGGCCGTGCTGCGCGCCGAGGCCTGACCCAGCGGCGGTGACGACCCTGCCGGTCGCCCTCGACGCCTTCGGCCCGGCGGCGCTGGCCGCGGTGGTCGTGGCGGCCTACCTGGTGGTGGGGGAGCCCGTCGTGGGGCACGTGCTGCACCGCCGGTTCGAGGGGCGGCTGCGCACCGACGCCGGGGCGCGCCGCTCGTTCTACCGACGGCTGCTCGTGCTCGAGTGGGGGTTGGCGGTGGTCGCCGCCGTCGTCTGGCTGGCCTCGCCGGGGGTCGACGCCGCGGCTGTCGGGCTGGTCCGGCCGAGCGGGTGGCCAGGGCCGCTGACGGCGGTCGTCGTCGTGGTGGTGCTGCTGCTCGTCGTCGCCTCCACCCGCCAGCTGCGGGCCGGCGCCCTGCTGGAGGCGGCGCGGCAGGCCCGGCGGCCCGGTGAGGGGCGCCACGCCGAGCCGCCCGGTCAGTCCACGCTCGCGCTGCTGCCCCGCACCGAGGCGGAGCGGCGGCTGTTCACGCTGGTCGGGGTCACCGCCGGGGTGTGCGAGGAGTGGCTGTACCGGGGCTTCTTCCTCGCCGTGGTCGCGGCCGTGACCGGCGGCCCGCCCACCTGGGTGCTCGTGGTCGTCGCGGCGGTCGCCTTCGGCCTCGCGCACGCCTACCAGGGCCGCGCGGGGGTCGTCCTGACCGGCGTGCTGGGCGGCGTGATGGCGCTGGTCTACGTGGACACCGGCTCGCTGCTGCTGCCGGTGCTCCTGCACGCCCTCATCGACCTGCGGTTCCTGCTCGTGCCGTCCAGCGCCCTGCCGGCGTCGGTGCACGAGGCGGGCGGCCCGCCGGGGCGTTGACCGGCCCACCGGCGCGGGGGCGAGAATGGGCCCGTGCCGAGCCCCACCGCGCAGGTCGCCCGCCCCGCCGACCGGCCCGAGGTCCTGGCCCTGCGCACCCGGGTGTTCGTCGAGGAGCAGGGCGTCCCCCCGGAGATCGAGCAGGACGCCTCCGACGCGACCGCCGTGCACGTGCTCAGCCGGGACGACGCCGGCCGCGTGGTCGCGACCGGGCGGCTGCTGCTCGACGGGGGGACGGCGCGGATCGGCCGGATGGCCGCCGACGCCGCGGTGCGCGGCCACGGGCACGGCGCCGCGGTGCTCGCCGAGCTGCACCGGCAGGCGGTGGTCCGCGGGGCCCGCGAGGTGGTGCTGCACGCCCAGCTCCCGGCCCGGCGGTTCTACGAGCGGGCCGGCTACACCGCCGTCGGCGAGGTGTACGAGGAGGCCGGCATCGCGCACGTCACGATGCGCCGCGCGCTGCCCTGACGCGCCCCGGGGCAGGTGTGACGGATCGGTCCCTGTGAGGAGACACGTCCTGTCAGACCCTCGGCGTAGAACTCATCCAGTGCGAGGATCGGGGCACCCCCGCAGGACCCGCCCCGGGTGCCCGTCACCCGGTGCTCGCACCACCGGTCTTCCCCGCCGGTCGCCAGCCGCGGTCCTCGCCGGCCGGCACGCACGACCAGTTGAGGAGCTCGACCACCCGTGAGCAGCAGTTCGCCGTCCGATTCGTTCGTGCACCTCCACGTGCACACCGAGTACTCGATGCTCGACGGTGCGGCGAAGCTGCCGGAGGTCACCAAGGCCGCGGCCGAGCAGGGCATGCCGGCGCTGGCGATGACCGACCACGGCAACGTCTTCGGCGCCTACGACTTCTACAAGCAGGCGAACGCGGCCGGCGTGAAGCCGATCATCGGCATGGAGGGCTACTACACCCCGGGGTCGCGCTTCGACCGCGCGCCCTTCGACTTCGGCGACAACCTCATCGACGAGGAGGGTGACGGCGGCTCCAACCGGGGCAAGGCCGCCTACACCCACATGACCCTGCTGGCCCGCACCACCGAGGGGATGCACAACCTCTTCCGCATCTCCTCGCTGGCCAGCCTCGAGGGGCAGTACCGCAAGCCCCGGTTCGACCGCGACCTGCTCGAGCGCTACGGCAAGGGGCTGATCGCCACCACCGGCTGCCCGTCGGGCGAGGTGAACATGTGGCTGCGCGCCGGCAAGGAGGACAAGGCCCGCCAGGCCGCCGCGGACTTCCAGGACATCTTCGGGCGGGAGAACTTCTACGCCGAGCTGATGGACCACGGGCTGGCCATCGAGCAGAAGACCCGCCCGGCGTTGATGGCCATCGCCAAGGACCTCGGCATCCCGCTGCTGGCCACCAACGACCTGCACTACACGCACAAGGAGGACGCCGAGGCGCACGACGCCCTGCTGTGCATCCAGACCGGGTCGCGGCTCAACGAGCCCAACCGCTTCAAGTTCAACGGTGACGGCTACTACCTGAAGTCCGCCGCCGAGATGCGGGCCCTGTTCACCGGCGACCTCCGCGCGGCCTGCGACAACACCCTGCTGGTCGCCGAGCAGTGCGAGGTCACCTTCACCGAGGGTGCCGACCTCATGCCCCGCTTCCCCCTGCCGCCGGGGGAGGACGAGACCTCCTGGTTCGTCAAGGAGGTCGAGCGCGGCCTGCACAAGCGCTACCCGGGCGGCATCCCCGACCACGTGCGCAAGCAGGCCGACTACGAGGTCGGGATCATCACCCAGATGGGCTTCCCGGGGTACTTCCTCGTGGTCGCCGACTTCATCAACTGGGCCAAGGACAACGGCATCCGGGTGGGCCCCGGCCGTGGCTCGGCGGCGGGTTCGCTGGCCGCCTACGCCATGGGCATCACCGACCTCGACCCCCTGCAGCACGGGCTGATCTTCGAGCGGTTCCTGAACCCCGAGCGCGTCTCCATGCCCGATGTCGACATCGACTTCGACGACCGCCGCCGCGGCGAGGTCATCCAGTACGTCTCGAAGAAGTACGGCGAGGAGCGGGTCAGCCAGATCGTCACCTACGGGACGATCAAGGCCAAGGCCGCGATCAAGGACGCCGCCCGCGTGCTGGACCGGCCGTACTCGGTGGGCGACGAGCTGACCAAGCTCATGCCGCCGGACGTGATGGGCAAGGGCATCCCGCTGTCGGGTGTCTTCGACCCGGCGCACCCGCGCTACAAGGAGGCCGCGGAGTTCCGCGCCCGCTACGAGTCCGACCCGGGCGCGGCGGAGGTCGTCGACCAGGCCCGCAAGCTCGAGGGGCTCAAGCGCCAGTGGGGCGTGCACGCGGCCGGCGTCATCATCGGCCGCTACCCGCTGATCGACTCGATCCCGATCATGCGGCGCGAGGCCGACGGGGCGGTCATCACGCAGTTCGACTACCCGACCTGCGAGACGCTCGGCCTGCTGAAGATGGACTTCCTGGGCCTGCGCAACCTCACGGTCATCGACGACGCGCTGCGCAACATCGTGATCAACGGCAAGGAGCCGATCGACCTCGACGAGATCAGCAAGGACCTCACCGACCCGAACACCTACGCGCTGCTCAGCCGCGGGGACACCCTCGGGGTCTTCCAGTTCGACGGCGGGCCGATGCGGTCGCTGCTGCGGCTCATGCGGCCGGACAACTTCGAGGACATCTCGGCCGTCGGTGCGCTCTACCGCCCCGGCCCGATGGGTGCGAACTCGCACACGAACTACGCGCTGCGCAAGAACGGCCAGCAGGAGATCACGCCGATCCACCCCGAGCTCGCCGAGCCGCTCGAGGAGATCCTCGGCCAGACCTACGGCCTGATCGTCTACCAGGAGCAGGTCATGGCGATCGCGCAGAAGGTCGCCGGGTACTCGCTCGGCAAGGCCGACCTGCTGCGCCGCGCGATGGGCAAGAAGAAGAAGTCGGTGCTGGACGCCGAGTTCGTCGGCTTCGAGGCGGGGATGAAGGCCAACGGCTTCTCCGGCGCCGCGATCAAGACGCTGTGGGACATCCTCGTCCCGTTCGCCGACTACGCGTTCAACAAGGCCCACTCGGCCGCCTACGGCCTGGTGTCCTACTGGACCGCCTACCTCAAGGCCAACTACCCGGCCGAGTACATGGCCGGGCTGCTCACCAGCGTCCAGGACGACAAGGACCGCCGGCCGATCTACCTGGCCGAGTGCCGCCGGATGGGCATCAAGGTGCTCCCGCCCGACGTCAACGAGTCCTCCTGGGACTTCACCGCGGTCGGCACCGACATCCGCTTCGGCCTGGCGTCGGTGCGCAACGTCGGCACCAACGTCGTCGAGTCGATCGTGCGCGCCCGCGAGGAGAAGGGCGCGTTCAAGGACTTCGCCGACTTCATGCGCAAGATCGACACGGTGGCCTGCAACAAGAAGGTCATCGAGTCCCTGGCCAAGGCCGGCGCCTTCGACTCGCTCGGCCACTCGCGCCAGGGGATCGTCGCGATCCACGCGCAGGCCGTCGACTCCGCCATGGGGCTCAAGCGCAAGGAGGCGGAGGGGCAGTTCGACCTGTTCGGCAGCTTCGGCGAGGGCGACGCGGCCGAGGACCCGTTCGGCAGCGCGCTGGACATCACGATCCCCACCGCGGACTGGTCCAAGAGCGAGCGGCTGATGTTCGAGCGCGACATGCTCGGCCTCTACGTCTCCGACCACCCGCTGCACGGCGTCGAGCACGTGCTGGCCGCCAACGCCGACACCCCCATCGCCGAGATCAACGCCGGCGGGGTCGAGGACGGCGCGAACGTCACCATCGCCGGCATCCTGACCTCGGTCTCCCCGCGCACCAACAAGCAGGGCGCGCCGTGGGCCATCGCCACGCTGGAGGACCTCGAGTCCGGCATCGAGGTGCTCTTCTTCCCCAAGACCTGGGCGGAGGTCTCGGAGAAGGTCGTCCGCGACCAGATCATCGTGGTCAAGGGCCGGATCAGCCGCCGGGACGACCAGCCCTCGCTGTTCGGCTCCGAGGTGATCATCCCCGAGCTCACCGAGGGGCCGCGCGGGCCGGTGCTGGTGTCCATGGCCGCCGCCCGCTGCACCCCGCCGGTCGTCGAGCGCCTCCGCGAGGTGCTGGGCAGCCACCCGGGGACGACGGAGGTGCAGCTCAAGCTGGTCAACGGCAGCCGCGAGACGGTGCTCCGCCTGGACCAGGGGCTGCGGGTGCGCCCGAGCACGGCGCTGATGGGGGACATCAAGGCGCTCCTCGGGCCGACGAGCGTGGCGCTGCTCTAGGAGGGTCCGCCCCCACCCCGGGCGGGCGATCGTTGTTCACTGGGACGGTGACCACCTCACCGCTGCCCGTCCAGCCGGCCCCGGGGGTGCCCGTGCACGCCTACTGGCGGGGGAGGGCGGAGGTCCGCGAGGACCTGCGCGCCGCCCGTCCGCTGCTGGTGGGGCTGGCGCTCGCCGGGCTGCCGACGGGGGTGCTCTGGTGGCTGCTGGCGCCGCGCGCGGAGTTCCAGGTGACCGAGACCGGGCCGGTGGCCGTGGGCCCGCCGGCGGCGGAGGTCCGGGTGGCCGACGACGCCGTGCTGGTGCTCCTGCTGCTCGGGCTGGGGCTGGTGGCCGGGGCGGCCGCGTGGCGGGTCCGCCGCGGTCGCGGGGTGGGCATGCTCATCGCGCTGGCCGTCGGGGCCTCCGCGGCCGCGGTGTTCGCCTGGCAGACCGGGGAGCTGCTCGCGCCCCCGCCGTCGGAGGCGCTGCTGGGCGAGGTGGGCGCGCAGGTGACCACGGGGCTGGTGCTCAGCTCGCTGCCCGGCCTGGCCGCCGCGCCCTTCGCCGCGCTGCTGGTCTACGTGGGGTGCGCGCTGGTGGCCGCCGACGACGGCCTCGGCCGCTACTGAGGGGCCCGTCGCGAGGCTGGGCCCGATCTCGCGAGGGCTGAGGAGGACGGGGTCCTCCGGTCAGTTCACCGTCATCGGTGCGGCGAACTGCTGCAACGGCGCCGGCACCGCGCCCAGCGTCTGGAGCAGCGTCAGTTCCCGGCGCAGCAGCCGGGACTCCGCCGCCAGGCGCCGGCGCGTCGCGGACTCCGCCAGCAGCGCCTGCCGGTCCTCGGTGGTCAGCAGTGCGGACGAGGCGACCAGCCAGGACAGCGCGGAGGGGTCGTCGGCGGCGGCGGCGAGCCGCACCGCCGCCTCGACGCCGTCCCCGTGCGCGCCGGCACCCAGCGCCGCGACCTCGGCGACGTACTGGGTGAACAGGTCGCCCACCCCGCGGGCCAGCAGGTCCAGGGACCCGCGGGCCACGGAGCTCACCAGCGCGTCCGCGGGCGGTGCCAGCCCGGCTGCGCCGTCGCCGGTCACCGCCTCGGCGTCCCCGGCGGCCTCCTCGGCCGCCTCCTCCTCGGCCAGCCACTCGACCTCGGCCTGCAGGTAGGGCGGGTCCTCACCCACGACGACGTCGAGCAGCCGGAACCGCTCGCCGCCCACGGTGACGATGCGGAAGCCGCCGTCGGCCTGCGGCTGCACCCGCTGCAGCCGCGCGGTGCAGCCGATGTCGTAGAGGGCCGCCGCCGGGGCCACCCGCTCGACCTCCCAGCCCTGCCGGATCGCGACCACCCCGAAGTAGCGGCGGTCACCGTGCTCGGGCAGGTCCAGCAGGTCGCGCATGAGGCGGCGGTACCGGGGCTCGAAGATCTGCAGCGGCAGCACGACCCCGGGGAACAGGGGCCGCCCGAGCGGGAACAGCGGGATCAGCTCACCCATCCCGGCAAGCCTACGGGTCGCGGGCCGCCGCCCCGTGCGGGCGCCCCGGGGACGCCGGAGGGGGCTGGATACCCTGGGAGCCGCGTCGCACTCCCCGATCCGACCCCGGAGGCCCCCGTGCTGGCACGCATCGACCTGCGTGGAAACGCCCTGCCCGGCGTCCGGGAGCTCGCCGGGCTGCTGCCGCGGGCGGCCACCGACATCGACTCGGTCCTCGCCACCGTCCGCCCGCTGTGCGAGGACGTGCGCCTGCGTGGCGCCCGGGCGGTACGCGAGATCACCGCCCGGCTCGACGGGGTGGACGCCGAGGACTTCGCCGTCCCGCAGGAGGCGCTGACCCGGGCCCTGGCGGAGTGCGACCCGACGCTGCGCGAGGCCCTCGAGGAGTCCATCGCCCGGGTGCGGAAGGTGCACGCCGACCAGCGGCGCACCGACGTCACCACGGAGGTGGTGGCCGGCGGGACGGTGACCGAGCGCTGGCTGCCCGTCCGGCGGGTGGGGCTGTACGTGCCCGGTGGCCTCGCGCCGCTGCTGTCCAGCGTCGTGATGAACGTCGTCCCCGCCCAGATCGCCGGGGTCGAGTCCATCGCCGTCGCCTCCCCGCCGCAGCGCGACAACGGCGGGCTGCCCGACCCGGGCGTGCTCGCCGCCTGCGCGCTGCTGGGCGTCACCGAGGTGTACGCCGTCGGCGGGGCGCAGGCCATCGCCGTCTTCGGCTACGGCGCGGGCTCCTGCGAGCCGGTGGACATGGTCACCGGCCCGGGCAACGTCTACGTGACGGCGGCCAAGCGGCTGCTGCGCGGGCTGATCGGCATCGACTCCGAGGCCGGCCCGACCGAGGTCGCCATCCTCGCCGACGACACCGCCGACCCCGCCCACGTCGCCGCCGACCTGATCAGCCAGGCCGAGCACGACCCGCTCGCCGGTGCGGTGCTCGTCACCCCCAGCGAGGAGCTGGCCGAGGCGGTCCTGGCCCTGGTGCCCGGGCAGGTCGCGGCCACGAAGCACTCCGACCGGATCACCACCGCGCTGGACGGCACCCAGTCGGGCATCGTGCTGGTCGACGACCTGGACGCCGGGGTGCGGGTGGTGGACGCCTACGCCGCCGAGCACCTGGAGATCCAGACCCGCGACGCCCGTGCCGTGGCGATGCGGGTGCGCAACGCCGGGGCGATCTTCGTCGGCGCGTGGTCGCCGGTGTCGCTGGGCGACTACATCGCCGGCTCCAACCACGTGCTGCCCACCGGCGGGTGCGCCCGGCACTCCAGCGGGCTGTCCGTGCAGTCGTTCCTGCGCGGCATCCACCTGGTCGAGTACGACGAGCAGGCGCTCGCCGACGTCGCCGCGCACGTCGACGCCCTCGCCGGCGCCGAGGACCTGCCGGCGCACGCGGCCGCGGTGCGGGTCCGGCAGCGGTCGTGACGTCCCTCGACGAGCTCCCGCTGCGGCCGGAGCTGCGGGGGCGCACGCCCTACGGGGCCCCGCAGCTGCCCGCCGCGCACCGGCTCAACACCAACGAGAACCCGCACCCGCTGCCGGCCGAGCTGCTGGCCGACCTGGGGGCGGCGCTGGGGCACGCGGCGCTGGAGCTGAACCGCTACCCGGACCGGGACGCCGTCGCGCTGCGGGCCGATCTCGCCGCCTACCTGTCCCGCACCGGCGGCGTGCCCGTCGAGCCGGCGCAGGTGTGGGCGGCCAACGGGTCCAACGAGGTGCTGCAGCAGGTCCTGCAGGCCTTCGGAGGAGCGGGGCGCACCGCACTCGGGTTCACGCCCTCGTACTCGATGCACCCGATCATCGCGGCCGGCACCGGGACGGCGTGGGTCGACGGCCACCGGGCGGCCGACTTCACCATCGACCCCGCCGCCGCCGTCGCCCAGGTGCAGCAGGTGCGGCCCGACGTCGTCTTCGTCACCAGCCCGAACAACCCGACCGGCACCGCCGTCGACCTGGACACCGTGGCCGCCCTCTACGAGGCCACCGACGGCGTCCTCGTGGTCGACGAGGCGTACGCCGAGTTCGCCCGGGCCGGGACTCCGTCGTCGCTCACCCTGCTCCCGGGCCGGCCGCGGCTGGTGGTCAGCCGCACGATGAGCAAGGCGTTCGGCATGGCGGGGCTTCGCCTGGGCTACCTTGCAGCGGACCCGGCCGTCGTCGACGCCATCCAGCTGGTGCGGCTGCCGTACCACCTCAGCTCGCTCACCCAGGCGGCCGCGCGGGCAGCGCTGGCGCACACCGAGGCGCTCCTGGCGACCGTCGACGCGGTCAAGGCCCAGCGCGACCGCATCGTGGCGGCACTGCCGGCCCTGGGGCTGACCAGCGTGGCCAGCGACGCCAACTTCGTCCTCTTCGGGCACTTCACCGACGCCCCCGCCGCGTGGCGGGCGCTGCTGGACCGCGGGGTGCTCGTGCGGGACGTCGGGCTGCCGGGCTGGCTGCGGGTGACGGCCGGGACCGCCGAGGAGACCGACGCGTTCCTCACCGCGCTGGGTGAGGTCGCGCCGGCCCACCGCACGACTCTGGGAGACTGACCCCCATGACCCGCACCGCACGCGTCGAGCGCCAGACCAGCGAGACCAAGCTCGTGGTGGAGCTCGACCTCGACGGCACCGGCAGCAGCTCGATCAGCACGGGCGTGGGCTTCTACGACCACATGCTCACCGCGCTGTCGAAGCACAGCGGCATCGACCTCACCGTGCAGGCCGACGGCGACCTGCACATCGATGCGCACCACACGGTGGAGGACGTCGCGATCGCCCTCGGGCAGGCGTTCGCCGAGGCGCTGGGCGACAAGCGCGGCATCACCCGCTACGGCGACGCCACGATCCCCATGGACGAGGTGCTGGCCCAGGCGGCGGTCGACCTCTCCGGCCGGCCGTACTTCGTGCACGCCGAGCCGGAGGACATGACGCCGATGATCGGGCCGGACTACCCGACGTCGCTCACCCGGCACGTGCTCGAGTCGTTTGCCTTCAACGCCCGGATCAGCCTGCACGTGCGGGTGCTCTACGCCGGCCGCGACGCCCACCACATCGTGGAGGCGCAGTTCAAGGCGCTGGCGCGGGCGCTGCGCGCCGCCGTGGCGCTCGACCCCCGGATCACCGACGTCCCCTCGACCAAGGGCGCGCTGTGACCCGTCGCGGCCGGCGGTGAGCGCGGGTCTCCCGCTCCTGCTGCTCGGCGGCTTCCTGCTCGGCGGGGCGTGGAGCGTCTGGCGGCTGGACGCCGAGGGCGGCCGTCGCACCGGCCCGCAGGTGGTGTTCGCGATCATCCTGCTCGTCGCGGCCGTGCTGGCCAGCGCGGCGGGTGTCCTCCGCCTCGTCTGATGGCGGGAGGCCCTCGGCGAGCTCCCGGGCGCGCCGTGGCCGACGTCGCCGGCGAGGAGCGTTTCCTCGGCATCGTGCTGGCCGACCCGACGGTGCAGGCGGTGCTCGCGCGGGCGCCCGGGCTGGGCGTGGGGGAGTGGTGGCTGACCGCCGGGGTGCTGTTCCAGACGGTCTGGAACGAGCTCACCGGCCGGCCGCCGGGCACCGGCATCCGGGACGCCGACCTCTTCTACTTCGACCCCGACACCTCCTGGGACGCCGAGGACGCCGTCATCCGGGTGGGCGCGGGGCTGTTCGCCGACCTGCCGGTGCCGGTGGAGATCCGCAACGAGGCCCGGGTGCACCTCTGGTACGAGGCGCGGTTCGGTGTGCCCGCGGCGCCGTTCCGCGACTGCCTGGACGCGATCGACCACTTCGCGGCCGTGTGCTGCTGCTACGGGGTGCGGGTGGACCGCGACGGGCGGCCCGAGGTGTACGCGCCGCACGGCTACGCCGACCTGTTCGACCTCGTCGTCCGGCCGAACCGGCGGCTGGCGCCACGGCACGTCTACGAGGCCAAGAGCGCGCGGTGGCAGCAGCAGTGGCCCGAGCTCACCGTCGTCCCCTGGGCGGAGGCGGGCTCGGACTGACCCCGCCGTGGGGCCGGGGTGCGGCCCACGTCGAGGGGCCGGCCTTCGGGGCCGAGCACGATGCGGGTGATGCCGCCGTCGCAGGCCAGCCAGCGGGCGCGGGCGGCGGAGATGGTCGCCCCGGAGCCCAGGGTCGCCGCCCCGGGGCCGGTGCCCACACCCGCGAGCCGAAAGCGCGGGTCACCCGCGTGTCCACAGGTCTCCCGAGCCGCTGGACGGCGGGCCCCGTGCACGTGCGTGTGACCGCACACGCGCGGGAACACGTCAGGGCGCCTCGGCGCTGGTCGGTAGCGTGGCAGGCGTGAAGAAGGTGGCGGTCCTCGACTACGGCTCGGGCAACCTGCGCTCCGCGGAGCGCGCGCTGCAGCGGGTCGGCGCCGAGGTGACGGTGACGTCCGATGCGCAGACGGCGCTGGACGCCGACGGCCTCGTCGTCCCCGGCGTGGGCGCGTTCGCAGCCTGCATGAAGGGCCTGGACGCCGTCGACGGCCGCCGGATCATCGGCCGCCGCCTCGCCGGGGGGCGGCCGGTTCTCGGCATCTGCGTCGGCATGCAGATCCTGTTCGAGCGCGGCGTGGAGCACGGCGTGGACGCCGAGGGCTGCGGCGAGTGGCCCGGCATCGTGGAGCCGCTCCAGGCGCCGGTGCTGCCGCACATGGGCTGGAACACCGTCCAGGCGCCGCGGGACAGCGTGCTCTTCGACGGGCTCGCCGACCAGCGCTTCTACTTCGTCCACTCCTACGGCGTGCGGAACTTCCCCCTCGGCCAGGACGGCGCCTCCTCGCCACTGGCGCCCCCGAAGGTGACCTGGGCCGAGCACGGCGACCGGTTCGTGGCGGGCGTGGAGAACGCCGCCCTCTCGGCCACCCAGTTCCACCCCGAGAAGAGCGGTGACGCGGGGGCGCAGCTGCTCACCAACTGGCTGCACACCCTCAGCTGAGCCGTTCAGCTGCGCAGGTAGCTGGCCCCGTTGACGTCGATGATCGTGCCGGTGGAGAACCGGGCCTCCGGCGAGGCCAGCCACAACACGGCCGCGGCGACCTCCTCCGGCCGGGCCACGCGGCCGTAGGGCGACTGCGCCCGCACCGCGTCGCCGCCCGGGCCGTCGAGGATCTCGCGCGCCATCTCGGTCTGCACGAACCCTGGTGCGACGCTGCCCACGCTGATCCCGTGCGGGGCGAGCGCCTGGGCCATCGACTGCCCGAACGCGTTCAGCCCCGCCTTGGCGGCGCCGTAGGCCGGCGTGGCCGGTTCCCCGCGGAAGGCGCCGCGGCTGGTCACGTTGACGACCGCCCCGCCGCCGCCGGCGACCAGGTGCGGCACCGCCCGGAAGGTGGCGTGCATCGCGCCGACCAGGTTCACCTGCAGCGTGCGGGCCACCACCGCCTGCCAGTCGGCCCAGGAGGTCTCCAGCGGCGGGTGCGGCGTGAAGACGCCCGCGTTGTTCACCAGCACCTGCAGGCCGCCGAGGGCGGTCGCGGCCTCGTCGACCGCCGCCCCGACGGCGTCCGCATCGGCGACGTCGGCCTGCACCACGGCGTGCCCGCTGCCCGGCAGCTCCGCGGCAACCCGCTGCGCGGCTTCCCGTGAGCTGCCCGAGTGCACGGCGACCCGGTCGCCCCGGGCGGCGAAGGCGTGCGCGATCGCCCGCCCGATGCCCCGGGACGCGCCGGTGACGAGGACGGCGCGGGACTCCGCAGCGCTGGTCATGGCGGCAGTCAACCAGGCACCGTCGGCCGCGCCTGCCGGGCCCGGACGCGTCCCCGCCCTAGGGTGCCCGGGTCGTCGTCCGAGGAGGTCGTGTGGCCGCCGAGCGCCCGTCCCGTCCCGGCCGCCTCGCGGGGCTGGCCGTCGTCGCGCTGCTGCTGGCGCTCGCCGCCTGGAGCGTCGTGGGGCTCCGGCCGCCCGGCCCGCGCCCGGCCGGCGCCCCCGCCACGGAGTTCAGCGCCGCCCGCGCCTTCGCTCACGTGGAGCGGATCGCCGCCCAGCCGCACGTGGCGGGCAGCCCCGCGAACGACGCGGTGGTGGATCACCTGGTCACCACCCTCGCCGGCCTCGGGCTGGACACCCGCGTCCAGAACGCCGTCGGGGCCCGGGCCGGCAGCGGGGGCGAGGCGCGCATGGCGCGGGTGCGCAACGTCGTCGCCGTCCTCCCGGGGACCGAGCCCACCGGCCGGCTGTACCTGGTGGCGCACCACGACTCGGTGGCAGCCGGCCCGGGCGCGGCCGACGACGCGGCGGGGGTCGCCACGCTGCTGGAGTCCGTCCGGGCGCTGACCGAGGGCCCGCGGCTGCGCAACGACGTCGTCGTCGTCCTCACCGACGCCGAGGAGGCCTGCCTCTGCGGCGCCGAGGCGTTCGCCGCCTCCCACCCGCTGGCCGGTGGGGGCGTGGTGCTCAACGTCGAGGCCCGCGGCACCGGCGGACCGCCGATCATGTTGGAGACGTCGCGGGGCAACGCCGGCCTCGCCGCGGCGTTCGCCGATGCCGCGCCGCACCCGGTCGCGAGCAGCGTCGCCGTCGAGGTCTACCGGGCGCTGCCCAACGACACCGACTTCAGCGTGCTGCTCGAGGACGGCGCGTTCACCGGCATGAACACCGCCTTCATCGACGGCGCGGCCGCGTACCACTCGCCGCAGGACACCCCGGAGCGGCTGGACCGCGGCACCCTGCAGGCGCTCGGTGACAACACCCTCGCGCTCACCCGGGAGCTGGGCGGTCGCGACCTCGCCCCCCTCGCCGAGCCCGCCGACGAGGACGCGACCTACTTCCCGGTCCCGGGCCTGCTGGTGCGCTACCCGGGCTGGCTGGTGTGGCCGGTCGCCGGGGCCGCCCTCGCCGCGGTCGCGGGGCTGGCGTGGACGCTGCGCGCCCGCGGGGACAGCCCGCTGCGGCGCACGGCGGGGGCGGCGGCGCTCGCGCTGGTCCCGCTCGTGGCCGGGCCGCTCGCCGCGCAGGGGCTGTGGGCGGCCCTGGTTGCCACGCGCCCCGGCTACGCCACGATGCTGGACCCCTGGCGGCCGGGCTGGTTCCGGCTGGCTGCGGTAGCCGTGGTGCTCGCCGTGGTGCTGCTCTGGTATGCGCTGCTGCGCCGCCGGGTGGGGGCGGCCCCGCTGCTCACGGGCGCGCTGCTGTGGCTCGCCGTCCTCGCGGTGGTGCTCGCCGCGGCGGCGCCGGGTGGTTCCTACCTGGCGGCGTGGCCGGCGCTGGTCGGCGCGCTCACCGGCGTCGTCGCCGTCCTGGCGCCGGGCCGCGTCGTCCCCGCCGTCGCCGCGCTGCTCACCGGGGCGACGGCGGTCCTGGTGCTGGCGCCGACGGCGGCGCTGTTCTTCCCCGCCCTCGGCCTGTCGCAGGCCCTGGCGCCATCGGTCGTGGTGGTCCTCGCCGGGCTGGCCCTGCTGCCGGCGTTCGAGCTGCTCTTCCCCGACCCGGGGACGGCGAGCGGGGCGCGCGGCCGGCTGGCCGTGGCCGCCGTCCCCGCCGTGGCGCTGGCCACGGCGTGGGCCTGCGTCGCCGCGGGGCTGGCGGTCGACCGGTTCGACGCCGACCACCCGGTGCCCAGCCGGCTGGCCTACGTGCTCGACGCCGACCAGGAGCAGGCCCGGTGGGCGACCACCGAGACGCCGCCGGGGGAGTGGACGGGCCGCTTCGTCGACGGGCGCGGCAGCCTGGGGGTGGAGCTGCCCTACCTCGCCGGCCGCGACCTGCTGACCGGGCCGGCCGAGGCCGCCGACCTCCCCGCCCCCCAGGTCACCGTCGTCTCCGACGAGCTCCTCGGCGGGCGGCGCGAGATCGCCGTGCGGATCACCCCGCAGCGGGCGGGGGTGCGGCTGCTCGATCTCGAGCTGACCGTCGACGGCGGCAGCGTCGTCCGCGGCCGGATCGCCGGACGGGACGTGCCCGGGGCGGCGATCGGTGGCAGCGGGCTGCGCGTCACCTTCCACGCGCCGCCCGCCGACGGGCTGCAGGCGGCCTTCACCGTCGAGGGCGGCGGCCCGGTGCGGCTGCGCGCGACGGACGGCAGCGACGGGCTCGCCGGGCTCCCGGGGGTCGAGCCCCGGCCCGAGGGCGTCGACGTCGCCGGCACGCACGGCGCGGACCTGGTGCTGGTGACGGGGACGACCGCCCTGGGGTGACCGCGCCGCACCGGTCGCATGAGAGCGTCCTCATCCTCGTCTCACCGGTGCGACACCCGCGCGCTGCACCCTCGGTCCGTGCGCCTGCGTCCCCGTCCCGTCGCCGCCGTGCTCGCCGGCCTGGTGGCCGTGCTGCTCGGCGGCGGGGCGGCGTGGGCGCTGCTCGGTCCCACGGGCGCCGGGGAGCGCGCGGTGCCGACGCCGATCGAGGTGCCGGCCCGGGAGCTCCCCCTCGGGCCCTCCGCCCCGGATCCTGCTCGGGAACCGGTGCCTGCCCCCGCGCCCGCTCCGGACCCCGCACCGGCGCCGCTGGAGCCGCGGCCTCCGGCACCCGACCCCGGCGCCGGGGTCGTCCCACCGCCGCCGCTGCCCGACGACGACGACGACGGCGACGACGACGGCGACGACGACGATGGGGACGATGACGGGGACGATGACGACGACTGAGACGCCGGGAGGGAGGGGGACGGCCCGACCGTGAGCGCCGACCAGCCCAGCCCGACCGGGTGGCGCCACCGGCTCCGCGGTCGGTGGGCACCGCGGGCCGCCCGGACGCGGATCATCGGCTGGGTCCTGCTGCTGGTCCTGCTGGCGCTGGCGCTGGTCGACCTGGTCACCTGGCGACTGCTGATCCGCGCGACCGACGAGCGGATGGACCTGGCGCTGGACGCCGAGGTCGTCGAGTTCTCGCAGATCGTGGCCTCGGGGATCGACCCGGAGACCGGCGAGCCGTTCGCCTCCGTCGCCGAGGTCCTCGAGACCGTCATCCAGTACAACCTCGCCCGCCCCAACGAGAAGTTCCTCGGCTACGTCGACGGCGCGTACCGCTTCCAGAGCCGGATCGAGGCGCCGGTGCTGCTGAGCCAGGACGCGGCCTTCACCGATCTCGTCGGGTCGGTCACCGAGACGACCGCCGGCCGGTACGACAGCGGGGCCGGGGAGGTCCGCTACCTCGCTGTCCCGGTGACGCTGGAGGGCGACCCGGCCCGCGGTGTCGCCGTCGTCGCCTACTTCGCCGACCAGGAACGGCAGGCCGCCGACGACACCGCCCGGCTGATGCTGGGGGTGGGCGCGCTCACCGTCCTGCTGGCCGCGGCGGGAGCGTGGATCGTGGCGGGGCGCATTCTCGCTCCGGTCCGGGCGGTCGCGGCCACCGCCCAGGGCATCACCGAGACCGATCTGTCCGGCCGGATCCCGGTCGAGGGCCGTCCGGCCGACGAGCTCGCCGACCTCGCCGTCGCCGTCAACGGGATGCTGGACCGGGTGGAGGGCGGGGTGGCCGCGCAGCGTCGCTTCCTCGACGACGCGGGGCACGAGCTGCGGACCCCGATCACCATCGTCCGCGGCCACCTGGAGGTGCTCGACGCGGCCGACCCCGAGGACGTCCGGCAGACCGTGGCGCTGGTCGACGACGAGCTGGAGCGGATGAACCGCATGGTCTCCGACCTGCTGCTCCTCGCCCGCGCCGAGCAGCCGGAGTTCGTCCGCCTGCAGCCCGTGGACGTCGGCGAGGTGACCGCCGAGGTGTTCGGGAAGGTGCAGCGGCTCGGCGACCGCGACTGGCAGCTGGGTGCCGTCGCCCGGGCCGAGCTGCTGCTGGACCCGCAGCGGCTGACCCAGGCGGTGGTCGCGCTGGCCGACAACGCCGTCCACCACACCCGGCCGGGCGACCGGATCGTGCTCGGCAGCCGGCTCAGCGGGAACCGGCTGCTGGTGTGGGTCGACGACACCGGGCCCGGGATCCCCGTGGAGGACCAGCAGCGGGTGTTCGACCGGTTCGCGCGCGGCAGCTCCGGTGCCCGGCGCAGCGACGGGGCGGGCCTGGGCCTGTCGATCGTGCAGGCCATCGCGGCCGCCCACGGCGGATCGGTCGAGCTGCACAGCCGGCCGGGTGACGGGGCGACGTTCACCCTCGTGCTGCCCGCCCGGCCGGCGCCGCCCCGCGATGCCCGCCCGGCCGACCTGCTCCCGGGCGTCGGCGACACCGTCGACGACTCGCTGTCCACGCCGCCGCTGGTCGGCGGCGCACGTTCTGCACCGACCGAGGGGGGACGCCGGTGAGCCGCGTGCTGATCGCCGAGGACGAACCGCGGATCGCCGCGTTCGTCGAGAAGGGGCTGAAGGCCAACGGTTTCGCGACCGCGGTCGTCGGCGACGGGCTGTCGGCCCTGGACCGCGCCCGCAGCGGCGAGTTCGACCTCGTCGTCCTCGACATCGGGCTGCCGGTGCTCGACGGCTTCGCCGTGCTGCGGGCGCTGCGCGCCGAGCGCTGCGCCGTCCCGGTGGTCGTGCTGACCGCGCGGGACAGCGTGCAGGACACCGTCGCGGGGCTGGAGGGCGGCGCCGACGACTACATGGCCAAGCCCTTCCGCTTCGAGGAGCTCCTCGCCCGCGTCCGGCTGCGGCTGGCCGGTGCCCGCGACAGCGAGGTGACCGTGCTGACCGCCGGCGGGCTGTCGCTGGACCTGCGCACCCGGCGCGCCCACGTCGAGGGCCGCACCGTCGACCTGTCGGCCCGCGAGTTCGCCCTCGCCGAGACCTTCCTGCGCCACCCCGGTCAGGTGCTCGCCCGTGAGCAGCTGCTCAGCCACGTCTGGGGCTACGACTTCGACCCCGGCTCGAACGTCGTCGACGTCTACGTCCGGTACCTGCGCAGGAAGCTCGGGGCCCACCGCATCGAGACGGTGCGGGGGATGGGGTACCGCCTCGCCGCCTGACCGGCACGGCCGAGGGCCCCGGCCCCGTACGGGTCCGGGGCCGGGGGCCGGTCGATCAGTCGTCGGTGTCGGGGGAGTCGGTGTCGGCGGAGTCGGCGTCCGGGCCGGCGTCGTCGGGGGAGTCGACGTCCGGGCTGTCGACGTCCGGGCCGGCATCAGGGGTGGCGTCGTCGCCGTCCGCCGTGTCCGCGGAGGCGTCCGCGACGGCGTCGTCGTCGGGCGAGGCGTCCGGGCTGCCGTCGGCGGCGACCGAGACGGCTGCCGGGGGCTGCGACGGTGCCCCGCCGTCGTCCGCCGCCGCGGCGACGCCGACGCCGGCGACGCCGAGCCCGGTGAGGGCGGTGCCGAAGGTGACGATCTTCCAGGTAG
Organism: Blastococcus sp. MG754426; assembly: GCF_021699055.1. Lineage (GTDB taxonomy): Bacteria > Actinomycetota > Actinomycetes > Mycobacteriales > Geodermatophilaceae > Blastococcus. The sequence goes on along the minus strand of NZ_SSXC01000025.1, from coordinate 17,057 downwards.
CGGGCCTGCTGCTCATGGTGCGGTCCTCCCGTGGACGGTGGTGGTGCGCTGACGAGGACCACGGTGCCCGCCGCCGGTGAGGTGCCCGGGAGACCGCGATGAGGCAGCTCTCATCCGGCGGAGGCGGCCGACCACCGCTCGGCGAGCGCCAGCCGGGCCTCGGTCGCCTCCTCCCAGCCGGCCTGCTGCACCCGGAAGGGCCCGGTCGCCAGCCCGACGAGCACCCCGGCGACCCGGCCGGCCAGCTCGCCGCCGGGCCAGCGCCCCGCGAGCAGGCGGTGCACCCGGTCGCGGTAGGCGGCGATCGGCGCGGGGTCCCCGGCCAGGTGCTCCAGCAGCACGAGGTGGCCCAGCAGGGTGGCCCAGTCGTCGATCCGTGCCCCCGGACCCGTCGTGTCCACGTCGAGGAGGCCCACCACCGACCCGGCCTCCACGAGCAGCTGCGCCTCGTAGAGGTCGCCGTGCACCGGGACCACCGGGTGCCGGCCCGCCGCCGCCGCCACCGCGGCGGTGAGCCGCTCCAGCCGGGGGGTCAGGGCGGGGCAGACCGTCCCGAGCACCGCCGCGTGCGCCCGGACGGCGGGCAGCGGGTCGCCGGGGGCGCCGCGCCCCTTCCGGGCGGCCACGGGCGGCAGCCGGTCGAGGAGCCCGTCGAGGGCCTCCGGCTCGGGCAGCTGCCCGGGATCGCCGGCCAGCGCCGCCCGCAGCGGGGTGCCCGGCAGGCCGGGCAGCACGACGACGCCGTCGGCGGTGTGCGCCAGCACCGGTGCCACGGGCACCGCCGGGAGCAGGGCGGTGTGCCGGTGCACGAGGTCCGCCACCACGGAGGGCCGGACCACCTTGAGGAACCAGCGGCCGGCCGGGGAGGTCACCTCGACGACCGCCCGCCGGCCGGGCCGGTAGCTGCGCAGCCGCAGCCGGGGGCCCGGCACGTCGAGCCCCAGGCCGCGCAGCCGTCCGGCGACCCCGGCCGCCGAGGTCGCCCAGGCCAGCCCGGGCAACGCCGGGTCCAGCGGCCAACGCCAGAGCCCCACGGCGAGGGGCGCGCCCCCGGCCGCGCCCTCGACGACGGCGGCGCCCGGTGGGATCGCCGTCCCGGTGGTCGCCGCGAGGTGCTCCCGGGTGGTGCGCCCGTCGGCCCAGTCGACGACGGCCGTGTGGCGCACGGTCGCCGCGCCGTCCGGGCGCAGGTGCACCGAGGTGGCGGCCAGCGTGCGGAGCCGCCCGGACAGCGGCTCCAGGACGGCCGACCAGAGGTCGCCGGCCGGTTCACCGAGGAGGAGCCGCAGCGAGGGCGGCCAGGACGGGGGCACCCGGACCGGGCAGAGCAGGCCGTTCTCCACCCGGCCAGCCTCGGCGGCAGGGGTGAACCCCGCGTGAGACCCCGGTGAGGGAGCTCTCACCAGCGGCCCCGGTGGACCACCTCGTCGACGCCCCGGCGACCCCGGCGCAGCGACGGCGACCGGCGGTCCCCGGTGCCCGGGTAGCCGACCGAGACGCAGCCGACGGGCCGGTACCCCGCCGGCACCCCGAAGGCCGCCCGGAAGGCGTCCACGCGCTCGCCCGGGACGCCGAAGAAGCAGGCGCCGAGCCCCTCGTCGACCGCGGTGAGCAGCATCAGCAGCGCGGCCATGCCGGCGTCGACGTCCCAGTACGGCACCGGCCAGCGGGCCTCGTCGCGGTCGGTCCAGCCCTTGTCCGGTTCGGCGTAGCGGTCCAGGTAGGCGCTCTTGTCGGCCAGCGGCACCACCAGCAGCGGCGCCCGGCGCATGCGGGTGAGCCAGCCATCGGGGGCGGCGCCCCCGTCGGTGGTGGCGGCCCAGAAGCGGTCCCGCTCCTCCGGCGTCTCCAGCACCAGGAAGGCCCAGCCCTGGCTGAACCCGGCCGACGGGGCCCGGATCGCGTGCTCGAGCAGCCTCTCGCGCACCTCGGGGGGCACCGGGCGGTCGGGGTCGTAGTCGCGCACCATGCGGCGACGGCGGACGACGTCGGCGAACTCCACGCCGTCAGCCTGCCGCACCGGCGTGCGGGCCGGTCAGGCGCTCCGGCCCAGCCGGGCGAGCACCCGGGTGGTGCGGTCGGCGGTCCCGGGCACCTCGACGGCGGGCCGGCAGATGCCCTCCATGTGCAGCGCCGGGCCGAAGCCGTCCGCACCGGCCTCGACCCGGTCCAGTTCCTCGTCGGAGAGCGCCGCGTCCGCGCCGACGGCCCGGGCGAGGTCCCACCGGTGCACGACCATGTCCCACACGTAGAACTGCTCGAGCGCGGCGCCGACCGTCGTCGGCCCGAAGAAGCCGTCGAACCCCCGGCTCGCCACGGCGTCGTCGGCCAGCACCGCGGCCACGCGCCGTGCGTGCGCGCGCCAGGCGGCCGCCGGGTCGGCGGCGACGTCGGGTGCCGGGCCGAGGTCCGCGCCGTGGGTCGTGAGGAAGTCGCGCTGGGTGGTGACCAGGTGGTCGACGACGTCGGCGGCGGTCCACCCCTCGCAGGGCGACGGGCTCGACCAGCCGGTGGCGGGGACGGTGTCGAGCAGGGCGGTGAGCGGGCGTTCGGCGGCCTGGTAGCTCGTGGCGGTGCGGGTCATGGCCGGAACCTAGGGCCGTGCGGCAGGCTCGGTCTTGATGGAACCCGACAGCCCGGCGGCCCCGCGCGCCATGGACGTGGTCGAGCGCGCCCACCTCCGGGACCCCGGTGACGCCTCGCACGTGGTGCACCGCTACGCGGCGGCCCCGGAGTTCGAGGGCCTGCTGCAGCGGTTCTGGATCCCGGTCTGGTCGGTGCCGCCCGGCCAGGAGGCGCCGCAGCGGGTGCTGCAGTACCCGGTCGCGCTGCTGGTCGTCGCCACCGGCTACGCCCGCTTCCACGGCGTGGTCCCGGGCCTGTCGACGACGACGCTGACCGGCGAGGGGTGGGCCGTCGGCGTCATGTGCGCCCCGGCCGCCGGCGCCCTGGTCGCGGGCGGGCCGATGAGCCGGTACACGGGCCGTCACGTCGACGTCGCCGAGGTGCTCGGCGACGCGGGGGAGGAGCTCGCCGCCCGGGTGCGCGCGGCGATGGCGCCGGACCCGCGCTCCCCGGAGGCCCACGGCGCGGCGATGGCCGCGTTCGGCGGCGCGCTGCGGCCCTTCCTGCCGGTCGACGACGAGGGCCGCCTGGTCAACGAGGTGGTCGCGTTCGTGGAGGGCCACCGCGAGGTCGTCCGGGTCGCCCAGGTCTGCGACCGCTTCGGGCTCTCGGAGCGCGCGTTGCAGCGGCTGGTGCACCGGCGCCTGGGGCTGACCCCGAAGTGGCTCATCCAGCGCCGGCGGCTGCAGGAGGCCGCCGAGCGGCTGCGCGGGCGGCCGGCCGGCATGGGGGAGGTGGCCGCGGCGCTCGGCTACGCCGACCAGGCGCACTTCACCCGCGACTTCGCCCGGGTGACCGGCACGACCCCCGGCCGGTTCGCCGCCCGGCACGCTGCCGGGAGCTGACGCAGGGGAGCCCGGTGCCGGTCCCTAGGCTGGGCACCGTGCCGAAGCTGCAGCTGCTCCCCGCCGTCGACGTCGCCGACGGCCAGGCCGTCCGTCTCGTGCAGGGGGAGGCCGGCAGCGAGACCTCCTACGGCGACCCCCTCGACGCCGCGCTGCAGTGGCAGCGCGACGGCGCCGAGTGGGTGCACCTGGTCGACCTCGACGCCGCTTTCGGTCGCGGCTCCAACCGCGAGCTCCTCGCCCGGGTGGTCGGCGAGCTCGACGTCGACGTGGAGCTCTCCGGCGGCATCCGGGACGACGCGTCCCTCGAGGCGGCGCTGGCCACCGGCTGCCGGCGGGTGAACCTCGGCACCGCCGCCCTGGAGTCCCCCGAGTGGTGCGCCCGGGCGATCGCCGAGCACGGCGACCGCATCGCCGTCGGCCTGGACGTCCGCGGCACCCGGCTGGCCGCCCGCGGCTGGACCCGCGAGGGCGGCGAGCTCTACGAGACCCTCGCCCGCCTGGACGCCGAGGGCTGCGCCCGCTACGTCGTCACCGACATCACCAAGGACGGCACGCTCAAGGGCCCGAACCTCGACCTGCTCCGCGAGGTCTGCGCCGCCACCCCCCGGCCGGTGGTCGCCTCGGGCGGGGTCAGCTCGCTCGACGACATCCGCGCACTGGCCGGGCTGACCGCGATCGGCGTCGAGGGCGCCATCGTCGGCAAGGCCCTGTACGCCGGTGCCTTCACCCTCCCGGAGGCCCTGCGGGTCACCGAGCAGCTGGCATGACGGTGCTCAACCTCGGCTCGGAGAACCCCTGGGAGCCGGTCGTCGGCTACAGCCGGATCGTCGTGCGCGGCGACACGGCGTGGGTGAGCGGCACCACCGCGCTCGTCGACGGCGCCGTCGCGCACCCGGGGGACGCCGCCGCCCAGACCCGCCAGGTGCTGGCCACCATCGAGCGGTCGCTGGAGCGCGCAGGCTTCGCCCTGGCCGACGTCGTCCGCACCCGCATGTACGTCACCGACATCAGCCGCTGGGAGGAGGTCGGCCGCGCCCACGGCGAGGTGTTCGGCGCGATCCGCCCGGCGTCGACGATGGTCGAGGTGTCGGCGCTCATCGACCCGGGGCTGCTGGTGGAGATCGAGGCCGACGCCGTCCGGGAGCCCGCGGCATGACGCTCGCCGTGCGGGTCATCCCGTGCCTCGACGTCGACGCCGGGCGGGTGGTGAAGGGCGTCAACTTCGTGGACCTGCGCGACGCCGGCGACCCGGTGGAGATGGCCCGGGTCTACGACGCCGAGGGCGCCGACGAGCTCACCTTCCTCGACATCACCGCGAGCTCGGGCAACCGGGAGACCACCTACGACGTCGTCCGCCGCACCGCCGAGAGCGTCTTCATCCCGCTCACCGTCGGCGGGGGCGTGCGCGGGGTCGAGGACGTCGACAGGCTGCTGCGCGCCGGGGCGGACAAGGTCGCGGTGAACACCGCCGCCGTCGCCCGGCCGGAGCTGATCGCCGAGATCGCGCAGCGCTTCGGCAACCAGGTGCTGGTGCTGTCGCTGGACGCCCGGCGGGTCCGCGACGGCGCGGTGACCGACTCGGGCTACGAGATCACCACGCACGGCGGCCGCCGGGGCACCGGCCGCGACGCCGTCGAGTGGTGCGTGCAGGCCGCCGAGCTCGGCGTCGGGGAGATCCTGCTCAACTCGATGGACGCCGACGGCACCCGTGCGGGCTTCGACACCGACCTCATCGCCCGGGTGCGCCGCGAGGTCGCCGTCCCGCTGATCGCCAGCGGGGGAGCGGGCGCGGTCGAGCACTTCCCGCCCGCGGTCGCGGCGGGCGCCGACGCGGTGCTGGCCGCGAGCGTCTTCCACTTCGGCCAGCTCCGGGTCGGCGACGTCAAGGCCGGTCTCGCCGCCGCCGGCGTCCCGGTGCGCCGGGAGGGCGACACCCCGCTGGGCTAGGAGACCTCGACCCGGGCGACGTCGCGCCGGCCGGAGACCCACAGCATCAGCTCCAGCGGCTCACCGGTGACGGTGCGCCCCGCGTTCCCGATCCGCTTCTCGGCGCCCGGCACGTCGCTCCGGCGGAGCACGAGGCCGCGGCGGCCGGCGGCGCGCCGGGCGTGCAGGGCCAGCCCCGCCCACAGCTGGTCCTGCTCCTCCCGGGGCAGCGGTCGGGGCTCCCACCCCGGCTGGGCGCGGCGGACGTCCTCGTGGTGGATGGCGAACTCCGCGGTGTCGAACGCCGCCGCCGCGGCCGGCAGCGCCATCGGCGACCACGCGGGCGGCCCGTTGCGCACCTGCTCGACCACCTCCGCGTAGGGGGTGGACGCGCGCAGGCGGTCCTCCAGCCGGTGGGACCACCAGGCCAGCCGCCCGCCGCCGGGCAGCAGTTCCAGCCCGTACCCCGGCAGGGCGTCGGGTCGCCGGTCGCGGACGGCGAGGTGCGCCGCCAGGTGCGCCGTCGTCCAGCCCTCGCAGCAGGTCGGCGCCTCCGGCCCCAGCGCGTCGAGGAGATCGGCCAGCGCGGCGCGCTCGCGGGCCGGCAGGGAACGGGGAGAGGCGCTCATCGCTCCTGCATACCGGGCCGCCGCCCCGGACGACACCCGGGCCGGGAACAAGTCGGGTGCGCCCGCGGTTCCAGCCGCTTAGCGTCCCTAACGACCGTCCGGCATGCTGGACCGGTCACCCGACCACGAGGAGCAACGTGTCCCGCCGCAGAGACGCCGTCGTGCGACGCGGGCTCCGCCACATCCGCCGGGCCATCGCCGAGCAGCCCCGGATGTTCGCCCTCGCGTTCCTGGCCAGCAGCCTCTACGGCGGGATGACGGTCGCCAGCGCCTACGTCATCGGGGAGGTCACCGACCGGGTTCTGCTGCCCTCCTTCGAGGACGGCGCCACCACCGGCACGGCGCTCGCACTGTCGTCGGTCGCCATCCTCGGCGTCGCGCTGCTGAAGATCCTGGGCATCCTGGGCCGCCGGTTGTTCGCCGGGATCATGAGCTACCGGCTGCAGGCCGAGTACCGTCGCCGGGTCACCGGCCAGTACCTCCGGCTGCCGCTCTCCTGGCACCAGCGCCACCCCACCGGGCAGCTGCTCTCCAACGCCAACTCCGACGTCGAGTCGGCCTGGTTCTTCGTCGCGCCGCTGCCGTTCGCCTGCGGCGCCCTGGTGATGATCGCGATCACGAGCGTGGCGCTGGTGCTCACCGACCCCCTGCTCGCGCTCGTCGGGCTGGTGGTGTTCCCGCTGGTGTTCGCCGCCAACGTCGTCTACTCGCAGGTGATGAGCCCCCGGATGCAGCGGGCCCAGCAGCTGCGCGCCGAGGTCAGCGAGATCGCGCACGAGAGCTTCGACGCCGCGCTGGTCGTCAAGACCCTCGGCCGGGAGGACACCGAGACCGGGCGCTTCGCCGACCGGGCCCAGGAGCTGCGCGACGGGCTGATCGCCGTCGGCCGGGTGCGCGGGGTGTTCGACCCGCTCATGGAGGCGCTGCCGAACCTCGGCACGCTCGCCGTGCTGCTCATCGGGGCCGGCCGGGTGGCCGAGGGTGCCACCGACGCCGGCGAGCTGGTGTCGATCGCCTACCTGTTCACCCTGCTCGCGCTGCCCATCCGCGCCATCGGCTGGGTGCTGGCCGACCTGCCCCGGGCGCTGGCCGGCTTCGACCGGGTCACCCCCGTCCTCGCGGCTACCGGCGAGACGCCCTACGGGCCGGACGCGGCGGTGCCGCGGGCCGGCGGGGCCGGGGTGGGCCTGCGCGACGTCGGGTTCCGCTACGACGACGGGGGCCGCGCCACGCTGCAGGCGGTGACCTTCGACGTGCCCGCCGGCCGGACCGTGGCGGTCGTCGGGCCCACCGGGTCGGGCAAGTCCACGCTCGCCGGCCTGCTGGTGCGCCTGGTCGACCCCGCCGACGGCAGCGTGCTCCTCGACGGGGTGGACCTGCGCCGGCTGCGGGAGGGCGAGGTGAGCACCCAGGCGGCGTTCGTCGCGCAGAGCGCCTTCCTCTTCGACGACACGGTGCGCGGCAACGTCACCCTCGGCGCCCCGGTGGACGACGACGAGGTGTGGGCGGCCCTCCGGGTCGCGGCCGCCGACGAGTTCGTCGCCGCGCTGCCCGAGGGGCTGGACACCCGCGTGGGCGAGCGCGGGGCCTCCCTCTCCGGCGGCCAGCGGCAGCGCCTCGCGCTCGCCCGCGCCGTCGTCCGCCGGCCCCGACTGCTGGTCCTCGACGACGCCACGAGCGCCGTCGACCCGGCCGTGGAGGCGCGCATCCTCGACGCGCTCCGGGCCGGCGGGACGCCGACGACCGTGGTCGTGGTCGCCTACCGGCAGGCGACGATCGCGCTGGCCGACGAGGTGGTGTGGCTGGAGGACGGCCGCGCCGTCGCCCGCGGCAGCCACGAGCAGCTCCTGGCCGACGTCCCCGGCTACGCCGCGCTCGTACGGGCCTACGCGCAGGCGGAGGTGCCGGCGTGACCGCCGCGGGGCAGCTCCGCGACCGGGAGCACGAGGGCGCCCTCGCCACGCTGCGCCGGGGTCTGCGCATGATGCCGGAGTTCCGGCGCGGGCTGCCGGTCACCTTCGCGCTGGCGCTGGTCGCCACCGCCGGCCGGGTGGTCGTCCCGATCGCCGTGCAGCAGGTCATCGACCGTGGTCTGGGCTCGCCCGCGGGGCCCGACCTCGGCCTGGTCTCCTGGGTGGTGGCCGGCTGCGCGGTGGTCGTGGTGCTCACCGCGGTCGCGGTCTACCGCATGAACGTGCGGCTGTTCCGCACGACCGAGACGGCGCTGGCCGGTCTCCGGGAGCGGGCGTTCCGCCACGTGCACGACCTCTCGGTGCTGCACCAGCAGGGGCAGCGGCGCGGCTCGCTGGTCTCGCGGGTCACCAGCGACGTCGACCAGCTCTCGGTGTTCATGCAGTGGGGCGGGGTGCTCGGGCTGGTCAGCATCGGCCAGCTCGTCGTCGCCACCGTCGTCATGGCCGTCTACTCCTGGCAGCTCACGCTGCTGGTGCTGGTCTGCTTCGTCCCGCTGGTGTTCGCGGTCCGCTGGTTCGCCCGCCGGCTGGTGCAGGTCTACGGCGTGGTCCGCGAGCGGGTCGGCGACGTGCTGGCGGCGGTGTCCGAGTCGGTGGTCGGCGCCTCGACGGTGCGGGCCTACGGCGTCCGCGCCCGCACCGCCGAGCGGCTCGACGCCGCGATCGACCGGCACTACCGGGCCCAGGTCGACGCGCAGAAGGTGACCGCCGCGGTGTTCGTCAGCGGCGAGTTCGTCGCCGCCGTCGCCAACGCCGCGGTCGTCGTCGTCGGCGTGCTCCTCGGCCTGGCCGGCGACATCACGCCCGGCACGCTGGTGGCCTTCCTCTTCCTCGTCACCCTGTTCGTGGCCCCGGTGCAGACCGCCAGCGAGGTGCTCAACGAGGCCCAGAACGCGGTCGCCGGCTTCCGGCGGGTGCTCGACGTGCTCGACACCGAGCCCGACGTCCGCGACCCGGCCGTGGCCACCCCCGACCGGGTGCGCGAGCTCCCCGCCGGGCCGCTGGGCGTGCGGTTCGAGCACGTCACCTTCCATTACGCGCCCGGCGCCCGGGCGGCGCTCGACGACGTCGACCTCGCCATCGCCCCGCGCACCCGGGTGGCGATCGTGGGCGAGACCGGCTCCGGCAAGACCACCTTCGCCAAGCTCGTCACCCGGCTCATGGACCCGGTCGAGGGGCGGGTGCTCCTCGGCTCCGCCGACGCCGGGTGGGTGCCGCTGGCCGACGTCGCCTTCGCCTCGCTGCGCGCGCGGGTGGTGATGGTGCCGCAGGACGGCTTCCTGTTCGACGCCACCGTCGCCGACAACGTCCGCTACGGCCGCCCCGGCATGACCGACCACGACGTGGTCGCCGCCTTCGACGACCTCGGCCTCGGCGCGTGGCTCGCCGGCCTGCCGGCCGGGGTCGGCACGGCGGTCGGGCAGCGCGGCGAGTCGCTGTCGGCGGGGGAGCGGCAGCTGGTCGCCGTCGCCCGCGCCTACGTGGCCGACCCCGACCTGCTCGTGCTCGACGAGGCGACCAGCGCCGTCGACCCGGCCACCGAGCAGCGGCTCACCCGGGCGCTGGACACGCTGACCGAGGGCCGGACGACGCTCACCATCGCGCACCGGCTCTCGACCGCCGAGCGCGCCGACGAGGTGCTCGTGGTCGACGCCGGGCACGTCGTCCAGCGCGGCACGCACGCCGAGCTGGTCGACGCCGAAGGGCCCTACGCGCGCCTGCACGCCTCCTGGCGCCGTTCCTCGGCGGGGGAGCCGGAACCCGCGCGCTGAGCGGTGCAGCCCCTACGGTCGGCAGATGCCTCCGGACCGGCAGGACCCCGGCCGCGTCGCCGCCGTGGTGTCGGCCGTGCTCGCGTTCCTGGCCACGCTGCCCCTGCTGTGGGCGGCGCTCGTCATCTGGGCGCTCGGCGGGCTGGGGCCCGAGGCGGCCGGGGAGCGGTTCCTGGCGCTGCTGCCGCTCGCCGCGGCCCTGCTGCTCCTGGCGGGTGGGGTCCTGCTGCTGCTCCGGCGCACCTGGTCGGTGCTGGCCGGCGGTGCGGGGCTGGGCGCGGTGCTGGCCGGCTGGGTCCTCGTCCGCGCCCTCGCCGATGGCGGGGAGGTGATCGCCGGACCGGCCGCCCTGCTGCTCGCCGGCCTGCTCGTCGCCCTCGCGCTCTCGGCTTCGCCCAGCGTCCGGCGGCGCACCCGCGGTTGAGCGGCCGGTGTGTTGTCTAGCCTGCCGGGATGGGCTCTGGACCGCGGGCGCGCGGGGACACGGGCGCTCCCTCCCCGCGGATTCCCGGCATCGCGCTGGCCGCCGCGGCCATCGGGGTCATCGGCGCGATGCCCTCGGTGCTGCTGGCCCTCCTCGTCCTGGGCCTGGAGGGCTCGCAGGCGGTCACCTCCGGGGTCTCGTGGACGTGGCTGCTGCTGATCGCCCCGCTGGTGCAGCTGTTCGCCGCGTTCTGGTTGCTGGCCCGGCGCGGGTGGCTGCCGATGGCGCTGGCCTGGCTGCCGATCGCCCTCTTCACCGGCGCCGCCGCGGTGACCGGCGCCGAGTCTGCCGGCGGCGTCGCGGCCCTTGCGCTGCTCCAGCTCGTCCTCCCGGTCCTCGCCGCGGTGCTGGCCTCGACGCGGCGGGTCCGCCGCTGGACCGCGGGATGACGGTGCCCTGGCCGGCCCCCACGGCACCCGGGCGGGCGAGTCGCGCCCCCGGAGGACGGCGCGCTGCAGCGGGTGCCCGCTAGCGTCACGGTCGTGGACACAGAGAAGGCCCGCATGGAGGCAGACGTCGTCGTGGTGGGGGCAGGCCTGGCCGGCCTGGTCGCCACCGCCGAGCTCGCGGACGCCGGCAAGCGGGTGGTCCTGGTCGACCAGGAGCCCGAGGCGTCGCTGGGCGGGCAGGCGTGGTGGTCGTTCGGCGGGCTGTTCCTCGTCGACTCGCCGGAGCAGCGCCGCCTGCGGGTGCGCGACTCGCTGGAGCTCGCCCGCCAGGACTGGTTCGGCACGGCCGGGTTCGACCGCGACAGCGACCACTGGCCGCGGCAGTGGGCCGAGGCCTACCTGCAGTTCGCCGCCGGCGAGAAGCGCGCCTGGCTCAAGGAGCAGGGCATCGGATTCTTCCCGGTCGTCGGGTGGGCCGAGCGCGGCGGCTACACCGCCACCGGGCACGGCAACTCGGTGCCGCGCTTCCACATCGTCTGGGGCACCGGGCCCGGCGTGGTGGCCCCCTTCGAGCGCCGGGTGCGGGCGGCGGTGGCCGAGGGCCGGGTCGAGCTGCGGTTCCGCCACCGGGTCTCCGAGCTGGTCGTCGGCGACGGCGCCGTGACCGGCGTGCGCGGGGCGGTCCTCGAGCCCAGCGGCGTCGCCCGCGGCGAGGCCAGCTCCCGGGTGCAGGTGGGCGAGTTCGAGATCACCGCCCAGGCCGTCGTCGTCACCTCCGGCGGCATCGGCGGCAACCACGACCTGGTCCGCAGGTACTGGCCGGCGCGGCTCGGCCCCGCCCCGCAGCGGCTCCTCTCCGGCGTGCCCGCGCACGTCGACGGGCAGCTGCAGGAGGCGGCGGTCGCGGCCGGGGCGAGCCTGGTCAACGGCGACCGCATGTGGCACTACACCGAGGGCGTCGCCAACCACTCGCCGGTCTGGGACAAGCACGGCATCCGCATCCTGCCCGGGCCCTCGTCGCTGTGGCTCGACGCCACCGGCCGGCGGCTGCCGGTGCCGCTGTTCCCGGGCTTCGACACGCTCGGCACGCTCGCGCACATCGGGCAGACCGGCCACGAGCACACCTGGTTCGTCGCCACGCACAAGATCGTGGAGAAGGAGTTCGCGCTGTCGGGGTCCGAGCAGAACCCCGACCTCACCGGCAAGGACCTCCGGCTGCTGATGACGCGCGTGAAGGCGGGGGTCTCCGGCCCGGTCCAGGCATTCCTCGACAAGGGGGAGGACTTCGTCGTCGCGCGCACCCTGCCCGAGCTGGTGGCGGGCATGAACCGGGTCACCGGCGGCACCCCCGAGCTCGACCTCGCGCAGGTCGAGCGCGAGGTCGTGGCGCGTGACCGCGAGGTCGGCAACGCCTTCACCAAGGACCTGCAGGTCACCGCCATCCGCGGCGCGCGCAACTACCTCGGCGACAAGCTCATCCGGGTGGCGCCGCCGCACCGCATCCTCGACCCCGAGGCCGGTCCGCTGGTCGCCGTCCGGCTCAACGTCATCACCCGCAAGAGCCTCGGCGGCCTGGAGACCGACCTCTCCGGCCGGGTGCTGCGCCCCGGCGGTGACGTGTTCCCGGGGCTCTACGCCGCCGGCGAGGTGGCCGGCTTCGGCGGCGGCGGGGTGCACGGCTACCGCTCGCTCGAGGGCACGTTCCTCGGCGGCTGCCTGTTCTCCGGGCGGGTCGCGGGCCGCGCGCTCGCGGCCGCCCTGTGACGGGGCAGCGGTGAGCTTCCCCCGCGACCCCTGGTCGGACCCGGCGACGCCGACCGAGCCGGGGCCGGCCTACACCGGTCCGCCGCCCACGCTGCCCCCGCCGTCGCCCTACGGCGCGCCGCCTTACGGCTACGGGCCCCCGCCGTACGGCCCGCCCGGCCCCTACGGCTGGCCCGGCACGTGGGGCCCGGTCCCGCCCCGGGCCGGGCGTCGCCCGGGCCAGGTGATCGGGGCCGCGGTGCTCGGCTTCGTCCAGGCGGTGCTGGTGCTGATCGCCTCGCTGTACGTGTGGTTCTTCGCCTCGCTGGCGCAGATGGCGATCGAGGAGAGCCCCACGGCTGCACCCACCCAGGCCTACGACTTCGCCCGCGAGGGCGGGGTGCTGTCGATCGTCCAGGTGGTCTCGGTGGTGCTGCTGGTGGCCGCCGGCATCCTGGCGCTGAGCCGGCGCAACCGGGTGGCGTGGCTGGGGCTGCTGGTGGCGAACGGGGTGCAGCTGCTGCTCACCGCCTACTGGTGGGCGCAGCTGACCGACCTGCTCGGCCCGGCCGCGGCCACCGAGGACGTCGGCGGCGTGATCGCCGTCTTCAGCCTGTTCTTCGCCGCCGCCCCGCTGGTGTCGCTCGGGTTGGTGCTGTTCGGCGCCGGGCGGCACTGGTTCACCGCCCCGCAGGGCTGACCCGGGCGCACGGCACACTGGCGGCATGCCCGCGACCGACCCCTCCGCACCCGCGCCGGCCCCCGAGGTGGCCGCCCTGCTGCGCCGCGACCCGGCCGGCCTGGTCGCCGCCGTCGTCCAGCAGCACGACACCGGCGAGGTGCTCATGGTGGCCTGGATGGACGACGAGGCGCTCCGCCGCACCCTGACCACCGGCCGGGCCACCTACTGGTCGCGCAGCCGGCAGGAGTACTGGGTCAAGGGCGAGACCTCGGGGCACCGGCAGTGGGTCCGCGAGGTGCGGCTCGACTGCGACGGCGACGCGCTGCTGCTGCTCGTCGACCAGGAGGGCCCCGCCTGCCACACCGGCGAGCGCAGCTGCTTCCACCGCGTGCTCCCCGCCGTCCAGGGGGTCGCGCCGTGAGGTTCGGGGTCACCGCGCCCACGCGTGAGGTGTTCGCGGCCTCGGGGGCGGCGATCGTGCCGGTCACCCGGCGCCTGCTGGCCGACGGCGAGACCGCCGTCGGCCTCTACCGGAAGCTGGCCGGCAACCGCCCGGGCACGGTGCTGCTCGAGTCGGCCGAGCAGGGCAAGCGGTGGGCCCGCTTCAGCTTCGTCGGCGTCCGCAGCGCCGGTGTCCTCACCGAGCGGGACGGTCGCACGCTGTGGCTGGGGGACGACGTCCCCGGGGTCACCGACGACCTGCCCGAGGACCCCCTGGAGGCGGTGCGGGTGGTGGCGCGGCGGCTGCGCTCGCCCCGCACGCCGGGCCTGCCCCCACTGACCGGTGGCCTCGTGGGCTACCTCGGCTACGACGTCGTCCGCCGGCTGGAGCGGCTCCCGAGCACCAGCACCGACGACCTCGGGATGCCCGAGCTGGCGATGATGCTGGTCACCGACCTGGCCGTGCTGGACCACAGCGACGGCTCGGTGCTGCTCATCGCCAACGCGCTGCCCGGCAGCGGGGGAGGGGCGACCGCCTACGACGACGCGGTCGCCCGGCTGGACGACATGGCCGCCGCGCTGGTCCGGCCGGCGCCGCCGGCCGTCGCCGTGCTGGAGCCCGCCGACGTGCCGGCGTCGGTGCGCAGCAACCTGGCGCCGGGCGTGTTCCAGGACGGCGTGGAGGAGGTGCGCGAGCACATCCGGGCCGGTGACGCGTTCCAGGTGGTGCTGTCCCAGCGGTTCGAGCTGGTCACCGACGTCGCGGCGCTGGACCTCTACCGCGTGCTGCGCGCGACCAACCCGTCGCCGTACATGTACCTGCTGCGGTTCGCCGGCCGGGAGAGCCCCTTCGACGTCGTGGGGTCCTCGCCCGAGGCGCTGGTGACCGTGGCGGGCACCTCCGCCGTCGTGCACCCGCCCGCCGGGACGCGCCCGCGCGGGGCCACCCCGGAGGAGGACGTGCGGCTCGCCGAAGGGCTGCTGGCCGACCCCAAGGAACGGGCCGAGCACGTCATGCTCGTCGACCTCGCGCGCAACGACCTGGGGCGGGTGTGCGTGCCGGGCAGCGTCGAGGTGCCCGACTTCATGCGGGTCGAGCACTACAGCCACGTCATGCACCTGGTCTCGACCGTCTCGGGGGAGGTCCGGCCCGGCTGCGACGCCCTCGACGTCTTCGACGCGACGTTCCCCGCGGGCACCGTCTCGGGCGCCCCCAAGCCCAGCGCCATGGCGATCATCGAGTCGCTCGAGCCGACCCGGCGGGCGCTGTACGCGGGCACCGTCGGCTACGTCGACGCCAGCGGGGACATGGACATGGCGATCGCGATCCGCACCGCCGTCCTGCACCAGGGCCGCGCCTACGTGCAGGCCGGCGCGGGCATCGTGGCCGACAGCGACGCCGCCTCCGAGGAGGCCGAGACCCGGCACAAGGCGCGCGCGGTGCTGTCGGCGATCGCCACGGCCGAGAGGCTGCGGGAACTCGGGTGAGCGGCCCCCCGGACGAGGGCCGGTCCCGGGCCCGGCGGGAGCTGACGGCCGCGGTGGCGGGCGCCGCGCTGGGCGGGGCCCTGGCGCTGACGGCCGCGAGCCAGCGCTGGGTGGAGGTCACCGCCGAGCGGCGGGCGCCGCTGCCGCCGGTGTCGGGCACGCTCACCGGCGGTGCAGCGGCCCCGCTGGTCACCGCCGCCGGGCTGGTGCTGCTGGCCGCTGCGGTCGCACTGCTGGCGGTGCGCGGCGCGGGGCGGGCGGTCGTGGGGCTGCTGGTGGCGGTCTGCGGCGGTGTGCTCGCCTGGTCGGGGGCCCGGGTGCTCGCCGGGGGAGTGGCCGACGCGGCCGCCGACCTGCCCGGCGTCAGCGGCACGAGCGTGACCGGGACGACGGTGGAGGTCGCGGCGGTCTGGCCGGGCCTCGCCGTCGTCGCGGGGGTGCT
The DNA here is from genome assembly GCF_021699055.1 of Blastococcus sp. MG754426. Lineage (GTDB taxonomy): Bacteria > Actinomycetota > Actinomycetes > Mycobacteriales > Geodermatophilaceae > Blastococcus. The sequence continues at coordinate 1,615 of NZ_SSXC01000025.1, read as the reverse complement.
GGCGGTGCTGGCCGGGCTGCTCGTCGTCGCCCGGGGGGCCGCCTGGCCGGCGATGGGGCAGCGCTACGAGCGCGCTGCTGGCCCGGCCGCGCCGCGGTCGGACGAGGACCGGGCGGACGACGCGTGGAAGGCGCTGGACCGCGGGGAGGACCCGACCGAGCCCCCGCCGGCCCCGCGCTCCGGCGGCTCGGCATAGCGGAACGCCCCGGGATCGGCGGAGCCGCCCCCGGGCCGGGGGGTGCCCGACCCGCCTCTAGAGTGGGTCCACGAATCCGCCGGGATCGACGTACGAGGAGCAGTGGCGACGATGAACGACCACCGGACCTCGGCCGAGGCTGCGGCCACGCCGTGAACGTCCTCGACGAGATCATCGAGGGCGTCCGCGCCGACCTCGCCGTCCGCGAGGCCGCGGTGCCGCTGGCCGAGGTGAAGGCGGCCGCGCAGGCGGCCCGCCCCGCACGTGACGCGCTGGCGGCGCTGCGCGCCCCCGGTGTGGGCGTGATCGCCGAGGTCAAGCGGCGCAGCCCCTCCAAGGGCGACCTGGCCGCCATCGCCGACCCCGCGCAGCTGGCACAGCAGTACGCCGCCGGTGGCGCCCGCGTCATCTCGGTGCTCACCGAGGGCCGCCGCTTCGGGGGCTCGCACGCCGACCTCGCCGCCGTCCGGGCCGTCGTCGACGTGCCGGTGCTGTGCAAGGACTTCATCGTCAGCAGCTACCAGGTGCACGAGGCGCGCGCGCACGGTGCCGACGTCGTCCTGCTGATCGTCGCCGCCCTGGAGCAGAACGTCCTGGTCGGGCTCCTCGAGCGGGTCGAGTCCCTGGGCATGACCGCGCTGGTCGAGGTGCACACCGAGGCCGAGGCGGACCGGGCGATGGCGGCAGGCGCCTCGGTGATCGGTGTCAACGCCCGCGACCTGACCACGCTGCAGGTCGACCGCTCCACCTTCGAGCGGATCGCCCCCGGGCTGCCGTCGGAGGTCGTGAAGGTCGCCGAGTCCGGCGTCCGCGGCCCGCACGACCTGATCGGCTACGCCGCGGCCGGGGCAGACGCCGTGCTCGTGGGCGAGGGTCTGGTCACCGCCGGCGACGCCCGCCAGGCGGTCGCCGACCTGGTGACGGCGGGCAGCCACCCCGCCACCCCGCGCACCACCCGTTGATCGGTCCGTCCCGACCGTTGGACGGGCTCCGTCGTCCCTTGCGAGGAGACGGGACGGGCTGTCGGTTGCAGGGCTGACCTGACCGGGACGCCGCCGTGGGACGCTGACGACCGTGTCCTGGCCGTTCCCCGTGGCGTGGCGTAGCCGCAGCCGGTGGCGTTGGCCGACATCGCCACCACCGACGGTGCCGCCTGGAGGCCCGCCTCAGTTCTGGTGCCCGGTGTGCGGCGCGCCGCTCGGGTCGGAGGATCGCTGCGATGCCTGCGGCACCGAGCCAGGGGAACTGCTCGCGAGCGGTGAGTAGCCGGAGGTCCGAGCCCGGCACGTCGACCCGTTCCTCGACTCCATCTGCTGTGTCCACCCGCCGCTGACGTGCGGGAAGTGTCGTACCCCCGGCCTAGCCTGCGGTCATGTCGTCGGTGGCGAGCTTCCAGGTGGGGGTGGGGGTGTCCCTGGT
>NZ_SSXC01000024.1 GCF_021699055.1 Blastococcus sp. MG754426 | reverse complement strand
GGCGCAGCGGGTCCTGCAGGTCCTTCTTCCAGTCCAGCTTGACGGCGCCCTCGATGTGGCCGCCGTCGTAGGCGGTGGTGTCCTCGTCGACCTCGACGAAGACGATGCCGGGCTGGCCGAGGTGCTCCTGGACCCAGTCGACGGTGACGAGCACATCGGTACGGCTCACGGGGGATCTCCTTCTGGTCGGATGTTCAGGCTTTCAGACGGCGCACACGGACATCCACAACCGGCGCCCGCGGACGTGACCCTGCGCTCTCCGCTGCGGGCGCCGGTTCGAGAACTAGGCTATTACGATCGACCCTAGTAGTGCTTGCCGGCCATCCCCGTCGCGGCAGCTACTACTTAGCTCCGTACTATCCACGCGCGTACTGCTGTTGACGTTGAGCACTCCTCTCCCCCGGCGCCGAAGAAGGTGGAAGCTGCCCGTGTCCCCCGCTTCCCGGCTGCCGTACGACGCCTGCCCTGCTGGGCGGCAGGCTCAGCCGGATGCGGTGATCCAGCTGCACGGCATCGCGGTCGCGGTCGAGCGCACACCAGTCCTCCGGGACCTGACGCTCACCGTGGGAGCGGGCGAGGCAGTGGGGGTGATCGGGGCGAACGGGTCGGGCAAGAGCACGCTGTTGCGCCTGCTGGCCACCCTGCTTTCCCCTGCCGCCGGCACCGGTCGGGTACTCGGTTCGGCGCTGGGCAGCCGCGAGTGCGAGAAGATCCGTCCTCAGATCGCCCTGATCGGGCACTCCCCCGCGCTCTATTCCCGGCTCACGCTGGCCGAGAACCTGCGCTTCTTCTGTCGTCTGACCGGCGTCGACGTGTCGGCCGTCAGCTCGGCCCTGGACGCAGTCGGACTGGGTCGGGCCGCGGACCGGCCCGCGGACCGCTGCTCCCAGGGAATGCAACGTCGCGCGGAGCTGGCGCGGGTCATCCTCAGCGCGCCGGCCCTGCTGCTGCTGGACGAACCGCACGCCGGGCTGGACAGCGGGTCCGCCGGCCTCGTCGACGTCATCATCGACGAGGTACGCGAGCGCGAGGGCGCTGCCGTCGTCGTCTCCCACGATCGCGCCCGGCTGGACGCGGCCGTCGACCGGGTGCTGGATCTCCGGGAGGGGAGCCTCCGCGAAGTCCTTCCCGCGGCCACGATGGTCCCCGGGCAGGGATTCCGGTGACCCCGCCCGGCCCGGCGCGACAGGCTCTGGAACTGGCCCGGAAGGACCTGCTCCTCGAGGGGCGGGCCGGGGAGACTCTGCTAGTCACCGCCCCGTTCGGCGGCGTGGCGCTACTCCTCTTCCCGCTCGCCATCGGCACCGACGTCCCCCTGCTGCGCTCGGTCGGCTACGGCATCTACTGGGTCGTCGTGCTGCTCTTCGGCGTGCTGGTCAGCCTGCGGCAGAGCGCCGCGGACACGCCCGCCCAGGTGGCGCTGCTGCGGCTCACCGGAGTCCATCCCGTCGTCCGGCTCACCGGGCGGGCGGCAGCCAACGCCCTGCTGCTGCTGGCATTCGAGCTGACGTTGCTCCCGGTGGCAGTGATGATCTACGACCCGCCCCTGGACAGCTGGCCGTGGCTGCTCGCGGTCCTGCCGCTGGTCGCCGCGGGGCTGGCCGTGCTCGGGACCTTGGCCGGCGCCCTCGCGCAGGGCCTGGCAGGCCGCACGACCCTCGGCCCCCTCCTGGTGGTTCCGCTGGCGCTTCCCTTGCTCCTGTCGGCCACCCAGGTGGCCGAGGCGGTGCGCTACGGCCGGGAACCGTGGAGCTGGGTGGCCCTGCTGCTGCTCGTCGACGTCGTCGCCGCACTCGCGGTCGCCCTCTTCGCCCGATCCCTCGAGGAGTTCTCGTGACGTCCGTCTCCCGCCGGCTGACCGCCGTCACCGTCGTCGTCATGGCCGGGGCCCTGGCCGCAGCGCTGACCGCTCCCCCGGACCGGCTGCAGGGCAACCTGCAGCGGCTGATGTACGTCCACGTGCCGGCAGCGTGGCTCGCCTACCTCAGCTTCGCCATCACGTTGGGCGCCAGCGCGGGCTGGCTGTGGAAGCGCCGAGCGTCCCTGGACCGGCTCGCCTCGGCCAGTGCGGAGGTCGGGGTGTTCTTCACCGGACTGACCATCGCGCTCGGCTCGATCTGGGGGAAACCGGTCTGGGGAGTCTGGTGGACCTGGGATCCGCGCCTGGTGACGACCGCCATGATGTTCTTCGTCTACCTGGGCTACCTGGCGCTGCGCCGGGCGACCCTGGACGCCACCGTCCGAGCCCGGCGGAGCGCCGTGTTCGGGGTCCTGGCCTTCGCCCAGATCCCCGTCGTCCACATGTCCGTGGTGTGGTGGCGGGCGGTGCACCAGCCGCCGACGGTGCTCAAGCCGGCGGCCCCCACGATCGACGAGTGGATGCTCGCCGCCCTGCTGCTGAACGTCCTCGCCTTCACGCTCGTCTACGTCCTACTCCTGCGCACTCGCGTCCGACTGGCCGTCGCCGAGGAGACCTACGACGCCGCCCACGACCGTGCCGCCGGCGAGCTCGCCGGGCAGGCGATCACCACCCCGGACTACCGGAAGGAGTTCCCGAACCATGTCTGAGTGGGCATGGGTGGCGCTGGGGTTCGGCGTCACCTACGGGGCCATGAGCGGATACGCCGTCTGGTTGCAGCACCGGCTGAGTGGCGTCAACCGGCGCATCGAGAAGATCCGATGAGGCGATACCGGCTGCTGGCCGTGTCGGTGCTGGGCGTCGCGGGGATCCTGCTCGGGGTGCTCTTCGTCGGCAACATCAACGGGAACCTCGTGTACTTCCTGACGCCGCACGAGGCACTCGCGCAGAAGGCCGACTTCGAGGACGGCAGGCGCTTCCAGATCGGCGGTCTGGTGCAGGACGGCAGCGTGGTAACGACGGACGAGGGGCTGCGCTTCGTCGTCGTCTCCGGCCCCGCGGAAGTTCCGGTGGCCTACCGAGGGTCCCCCGCGCAGCTGTTCCGCCCCGGCATCGGAGTGGTGATGGAGGGAGCCTGGGACGGCGACACCTTCCGCTCCGACACCATGATCATCAAGCACGACGAGAACTACCAGCCTCCCGATAGCGCCGAGGGCGAACCCGGCGATGGGGCGCCGTGACGGTCCGGATGGTGCCCCGAGCGTCCGCCACCCGTAAGCGCTTGCTCGGACGGGCCGGTCGGGTTTCGGTCGCCGCGGCGCTGCTCACCACGGCCTGCACCGGCCCCGGTGAACCGGGGAGCGGCGTCATACCCCAGGCTCAGGAAGGCGACCTTCCCTCGACGACCCCCTGCCCCCACCCCCTGGAGGCAGGCGGCGGCGCGGGGACCCAACTCCCCGACATCACCCTGACCTGCCTGGGCCAGCCGACCGAACTGGCGTTGCGGGAACTGCCCGCGGTTCCGGTCGTCCTCACCTTCTGGGCGTCGTGGTGCGGGATCTGCCGCGAGGAGATGCCGGAGTTGCAGCGCCTCGCCGACGAGGTCGGGGACCAGGTGCTCTTCCTCGGCGTCAACGCCAAGGACGGGGAGCGGCCGGCGCGGTTCCTGCTGGACGATCTCGGCATCACCCACGCCAACCTGTACGACCCGTCGGGCCGGTCGCTCGATCTGCTGCCCAGCCCCGGGGTTCCCACCACCCTGGTCCTCGCGCCCGACGGAGAGATCGTCGACAAGGTCATCGGCGCGACGGACCAGGAACGGCTGCGCACGCTACTCACGGAGCGGCTAGGGGTCCAGCTCGCCGACGGCCCCTCCGCGGCCACCGACTGAGCAGCGCCGTCCGTGGACCTCCTGCCTCTGGCTTTCCTGTCGCTGATCGCGGGCGTGGTGTCGTTCACCTCGCCGTGCGCGCTGCCACTTCTGCCCGGCTACGTCTCCTACGTGTCCAGCCTGGCCCCTCCGGCCGGCGTCCCGGCGGCCGCCACCGGTGGGGCTCCCCCTGCGCCCGTCCGTGACCGGGTGCTGGCCGGGTCCCTGCTGTTCGTGCTCGGCTTCACCATCGTGTTCACCGCCCTGGGTGCAACCGCCTCCGGCCTGGCGCTGCTCCTGGCCCAGCACCGGGCAACCATCAACGTCGTCGGAGGCGCGTTCATCATCGCGATGGGGCTGGCCACGGCGGGTGTCCTGCGGCTGCCGCTGCTGCACCGCCAGGTACGCATGGACCTCAGCCGGATCGGGCGCGGCCCGGGCAGCGCACTCGCGCTCGGCGCGGCCTTCGCCTTCGGTTGGACGCCGTGCGTCGGCCCCGTGCTGGCCGCGATCCTCACCACCGCCGCAGGGTCGGGGACGGTCGCCAGGGGCGCTCTGCTGCTGCTCGTCTATTCCATCGGTCTGGGCATCCCCTTCCTGCTCGTCGCCCTCGGGGTCCGGCGCGGCCGGCTGCGCCTGGACTGGCTCCGGCGCAACTCCCGGAAGATCGAGGTATTCGGCGGAGTGCTCCTCGTCGCCATGGGCATCGGCATCGCCACGGGCAGCTGGACGCGGCTGATGAGCGGACTGCTGGCCTTCTACGCCCGGTTCGGCTGGCCGCCGATCTGAACCCGACCGGCTGCAGGTGATCACCCCACCGCGAGCTGACCCTGCACAGGACCGCCTCCCGCAGACACGTGGGAGGCCCGCCTGCCCAGCCGGTCCCGAGCTGCGCTACTCCCGGTCCACGTAGGGCTCCCCCGGCGCGGGCTGCACCGAGCCGGAGGTCCGGGACTGCGGGTCCCGCCCGGCCAGCACCTCCTCCACCGCGCCGGCCAGGAGGGGAAAGGTGGAGGCGCCGGTGATCTTGCCTCGGATGACGCCGTCACGGTCGATGATGAAGGTCTCGGGAACGCCGAAGACGCCGAAGTCGAGCGCGGCGGTGGAGTCCGGGTCGGTGACGTAGCGGTAGTTGTCACCACCGCGACCCATCTCGTCGAGGAACCCGACCGCGGCATCCTGCTCGTCCTGGTAGACGATGCCGACGAAGGTCACGCCGGCATCCCGGTAGGTATCGGCCACGGCCAGCAGCGCCGGGTGTTCCTCGCGGCAGGCGACGCACCACGACGCCCAGAAGTTGACGACGACGACCTCGCCCCGGAGGTCGGAGAACCGCAGCGGCGCGCCGCCCTCCAGGGCAGGCAGCTCCAGATCGGGGACGGCCGTACCGATCAGCGGCGTCTCGACAAGCGACGGGTCGGCGTCCAGCCGGCTGCCGAAGACCACACCGGTGGCGACGGCGGCAACCGCCACAACCACCGCCACCCAACGGACGGCGCGTCCCCGTCGCACCGGTCTCATCCCTCCCGGTGACTCCTCCGGCGCCACGACCGAACCCGGGGCTGTCAAGTCCTTCACCCGCCGTCACCCCCGGCCGCATCGAGCTGCGCGCGGGCAGCTGCGGCCAGCTCCTCGACCTGGTCGGCCACATCCGGCGGCAGATCCGGACGTTCCGCCATCTCGGCCAGCACCTCGAGGGCACCGCCCGGATCGTCGAGCCAGTGCAACCGCAGATTCGCGTCGAACCACAGTGCATCGAGCAGCGTGGGGTCCAGGCGCCGCGCCTGGGTGATGTAGTCCTCGGCCTTGTCCGGTTGCTCGGCGAGGAGATACGCCCAGCCGACGTACGCCAGCGCCTCCGGGTTGTCCGGCTCCCGCTTGAGCGCCTCGGTGAAGTGCAGCATCGCCGAGGGCAGGTCGCCGACCTCCACGTACCGCCGTGCCAGAGCCAATCGCATGCCCACGACATCGGGATTGGCCTGTACCACGGCCTCCATCTCGCTGTTGGTCACCGTGGAGAGGTCGCGGCCCCCGGGCACCGGCTCGGCAGCCGCGTCCGGCTGGTTGCCGTCCAGCTCGTTGCCGGTGACGAAGCCCCCGGCAGGGCGGTCCAGCACCGACTGTGGCAGGAGCACCGTGGCGGCGATGACGGCGGCCGCCAGGGTGACCAGGTAGGCCGCTCGACGTGCCCGGACAGCCCTGCCGCCTACCCTGGCCGCTGCCGGAGACAGACCTCGCTCCGGCGCATCCAGCTCACGAATGGCGGCGGCGGCCTCGGCCTCGTAGCGGGGACGTAGCCGCGCGACGTCGGCGTCGGTCAGCTCTCCCTCGGCGTGCTGACGCTCGATCTCCTCGAGATCCCGCAGCGCGTGGTCACGCCGCTCCTCCAGTTCCTCACGGCTCACGGTTCGTCGTCCTCGTCCGGGTGGCGGCGGGTCCGTGCGTCGGCGAGAGCGGCAGCGACCCTATCCCGGTCGTCATCGGACAGTTCCGGCACATCCGGGGAGCGCCGAGCACGGGTCAGAACCAGGACCACGCCCCCGATGGCGACGACGGCAGGCAGCACCAGCAGCCAGACGCCGCGGCCCTGCGCGGGCGGGTCGAGGAGGACCCATTCCCCGTAGCGCGCCTCGAAGTACTGCAGGATCTCGGCGTCGGAGCGGCCGGCCGCCACCTGCTCGGCCACGCTGCGCCGCATGGCCACCGCCGTCTCCGACGGGGATTCGGCGATCGAGACCGACTTGCACACCGGGCAGCGCAGCTGGCCTTCCAGCTCGGCGACCCGGTCACGCGGACCGGGACCGGCCGCGAACAAGCCGACCACGGTGACGGTCAACAAGGTAAGCAGCAGAGCCGACGTCACACCCACCCGGCGGCGGTCAGGCACGGTCGCGCCCTTCGCCCTGCTCGGCGGGCGGATCGGACAGCACCGCGACAGCCTGTGGAGCCCCTGCGTCTGCGTTTGCAGGCGCATCCGCCTCGACGGCGGCAGGGGTCGCGCTGCGGACGCGGCGCCGAGGCCTGCCGCCCACCGCCCAGAAACCACCGGCGGCGACCAGGAGACCGCCGGCCCACAGCGTCCACATCAGCGGATAGCGGTAGAGGTTCACCGACACCTGACCGTCTTCCAGTGAGGTGAGGGCGACGTAGATGTCCTCGCGCGGTGTGGACCAGACCGAGGGCGTTGCCACCGCCTGCTGCTGGCTGGGGTACTGGTTGAGTGAAGGCCCGGCGATCCGCACCACGTCGGCGCCCTCGCGGATCTGGAACTCCGCCGCCACCTCGGTGCGGTGGGATCGCTGGATGGTCTCGTTGCCGGTGTAGGTCACCGTGTAACCGCCGAACTCCACCGATTCCCCCTGCCGCAGGGTGGCCGTCGTGCGCTCGGACAGGTCGGCCGAGACGGCGATGGCGAGAGCGACCAGCACCAGACCGATGTGGGACAGCTGCCCACCCCAGTAGCCGCGCTGTCGACGGACCATCTGGAACAGGGTGGCCGGCCGACGATCGGGCGCGCTGGTGACCAGTTGCCGCGCGCTGGCCGCCACGATCGCCGTCGCCAGCAGGGCCACGGCGACGACCGCGACCGACCGGACTCCGGCCACCACGAGACCGGCACTGACCAGGCTGCCGGCCAGCAGAGCCGGACGCAGCCGCGCCCATAGCAGCCGGCCGTTGGCAGCCCGGTACGGGGTGAACGGCCCCACTCCCATCGCGAGCAGCAGGGCGAAGGAGATGGGCACCGCCATCCGGTCGAAGAAGGGACGTCCGACCGACGTCTGCGCCCCGGTGAACGCCTCGACGAACACCGGATACAGGGTGCCGAGCAGCACGACGAAGGCGAAGAGGGAGAGCAGCAGGTTGTTCACGAGGAACGCTCCCTCGCGGCTGGCCAGGGACTCCAGCCGGTCGGGGGAAGCCAGCCCGGGCGCGCGCAGTGCGAACAGTGTGAACCCGCCGACGACCACGACGACGAAGAAGCCGAGCAGCGCCGGACCCACCGGCGACTGGGTGAAGCTGTGCACCGAGGCGACCACCGAGGACCGGGTGAGGAAGGTCCCCAGGATCGTCAGGGCGAAGGTCGTCAGGACCAGGACGAAGTTCCAGGACTGGAGGGTCCCGCGCCGGACCTGGACGACGGCCGAGTGGATGAAGGCGGTGGCCGTCAGCCACGGGATCAGGGCGGCGTTCTCCACCGGGTCCCACGCCCAGAAGCCACCCCAGCCCAGCACCTCGTAGGACCACCAGGCGCCCAGGACCAGCCCGGCGGACAGGAAGGACCAGGCGACGAGGTTGGCCCGGCGGGTGCGGCGTAGCCAGTCGATTCCCGGCGTACGGGTCAGCAGGGCCGACATGGCGAACGCGAAGGGCACAGTGAACCCGACGTATCCGAGGTAGAGCAACGGGGGGTGGATGGTGACGAGGAGGTGGTTCTGCAGGAGTGCGTTTGGCCCGGGGCCGTCGGCCGGCGGCTGGGCGAGGACCTCGAACGGGTTCGCCACGGTGGAGACCAGCCCGAAGAAGAAGGTGGCCACCAGCCCCATGAACGCCAGCGCACCGACGCCCAGCCGGTCATCGACCGAGCGGACCTGCCGTAGCACCACGGCGGTGAAGCCGGCCAGCACCACGACCCACAGCACGATGCTGCCTTCCAGAGCCGACCAGGCTGCGGTCAGCTTGAAGAGCACCGGTGTCGCCCGCGAGCTGTTCCCCGCGACGAAGGACACCGCGAAGTCGTCGGTGAGCAGCGCGATCTCCAAGGCGATGAACGCCACCGCGGCGCCGACCACCATGCCGACGACCGGCTGTTGCAGCTGTCCCCGCGTCGCTCGGTCGGGAGTGCGCAGCGCTCGGAAGCCGAAGACGGCCAGCGCGATGGAGCTGGCGAGGCCGAGCATGACGCCTGCCCAGCCCGCGGCCGCGAGGATCACCGGTCCACCCCCACCTGCGGCCTGACCGTGGCCATGTCGTTCGTGCCTCGCTGAGCTCGAGCGCCTGCAGCCGCCGCGAACCTCAGCGAATCGCTCCCCCAGGACATCAGGGTGCGACCTCCCTCATACGAGTCCAGCATCGAAGCGCGGATCCCCTGGGCGCTGTCCGGCGGAGCGGCAGCCGCTCCCACAGAGGGGACGCGCAGTGGCGACTGGCAACTATGGCACATAGGAGAGGAGCCCCAGCGTCGGCACCTCCAGGGACGCAGGGGCCGGCGACACCGGTCCGCCGAGCAGGACGACGGTCCCGCCGTCGGCCGGGCCTCGGGCCTGGCGGTCCGCCGGGTCAGACGCTCACCAGTACCGAAAGTGCCGCCAGCAGCACCAGTCCGGCGACCGCGAGAGTCAGCCTGCGCCCGTGCTTCGTCTGCCGCGGCAGCCCCCGGAGTGGGAACAGCACCTGGCGCCCGAAGGTGTAGGCCGCCACCCCCGCCACGAAGAGCAGTCCGTCCACCCCAGGGTCGGCCAGCACCACTGCTGCGAGCGTCGCTGCGGCGATGAGGCCGGCCAGACTGGACTCGAGCAGCTGTACCGGGATCCGGCGCACGCCTACCCGACGGTCGGAGGACCAGATCCCCCACCGAGAGGCCGTGGGGCGCCCCACACAACAGCCTCCGAGCAAACACCCCAGGCGTCCGATGGTCATGCCCACCAGCAGGCCCGGCGCCGTCACGTCGAGCATCGGGCCGACCGGGATCCCCGCCCACCAACTCCCCAGGACGACCGAGCCGACCGCACCGACCACAAAACCCTGGACCGACATGCCGGCGCGCAGCAGGCCGGCCTTCTCCTCGCGGTGGGTGAGGAGGTAGTACACCTTGGCACCCACCAGCCCGATCAGGCTCGCCAGCACCGACACCAGGAGCAGTCGCGCGACCGGCAGGTCGCGGTCCGCCGCCAGCACACCTTGAAGAGCCAGTGCGAACAGCCAGCCGAGGGCCACCAGTGCGGGCCAGGCTCCGATCCGGACCCCTGGCGCGCGGACATCGGCCACGGGCTTGAAGGTCGTTCTCCCGACGGTCGTCCCACGGGGAAGTGGCCCGGGAGGTAGATTCGGAGGCGCAGGGGAGTCTGCAGGGGCGTGCCGGACGACGGGGGTTGCGGTGACCTCCCACTCCCCCGGCGCCAGTCCGGGGACACGGGCGGTCACGGCGACCCGCCCGCTTCCCGGGAGCACGTCATTCAGGGTGTGCACGACCTCGAACTCGTCGGCCCTGCCGGGGGTGTCGGGTCCGGTCAGCCGCCTACCGCTGAATCGCACGTTGACCGGATAGGGGTCGCCACTGAGCGCAGCGTCGAACCAGTAGGTCACTCCGAGCGCTTGGGGATCGACGTCGTCCATGGACTCGCACGACCAGGACGTGACCTGGACCGCGCCCGCAGGCATGTCCCGAGCCAGGACAGGACGGCGCACCGGGGTGACAGCCTCCCGTGCCGGTGACCGGGGAGCGCCTGGGACCGGCGGCGCAGACGGAGGGAGGCCAGCGGAGGGAGATCCGGTCACCGTCCCGGACGCCGCGGACTCAGGCCGAGCTCCCGGGGAGGTCGGTGTCCTCTGAGCAGCGGGATCCGGGCGGGTCGGAGGCGCTAGTGGTGCCTTTCTCGCCGGCAGGACCACCGGGAGCGACGGTGCGGCGGTCCTCGACCGCGGCACCTGTGGACGCTGGAATGCCTGTAGCGGCGCCGGCGCACGGCTGGGGACAGGTCGCGGCGGGCTGACTTGCTGGGCGGCAGTGGTGGGCCCGACCCTTGAGCCCGGCCCTGGCCTACCCGATCGGGAGGGACCGACTCGGGATGAACGCTTGTTGGACATGAGACTCCGCCTCGCGAGATCGGGTCGGCCACAGAGCCAGCTCCACCGAGTCGGCCCCAGCGGACGCTCGATCAGCCGCGCGCCGGTCAGCTCTACTATGGCGCTACGGAGAGCGTACTACTAGGCAGCTACGTAGAAGTTGCGCGCCAGGCGCCCGTCCGCGAGCGACAGCCAGATCTACTAAGGTGCGTAGTATCTGCAGCGTCATGCAGGTACACGGCAGGGCCCGTACGACGGGGGCCCCGCCGGGCGGCGGCCGCCGGCGGACCTCATGGCGGCACGCCGCTCGGACAGCCGCCGGCGGCTGTCGTGTGACCACATCGGCACGACCTACACAAGGACAGGTGGCAGGTGACCGGCCCCTCGATCTCCCGGCGCGGACTGCTCCTCGGGGCGCTGGGGCTGGCCGGAATGGCGGCGACCGGCGGCACCTGGGCGGCCTTGCCCACGACGGCCACCGCAGCGGAGGGCCGAGTGCTGGCCGGCTCCGACGCGGTGCGCCGCGTCGAGCAGGCCCGACTCGCCCGAGGCACCGGCCGTCGTGTCCGCGCATCGGTCACCGCCCAACCGGTCGAGGTCGACCTCGGAGGACGAGTCGTCCGCACGTGGTCCTACGGCGACCAGGTGCCCGGGCGGCCCCTGCGCTGCACCGCCGGAGACCTGCTCGAGGTGGACGTCCGCAACCGGCTTCCGGAGCCGACCACGGTGCACTGGCACGGTCTCCGGCTCCGGAACGACATGGACGGCGTACCCCACCTGACGCAACCCGTGGTCCCCCCCGGGGAGACCATGCGCTACACCTTCGTCGCTCCCGATCCGGGGACCTACTGGTTCCACCCGCACGTGGGCATGCAGCGCGAGCGGGGGCTCTTCGCACCGTTGATCATCGACGACCCGCGCGAAGCCGGCGACTACGACGTGGAGTTCGTGGTCGTCCTCGACGACTGGATCGACGGCGCCGCGGGGACCCCGGATGAAGTCCTGTCCGAGCTCCGCAACGGAGACATGGAAGCGAGCTACAAGGTTCCCGTCCAGGCCGGACAGATCGAGGACCGGTCAGCGTCCTGGGACTACCACCAGACCGCCGAGATGGCCAACATTCCGGCAGGGCAGACGCCGGTGTCCGCGGCGTCGCGCATGGCCGACAGCGTGCGCTACCCGTTCTACCTGCTCAACGGGCGCCTGCCCACGGCCCCCGAGACGTTCGCCGCCATGCCGGGTCAACGGGCACGAATCCGGCTGATCAGTGCCGCCGGGACGACCACCTTCCGAGTAGCTCTCGGAGGCCACCGGCTGACCGTCACCCATACCGACGGGTTCCCGGTCGAGCCGATCACCGTCGACAACCTCCACATCGGCGCCGGCGAGCGCTACGACGTGCTCGTCACCCTCGGAGACGGGGCCTTTCCACTGGTGGCGATCGCAGAAGGCCATGGGGCCCAGGCGCTCGGGGTGGTCCGCACAGCCAGCGGTGAAGCCCCGTCAGCCGCTGCGGCTCCCCGGGAGCTGAGTGGGCGACTGCTCCGGCTGACCGACCTCCGCGCGGCGCCCACCGTTGGCCAGGACAACTTGCCCCCGGACGTGACCCACACGCTCCATCTGACCGGAGACATGTTCAGCTTCGCCTGGCGCATCAATGCCCAGAGCTACGACCACGCACGCCCCTTCGCCGGCATCACTCCCGCGGAGATCCGGGAGGGCCAGCGTGTCCGACTGGAGCTGGTCAACCAGACTCCGATGTACCACCCGATGCATCTGCACGGCCACAGTTTCACCGTGCGAGGCTCTGGTGACCTCTTTCCGGGGGCAGCTGCCGGTGAGCTGCGAGATCCGGCACGGAGCCGCCTCCCGATGTTCGCCGGTGCGGTGAAGGACACGGTGATGGTGGCGCCGGGGGAACGGGTGATCGCCGACTTCACAGCCGACAATCCGGGCCAGTGGCTGACCCACTGCCACAACGCCTACCACATGGGCACGGGCATGGCGACGATCGTCTCCTACATCGCCACGTCCTCGGCCTGAACGGCGTACTGCATCCGCGGTCACCACCCGAGAGGGCCACCACGCGCCTCGCAGCGCGGTGAGAGTTCGCCCCGCCGGTGGGCGCCCGCGTCAGCGGCGCGCCTGCCGTGTCAGGCGGGCGCCTGATTGCCCCGGTCACCCAGCTGCTGGCGGGCCCGGGCGATCGAGACCTCCTCGCGCGCCTGCCGCAGCTCCTCGTCGACGTCGACGGAGGGGGCTGCCACAGAGCGGCCCCCTCCCGAGGCGCCACAACTACCGCCGCCCCGATTCATCTGCCACATCATCACTCCCATGGACAGGGGGCAGACCAGCGCGATGAGCAGCGGAAGTGCCGCGGTACTGGCGGCCGGGGCCATCAGCCAGAGCGCCACGCCTGCGGCGATCAGACCCCCGATGACCTTCGGGTTCAGGCAGCACCGCATCGACCTGAGCATGTCGTTTCTCCCTGCGCTCGCAGACGTGGTCTTACTACTATCCAGGCTAGTAAAGCCGATCGCCGGACGGCCCCGCAAGCGCATCCGCCGGCCTGTGCCCCGGCGTGGCGATCAACTAGTCCCCTGCACCTGCGGCTCAACCACGGCCGTCGCGGCACTGTGCGCAGTGATCTCCCGGGGACGCCTTCGCCGCCGCAGGATGGCGATAACGGTGGCGAAGAGCATGGCCACCCCGTAGGTCGCCGCAATTCGTCCGGCGGTCTGCTGGTCCTCGATCGGCATCGGCCCCCAGAGGCGTAGCAGCTGACTCCACCACTCCGCGGCCAGGAGTGGGCCGCTGCGGAGCACCACGATCGCAACCGCACCGTGGACCGCTGCCCACCCTGCGAGCGCCGCGAGGACGACGGGGAGCCTCGGCGCCGCCGCGGTGCCCGGTCCGGCGGGGCCGAGCAGTGCGCGGAAGAAGAGCGTCCCACTCATCAAAAACAGGGGGAAGAAGACGACGTCCGCGACCTCCGACCGTAGTAGCCAGCCGTACAACCCGGAGACGTAGACGGAGTAGTTCACCACCAGGTAGACCGGCAGAGCGACCAGTGGGTGCAGGACTGTCCCCATCACCGGACGACCACGGAGTGCCACCAGCCACTCCCGCGGTCCTCGCAGGTCCTGCCCCGTCGAGGGCCGCAGGGCGCTCATGGCAAGTCGGCCCGGTCGAGCCAGCACCATCAGCAGCGGCGCGGCGAGGGACAGAGTGAAGTGCTGGAGGACGTGCACGCTCGACAGCACCCCGCCATAGCTGGCAAGCCCGCTGCTGGTCACGAGGAGGACCAGAGCCCAACTCGCGGACCAGGCGAGGGTCCGCAGCCATGGCCACGGACGTCCTCGAGCGGACATCCGCCGGACGCCGGCGAGGTAAAACCCGATCGCCGCTGCGGCCAGAACGGGGAACACGAGGCCCGGATGGACGTCCAGCAACGCGCCGGGCGATGGTGAAGCCGGCACGACGACGTCAGGAACGGCGTGGCCCCCTCCGCCCTGGGCCGCGGCGGGGGCTGTCGGGGGCGGTGTGCGGCTGAGACCGACGGCCACCCCCATGGTGGCTCCGAAGAGCACCACCTCCACGGAGAGCAGCCGGAGGAACGCTGCCGGACGTCCGGCGACGAGGGCGGGCATGGTCCAGCGCCGATGCCACGCCCCGACCACGATCAAGCCCACGAACGCCACCAGCTTGATCAGGACCAGCAACCCATAGCTGGAGCCCAGCGCCTGGGCCGGGTCGGACAGCCGGGTCAGCGCGGTAAGTACCCCACTCCCACCGACGAGCAACGCCAGCGGTCCGGCGAGTCGGCTGAACCGGGAGACGGCGGCACCGACGGCTCCGACGCTGATCGAGCGGCAGACCAGGAGGGCGACCAGTCCTCCCGCCCACAGGACCACGCCCAGGACGTGCAGGGCGACCGCGGTCGGGCCGTAGACACCGCCAGTGCCGCCGGCGTGCCCGACAAGGGCCGGCGGAAGCGCGGCGAGCAGCGCGACCAGGAGCAGACCGAGCGTCCCCCCCATGGTGAGCACCACCCTGGCGGCCATGGCGAGCACCGCAGCGAGGACAGCCACGACGACACGGGCCTGGGCCTGAGGGCTGTCCGCCAGGAACTGGACGACCGCCGTCGGCGTGACCACCGAGAAACCCCGTCCGAGGAACTCGGCCAGCAGCGCCGGAACCGCGGCCAGCGACAGCAGGCTCCATACCAGAGCCGACCACCCGGCGGTGCGCACCCACCGGTAACCGGCGGCACCGAGCAACCGGTCGCCCGGCAGGAGGACCGCCGCACCCAGCAGGCATCCGACAGTCATGACCGCAGCCAGGTCGTGCAGCACCTGCAGCATGGGCACGAGCCAGGCCGCCCCTGCATCGGACCCGGGCAGCCCGGCGACCGACGACTCCTCTTTGGACCCGGCCGACAAGGTCAGCCAGGTCAACAGCAGCGCCGCGGCGGCCGCCGGAAGGAGTACCGGCCAGCGGCTGCGCATGCGGTCGGCTGCCTGCGCAGTCACGAGAGAGTCAGCCACGTGGTTCTCGCTCAGCCCCGAGGCCCTCGCCGGCGCAGGGCCAGCACACCGAGACCGGCGACGACGGCCACCGAGACGCCGAGCATCCACCACAGCCCTGCACCGGCCCCGCCGTCGGCTACGGCCACCTCCTCGGCGGCGGCTTCCGTCACCGGCGGCTCCGGGGAGTCCGTCGAACCCGCCACTCCGGTCGGCCCGGCGTCGGAGGCTTCTGCCCCGGCGTAGCTGAAGGTGAGCTCCCCGGTCACCGGGTGCCCGTCCTGCGAGACGACTCGGTAAGCAACCAGGTAGGACCCATTGCTGCTGAGGTCCACCGGCTGCCGCACCACGGCGTCGGTCTCGGTAGCGGGGCCGGTAGTGACGGAACGCCCGTCGGCGCCGCGGACCACGACCTCGGCCGAGCCAGCCCGGACCGCCTCGGTGAAGGTCAGGGTGATCTGCCGGGGCGGTGTGGTCAGCGTCTGCGCCTCGCTCGGCTCGGAGCTGGCGAGTTCAGCGTGAGCTGACGCGCTGCCGATCCCCAGTCCGAGGACGGTGAGGACGGCGGCGGCCAGGGTTGCCAGGCGGAGCAAGAGCGACATGGTCCTGTCTCTTCGGTGCGAACGGGAGCTGTGAAGCGGTGTCAACGGGCCAGGCGCGCCGGAGGCACAGGGCAACTGGAGTGGCTCACGGCTTGGTGCACGCCAGCCGCATGACGATGCCCAGCTTCGAGCGACGCAGATGCTCGATCTCCAGCCCGGCGGCCCGCACCGCCACCTCGGGCTCCCGCAGCAGGTGGTCGGCGGCCAGGCGCAGGAAGGCCGGTTCCAGCAAGCGCTGAACCCGCCGGATCGCCGGGAGCGGACTGGCGACGTGATCGAGCAGCACCAGGCGGCCGCCCGGCCGCAGCACCCGAGCCATCTCGGCGACTGCGGCTCGGTCGTCGGGGATGCTGCACAAGGTCAGGGTGGCGATCACCGAGTCGAAGCTGGAGTCGGGGAAAGGCAGTCGCTGCGCGTCGCCCAGGCACAGGTCTGCCGGCCGGGCCAACTGCGCGGCGCGCGCCTCAGCCCGGGCCAGCATGGCCGGACTCAGGTCGATGCCGGTCAGCTCGACCTCCGGAGGGAACAGCGGGAGGTTCCGGCCGGTGCCCACGCCGACCTCGAGGACCCTTCCCCGGACCTGCCGGCAGGCCCACGACCGGCCGCCCCGGAACAGCAGCCACTCGGCGACCGTGATGACAGCGTCGTAGTGCGCGGCCTGCCGCTCGTAGACGGCGCGCACGCGCTCCGTCGTGGGCGGCGCCGCCTCCGCTCTTCTGCGTGGTGCCATGGTCACTCCTGAAGAAGTGGAGCCGTCGAGGACTCGGGCAGTGGACCTCGGGCGACTGCGGACGGCGGACGTGCTGATGCCGTTGCGGAACCTGAGGGCTCTGCGAGTGGGAACGTGATGGTGAAGACGGCCCCTCCGTCGGGTGCGTTCGTGGCGCTCACCCCTCCGCCATGCGCGCGGACGAGGGTGGCCACGACCGCCAGCCCGATCCCCGAGCCGTTTGCCCGTGCACCCCGTCCTCGGAAGTACCTGTCGAAGACCTGCGGGAGTTCCGCGTCCGGAATCCCCGGTCCGTCGTCACTCACTTCCAGGTGCACCGCATCACCCTGGGTGCCAGTGGTCACGGTCACCCGGCCGCCCACCGGGACGAACTTCACCGCGTTGCCGAGCAGGTTGGTCACCACCTGGGCCAGCCTGACCCGGTCACCGCAGACCGGCGCTGGGGTCAGTCGTAGGTCCAGCTGGAGACCACGCTCGGCGAAGCGGTGCTGGAAACCCGCAGCGACCGATCGCACCAGTTCGGCCAGATCGAGGGTGACGCGCTCCAGGGAGAAGGAGTTGTGGTCGTCGCGGGTGAGGGTCTCCAGGTCGGCGACGAGGCGCCCCAGCCGCAGGGTCTCCTCGTGCAGGGAGGAGACCAGAGCGGGCGTCAGGTCGAGGACGCCGTCCTGGACGGCTTCAAGCTGGCTGCGCAGGATGGCCAGCGGCGTGCGCAGTTCATGGGCGACGTCCGCGGCGAACGACTGCCGGAGCGCCTCCTGCCGTTCGGCGGAGGCGGCCAGCTCGTTGAACGCCGTCGCCAGCTCCGCAACTTCATCGCGCCCGCTCACCATGGCCCGCCGGCCACGGTCACCGGCGCGCAGATCATCAGCTGCTGCGGTCAGCTCCGCGAGCGGGCGGGTGACCCGCCGAGCGAACAGCAGGCCCAGGACCGAGGCGATCAGCGCTACGGCGAGTCCCCCCACGAACAGCAGCCGATTCACGGAGCTGCGGAGCTGCCGATCAGCGAGTGGCACACTGCCCTCGGGGAGCGCGACCAGCAGGGTTCCCCGCGGCTGCCCGTCGACGGTGATCGGAACGGTGACCGGGTCGGCCAGTGGTCCCGCCGCCATCATCTCCCGATGCATCTGCGCCATCTCGCTGGTGGTGCTGCCTGCGGTCGGCCAGACCGTCTCCCCCGCCGCATCGACCAGACGGACCTCGGCACCGGCCATGGACACCGCCGGCCCGAGCTGGTCGAGACGCTCGGGGTCCCAGCCCTCCGCGGACACGTACGCACCGGTGACCGCAGCAGCGATCTGGTCCACCCGAGCCGACCGTTGTTGGTCGAGGTAGGACTCGAAGCGGCTGCTGAACGCGAGATTGACCAACAGGGCGGCCAGGAGGGCCGCGACGAGCGCGATCGCCGCGAAGCCCAGGCCCAGTCGCCGGGCCAGGGAACTACTCATCGGCGGTCGCCCCGAACTTGTAGCCGATCCCGGCAACCGTCAGGACGAAGCTCGGACGCCGGGAGTGGTCGCCGAGCTTCCGCCGCAGGTTCTTGACGTGCACGTCCACCGTGCGGTCGTACCCATCGAAGCCGTGGCCCTGCAGGCGACTGATCAGTTCGGCACGCGTCCACGCCCGCCCGGGACGGGACGACAGGATCACGAGCAGGTCGAACTCCGTGCGGGTCAGCTCGATCGACTCACCGTCGAGAGTCACCTCCCGGCTCTCCTGGTCGATAGCCAGCCGGCCACTGGCGAAGGTCGGAACACGACCGGGCCGTCCGCCGCCGGCGCGGCGGAGGACGGCCCCGACTCGCGCGACGAGCTCTCGCGGGCTGAAGGGCTTGGTCACGTAGTCATCGGCGCCCAGACGCAGGCCCGCCACGCGATCTCCCTCGCTGGCCCGGGCGGTCAGCATCACCACGGGGACGTCGCTGGACCGGCGCAGCAGGCGGAGAAGCTCTTCACCCGGGATGTCGGGCAGCCCCAGGTCGAGGACCAGCAGATCGGGGCGGAGGCGTTCGACCAGGCGCAGCGCGTCTAGACCGTTCTCAGCGAGGAGGACGTGGTAGCCCTCGCGCTCCAGGTAGGCACCGACGAGTTCCCGGATCTTCGCCTCGTCGTCGACCACGAGGACGGTTCCGCTGGCGCGAGGACCTGGCCCACCGCCGAAGTCTGGCTCCACCGCTCAGGCGGCCGCGGACGCGACCGGCTGCCTACCGGACCGGTCGCGCCTCCCGGTCGCCAGGAGACCGACACCGATGGCAACGAGGACGAGCGACCAGAGCTGGGGCTGGGTCAGCCCGAGCAGGACCTCCTCGTTGAGGCGGATCTCCTCGACGAGGAACCGTGCGACTCCGCTGAGCACCGCGTACAGGCCGAAGACGTGCAGCGGTGCCCACCGGGTGCGCAGAACCCACAGCAGCCCGCCGACGGCCAGCGCGACGGCTGCTTCGTACAGCGCTGCGGGATGCACGGGAACCATGGTCGGCATCGTCCCGTCCGGGAAGGCCACTGCCCAGGGCAGGTCAGACGGCTGCCCGTAGGAGCCGTCGCCGGAGAGGAAGCACCCGATGCGCCCGATGCCATAGGCAAGTGACAGGGGTGCGGCCGCGATCCCCGCCAGCTGCCCCAGCGGAAGCTCGTACCGGCGTGCCATCACCACGACGGTCGCGACGCCGGCGATCAGGCCGCCGTACCAGGTGAACCCGGACGGTCCGAACGAATGCAGTGACAGGCTTCCGGCGTGCTCGGCGAGGTAGTACAGCTTGCCGCCGACGAATCCCATGACGGTCGCCGCGATGACGATCGACCAGGCGCGGTCGGGATTCCATCCCAAGCGTCGGAACTCACGGGCCAGCAGGTACCCCGCCACCAGTGCGGCGGCGGCCTTGCTGACGCCGTAGCTGTTGATCGGGAAACCGAAGACCTCGAACAGGACGGGCCGCACGGGTGTGCCTCTCTGTCAATGATGTCGACCGAGCGCTGGTGGGCTCGGTCGATGCGGTCGGTCTCGATCGCTCGGGACTCATCGGGGTTCCGCGAAGGGGTGCCGCCCAGGTCGAGGACGCGCTGTCGTTCGTCCCCGGCTGGCTCTCCGCTGCGCTCGTCTTCGGCGCGCTGGCGATGGTCATCGTGCGCGCATTCCGCAACCGGAGCTCGGACGTCGACCCCTCCCCCATTAGCCCGACCGACGGCGAGGACAGCGTCGTCGAACCGACCGAGACCTCACCGACCGGGAGATCATGACCATGAGTGGACGCGGTACGACCAAGAGCCCCAGCGCAGGGCCCAGCACACGAGGCGCACAAGCCGTCGCTGCCGCCCGTCGCGACCAGCGCGGCGGCGGGGCCCGGATCTGGGTGGTTGCCGGGCTCGTGGCGATCCTGGTCATCGGCGGCCTCTACGCCCTCTACCAGAGCAGCACGAGCTCCGCAGGGGCGGCCGACCCCGAGCGCTACGACGTCGGATCACCCGGCCCCGGCGAGGAGGCTCCGGACTTCACCCTGCCGGGGACGGACGGACAGGACGTATCGCTCAGCGACTTCCGCGGGGAGAACGTGCTGCTGTACTTCCACGAGGGGCTGGGCTGCCAGGCCTGCTGGGACCAGATCCGCGACCTGGAGGCGGCGACCCCTCAGCTGGAGGAGGCCGGCGTGGACCGGCTGGTCAGCATCACCAACGCCCCGCAGGACCTGCTGGTCCAGAAGATGGACGACGACGGCCTGGAATCCCTCGCACTGGCCGACCCGGACCTGGCCGCGATCGAGGCCTACAAGGCGAACAAGTACGGGATGATGGGCGACACCACGGCCGGGCACAGCTTCATCCTCGTCGACGGTGAGGGCGAGATCGTCTGGCGGGCCGACTACGGCGGGGCGCCGGACTACACGATGTACCTGCCCGTCGAGACCATCCTCGCCGACCTCGAGGCTGCTCGGACCGACCGATGACCGTCATCACGCTCCTCACCCAGACGTCCTGCTCTTTCTGCGAGCAGGCCAAGGAGACGCTGGCCCAGCTGAGCCGGGAACAGGAGTTCGAGACCCAAGAGATCAGCCTGGAGACCGAGGAGGGTCGGGCGCTGGGGGAACGACACGGCGTCCTGTTCGCCCCCGGCATCTTGGTCGACGGGGACTTCTTCTCCTTCGGCCGCCTCTCCGAGCGCAAGCTCAGGCGTGAGCTCCAGCGTCGCAACGACGTTTCCCACGACCACCGCGGCACGAGCTGGGGATGGAGACGGCCGGGCTCGTGAGGCCAGCGCATCCGGCCGGCGCCGAGAGGGGCCGGCCGGATGCGTTGCAGCCCACACGGTGGACGATCGCGGCGCTACTGGAGGGCCTGTAACTTACTAGCGTGCTTAGTCGATCCCGCGAAGACCGGCGACCGCGGTGACCAGCACAGCTGGCTCCGATCGTGTGCTCAACCGTCGCATCTTCCTGATCGCCGCCGGAGCGCTGAGCTCGACCGCGCTGCTCGGCTGTTCCGCGGGGCTGACCGGCGACGAGGGTGGCGCCGGTGAGTTCGAATTCCGGGAGCCCACAGCCGCGGCGACCGTGATCCCGGAAGAGCGGCGCGCGCCGGCCCCTGCCTTCTCGGGGGAGCTGCTCGACGGCACCCCGTTCGAGTCCTCCTCCCTTGCCGGAGACGTCGCCGTCATCAACTTCTGGGGATCCTGGTGCACCCCCTGCCGGGTCGAGACGCCGGAGTTCCAAGCCGTCCACGCCGACGTGGCCGACCGCGGTGTCCAGTTCATTGGCATCGACGTCAAGGACGAGCGACGACTGGCCGTCGCCTTCGTGGAGAGACTGGGCGTCGCCTACCCCTCGATCTTCGACCCTCGCGGTGAGGTGGCGCTGGCCTTCCGCGGCTTCCCGGCGAACGTCGTCCCGTCCACCATCCTGTTGGACCGGGACGGTCGAGTGGCTGCCGTCTACACCGGCCAGGTCCGCGGTGATGACCTACGCGCTGCGGTGGAGCTGCTGATCGAGGAGACCGAGGCGTGAGCGACCTCGCGGCGACGTTCGCCGGGATCGTCACCGATGGCTCCCTGCTGCTCGCCATGGCGGTGGCGGCACTGGTCGGGTTGATCAGCTTCGCCTCCCCGTGCTGCCTTCCGCTGATTCCCGGCTACGTCAGCTATGTCGCCGGGCTCGCCGGCGCCCAGGCCACCGCCGGCCAGCCCCGGGTTCCGCAGCCTGCCGGCGGCAGCCCCGCGGGGACGGCATCGGCCGACTGCTCCCCCGAGACCGGCAGCACGTCCTCATCACAGGCCGGGCCGGCAGCCGCCGGCCGCGGCCGGGTACTCGCCGGTTCCCTGTTGTTCGTCGCCGGCTTCAGCGCCGTCTTCGTGTCCTTCGGGGCACTGTTCGGCGGCCTGGGCCGGCTGCTGCTGGAGTGGGCACCGCTGCTCACCCGGGTCGCCGGCGTCGTCGTGATCGCGATGGGGCTGTCCTTTCTCGGCGCGATCCCCTGGCTGATGCGCGAACGCCGCATCCACCGCCGGCCGCCGGCCGGCCTGGCCGGCGCCCCGGTCCTCGGCGTCGTGTTCGGCCTCGGGTGGACGCCCTGCCTCGGCCCGACCCTGGCCGCGGTGAACACCCTCGCCTACACCCAGGCATCCGCCGGCCGCGGCGCCGTCCTCGCCCTTGCCTACTGCCTCGGGCTCGGCATCCCCTTCGTCCTGGTCGCCCTCGGTGCCCGGCGCGCCCTCACGTTCTCCGCCTTCGCCCGCCGTCACGCCCCGACGGTGATGCGGATCGGCGGTGGCTTGATGATCTTTCTGGGAATTCTGCTGCTGACCGGCTGGTGGGACGCGCTCATGATCTGGCTGCGGGCCTGGCTGGGCGCCACCGGGCTGAGCACGTCCGCCTTGTGACCGAGAAGTCGCTTCTCCGGTGGGCAGGAATGGCACGAACCCCGACCCGGCTCCTAGCTTCGATAGTAGAGTCCGTGTCAGTTGTCCCTGACGCACAGATCGGCCGAGCCTGTCGTCCATGAGTACGGATCCTGACTCCAGCGAACGCCACGCTGCGCACCCCCGAGGCATGTCGCGCCGCCGACTCCTGGGGATCGCCGGCGGCGGGACGCTCGGCATCGTCGCTGCCGGAGCCACCGGTGGGGTGCTCGGACGGGCGACGGCCGGCACAGCCACCGCACCGGTTACCCCCGGATCCGATGCTGCAGATGCCATCCCCTTCACCGGCAGGCACCAGGCCGGAATTGTCACCCCGGCCCAGGACCGGCTGCACTTCGTCGCTCTCGACGTCACCACCCACAGCCGGGACGACCTGGTCGAGATGCTGAAGACCTGGACGGAGGCCGCCCGACGGATGACCGCGGGGCAGGACGCCGGCCCGGTCGGCGCCGTCGACGGCAATGAGCACGCTGCTCCCGACGACACCGGGGGGGCGCTCGGGCTGCCGGCCTCGGGGCTGACGTTGACCATCGGGTTCGGCCCGACGCTGTTCACCACCACCGACGGCCGCGACCGGTTCGGCCTTGCGGCACGCAAGCCCGCGGCGCTTGTCGAGCTGCCGGAGTTCGCCGGGGACCGCATCGACCCGGCGATCAGTGGTGGCGACCTGTGCGTCCAAGCCTGCGCCAATGACCCGCAGGTCGC
This sequence comes from Blastococcus sp. MG754426, assembly GCF_021699055.1. Classification (GTDB taxonomy): domain Bacteria; phylum Actinomycetota; class Actinomycetes; order Mycobacteriales; family Geodermatophilaceae; genus Blastococcus. Next base: position 27,975 of record NZ_SSXC01000024.1, on the reverse strand, counting down.
GGTGCACGCCGTCCGCAACATCGTGCGGCTGGGTGCCGGGGTGGTCAGTGTCCGCTGGTCGCAGCTCGGATTTGGCCGGACTTCCTCGACCAGTACCAAGCAGGCCACGCCGCGCAACCTGATGGGCTTCAAGGACGGCACGAACAACCTCAAGGCCGAGAACGGGCAAGCCCTCGACAGGTTCGTGTGGGTGGCTCCCGGTGACGGTGGACCGGGAGCGGACTGGCTGGCCGGCGGCTCCTACCTGGTCACCCGACGCATCCGGATGCTGGTCGAGGACTGGGACGCCGTCCCCCTCGGGCGCCAGGAGGCCGCCATGGGACGGCGCAAGGGCAGCGGCGCGCCGCTGGGGCAGCGCGCCGAGTTCGACCCGGTGGACCTCACCCAGGTCGTCGACGGCAATCCGGCCATCCCGGCCGACTCCCACGTCGCTCTGTCCAACCCGACGAACGCCGGGACGGCCATCCTCCGTCGCGGCTACAGCTTCGTCGACGGATCGGACGGATCCGGCCGGCTCGACGCCGGACTGTTCTTCATCGCGTACCAGCGCAACCCGGAGACGGGTTTCGTGCAGGTGCAGCGGAACTTGGCCGGCGATGCCCTGAACCAGTTCATCGAGCACACATCCTCGGCGGTCTTCGCCTGTCCTCCGGGAGTCGAATCCGGTGACGACTGGTGGGGACGAGCACTGTTCACCTGACGTCAATCCCACATCACCGCCCAATGAAGCGCGGTACAGCCGCCGCGACCGTATTGGCCCTCTTGTGCTCCCCACCACGACAACCAGCGAGGACAACCAGTGGACAACAAGGCCCGACGCTCCGCACTCGTCGGACTCCTCGTGCTGACGTTGAGCGCCTGCGGCGCAGGCGACGGGACGAATGAGCAGGCAGCTTCCTCTCCGGCTCCTGCAGCAGTCCCGGGAGTTGTCGCGGTGGGCGCCGACGGCGTACAGGAGCTGACCATCCAGGTGAGCGACGACTACGTGTTCACCCCCGCGACGGTCACCGTGGCCCCCCGGCCGTTGCGCCTTACCGTGCAGAGCGTCGCCGACGAGCTGACGCACGGCTTTCGATTCACTCCCGGGGGCAACCCGCAGGACATCACCGAGGAGATCTCCGTCATCGGCCCCGGCCGCAGCGAGACGGTGGAGTTCGAGGTGGACGAAGCCGGCGACTACCTGTTCGACTGCTCGTTCCACATCGGCATGGGGCAGACCGGCGTCATGACCGTGGCAGCGGACTGACCCGACCGACCCACCGCCGAATCGGCTGGGACACCTCCCCCGGCTGGCCGCAGCGCCATGGGCCCTTCTCGGTCACGCCCCCACGTAGACGGAGATGGCGCCGAAGATGGCGAACCCGGCGGTGAGGAAGATGGGCCCCAGCCGTGAGGTCTCACCTTCGTGCGCCTCTCCGATCATCTCCTCGACCACGACAGCGGTGAGCGCACCGCCGGTGAGCGCGAGCACCGACAAGGTGACGATCTCGGGGGCGTCCCGGAGGGCGAAGTAGCCGAGCGTGGCCCCGAGGAAGATCGGGACGGCGAAGCCTGCCGCGAGCAGCACCCGCCGACCGCGGCTGATGCCGGCCCTGCGCATCGTCGCGATGGCCGCGAAGCCCTCCGGAACATCGGCGGGGACCTGCCCAAGGGCGAGGAGAAGGCCCAGAGCTGGGTTGAGGACCGTGCCGGTGCCGATCATGACGCCGTCGCTGAACAGGTCCAGCGAGACGCCGGAGAAGATCCCCAGTGCGCTCCCCTGCCTCTAACCCCTGCCCATCCTCGCCTGGACATAGCCGATGGCTCGGTCGAGACCGATGACTCCCCCCACGAACGCCAACAAGGGGCACCCACCGGAGATCCGCCGCCATGGCCGGGACGGCCGCGGGCACGCTGTCACCCCTGCTCGCGCCTCGCCGCGGCGTCCTGTCACCGCTGTCAGCCCACCGCGCGCGGTGCGTGTCGTCCCGAGCCGGGAACGCCGTCCTGCCATCGTCCCGCCTTGAGCGGCGAGCGGGCGGAGCCGGTGTGCCCGCCGGTGCACGGCACTCGGATACGAGGTGCTCATGGTGCGCGGCCAGCCTGCCTGCGGCTCGCGGACGGCGGGCACGCAGCTCGCGGAAGGCCTGCTGGATCTCCGCGACCGACAGCAGTCGCTCGTCGGGTCCGACGTCGCCGCCGTTGGCCACACCGCCCGTCACGGCGCCGGCTTCGTCGACGTCCTGCAGCAATGGGCTCACGCGACGGCCGCCAGGTACTGAGGAGCCATGCCGCGCAAGGCGGTCAGCGTGCGGTTCCGCCGGCGGTACAGGGTGCGCGTCGTGATGCCGTGTGCGGTGGCGACCTTCTGGTCGGCGCGCCGGTGGTGCCGGTCGCGGCTGCACTCGGTGGCGATCAGGAGTGCGACGTCCTCGGCGTCGACTCCTGAGCGCACCGCCCACTGCAGCAGGTCGACGACGTCGAGGTCATCCTCTTCTTCGCTGACGGTGGCTGACAAGAGTCGAGTGACATCGCCGGCTGGTGGTCAGGACCTCGACCCGGTCGCGGTGGTAGCGGCTGCCGGGGCGCAATTCGGCGAGCACGGCCCGCCGGGTTCCGGCGCGCAGGTTCGCCGCGATCGCCCGCGGCCGGCGTTGCCATGGGTAGCGGCGGATCTGGCAGGCGAGCTCGCCTGCGACCACGGCGAGGATGTCGGGGTTCAGGTCTGCGAGCTGCCTGGCCATCGTCCGCACCAGCCCGCTGAGCAGGTGCAGTGTCAGCAGCAGAGCATCGTCGTCGCGGCCACCGTCCACGGCGGCCAGCCGGACGAGCGCGGCGAGCACGGCGTCGGGGCGGTCGCCCGCGCCCCCGTCGGCCCAGACGGCGAGCAGGTCATCGATGCTGCTCACCTCTGCCAGGGCCGGCTCGGTGGCTGCCCAACGGACGAGGATCGCGTCGCCGTCCAGGCGCGCGGCGAGCGCCGGCCAACTGCCGACGATGGTGGGGTCGTGGAACATGTGCGAGTCCTCCGGCATCGGTGTGATGCCGTCGACGCTCTGCGGAGATGTTCAGCAAGCCGCCACCTCGCAGGGGTGACAGGAGACGGCCGCGTCACCGCGTGACCGGCTCGATCCCGGTATCGCGTCCGCGGACACTCGGCATCTCGCAGCGAGGGGGTGACGAGGCAAGAAGCGAGGGGTGACGTAAGCGAGGTGCGACGACGAAGGCGACCTGTTCCGGGGTGACGTCCGGCTCAGCTACTCCTCACGTCCGTCGACCGGGGTCGTCACCGCGCATGGGCACGACTCCCGTCGCCCTCGACACAGACACTGCCCGCCGATGGCGATATCCGGTCAGCGGCCCTATGCGGGGATCCCCACCGGGTGGTAATCCGGGCACTTCTTCCACGACACGGTTGTGACCTTTGCGATGTCGCCTGTAAGGCGTTGGCCCTGCGGGGCGGTGGCTCATGCATTCCCTCAGGCGGTGCCCAGGGGGCTGTCGATGAGGTGGCACCAGGCACCGTTTTGCCCGCCGGGACGGAGCTCGATCGGCAGCCCCAACTGCTGGAGTGGGCGCGTTGGCCGCAGCGCGGTTCCTCGCGCTCCCACCGTGCCGTCGGCGAGACGCAGCAAGAACGACGACCGTCTCGAATCTCAGCGCACGGGGAAGTCCACGCTGGCGGTCGTGGCGGTGAACTCGTCGAGGCGGACGGTGACCGTGAGAGTCCAGGTGCCGGCAGCCGGGATGGACATACCGTCGCCGATGAAGTGGCCGGGACCTCCCGGAAGGAGGTCCACCTCTAGTGGCCCGATCTCCTGTGCCTTCTCGCTGAGCGTGACCTCGATCCCGTCCGGCTGGGTGAGCTGCCCTGACCCGTCGAACACGTAGATGTGCAAGGTGTTCGGTCCGGTGCTCGCCGGGTCGACCGTCAACTGCACGGCACCGGTCGCTTCTACGTCGATGGCGCCTTGGAGCGGAAGAGTCACGTCGACGGGCTCGACGATCGTGGAGCGGGCCGGTGGTGTCCCGACCAGGACCGCCGACAGCGCCAGGATGACGGCTCCGATGGCGACCTCGATGAGGACCGAGCGCCGGAGGGGACGTACGTCCGGCGATCCGGCGTCGGCGGGGGTGTCGGTTCGGTGATGCACGTGCTGTTCCGCCGCGGTATCTGCTTCGCCGGCGGCGAAGGCGTGCGCGGTGACCGTCCGTCGACCCGGGCGGGGACGTGGGCCTCCGAGCTGCTGCTGAACCCAGACGCGCGACACTCCCGCCACGGCCAGGAGCACGATGACGACCAGCACCTTGGCCAGGAGCAGCTGCCCGTACGTCGTCCCCGCCAGTGCGGTGGGAGAACCGACTTCCCGTACCGACTGCAGGACGCCGGTCACCACCAGCGTGCCGACCGATCCGAATGCCAGCTGGGAGTACCGCAGCAGAGCGGTGGCCAGGTGTGCGGCCGGCCCTCGGGGCCGGACGACGACGACCAGAAGCGCGATCAGACCGCCCAGCCACACCGCCATGGCCAGCACGTGCACCGACGTGATGGAAACGGCCAACCCGGGCAGAGATCCGGCAGCGGCGTGGCCGACGGCAGCGACCGTGACCGCCAGCCCCAGAAACAGAACGGCCCCCACGATCGCGAGCGGAACGGTCGGCTGAGCCTCCCGGCGCCACACGACCGTCAACACCGCGGCCAACGCAAGGCCGCAGAGGATCCGCAACAACACGATGACGCCGAAGCTGGAACCAGTGGTGGCGGATAGCAGGGACGGATCGAACACGGCTTCCAGACCGACACCGCCCACGTACGGACCCTGCAGCAGGAACGTGAGCACAGCCGCGGCCACGATGGCCACGAGGCCGGCCGAGGTCAGTCGCCGCATCGTCCGGGCGCCCCATCCGGCCGGCCAGCAGAGGAACAGGAACACCGGGATGCCGATGGTCAATGCCATTCCGGCGAAGCCGAGCCACCGGGCGACCGGCAGCGCCACGCCCAAGGCCCCGTCGACGTCGTCTCCCCCGGCCGCCGACGAGGCAGGCACGAGCTCCCCGTCACCGACGACGAACGCGTAGGCCCCGGAGATCGGATGTGCGTCCTCGGAGACCACCCGGTACGAGACGGTGTAGCTGGCATCAGTAAGCCCCGCACGAAGTGGCGCGACGACGGTGACGCCGTCCTCCACCGGCGAGCCGGTGTCCACCCGCTCCCCGCCCGGCCCCAGCACTCGGACGTATCCGGCGCCTACCGAGACCGGTTCGGTGAACTCGAGCTCGACCTCAGCGGGTGCGGCATCCAGTCGCGCCCCGTCCGCCGGCGTGGTGGCGACCAGGGTCGCGTGAGCGGACGCGGGCGGAGCGGTGACGACATCGACTGCGAGCCCGCCGGCAAGGGCCGCGAGCGTGAGCACCGCGAGCGCCGTCCACCGCCTCCAACTGGCAGGCGCCGGCGCAGAGCGGCGGAACGTCACTGACCCCGCGGGCCGCGCCACGCGATCGAGCCGACCGCGACCAGGCCAACGCATGGCATTGCCTCACAGACTTCGACGGATAGCACGGTAGGACAGCTGACGGTGAGCCCGCCGGAATCCCGAGTTGGTCGGTCCGCGGGCGACACAGGAGGTCGCGGATAGGTGTTCACGCGGCCGGGCGCACCTCAGGAACTGCGGGAGACACGGGACCGCCAGAACCACAGGCCCCCGGCGAGCGCCGCGGCGAGGAGAACGATGGTGACGATTAATCCCGTGCTGGTCGACTCGCCCTCTGTCGAGGGCTCCGCGACCTCTTCCTGCGGCTCCACGGTCGGTGCGCTGGCCGAACTCGGAGTCGACGTCGCGGCTGGGCTCGACGGCGCGGTCGTCGTCGCACCCGCGGGGGCGGCCGCGACGGTGATGGTCGGTGCGGGGTTGTCCGGTTCCGGATCGGCCTCGGTGGGGAGCTCGATCCATGCATCTTCGCGGCCATCGGAGTACCGCAACAGGGCCTTGAACGGTAACTCGGTGACGTCGAGCGGCAGCCGTTCGATCGTGACGCCGTACTCGAGGTCTTCGCCCGGAGCGATGGCCGGACCCCCGATCTCGTATCCGTCCGCGGTGGGCGCCAGGGTCCAACCGGCCGGCCCCGAGGCCAGGGACACCTGCTCCGGGAGGATCCCCTCGGGCAGCTGCGTCTTCACTCCGGCGATACCGGCGGTATCCGACTCAGCGGCTGCCGAGAACACCACGGTCACCGGGCCCGCACCGGCCTGTGCGCCGGGCGCACTTGCTTCCACGTGCGCCCTCGCAGGTCCTGCGCCGGCGAGCACGAGGCCCAGGACGGCAGTCGTCGTGACGACGGCACGTTGGCTAAAACGAGTCAACATTCTCTCCACGGTGTCCTTAGTCGTTGGCAGTGTCCGAGAAGTTCCCGCCCGGCGACGGACCGCTGAGACGTCCACCCGAACGCTCAGGCGGGTGCACCGGCGAGCTGCTGCTCTCCGCGTCGTCCGTGAAGTGGCCTTCACCGAGGGCTGCCGCAATACCGCTGTGCGCGCCCGCCGTTCGCCGACTGGTGGGAATGGGAATGGCACCGACATCTCCTCCACAGACTCTGCGAGACGGGCGAGAACTGCTGTCCCGACGGCGTCAGCCCCCACAGGCACCGACCCGGATGCCGCGGGCGTTCAGCCAGGCAACCGGATTCGACGCTCCGCTGTACATGGCGCCGTTCGGATGGACCTCGAAGTGCACGTGCGGCCCGGTCGAGTTGCCTCTGTTGCCGACCTCCGCGATCTGCTCACCGGCCATGACACGGTCGCCGGGGCGGACGAAGTAGTCGTTGATGTGCCCGTAGACGTAGACAGCACCGTCGTCCCCGAGCAGGTAGACAGCCAGCCCGAAGCCGGTGGCCGTCCCGGCACGCTTGACGGTTCCCGATATGGGGGCATACAGCGGGGTGCCGATGGGAGAGGCGACGTCCACCCCGTTGTGCGAGGTCCCCCAGCGTGCGCCGAAGCAGCTGGTGACCCGTCCGGAGAACGGTGTGGCGTAGCCGGACGACCCCGATCCACCGGAGCCGCCGCCGGAGCTGTCGTTCCGGGCCGCCGCGGCCGCCTCGGCGGCTTCTCGGGCTGACCGTTCCGCCGCCGCTGCGGCGGCGGCCTCCTCGGCTTGCTTCTGGGCCATCCACTGCTGGTAGGCGTTCCGTGCGCCCTGCAGCTCGAGCACCTTGATCTGGGCGGCCAGCAGCTGCGCCTCGAGCGTCGCCTTCTGCGCGGCCACCTCGGCGTAGGCACGCTGCTGGTCGGCCAGCTGGGCATCGGCCCGCGCCTTGGCGTCCTGTGCCGCCTCCTCGGCGGCGGCCATCTCATCGCGGGCGGCGCGGGCGGATGAGTCGGCGTTGGCCTGGACCACCTTGGCGACCTGGAGCTGGTCGAGCACGTCCACCTCGTTGGCCGCGACATAGTCGAGCAGGGCGGCGCGCTGGATCAGCTCCGCGGGGCCCTCGGCATCCAACAGCGCTGCCGTCGTGGAGGCCGCCGACCCGTTCATGTAGCTGTCGCGGGAGAATTGCGCGATGCGGGCTTCCGCTGCGGAGACGGCAGCCGCGGCCGCCTCCAGTTCGGCTGCCATCTGCTCGGCCACCGACTGCGCCTGCAGGAGCGCCTCCTCCGCGATCATGTAGTCGGTTCCCGCGGCCTCGGCCTCGATGCCGACGCGTTCGAGCTCGGCCTCGGCGGCCGCCACCAGCCCGGCGATACGGCCGACCTCCGCCGCCGCAGCCTCCTGCTCGGTCTGCGCGGCGCCGATCTGGTCGTCCGTGGGATTCGGAGGCGCGGGAGCGGCGAGGCTCGGGGTTCCAGAGCCGATGAACGCAACGCCGGCCAGCGCACCGACCAGTGCGGTCCGCAGCGGCCGGCGGAGGCCCGGACGGCTCGCTGCAGGCCGGCGGCGGCCGGCCCGTCCCGTGCGTGTCGGGTTGACCGGCCGGAAGGGACGGTGGTGGGACATGGCTTGCTCCCCGGGGAAGAGGGTGGCGGTGCGGATGAGCCCGAGCAGAGTCCCACTATCACCATTAGTAGCGGTGGCAACACGCGGAACGACCGCCACGGATCGTCACCACGCAGTGACTCAAGCGACGTCAGGAGCGCGCAACCCGCTTCGCTCGCAACGGGGTCACGCCCCAGGTCCACGTTGACCTAGTGCGACCCCGCGGTTTCCCGATCGATCACCGATCAGCAGGAAGCTAGCTGTTCGCGCTCCCATCCCCGTGTCAGTAGTCATCACGGTGTGCGGGTCGTCTCCCGGCAGTCGCCTGGTATCAGATCGATCCACCCATCTCGCGGGTCAGCCCTCAGCCACAAGCCAGGTCGATGCCGCGCGCAGCGAGCCACGGCGTGGGGTTGACGCGGTTCGCGTAGAGCCCCCCGGTGTGCGTCTCGATGTGCAGGTGCGGACCGGTCGACTGACCTCTATTGCCCACCTCGGCGATCTGCTGGCCCGCCGTGACGACCTGACCCGAGGTCACGAAGTACTGGTTGATGTGACCGTAGACGGTGATCGTGCCGTCCGGGTGCTCGATGTAGACCGCGTAGCCGAAGCCGTTCGCCGTGCCGGCGTGCAGGACCACGCCGCCCTCGGGGGCGTAGATCGGCGTCCCGATGGGGGCGGCGATGTCGACGCCGTTGTGGTTGGTCCCGGACCGGTTGCCGTAGCAGGACGTGACACGGCCGGCGACCAGAGAAGCCGTGCCGGCTTGAGCTCTAACCAGCTCCTTGCGCTCTTCCTGCTCCCAGGCGGCGGCGGGATCGGCCACCCCCCGACTGGCGAGCAGCTGCGTCTCGGCCGCGCGGAGCTGCTCCTCCAGAGCCGCCCTCTCCGCGGCGGCGGCGTCGTACGCCTCCTGCGAAACCCCCAGCTGAGCCTGCGCGGCCGCCTCGGCCTCGGCGGCGGCACGCGCTGCCGTCTCCTGCTGCGCGACCGCGGCCTTCGCAGCCCGGTCGGCCTCCTCCTGCCGCTGCTGGACCTCCTCGAACGCCTCCAACCGTTCCGCACGGTCCTCGCCAAGCAGGTCCATGGTCGCGGCCCGCTGCAGCACCTCCTCCGGCCCTGCCGCTTCCAGCAGGACCGCCGCGTCGCCGAGTGGGTCAGCCCCCATGTAGAGCTCCCGACCCACGGCGGCGACGTCCTCCTGCCCCTGCTCGACGGCGGCCTGCGCGGCCGCGAGCTCCGCAGCCGCCGCGTCCGCCGTGGCCCGGGCCGATGCCAGCTCTGCCTGGGCGGCGCGCGAGGCCTCGGCAGCCGCCTCGGCCTCGATGGTCGCCCGCTGCACCTTCTCCTCGGCAGCGGCGAGGAGCTGGTCGATCCGCTCGATCTCCGCGGCGAGCTCACTCCCCGCCGCCACGGCCTGTGGCGGATTGCCGGGGGCGGCGAGTGCCGACTGCGCGGCCGCCGCGACGAGCAAGGCCGCCATCGCTGCGGCGACCGCGCCGCGGCGGGGGGTCCGCCGCGGGGCTCGACTGGCACGGGTGGGTACGGAGGTGCTGGCTGAGTTGACGGTCCGAGCCCCGCGTCGGGCGGAGCTGCCCTCGGATGCGACGGTGGTCGGGGCATGACAATGGTGCAGGGGCGCCAAGGCGGCGTCGCTCCGTTCTTCCTGGCCGCCTACCGGGTTAGCTGACGGGTTCGGGCGGGAAGGCGCCCTACCGGGTGCGCGCAGGCGCACCCGGATTCACCCCAGGGGGATCGGTGGGTCCCCGGTCCGTCCGGCTGGGAAGCGGACGGTTCGGCGGGGCCGGTCGAGGTCCTCGCTCTGAGGACGGGGCTCGGCCGGACCGGAGAGGACGGTAGTACGAAGACGCTTAGTTGTCACGGTCGGGTAACGGATCGCCTCAGTGATGACTGGCAGAAGGGTGCGGGGCTGGTGCCGGCCGGCACGTGCCCATGCGCGGAGGAGCCATGCCGCGCACCCCGAGAGGATCGCTGTGCGCGTGCGCCCCGCCACCTCCGACGGTCAGGAGACCCCGCCGTAGGAGTGCAGCCCGGTCGAGACCAGGTTCACGAAGAGCAGGTTGAACACCAGACTGGCGAAGGCGACGAGGTTGACCCACGCCGCGGGCCGGCCACGCCACCCGGCGGTGGTACGAGCGTGGAGATAGGCGGCGTACAGGGCCCACGAGATGAACGCCCACGTCTCCTTGGGATCCCAGCCCCAGAACCGTCCCCAGGCACTCTCCGCCCAGATCGCCCCGGCGACCACCGCGAAGGTCCAGACCGGGAAGCCGAAGACCGCCGTGCGGTGGGCGACGCGGTCCAGCGCCTCCACCGTGGGCATCCGGCCCCACAGGCCGACGGGCAGCTCCTCACCTGCGTTCCGCGACCGTTCCCGGTGCGCCGCCACCAGGAGCAGAACGCTGGCCACGGCACTGACGATGAAGATGCCGAAGGAGAGGATCGCCGCCGACACGTGCACAGCGAGCCAGTCGGAGCGCAGCGCGGCGATCAGCGGCCCCGACTCGGCATAGAGGTACAGCCCGATCAGGACCAGGCCGAACACCACGGGACCGAGCACGAACAGCCCCAGCCCCCGCAGCACGGGAGCACGGAGCCCGAACACGAGGAAGGCGACGACGCCGGCCAAGAGGGCCGCCGTGCCGAACTTGTACATGTTCCCCCACGGCACACGGCCGGTAGCCAGGCTGCGCGCCACCAGCACGTCGGCATGGGCAAGAGCGCCGACGGCGGTCACGGCCATCCCGACCGGTCCACAGCGACGGCTCGGCGACTCGCCGTCGGCGGCCTGCGGCTCCGTTGGCTGCTCCGTACCTGCACCGGCGGAGACGAGCGCGGTCCTGCGAGGCGACGGTCGCCGCCCGAAGGCGGGGTCCGCCGCGAAGGCGAGCGCCGCGACGGCGTAGACAACGATCGAGACGGTGAACAGGGTGTCGGACAGCGTGGAGAGCTGCTCTGACGTTATGGGGAGCCTTCCTGACTCGTCGAACCCGGCACTCGGGGCAACCGGGTGGGAGAGGGAATGTGGAACGCCGCTGCCTTACGGCGATGCCGGGTCAGGCGTGCAAGGAGCGGGGTGTGAACCTCCGTCGGCATGTGCACCGTCTGCAGCGGCATCTGCCCACTTCGGCGCCGAACTCGGTGACCATGTCCTCGTCCGACTGGGCGCCACGCCCGTCGGTCATCCGCAGCGGCGGCGCCGGGCGTCTGTACCCTCTCCTAAACTTCGTCGTAGCAGGAGCGAAGCCCCGGCATGAAGGCGTGCGGGCCCCGGTTCATGCCCGTCACGTCCGACTGGCCTGACCGACACACCGAGGAGAAGCGCACCGGTGAGCAGGAATCTGAAGATCTCGGCAGCGCTCGTGGCGGTGTTCGTCCTGGCTGTCACCGTGCTCCTCGGACTGAACGACGACCGCAGCGCCGCCCCCGGTGCCACAGCCGACGCCGCGCTCGTCCGGGACGACAGCCATCGGCTCTCCACTGCCGAAGACGGCCGGGTGACCCTGGTGGAGTTCCTCGATTTCGAGTGCGAGAGCTGCCGGGCGGCCTATCCCTTCGTCGAGCAACTCCGGGAAAGGTACGAGGGCGAGGTCACCTTCGTCGCTCGCTACTTCCCCATGCCCGGTCACGCCAACGCCGAGAACGCCGCTGTTGCTGTCGAGGCCGCCGCTCAGCAGGGAGAGTTCGAGGCGATGTACCACCGAATGTACGAGACGCAGCCGGAATGGGGTGAGCGCCAGGACTCCCAAGCCGCGCTCTTCCGGACGTTCGCCGCAGACCTCGGCCTGGACATGGCCGCGTATGCCGCCGCGGTCGCCGACCCGGCCACCCTCGAGCGCGTTCTGCGGGACCGCGAGGACGGGCTGGCCCTGAGGGTCGAGGGCACCCCGACGTTCTTCCTCAACGGGGAGAAGCTCGAGGTGAGCTCGACGGACGAGTTCATCGAGCGCATCGATGCTGCCCTCGCCGGCTGAGAGGGTCGACGGCCGCTCTCCGGCTAAACCCCGGCGTACCTCCACGAGCCACGAGGGCCGGAACGGACCGGGTCCTGCGGACTGCACCACCACCGCCTGGCTGCTGTTGGTCGGGGGTCTGCTCGGCCTGGCAGCTTCCTTCGTCCTAGCTGTCGAGAAGTACGCCCTGCTCGCCGACCCCGGCTACGTGCCGACCTGCAGCCTGAATCCCGTCCTCAGCTGTGGGTCGGTGATGTCCAGTCCCCAAGCCGCCTTATTCGGCTTCCCCAACCCCCTCCTGGGTGTCGCAGGATTCCCCGTCGTCGTCGTGACCGGTGCGGTGCTGCTCTCCGGAGCACGGCTGCCCGGCTGGTTCTGGGGGGGACTGCAGCTGGGAGTCACGGGGGCCGTCGTCCTCGTGCACTGGCTGATCTTCAGCAGCATCTACCGCATCGGCGCTCTCTGCCCGTACTGCCTGGTCGTGTGGGCGGTGACGATTCCCGTCTTCTGGTACGTGACCTTGCGCAACCTCGCGGCCATCCACCTCCGGTCGCCTTCTTCCCTGGCCCGGGTGGTCGAGGCAGTGCGATCGGTACACGGCGTCGTGCTGACCGCTTGGTTCCTTCTGATCACTGCCGCCATCGCGCAGCAGTTCTGGCTGTACTGGAGCACCCTCGTTGACTGACAACCTGCGTCGCGCATCGTGGGCGTTGTGCGCCCTCGCGATCACGGTTGCCCTAGCGGGATGTTCGGGGAGCGGTGGCAGCAACGCCAGCACCGCCACGGAGTCGGCGACGTTCGACTTCACGGGCAGCACCCCCCTCGGGGAGGTCATCCCCGTGGAGTCCCGCCAGTTCGCGCCGGAGTTCGGCGGTGAGCTCCTCGACGGCACCGAGTTCCGGTCGACATCCCTTGCCGGGGACATCACGGTCATCAATTTCTGGGGCTCGTGGTGCGCTCCGTGCCGCGTCGAGACGCCGGAGTTCCAGGCGGTCTACGCGGATGTGGCCGACAGCGGCGTGCGCTTCCTCGGCGTGGACGTGAAGGACCAACGGCAACTGGCACAGGCCTTCGTGGAGTCGGTGGGCGCGGAGTATCCCTCCCTGTTCGACCCACGCGGCGAGGTGGCCCTGGCCTTCCGCGGGTTCCCCGCGAACGTCGTGCCGAGCACCATCCTGCTGGACCGGGCCGGCCGGGTGGCCGCCGTCTACGTCGCCGTCGTCCCGGAGGAGGACCTGCGGCGATCCCTCGACCTGCTCCTGTCCGAGGTGACCCCACGGTGAGCGGTCTCGGCGAGTCCTTCGCCGCAATCGTGAACGACGGCTCACTCCTCCTGGCTGTAGGCGTGGCCGCCCTGGTCGGGCTGATCAGCTTCGCATCACCGTGCGTGCTGCCGCTCGTCCCGGGCTATCTGGCCTACGTCGCCGGGTTGACCGGAGCCCAGTCTGCGACCCGCTCGCCGGAGGCCACGGGGAAAGCCGGTGACACCGGTGGCCGGCCAGCCACGGTCACCGTGGCGGCGACGGCCCAGCCGCGCCGTGTGATGCTGGGCGCGTTTCTGTTCGTCCTCGGCTTCACGGTCGTCTTCGTGTCGTTCGGCGCTCTCTTCGGCGGCCTGGGGCGCCTCCTCCTCGAGTGGACGCCCGTGCTCACCCGGGTTATGGGTGTCGTCACCATCCTGATGGGGGTGGCCTTTCTGGGGGGCCTGCCTTGGCTCCAGCGCGAACGGCGGATCACCCGGCGTCCACCGGCCGGTCTCGCCGGCGCCCCGGTACTCGGTGTTGTCTTCGGGCTCGGCTGGACTCCGTGCCTCGGCCCGACGCTCTCCGCGGTGAACACCCTGGCGTACACCGAGGCCTCGGCCATGCGCGGCGCCGTCCTGGGGTTGGCGTATTGCCTGGGCCTCGGCATCCCGTTCCTGCTGGTGGCACTGGGCGCCCGTTGGGCCCTGGACTTCTCGGCCTTCGCTCGCCGGCACGCGGCGACGGTGATGCGCCTGGGTGGCGTACTGCTGATCGCCCTCGGGGTCCTGCTGGTCACCGGCGGGTGGGACCACATCATGATCTGGCTGCGCGCCTGGTTGGCCACCACGGGCCTCGGCACGTCTGTCGTCTGACGCGACACGCCACTACTATGCCCCTTAGGTCACCGTCCGATCACGCTGTGCTCTGATGGGCGGGACGTTCGGCGCGACCCACGAGGACGAGCAGTGACACGACGGCAGCCCCGCCCTGTGCGGCCTCGGCTCTCCGAGTCGCCGCCGCTCCGCCAGCGGCGGCGACTCCTGCTCAGCAGCGTCGTCCTGGGTGCCGTGGCCGCCAGTCTCTGGGAGGGCGGCTGGGGTCTGCAGACCCCGATCGCCCATGCGCACGATGCCCCTGTGCAGCCGGTGCTCTCCGAGTACGGAACCGGCGACGTTCTGGCCGACGTCGACGCGCGACCACAGATCGCGGCAGCCGAGGTGGCAGCCCGCCGCGAGGAGCTGGCGGCCTCTCGGGCGGCACGGGAGGAGGCCGCACGACCGGACGCGGTCATGCCCGTCGAGGGTCGCATCACCAGTGGCTACGGCGCTCGATGGGGCACGACGCACTACGGCTTGGACATCGCCGCGCCCATGCTGACACCGGAGTACGCGGCGGCCGACGGCATCGTCCTGCGTGCCGGTGCCGCCAGCGGATTCGGTCTGGCGGTGTACATCCTGCACGACAACGGGGATGTGACCGTGTACGGCCACATGGAGAAGATCCTGGTCGAGGCAGGGCAGGAGGTGCGGGCCGGCGACACGATCGCGCTGTTGGGCAACCGGGGGCAGTCGACCGGCCCGCACCTGCACTTCGAGGTGTTCCAGGGCGGGCTCGACGGCCGCCGGGTCAGCCCATCGGCCTGGCTGCGCGAGCGTGGCGTCGCCATCTGAGGTTCGGCGCGGGTGAGCTCAGGAGCGGCGCTGCCGGAGCACCTTCTCGTTCAGCTCGGCCAGGTAGGTGTTGTACGCGGCGAGCTCGGGATCGCCCGTGGTGTCGATCCTCGGCGCCTGGTAGAGCGCCACGGCCTTGTGCGGCTCCCCGGCGTCCGGATCCCGCTCCACCTCGATGCGCATGAACCGGCTGTAGAACCACAGCCCCATCAGGCCGTAGACCGGCCACTGGAACGCATAGGACAGGTTCTGCGCATCCCAACCGCGGATCTCGGCGCGTTGCCACTGCCACCAGCCGAGCTGCAGCGTTGCCAGGAAGAGCAGCGCGACAACGAGGTGCATGAGCAGGTAGCCCGGCCGTAGCAGGCGGGACCACAACCGTTCGGGCTTCAACGAGGCAGCCGATGCACTCTCGGGTTCCCAACTCATGTCGGCGCCCTCTCATGTCGCTGGTGCTCGAGGTGGTGCGCCGATCGGCGCCCGAGCCCCGTGGCTAGACTACTAACGTGCTTAGGCGATCCTCCCTCCGGCGACCGCTCCCGGCGCTGACAGCTCTGGCCGTCGCCACGATGCTCGCCGGGTGCGGCAGCACGGGCCAGGAAGACCACGGCGGGAACCACGTGGCCGAGCTCTCGTCGGCGGCCGACGACGGGCCTTACGCCGGCCGGGAACTCGCCGATCCCCGCCCGCGACCGGACTTCACCCTCACCGCCCAGGACGGGGCCCGTTTCAACTTCGCCCAGGAGACCGGTGGAGAGCCCACGCTGCTGTTCTTCGGCTACGCGAACTGTCCCGACGTCTGCCCGACGACGATGGCCGACGTCGCTCTCGCGCTGCGCTCGGTTCCCGAGGACGTCGCAGCCCGCACCCAGGTCGTCTTCGTCACCACCGACCCGGCGCGGGACACGCCGGAGTTTCTCGGCGAGTACCTGGCGCGCTTCGACGCCGAGCTTCCCAACCGCTTCGTCGGCCTCACCGGCACCCAGGCCGAGGTGGAGGCGGCCCAGGTGGCGGCGGAGGTCTCTCTGGCCGAGGCGGACGGCACGATGCACGCCACCAGCCTCCTGCTCTACGGCGCGGACGACATGGCGCGCGTGATGTTCTCCGCCGGGGACACGTCCGACGAGATCGCCGACGACCTGACGACGGTGACCGACAGCTGACCTCCTCCGAGGACTGACGTCAAACGAGGCGCTCCGATGATGTGGATGCCCGAACACCCGCCGACCCTGCTCCGCCTGCTGACTCCCCAACTGGACGCCACCACGGTCTTTCCGGCCGTCGCGCTGCTGGTTCTGATCGTCTACCTGGCGGGAGTCCGGTCGCTGCGCCGCCGGCGCATGCCCTGGCCCTGGCACCGGACCGCGAGCTTCGTGTCCGGCATCCTGACCGTGGTGCTCGTGACGGCCACGCAGGTGATGGGCTACTCGATGGCCCTGTTCTCGGTCCACATGTTCCAGAAGATGGCCCTGAGCGTGGTGGCGGCGATGCTGCTCATGCTGGGCGCGCCGGTCAGCCTGGCCATCCGGACGCTGCCCCGCCGCGGTATCGGCGCCATGTGCCGAAAACTGTTGCTGGCAATCCTGCGGAGCCGGACGGCGCGTGTGCTGGCGCACCCGGTGGTCACCACGACGGTGTTCATCGGCAGCCTGTACGGCCTCTACTTCACCCCCCTGTTCGACCTGCTCATGCGCAGCTCCGCCGGGAACGTCGCCATGCTGTTGCTGTTCCTGGGCACCGGCATACTGGCCTTCGGCGGGGCCTTCGCCATCGGGCCGTGGCCCCACCGGGCCTCCCCCGGGATGCGGCTCATCGAACTCTCGGTGCCCGGGCCGCTGCATGCCTTCTTCGCGGTGGTCGTGATGATGGCCAGCGCACCGCTCGTGAAGACTTTCGCCCACCCGCCGGACGCCTGGAACGTCGACGCGATGACCGACCAACTCGCGGCGGGCAACATCGTCTGGGGCTTCGGCGAGTTCCCCACGATCCTCGCGACCGTCATCATCTACGTCCAGTGGGTGCGCTCGGAACAGCGCCGCACACCGGCGGCGGACCGTCGAGCCGAGGCGGAATTCGATGCCTACAACGCCCACCTGGCCCAGCTGGCAGCGCGGTCCTCGTCGGCTACCCGGCGATGAGTCCGGGGCATGAGTTCGGTTAGGTACAGCTTGCGGTGTATTCAGCCGTTCCTGTACAAAGGCGCCGTGATGCCCGTCCTCCATGCCGAGTCGCTCGCCCGCTTCGGCCACGCTTTGTCCGACCCCACACGCACCCGGCTGCTATTGGCCCTGCGCGAAGGGCCGGGCTACCCGTCGGAGCTCGCCGACCTGCTCGGAGTGAGCCGGCAGAGCCTTTCCAACCACCTGGCCTGTCTCCGCGGCTGCGGCCTGGTCGTGGCCGCGCCTGAAGGTCGCCGTTCCCGCTACGAGCTGGCCGACCAGCGCTTGGCGCACGCCCTCGGGGATCTGCTCGGCGTCGTCCTGGCCGTCGACCCGGAGGCATGCCCGGCCGCAGCCGAGGAGGACTGCTGCTCATGAGCACTCCCTTCCTGCCGCTGGCATCTGCCTCCGTCGTGGATGGCGCGTCCGCGGCCCGCCGCGCACTGCTCGCCCGGCGCATTCGCCTGTTCGTGGCCGCGACGATCACCTACAACGTGATCGAGGCGGTCGTCGCTCTGACCGCCGGGGTGCAGGCCTCGTCGTCGGCGCTGATCGGCTTCGGTCTCGATTCGGTGATCGAGGTGTCCTCGGCACTGGCCGTCGCCTGGCAGTTCGCCGGCCGCGACCCCGAGGCGCGGGAGCGAGTGGCGTTGAAGGTCATCGCCGTGTCCTTCTTCGCGCTGGCCGCGTTCGTCACCGTGGACGCCACCCGGACCCTGCTGGGGCCGAGTGAGGCCGAGCACTCGCCGGTCGGCCTGGTGCTCGCCGCGCTGAGCCTCCTCATCATGCCCGTGCTGTCGTACGCCCAGCGGCGGGCCGGCCGCGAGCTAGGCTCCGTCTCGGCCGTGGCCGACAGCAAGCAGACCCTCCTGTGCACCTATCTGTCCGCGGTCGTCCTCCTCGGACTGGCGCTCAACAGCCTCTTCGGGTGGGCGTGGGCCGACCCGATCGCTGCCCTCGTGATCGCCGTCGTCGCGGTGACGGAAGGGCGGGAGGCCTGGCGAGGTGACGCATGCTGCTCTCCCGCGGCGTCGCTGCGCGGCAGCCCGACTGGTGGCGAGGAGGCCTGCTCCTGCTCTCCGGGGTGCGACTGCTGCGCTTCCGGAGGGCCCTCATGAGCGTGGTGGCCCTGGCGCTGTACGTCCTTGGGCTGGTCGTGGTGTTCGGGGTTCGCACGTGGGTGCAGATCCGGCGGACCGGTTCTTCCGGTTTCCACGGCATCTCCGGGAGTCCGGGGTCGCTGCGCTGGTGGGCCGGTGTCCTGTTCGTGCTTGCCCTGGTCTCTGGCGCGGGCGCACTCGTCCTCGCGGCGACCGGTGTGGCACGAGCGCCCTTCGGGTCCATTCCCTCGTCCGTGGCGGCCGGCGGGCTGACCATCGCGGTGCTGGGCTTCTTCGGCGTCGTCGCCGCCCAGACCGGGATGGGCACGTCCTGGCGGATCGGCGTCGACGAGTCCGAGCGCACGGATCTGGTCACCGACGGACTGTTCCGCCGAGTGCGGAACCCCATCTTCACCGCGATGGTCATCGCGCAGGTGGGGCTGACCGTCGCGGTTCCCACCTGGTTGTCGGTCGCCGCGCTCGTCTGCCTGGTCACGGCCGTGGAGCTCCAGGTGCGTCTCATCGAGGAGCCGTACCTCCTGCAGGTGCACGGAGCCACCTACCGCGAGTACGCCGCGGACACCGGCCGGTTCTTGCCAGGAATCGGAGCCCTGTCGTCTCCGGCGGCGGCGCTATGAGCGGCGGCCATTCCCACGGACACAGCCATGGGCCCGGCAGTTCGAGCCCTACGGACCACCGCCGCCGGCT
Source organism: Blastococcus sp. MG754426 (assembly GCF_021699055.1). Taxonomy (GTDB): domain Bacteria; phylum Actinomycetota; class Actinomycetes; order Mycobacteriales; family Geodermatophilaceae; genus Blastococcus. The sequence continues at coordinate 9,171 of NZ_SSXC01000024.1, read as the reverse complement.
CGCGATCGTCCTGGTTCTGACGTCGACCGTCCTCGTCGCCGAAGTGATCGGCGCCGTCATCTCCGGCAGCCTGGCCCTGCTCGCCGACGCAGGGCACATGTTGACCGACACCGCCGGCCTGGTGATCGCGCTGATCGCCGCGACGCTCGCCGTGCGGCCCGCCACGGCGAAACGGACCTGGGGCTACCGTCGGGCGGAGGTCCTCGGGGCGACCCTGCAGGCGGCTGCCCTGCTGGCGGTCGGTACCTACGTCCTCATCGAAGGGATCCGCCGGCTGTTCGAGCCGCCGGAGATCGAGACCACCGCCGTCCTCGTCTTCGGGCTGGTCGGCCTGGTGGCCAACGTGATCGGGATCGTGATCCTGACCAGGGGCGGGCGCAGCGACAACGTCAACATGCGGGCCGCGTTCCTGGAGGTCCTCAACGACACCCTCGGGTCGGTGGCCGTCCTGGCGGCCGCCGGCGTCATCGCGTTGACCGGTTGGCAGCGGGCAGATGCCGTTGCGTCGCTGGTCATCGCCGTCCTGATCGTGCCGCGAACCGTGATACTGCTGCGGGAGACGGTGTCGGTACTCCTGGAGACGACGCCGCCCGGGCTGGACCTGGATGACGTCCGCCGCCACCTCCTGGCGGTGCCGCACGTGCTCGAGGTCCACGACCTGCACGCGTCCCAGATCACCAGCGGGCTCCCGGTGCTGTCCGCACACGTGGTCGTGGAGGACTCCTGCTTTCGGGACGGCCACGCGCCACAGATCCTCGACCAGCTGCAGGACTGCCTGACCGGACACTTCCCGGTCAGCGTGGACCACTCGACGTTCCAGCTCGAGAGCCCGGCACATGCCGCGCACGAGCTCGCCGCTCACCAGTGACGGAGCGGCAGCCCCGCCTACTCGATGACGACGAGCAGCCGTTCAGGCTGCGGTGACCGTCATGACGCCGATCTGCCCGAGGGCGACGTGGAAGGAGCACTCGTACTGGTAGTCGCCGGTCTGGTCCACGGCGAACTCGATCGTGTCGCTGTCCCCCGGCGCCACGATGGGGATCTCCTCGACGATCGGCGCAGGGCCGCCGTCGGGGGTGAAGCGGAAGTTGTGCGTGAGCTGCTCGGCCTGGCTGGCCAGTGTCAGCCGCACTCTGCCGGTGCTCACCGAGAAGGCCGCAGGGTAGAACTCGTAGTCGTCCCTGACGAGGACGGTAATCTGCTGTGTCCCGTCGGGAGCGACGGTGACGGTTCCCTGCGTGCCGCCGCCCGAACCGGATCCGGCATCGACCTCCTCGGCTGCGCCCCCGCACGCGCTGAGCACCGTCGCGCCGAGCCCTGCGACTCCGGCGATCAAGAAGCCGCGTCGAGCGAACTCCGCCGATTGGCTCAGCACCCGCGCGAAGTCGTCCGAGGATGGCGAGGTAGGAGCCATCAGATGTTGCACAGGTCGCTGAGCGCAGCGGAGAGAGCGGGATACCCGGCGATGAGCAACGGGACGACGGCGACCGCCAAGGCGCCGAAGGCACCGAGCCGGTAGCGCCATGGGGTCATCGGCGGCTCCGGCTGCAACAAGCGGGACACGCGGACCGCAGCAGCGTCCTGGGCCATGGCCAGCGCTGCGCTAGGCGCCTTCATCTCCACCAGGCTCACGATGGCCGAGGCCACACTCAGCCGGTCGACCCGCTGCACGGCGACATCGTCGGCGAGCAGTTCGATCAGCTTCCGGGTCTCCCGTGTCGCGACCTCGAACACGCGTACCCGCGGGAAGGCGCGGGCGAGGATCTGGGACAACGCCACCGCCAGGTTGTGCCGCCCCCGAAGGTGAGCTGCCTCGTGGGCCAGCACACCGTCGAGTTCCGTTGCGGTCAGCCGCTCCAGCGCGCCCCGGGTGACGACGATGCGACCAGCCCGCCCGGGAACGCAGAAGGCCGCCGCGGCCGGCGCCTCGAGGACCACCATCCCGGACTCGTCGTTCGGCTGAGCAATCAGGCTCAGCGACCGGTGGAGTCGTCGGCGATCGCGCCACCCACCCGCGAGGACACGCACGGCACAGACCGTGAGCCACGCGGGCAGTACCCCGGCGAGCACCGCGCCGAGAAGCCTGCCGGGGAGAAGGCCTGACGATCCGTAGGCGGTCGCGACGCTGACCGCGCAGGCATGCACGATCGCGCCCAGGTTCCCGGCGAGGGCCGTGATGGGGATCAGGAGGGTGACGCCCGCGAGGACGACTGCAAGAACCGTGCTGACGGTGAGGGCCTGCCAGGTGAAGATCGCCAGGCGGGGCGCCCGCCGAGTCCAGGCTGCAGAGGACAGACGTGGCCCGGCGAACAGAATCACCGCCGCGACACCGAGCAGGCTCAGAGTGGCCGTCATACGCCGTCGTCTCCGCCCCGACTCCTCGCCTTCCGAGCGGAGTCGACCGCAGAGCGGAGCTGAGCGACACTGTCGGCGTCCAGGTCGGCAACGAAGTGCATGAGCACTTCCTGGCGGTCTCCCGACTCCTCCAGAACATTCTGCAGCAACGCGGCCGCATGCTCGGCCCGCGTGCGAATCGGGCGGTAGAGCCAGGCGCGACCGCTCATCTCGCGAGTCAGCTGACCCTTGCGGTGGAGGTTGTCCATGACCGTCATGACCGTCGTGTACGCCAGCGTTCGGGATCCACTGAGGGATTCCAGGATCTCGCGGACGGTCGCCGGCTGACCCCGATCCCACAGATCCCGCATGATCGCCGCTTCGAGCTCTCCGAACGGTCGCACAGGGCCGCCTCTCCTCCATCACGCCGACGGCGCGGGCCGTCGCTTGCGACCCACTCCTCCACACCGAACAAGCGACGGTGTGCCAGATCGCATCTACTAGTCTAGGTGGTCCTTGACAGCTGCCCACGAGGTGCGCGGTACGGCAGGGACCAGCAGGTCCTTGCTGTCGACGACGCCTGAAAACTGACCCCCTCGCGACGGTCGAAAGTTGACCCCCTCCCGAGACCCTGGCTCGAGCCGAGCCGGGGAGGGACGAGGTGCTGGCAGTGGAGGACTGGGCGGAGATCCGTCGGCTGCATCGGGCCGAGGGGCTGCCGATCAAGCAGATCGCGCGACTGCTGGGCGTCTCGCGGAACACGGTGCGAACGGCGCTGCGGGCCGACGGGCCGCCGAAGTACGAGCGGGCCGGTCAGCCGTCGATCGTCGATGAGGTCGAGCCGCGGATCCGGGAGCTGCTGCAGGCGTTTCCGACGATGCCGGCCACGGTGATCGCCGAACGGATCGGCTGGAGCAGGTCGATGACCGTGCTGAAGAAGCGGGTGGCCGAGCTGCGGCCGGTCTACCTGCCGCCCGATCCGGCGTCGCGCACCCAGTACGTGGCCGGCGAGATCGCGCAGTTCGATCTGTGGTTCCCGCCGATCACGCTGCCGGTCGGGCACGGTCAGAGCCGCACCGCCAAGCAGCTGCCGGTGCTCACAATGGTCTGCGGCTACTCCCGCTGGGCAGCCGCGGTGCTCATTCCGTCCCGGAACGCGGAGGACTTGTTCGCCGGCTGGTGGCAGCTGCTCGCCGGGCTCGGGGCGGTGCCGCGGGTGCTGGTCTGGGACGGTGAGGGTGCGGTCGGCCGCTGGCGCGCCGGGCGCAGCGAGCTCACCGCGGAGTGCCAGGGCTTCCGCGGCACCCTGGCCACGAGAGTGCTGATCTGCCGGCCGGCCGATCCGGAGGCCAAGGGCCTGGTCGAGCGGCTCCACGACTACCTGGAGCGATCCTTTCTGCCCGGCCGGTCGTTCACCGGGCCGGTCGACTTCAACGCGCAGATGTCCGCCTGGCTGGGGCTGGTGAACACCCGCACCCGGCGGGCGTTGGGGTGCGCGCCGACCGACCGGATCGCCGCCGACCGGGAGCGGATGCTCACCCTGCCGCCGGTCGCTCCGACGACGGGCTGGCGCAGCAGCACGCGGCTGGCCCGGGACCACTACGTGCGGATGGACGGCAACGACTACTCCGTCCATCCGACCGTGATCGGCCGGCGGGTTGAGGTGCTCGCCGACCTGCACCGGGTGCGGGTGCTCTGCGAGGGCCGGGTCGTGGCCGACCACGAACGAGCCTGGGCCCGCCACCAGACCATCTCCGCCGATGAGCACGTCACCGCGGCCAAGGCGTTGCGCGCGGCCCGGGTCGGGCTGCTCCGTCCGGCCCCGCCCGCCGGCGAGGTGGAAATCCGACCGCTGAGCGACTACGACGCCGCCCTCGGCCTCACCGAAGACGCCGCCGCGGGAGGCGTGGCATGAGCCGGGATCTCGGCGCGGAGATGGCGTTCCTGACCCGCGCCCTGAAGGCGCCCACGCTGCGGGAGGCGGTGCCGCGGCTGGCCGAGCGCGCCCGTGAGCAGTCCTGGTCGCACGAGGAGTTCCTCATCGCCTGCCTGCAGCGGGAGGTCTCCGCGCGGGAGTCCCACGGCGGTGAGGGACGGATCCGCGCGGCCCGGTTCCCGGCCCGCAAGAGCCTGGAGGAGTTCGACTTCGACCACGCCCGCGGCCTCAAGCGGGACCTGGTCGCGCACCTGGGCACCCTGGACTTCGTCACCGCCAAGGAGAACGTGCTGCTCCTTGGCCCGCCCGGGACCGGCAAGACCCACCTGGCCACCGGACTGGCGATCCGCGCCTGCCAGGCCGGCCACCGGGTGCTATTCGCCACCGCCACCGAGTGGGTCACCCGGCTCGCCGAGGCTCATCACGCCGGCCGGCTGCACGACGAACTGCGCCGGCTCGGCCGCTACCCGCTGCTGGTCGTCGACGAGGTCGGCTACGTGCCCTTCGAACCGGAGGCGGCCAACCTGTTCTTCCAGCTGGTCTCCAGCCGTTACGAGCGGGCCTCGTTGATCGTCACCTCCAATAAGCCCTTCGGCCGCTGGGGCGAGGTCTTCGGCGACGAGGTCGTCGCCGCCGCGATGATCGACCGCCTGGTCCACCACGCCGAGGTCATCTCGCTCAAGGGCGACAGCTACCGGCTCAAAGACCGAGACCTCGGCCGCTCCGCGGCCGCCACCGAAGACGCATGACCACGAGGGGGTCAATTTTCAGCCGTCGCTAGGGGGTCAACTTTGGGCCGTCGTTGACACTTGCACCGGTCAACGCCGGCTGCCGACGATGTCGGTTGCCTGAGTGAACGGCGTGGCCGGACGCAAGACCGGCAGGGACGTCGTGTCCTGACCGAAGATGGGCTGACCGGGCGCCTACGGTGACCGAGTGCCGTCGCCGCGAAGCATGGGAGCCTGGGCTCTCCGGCTGTCGTCGGTCCTGCTGGCTTCCGTCATCCTCGTCCTCACGGTCGCGACGCCCGCGGGCGCGCACTCCGACCGCGGGGTGGCCGGGAGCAACTTCGCCGGCCAGGTGCTCAGGACGTCGGGTCCGATGCCTGCTGTGAGCCTGCGCGTCACCGAGTTCGGCGACAGCCTCGAACTCATGAACGGCTCCCCGGCCACCGTCACGGTCTTCGGGTACTCCGATGAGGAGTACCTGCGCATCGGCCCGGATGGGGTGTGGCGAAATGCCAACAGCCCGGCGACGTACCTGAACCTCGGCCGCGACGGCAACGTGGAGCTGCCGGCCCACGCCGATCCTCGCGCCGACCCGGACTGGCGTCAGGTGTCCACCCAACCCGAGTACTCCTGGCACGATCACCGCACTCACTGGATGCTCGACAGCCCCCCGCCCCAGGTGGTGGCCGACCCGGACTCCGAGCACACCATCATCGAATGGCAAGTGCCCGTCGCCTATGACGGTCGTCCCGTCACCGTGGACGGAGAGCTGACCTGGTCACCGCCACCGGCCAAGGGCCTCTGGTGGCCCCTTTATCTGCTCGTCGGACTGGCCGGAGCACTGGCCGGCTTCCTGGGCAAGAGCCCGCGACCGCTCGCGCTCCTGCTGGCGATCGTGACGGCGGCCGCGACCTGGCACCTGCTGGCGACACCACAACCGGGGCTGACTGCCGCCGACCGTGTCCTGGCGATGGGCGCCGCCTCGCTGCCCACGCTGGCGCTCATTGGCATCACGATCCTCGGTGTGCGGGCCGCTTTCCGCGGCAACGGACTGCTGGCCGGGATGCTCGCGGCGATTGCCGGATTCATGCACTTCGTCCAGGGGCTACCGGACATGGACGTCCTGTGGAGCGCCAACGTGATCACCGGTGGCCCCACCCCTCTGGCGAGAACGTCGGTGGCCCTGCTCATTTTCGGCGGCCTGGGTCTGATGCTCGGCTCCGTCGGTGCCGTCCGGCGGTTCCGCCCCGATCTGGCGGAGTCCGCTCCGGACACCCGGCAAGCCGTCGGGACGACCTGACGCAACTGCCCCCCGTCCGTCGACGTCAGCGAGTCGGCTCGAAGAGCCCTCGCCCCCACCAGTCGTTCCCATCGACCACCCCGGGCGGGCAGGCGAACACGGCCGTGGAGGTGTGCCGGATGAAGCGGTTGAGCGCGTCACCTGCGAGGTTGCGCTGGACCTGGACGAAGCCTGTCTCCGGGTTCCGCTGATAGGCGATGAAGAACAGGCCTGCGTCCAGGCGACCGTCCTCGTCCGTGCCGTCCACGAAGCTGTAGCCGCGCCGCAGCATCGCCGTTCCCGCGTTGGTCGGGTGAGAGAGGAAGACGTGCGAGTCGTGCGGGATGGCCGGCCGGCCATTCGTCTGCGTAGTGAAGTCCGTCGGGTCGAACTCACGGCGCTGGCCGAGTGGCGCACCGGCCTCCTTGGTCCGACCGATCACTGCCTCCTGCTGGGCGGTAGCGACGCCGTCCCAGTCCTCGATGAGCATGCGGATCCGGCGTGTGACGAGGTAGGACCCATCTAAGAGCCAGTCAGCATCGTCCTCACCCACCCAGACGAAGCGGTCGAGCGCCCGTCCGTTCTCCGCTTTCAGGTTGGCCGTGCCGTCCTTGAAGCCGAGGAGGTTGCGTGGGGTCTCCTGTGCCGCGCTGGTGGACGACGTCCGGCCGAAGCCCAGTTGCGTCCACCGCACCTTCACCACGCCGACCCCGAGCCGGACCAGGTTTCGCACGGCGTGGACAGCGACCTGGGGATCGTTGGCGCAGGCCTGGATGCAGAGATCGCCACCGCTGATGGCGGGCTGCAAGGCATCGCCGGGAAAGGGCGGCATCTCGACCAGAGGTAGCGGCCGGTGCGCGGCCAACCCAAAACGATCCCTGCCGTCGGCCGTCTCGAACAGCGTCGGACCGAAACCGATGGTCAGCGTCAGGCTTGAGGCGGGCAGCCCCATGGCCTCGCCGGTGTCCCCCGGCCCGGACGGCCGTCCCGCCGTCAGCTCCCGGGCAGCCGTCGTCCAGGCGCGCAGCATGTCGGCCAGCGCCTCGCGGCTGTCCGTGACGACGTCGAACGCGACGAAGTGAAGCCGGTCCTGCGCCGGCGTGACGATGCCTGCCTGGTGGACGCCCGTGAAGTCGACAGCCGCGCTCGGGTCGCTCACCGGTGCCCCGGTGGCCTGGGCCGTGGAGGGGCTCGCGGTCGCTCGACCGACCACTCCCCCGATGGCGCCCGACGCCACGGCACCCGCAGCGCCCAGGCCGGCCAGTCCGAGGAGCCGGCGGCGGGATACGTGCGGCGGGGAGGGGGTGACGGCCTCGTGCTCGGGAGAACCACCGGCAACTGAGTGGGCCGGCGAGTGCGACGGAGTTTCGCTCATCACGGCCAGGCTACTACTGGCTGTAGGACCGGGGCGGGACGCTGGTGGCTGCTGCCCGGGCCGCGTCAACCTCCGACCCCGGTGGCCGGCACTGCTCCGCCCGAGAACGCTCCGCCGGCTCGGAACCCTGTGGGCGTCCCCGCAGGTGGCTGGCGCAACTCCGGTAGAACGCCGATCAGGCGGGAAAGGCCCTTCGGCATGTCCGAGTTCTTGCTCGTCCTCGGGTTCGCTGCGCTCCCGGCGGCCGGGAACTTCTTCGGCGGTGTGCTCGCGGAGGTCTTCCGCGTTTCCGAGCGCGCGTTGAGCCTCGCTCTGCACCTCGCCGCCGGCATCGTGCTGGCTGTCGTGGGCCTCGAGCTCATGCCCGAGGCCTTGGCAGCCGGCCTGCCGTGGGTCCCGCTGCTCGCCTTCGTCGTCGGCGGGGCGATCTTCATCGGGCTCGACCGGACGATCGGGTACGTGCAGGCCCGGATGGGTGGCGGTGGGGAAAAACAGTCAGGAGCCCTCGCCATCTTCTCGGGCGTGTCGATGGACCTCTTCAGCGACGGCGTGATGATCGGCACGGGCGCCGTGGTCAACCCGGCGCTCGGTCTCCTGCTGGCGGTCGGCCAGGTGCCGGCCGACGTGCCGGAGGGCTTCGCCGCCATCGCCACCCTGCGCAACGCCGGGATCAGCCGCAAGAAGCGGATCGCGATGGCGGCCGCCTTCGCCATTCCCATCCTGCTCGGTGCCACCATCGGCTACTGGGCGCTACGCGACGCTCCCGAGATCATCACCCTGTCCGTACTGGCCCTGACCGGCGGTGCCCTGACCGCGGTCGTGGTCGAGGAGATGATCGGCGAGGCTCACGAGGGTGAGACCTCACAGCTCGGTCCGGTGTTCCTCACCGCCGGCTTCGCCCTGTTCGGCGCCATCTCGGTCTATCTCGGCTCGTGACAACATCCGCCACCGCTGCTTGCGGGCGCCAGCGCCTGATCACCGTCCCGACAAGGAAGGCAACGCAGTACGGCCGGCTGGGGCCGCGGCCAGGGAGGAGCGACCGGTGAAGCGCTGGCTCATGCGGATTGCGATCGCGCTCGGAGTGACGATCGTGCTGCTGCTCGTCTACGGGGCCGCGGTGGAACCACGGTTCATCCTGGATGAGGAACGCTGGCGGGTGGCCCTGCCGGAACTGGGCGAGGAGTGGGCCGGCACTGACATCGCCGTCATGTCGGACCTGCAGATCGGCATGTGGTGGTCCAACGAAGGCATGGTGGAGAAGGCGGTCGGGGAGATCGTGGAGGACGAGCCTGACCTTGTGCTCCTCGGTGGGGATTTCCTCTACAGCAACGAGCCGGACGTCTCCACCCAGGTCGACCGCGTCGTGGAGCTCCTCGACCCGCTGGTCTCGGCGGATATCCCCACCTACGCCGTCCTGGGCAACCACGACTACGTCGTTGGCGCGGCCGATGAGCTCACCACCGCCCTCGAGGACGCCGGGATCCGGGTCCTGCGCAACGCCGCCCTCCCCGTCCCCTCC